>JBHJOI010000024.1:0-21949 GCA_050329935.1 Thiotrichales bacterium | reverse complement strand
TCCGGATATGACAGGCTCAGGATCCAACGCACTCAAAACAACGCTCAATGACTTCGCTTTTTTCAGCAGCGATTGCATGTTGTACTGAACCTCGTCATCGACCAGGGCAAATTCCCGGGTACCTTTGACGGGATGGGTCTGTAGTAGTGTTGGGTTCATGGACAGATCAGGAAGTTGCTCAAGGTGTTTGTGAGTATACCGTCAATGAGTCGGAGTCTTTTGGTGTTGAAGGGTCACCCGTTGGCCCCTTCCAGTCAATGCGCCACGCGCAACGCGACTGACAGGATAGGACACGAAGGTACTTCCTCAACGATTTCCGGACACCCAGGTAGGTTATGGGTGAGCTTGCGAACCCCTACGATGCGGATCGAGCTATCCGGAATGATGGGGCACCTTCGTCATCTCAGCGAACTGAGGCGAACAAGTCGACGACAACACGCTGAAATACGTTGTTTTCAAGCATTCCAGGGGCGACGCGCCCGCTCCTGGGTATGGCAACTCTCGAGACAGGGCGTAAGACGCTGGACTACGGCGACTGCGTCGAATCCTGCCGTGCGCTGGTGTACCATCACGATAGTCGTCTCGAAGCACAGCCGCAACGCGCATTCGGTACGTCAACCGCGCCAGTCGAAACCCCAAGAGCCAGCTGGACCCAGAACATCAACCCTCAGGAATCGTTAGCGAAATGCTCATGCAACCTCTGCGCAAGGCCACCCTGCCCCTGAAAACCCGCCTGCTGGCCAACGCCTGCCATCGCTTGAGCCAGACAGCGCCGGGCAGCATCCCCCGCCGCACCGACATTGTGTTGCTGGCATTGGCCTGGGGTAATCTGGGTTACGCGGCCGGCGTCTCCTATCTTGGCCACGTCGCTCAACATGTTGCGCTCGCTCGGGGACCAGTGCTCGAATGCGGCAGTGGCGCAACCACGTTGTTGATGGCGACGCTGATGCGTGACTCCGGCCAACGACTGGTGGTGCTGGAGCACAACGAAATCTGGTTCAACTACATGCAGCAAGTGTTGCAAGGGCTTGGCTATGATCATGTCGCGCTGATCCACGCACCACTGCGTCAATACGGCTACTACCAGTGGTACGACGTCGACGCCCAGAGCCTCAACGGGGGGATTGCAGTGGTGGTTTGCGACGGCCCGCCGGGCAGCATTCCCGGCGGTCGTTATGGCCTTATGCCAGTGATGCAATCAAGCCTAGCTGACGACTGCGTTATTCTGCTCGATGACACCCATCGCCAGGCCGAACGCCAGATCATCGAGGCCTGGCGCGGCTATCGCAGCTTGCAGGCGAACCGGGTCGGACGCTTCGGCAGCCATGCCGAGGTACGACTGGAGTTCACCGGCAGCTCAGCCTGAGCTTCAGACTCGGCCCAGATCCGGCGCGCCCAATCCGGCGCAAGTGTCAGCGGCATCGATGCTGCCGTAAAACCCGAGTTCGTGCTGTTCGCGCTCGAATCCCGTTGATCAGTGACGGGATCAGACATTTTCCTCATTTCCAGGCCAGACAACCCGCCATCGTGCGTTGCGGTGGCTATACGGCGATGATCCGGATGAATCGCGAATACCGCGTTACCACCACGTGGGGTTGTTCTCGATGAATTCCAGCAGCCCGACGTACTTCGGCGCCTCTTCGCGCTTGCGGTATAGCGCGTTGGTGATGCCCCAGCACCCCCATTTGCTCATCTAGATCGGCGAAGTGTGAAATATCCGCACAGCTTTCCGCCCGGCGACGGAAAAGCAGTGCAAGGATTTCGAGGTGGTTTGCATGGATGCCTCCGAGTGCGCGCTTCCGAACGAGCCCGTGGTGTTGTTCCTCTATAACCCATTTGGCACACCGGCCATGTCGACCGTAACCTCCAACCTGGCGAGATCCCTGAACGCCGCGTACTGACGGGTCATCGACATTCTGTTCAATCCAGAGACCTCCGCGCTCTAGCGCGAGGCCGCGTTTCTCGGCAACCTGTCGACGTCGCGTTGGATCGAGATCTATGAGACTCACCCAGCCCTACCGGACACGTCCGATGCCGCTTCAACCGAGGCGGTCACCCTCTAAGCGACCGCGCGTGACCGCGGCACCGTGACGGTGCGCCAGAGATCGGGACTCCGGTGCCTTGCCACGCACGCGCTCGGCCTACCCAAGCGCCACGGCTCGAGCGCCCGCGCCATTTGTCCAAGCACCGGTTAGCGGAGCGCGCTGTCAATCACGCCACGCAGCTCATCGTGCGTGCGGGGCAGATGGGAGGTCTCGACGTGGGCACCATCACCGGCGAACATCATTACGGTGCCGTCCCCGATCCGATGCCGATCCGCGAAGGCCTGCCCGTCCGGTGTACCGAGATGAGCGACGATAAACTGAGCGCGGTCGGCGTATTCGGCGCGAATGGCGTTCATCAACTCCATGACTTGCATGCCGCCCGCGTAGTTGATGTCATAGGCGAGGACCAGTGCCGGACGCCCGTCCCCGATGAGATTGAGGTCGGTCGGGTACGCGCCCTTCGGAAGTTGGCTCCAGACCAGAATGCCCACGGCGGCAATGATCAGCAAGGTAACGAGCGGCGTGCGCCAGCGCGGCGCGCGATCCAACGATTTGGGTTCGGACATGGGGGTACTCCAGTCGATTGGCTCGGGTTCACCGGAGATTATTCACCGTGGCGGATTCATGCCGCCAAAGTACTGACGGTTAGGCTTGAAACTCGACATTTGCGCCGAATTGATCTCGTTGTTTCCGCGGGCGTGCCTCGATGGTACAAGGTCCCGCCGCGGCTTAAGCGACCGTCACCGCGTCCTTCAGGGCGTTGCGCGTATTCTCGATGTTCTTTTCGATTTCAAGCGTCAGTTGCCGCGCCATCGCCGCGCAATCGATGCGCCAGGACGCCGGCCACTGAATCGTGTCGACCGTGAATCGGGTTGTGTCGTCCGACCACGCGGCTTCCAGAGGGATGACGGCAATGTCGAACTCACCGTTATCGAACGGCAGTCCCTGGGCGGATCGTTTCAAGGTCAGATGCTCGCGCAGGCCGCGCGCGGCGTGGACCAGCGATCGATGGTGACAATAGGGATTGTTGCCGCGCCGGTCGAAAAACACGTGAGCCGTCCAGTTGCAGGCGCCGCGACAGAGTTCGGCGAAATCGCAGGTGGCGCAGAATCCCCAAAGATGATCGACCCCTTCCGGCGTGCCGGCATTCAGGTTGAACGTGAGCGCCTCGCGTTCGGTGAGAATTTCCGCCAGCGAGTGGTCACGGATATTGCCGCCGGTGTAGGCCGAGGTCGGCAGCGACGGACACCCCTTGATCACACCGTCGGCCTCGATCCCGATCGTCGCGAGCCCCGCCATGCAGCCGCGCCAGAAAAACCATTCGTTGTCGTCGCGCCCGAAGCCGCGCAGCAAGCGGTCATAAGGGCCGTAGTAGCCGAAATTGTTCCCGGGTTGAACGATCAAGCCTTCCTGGTGGCCGCGCTTCGCGAGTTGCGCCAGCAGGGCATGAAACAGGGGCAACTCGACCGGCTGCAGCAACATTTCCGAATTGTCGGCGGCGTTGCCCATCGGCACGGTCATTTGTATCTGCCAGGCTTTCGCGCCCGCGTCGAGCAACGCCTGGTACAGCAGCGGAAATTCGGGCGCGGAATACCGATTGACTTGCGTGTTGCAGCCAAACGGAATGCCCACATCCTTCATGTGCCGCATGGTGTTGAACGCCTGCCGCCAGGAGCCGGCCTTTCCCCGCAACCGGTCGTGCGTCGCTTCCATGCCGTCCACCGAGATCGAAATCTGGTTGATTCCGGCTGCCTTCATCCGCCGCGCGGTCGTCAGATTGATACCGTAACCGCCCGTGGTCATCGAGCAGATCATGCCCTGCCGCACAATCTCGCTGACGATCTCCAACCAGTCGGGACGCAAAAACGCCTCGCCGCCGATCAGGGTGACCTCGGTGATGCCCACTTCGGCCATTTGCCGAATCAGGTCGAAGGCCTCCGCCGTGGTCAATTCCCGCGTGCGCGACGCCCCGGCCCGCGAGCCGCAATGCGTGCACGCGAGATTGCATTTCAACGTGATTTCCCAGACCGCGTAACACTCGCGTTTGCGCGGCTTGTAACGCTGCGAAGATGAAATCGAGCTTTCGATCACTTTGATATCCCCGTGTTGGCGTCGACGAAATCGAGCGCGCGGCGTATCGACAACGGTTCAACGCAACCTGACGTGCGATGAAATCCGAACGGTGGCACGCGTTCGCCAGCACTCCGTCGACCGACGGTGGCCGTGTTGTTCACCGCCTCGTCATTCTAGACACGAACCCCGCCCATCGGTTCCCCGAACGGCCGCCCATCACCGAATGCTCAGGAAGCGCTGGTCGATCCCGTCTTATCCACCTGTTGCGCCATCGACTCCACCGGCGCGCCATACACCGGCTGGATCGGGGGGCGATCCTCGATGATGCCGCCGTAAACCGGCTGAATCGGTGGCCGCGGCTCGATGATCACCCCATAAACCGGCTGGATCGGTGGTTGTTGCGGCGGCGGTTTTTGTCCACCGCCAAACTGCCGCAACAACTGCTGAATCAGCTTCTGGACCGCGCGAAGCTGGCTATCCGAACCACATCCGCAGAAACGGTCCAGGTTTTGCCCCGCGCGAACCGTCTGATTCTGCGTGTCGGGAATACGCGGGAGAATCTTGGCAGCCCCGCCGGGCTGGGAATTGATCTGCATTCGACTGCCTCCTGAGATAGTTGTTTCGAATATCGCGCCCCTTGCTCAGTCTCAACGCGCACTGATCCGCGAGCGGAAAGCGACCGGCACAACGCGGCTTGTCTGATCAGGATAACCGCAGCGACAACCCTTGTTGATAACCTAATCGATCTATTACCAAGGTTAGGTCCGGCGTCACTAGTCGCTCGTTGGAACACTCGTATCGGATCAATTTTTCGATTCGATCGAACGCGCTCCGTGACGGAGCGCGTCAAAAAAGCAGGGAGTGCTTTGCCTGCGCGCAAATTACCCTAGCGCGGATTCGCGGCGACGCGGCTCGCGGCCTCGATCGCCTGGTGTTTCGTGGACTTATTCTGCTGCCACCAAGTGAACAAGGCGCGAAAGTCGTTGTTGAACCGCCGTTGTTTGATTGCCTCGGCGATGACGCTACAGGTGGTAATGGTGCCGATGTCGATCGCGCGGGTGGCGGCGGCATGGTCACAAATCCAGAAGCTGTTTTCGAGTTCGACCGATGTGCCATCGTCGGTGATGGCTTCGCTGGGTTGCGCAGGTGACGTTAGTCCTAGACCGAGGCCTGCGATCGTCGCGGCGGCAACCCAAACCAATGGACGACGCACGCGGGTTGAGCGATGTTCCAGAAATTCGCGAGCAGATGTCATGATAGTTTCTCCTCTCATGCGCGGGTTCGATCGAGCCCGCTTCGGTATGGGAGCTTGCACGCACCGGGCCAAACCCGCTGGCGCGCGTAATTGTTATGATTTCAGGCGCTTGTCGTGGCGCGATTGCCCGGCTTCCCGGCGCCGAGCGCGGCGCCGCCCGATTTGACAACGCATGGCCGTCATATAAAACAGTCAGGATGTCCGGCGGATACCGAGTTTGCGCATGCGGCCGCGCAGGGTGCTCGGGTTGAGACCCAGTCGGCGCGCAGCGCCATGGGTGCCTTCGATCTGCCACCGCACCCGTTCAAGCACTCGGCGGATATACGTGCGCTCGACCACTTCAAGTGTTGCGTCAGCGTCGAATTCCAGCGGTGTCGCCTGCGTGCTCACGGGCGATTCGAACGCCTCGCCACGCGCGAGGAATCCGCCCTGCCCCGCGATGAGCGCGCGCTCGACGAGATTCTCAAGTTCGCGGATATTGCCGGGCCAGTGGTAGCCCTGCGTCTGCGCAATGATCGCGGCGGCGACGCCCTCGCTGGGACGGCCAAGTTTGCGCGCGCTGTTGGCGATAAAATATCGCACCAGGTCGGGGAGGTCTTCGAGGCGCTCGCGCAGCGGCGGCAATCGAAGCGGAAAGACATCGAGACGGTAATACAGATCGGCACGAAAGCGCCCGGCGCGCACCTCGACCGCTAGGTCGCGATTGGTCGCGGCGATGATGCGTACGTCGCTGTGCAGGGTGCGGATGCCACCGACGCGTTCGAATGCGCCGTTCTGTAACACCCGCAGCAGCTTGGCCTGCGCTTCCAGCGGCAACTCGCCGATCTCGTCGAGCAACAACGTGGCGCCGTCCGCCAACTCGAAGCGACCGCGGCGCTGTTGCATGGCGCCGGTAAAAGCGCCTTTTTCGTGTCCGAACAGCGTGCTCTCCACCAGTTCACGCGGCAGCGCGGCGCAGTTGACGACGATCAGCGGTCGTTCGCGACGGTGGCTTGAGGCGTGAATCGCATTCGCCACCAGCTCCTTGCCGGTGCCCGTCTCGCCCTGAATCAGAACGGTGCTGTCGGTTGGGGCGACTTGCGCGAGTTGCTCGCGCACGCGCCGCAACGCCAACGATTCGCCGATCATCGCGTCCGCGCTTGGACGACCGCTCTCGATCAACAGCCGAATCGTGGCGCGCGAGCGACGGTGGGCCTCGATCTCGCGCCGCAACGCAAGATGAGTCGCGACGCGCGCGAGTAATTCCTCGCTGTCGAACGGCTTGGTGACGTAGTCGACCCCACCGCTGCGAAAGGCGCGCACCTTGTCGAATGTTTCGACCAACGCGGTCAGAAAGATAACCGGAGTCGCGCGCGTTGCCTCGTCGCGCTTGAGACGTTGGCAGGTTTCATAGCCGTCGATTCCGCGCATCAGAATATCGAGCAGCACCAGATCGGGCTGAATGCCGGCCGCGAGCGCGAGCGCTTCCTCGCCGCTGCGCACCGCGCGGGTGCGATATCCGGATTCGGCCAATTCCTGCTCCAGCAGATCGACGCTCAAGGGGTCGTCATCGACGATCAGAATGGTCGCGGCGTCAGAATCCAAGGTGCCTCCGAATCATCTGAAACAGGCAACGATCGTCGATGGGTTTGGTCAGGAAGTCGTCGCAACCGCTCGCGCGCGCACGCGCTTCGTCCCCTGGCATCGCGTGGGCGGTGACCGCCACGACGGGGATCGACGCCGAAGTCGGATCCGCTTTCAGGCGCCGCGTGGTCTCCCAGCCGTCAAGACCCGGTAGTGACAGGTCCATGAGTATCAAATCAGGGCGCGTTTCACGCACGCGATCCAGCGCCGCGAATCCGTCCGCCGCGAACTCAAGCTGGTATTCATCCTCGAGTAGTTGCGCGAGCAGATCGCGGTTCAACTCGATGTCCTCGACGATCAGGAGCGTCTTCATCGGGTAGCCGGTCGATAGTCGCGTGGCAGGGTCAGGGTAAAGGTCGACCCTTCGCCGACGGTGCTTTCGGCACGAATATCGCCGCCCATCAGCCGCGCCAGGCGCCGTGAAATGGCGAGTCCGAGCCCGGTGCCGCCGAACTGGCGCGCATTACTGGCATCGGCCTGCTCGAATTCCTCGAATACCAGCTCGAGTTTCTCCGGCGGAATACCGATTCCGGTGTCACCGACCGCGATTTCGATCGTTTCATTCACGCATCGCGCGCAGACCTGGATGTGACCGACGACCGTGAACTTGGCCGCGTTGCTGAGCAAGTTCATCAGGATCCGTCGCAACTTCTCGCCGTCGACGGTCATTCGGGGCAGGTCTTGCGCGTAATCACCGCGCAGGGCCACGTCTTCGCGCAGCAGCGGTTCGACCGTGAGCAGACATTGCGCCAGCAGCGGTATCAATTCGACCGGACCGAGCGTAACCTCGATCCGACCCGATTCGACCTTCGCCAGATCGAGAATCGCGTTGATCAGTGCGAGCAGGTCTTGTGCGCTCGCGAGTATCTTCTCGAGATTTTCGTGCTGCGTGGGTTCCAGCCGCTCGTGCGAGCGCCGCATCACGATGCGCGTGAAGCCGATGATCGCATTGAGCGGCGTACGCAACTCGTGCGACATGTTCGCCAGAAAGTCACTCTTGTGCTGACTCGCGCTTTCGAGATCCTTAAACAAGCGCGCGTTCTCGATCGCGATGACAGCCTGGTCGGCGAAGATACGCAACAAGGCGATTTGCGGCGCCGGGAACGGTCCGGCTTCGGAGCGGCCCACCGCGATCGCGCCGATCGGACAACCTTCGCGCATCAACGGTACGCCGAGCACGCTGCGAAAGCCCCAGTGCGCGCCGCCCTGAAATACGTAGTCGGGATCGTCCAAGACATCCTGAACGACGACCACGCGTCGTTCCAGTACGGCACGGCTCGCCGCGGTGCCGCGATCCGGAGGGCGCGGGAAAATCTCGCTCACGGCCCGCGCGCCTTCCGCGCTGATCATATTGATGGCGGCGGCGTGGAGCAGGGTTCCATCGAAGGTGAAGACATTGGCCGAGGTAGCGCCGCACAACCGCAACGCGGCAGCGGCGATCGTCTCGAACACCGGTTGCGCGGTCGCCTGCGTCCGGCTGATGACGCGTAGAATTTCACTGGTCGCCGCCTGCTGTTCCAGGACAGCGGCGAGTTCACCTCGGCAGGCTTCGAGTTCCAGGTCGATCGGGTTCAAGCATGCGGCATCCGTCGAATCGGGTTTGGCCCCCCGCCGCCCACCGGGTGCCCGGGTGAATCGGTAAGGGTTTAGATGATTCTGGATTCCTCGATACCCACGCGCCAGATACACCGCGTCGCACTCGGGGTTCTCGCCTGCCCGAGATGCCGCCGTCGGCGATCCGCTGAACTGGACGCCGGCGAGACCGTCCGGCGGTCGCGCCTATTCGATGTTCTGCACCTGCTCGCGCATTTGCTCGATCACGACCTTGAGTTCGACGGCCGCTTGGGTGGTCTGGGTATCGGCGGATTTGGAGCCGAGCGTGTTGGCTTCGCGATTCATTTCCTGCATCAGGAAATCCAGGCGGCGGCCGACGGGTTCGTCGCGACCGATCGCTTCACGCACGGCGGCAATGTGGCTGCTCAGGCGGTCCAGTTCCTCCTCGACGTCGAGGCGCTGCGCGATGATCGCGATTTCCTGTTCAAGGCGGTTGGAATCGGATTCGAGTTCCAGATTATTCAAGCGCGCGGTCATTTTTTCCCGCACCGCGTGCAGCACCTCGGGGAGCCGGCGCCGGACCTGTTCGACGACGTTGGCGACCTGCACCAACCGGCTCTCGATCATTTCGACGAGGCGCTGCCCTTCTTGCGCGCGCATGGCGATGAGTTGCTTGATCGCGCGCAGGGTCAGTTCGTTCAGAAACTCGCCCAACGCCTCCTGATCCGGCTTGTCCTCAAGCAGCACGCCGGGCCAACGTATGAGATCAAGCGCGGTGAAACGGGCCGGATTTTTCAGCGCGGCCTCGACATGTTCTACAGTCGCGATCAGGGCGTGCAGGCGGGATTCGTCGAGCCGCAGCGGCTCGTTGCTCGCGGTTGGTTTGAAGCGAATAGCGCAGTCGATCTTGCCGCGGCTGAGGTGTTTGTGTATTGCTTCGCGCAACGACATTTCGAAGCCGCGGAGTTCGTCCGGCACCCGCAGGTTCGCCTCGAGGTAGCGGTGATTGACCGCGCGCAACTCTATCGCCAGTTGTCCCTGGGGGCGCTCGTCTTCAACCCGGGCAAAACCCGTCATGCTGCGTATCATCGTTGCGGCTCCGTATCGTCTTTCAGGCGCGCCATTGTCACACATTCCGCGCGGCCTGGGTTTTGGATCGAGAATGCCCTTGACTCAGGTCAAGCACTCCGGCGCGGCGCGCACCGTATGATCGGAGCTGCCACCTACCCGAGAGGAGAAACGATCATGGTCCAGCCCGTTGATCTAGCCGATTTTTTCATTGTCTTTTTCAGCGCCGCGATGGTGATCTGCACCGGTGCGCTCTACGCCTTGTTCTTCGCCTGGTCAAAGGTTAAAGAGAAGCCACGTTACATGCTGGCCGCCTACGCTAGCTACGCGGTGCTGTTTGCTTCGGTGCTGACCCTGGCGCAAGCGGCCAATCTGAACACGACGTTCTGGCAGGTCGTGGTCGGTCTGATGTTGCTCGGTTATTGGTATGCGCCGCACGGGATCTACAACCTGTGCGTCGCGACCCATGCCCACGAGTCGGAGCCTCACTAAGCCCTGACGAACGCCGGCTACACGCGACACGGCGACGGTGACGTCCGCCCCCACTTCCGAGCCGAACCGGGCGCCGCGGTTCGCCGTGTTCGCATTGGGGTTTCGACCCTTTTTTCTCCTCGCGGCCGGTTACGCCGTCGTGATGATGGGTTTGTGGCTCGCGACTCTTCTGGGTGTTCTGTCCGGTCCGGTGCGCGGGTCGAGCCTGGATTGGCACGCGCACGAGATGATCTTCGGCGTGATGGGTGCCGTTGTCGCAGGATTCTTGCTGACCGCAGTCCGCAACTGGACCCAATTGCCCACGCCTCAAGGCACACCGCTCGCGCTGATGACCGTGTTATGGCTGGCGGGTCGCGCCTCGCCCTGGCTTGACACGGTGCCGGCGGCGGTCTGCGCGCTCGCCGATACCGCGTTTCTGGCAACCGTGTTGATCGCCATCGCAGGTCCGATCGTGAAGACTCGGCAGCGGCAAAACTATCAGTTCATCGCGATGTTGGCGGTACTGCTGATCTGCCATGTGCTCGTTACGCTCGGTACATTCGATCTGCGCGCCGGCCCTACCCGCCCGGCGATGCTGGCGGCGGTGTACGCGCTGGTGTGGATGCTGGTCGCGATGGGTGGGCGCGTCATTCCCTTCTTCACCGAACGTCGGATCGCGGGCTTCCTCGCGCGGCGGCGCGCGTGGCTGGATCTGGCCGCGATCGTGACGGTGATCGTGGCCGGATTGTCGCTGGCTTGGGAGGAACTTAGAATCGTGTCGGGCGCGCTGCTCCTGAGTGCCGCGGCACTCAACGCTTGGCGCTGGCTGGGCTGGCAAACGCCGAAACTGTGGCAGGTGCCATTGCTGTGGGTATTGCACCTGGGGTACTTGTGGCTGGTGCTGGGACTGGCGCTGCATGGCGTGGCGCAGTTCCAGCCCTGGCTGACCGGCGCCGCGTTGCACCTGTTGAGCGTGGGCGGAATCGTCGCGCTTGCGCTTGGCATGATGGCTCGGGTCAGCCTCGGTCATACGGGAAGACCGCTTGAGTTGGGACGGCCCATGGTGGTCGCGCTGGGCATGATCTTTACCAGCGCCCTCGTACGCGTGCTGGCGCCATTTGTGTTTCCGGACCTCACGCCGATCTGGCTATTGGGATCGGGATTGCTGTGGATGCTGGCGTTTGGCGTGTTTTTCGTCGTCTACCTGCCGCTGCTGCTCGCACCGCGCGCCGACGGCCAACCGGGCTAGTCAACCGGGCACGATCGGTGCGATGGCCCCTCGCCGCTCACCAAAGTGACCTCGGCGTGACATGATTTCCCAGCAAAATTCGGGAATCCATTTTTCGTGAATCACACGCCTTGCGCCATTTCGCAAAGACAGTTTTCGCCATCTGCGGCTATAATCGGCCGCCTTTTCGCCACCTGACTACGGATGACAATCTATGCGACCGAGTGGACGCCGCCCCGACGAACTGCGCGCCGTGAGTTTTGCCCGCAACTACACCACTCATGCCGAGGGTTCGGTGCTGGTGAGTTTCGGTAACACCAAGGTACTTTGCACCGCCAGCGTCGAAGATCGTACCCCCCCTTTTCTCC
The DNA here is from genome assembly GCA_050329935.1 of Thiotrichales bacterium. Taxonomy (GTDB): domain Bacteria; phylum Pseudomonadota; class Gammaproteobacteria; order UWMA-0217; family UWMA-0217; genus CAYSFW01. The sequence continues at coordinate 10,264 of JBHJOI010000024.1, read as the reverse complement.
GTAACACCGGACGCGGCTGGGTCACCGCGGAATATGGCATGTTGCCGCGTGCCACCGGCACCCGCACGCAACGCGAGGCCGCCAAGGGCAAGCAATCCGGTCGGACAATGGAGATCCAGCGCCTTATCGGGCGCGCGCTGCGCGCCGCGGTCGACCTGCAGGCGCTCGGCGAACGCCAGATCGTGCTCGATTGCGACGTAATCCAGGCCGACGGCGGCACCCGCACCGCGGCGATCAGCGGTGCCTATGTCGCGTTGCACGACGCCGTCGACACAATGCTCAAGCAAAAGCTGATCACCCGCAATCCACTCCACGGCCGGGTCGCGTCGGTTTCGGTCGGGATCTACGAGGGTACGCCCGTGCTTGACCTCGATTACGCGGAGGACTCGAACTGCGAAACCGACATGAACGTGGTCATGAACGAGACCGGCTCGATCATCGAGATCCAGGGCACCGCCGAGGGCCACCCGTTTCGGCGCGAGGAACTCGACCAGATGCTGAACCTCGCCGTGACCGGTATCCGCGAAATCATCACCGCCCAGGAACTCGCGCTGTATGATGCCTAGACACGAACACCGCGTGGTGCTTGCCTCCAGCAATCCCGGCAAGCTGCGCGAACTCAAGGCCGTGCTGGAACCGCTCGGCTTCGAGTTGTTCGCTCAATCCGCCTTCAACGTGCCAGAAGCCGAGGAAACCGGGCTGACGTTCGTCGAAAATGCGTTGCTCAAAGCGCGCAATGCCTGCCTGCACACCGGACTACCCGCGCTGGCGGACGACTCCGGTATCGAACTCGACGCGTTGAATGGCCGTCCCGGCATCTATTCCGCACGCTACGCCGGACCAGGCGCCAGCGACGCCGCTAACAACGAGCGCCTGCTCGAAGCGATGGAGGCCGTGCCGGATGACGAACGCGGCGCCCGCTATCGCGCCGTGATCGTTTATTTGCGCCATGCGGAAGATCCCGCGCCGGTGATCGCCGAAGGCGTCTGGGCCGGCACGCTGTTGCGCGCGCCGCGGGGCGCGGGCGGCTTCGGCTACGACCCGCTGTTCTGGCTGCCGGAACTTGGCAAGACCTCCGCCGAACTCGATCCGAACCACAAGAACGCGCTGAGTCATCGCGGGCAGGCTCTAAACGCCCTGCTGCGACGACTGCGGGAACTCGGCTGAGTGCCCGCGTACTGATACGCTTGGGGCGATGGATACCCTCGCCCTGCCTCCGCTATCGCTTTACGTACATATGCCCTGGTGCGTGCGCAAATGCCCGTACTGCGACTTCAACTCCCATGCCCTACGCGAGCAACCGCTGCCCGAGCGTGCCTACGTCGATGCGTTGTTGCGGGATCTGGAGGACGAACTCGCGCTGGCACGTGACCGGGCACTCGTCAGCATCTTCATCGGCGGCGGCACGCCTAGCCTGTTCAGCGCCGAAGCGATCGCGCGCCTGCTCGACGGCATCCGCGCGCGCATCGCCTGGCGCGACGACATCGAGATCACGCTAGAGGCCAATCCGGGCACGGTTGAACACGGTCGTTTCAGCGCCTACCGCACCGCCGGAGTGAATCGGCTATCGCTCGGCATCCAGAGCTTTGCCGACGCGAAACTGACGGCACTCGGGCGGATCCACGATGGCCGCGAGGCGCGGCAAGCGGTCGCCACGGCGCAACACGCCGGATTCACGAACCTGAACCTCGATCTGATGTTCGCGCTGCCGGGACAAGACCTTGAGGCCTGTCTCGCCGACCTGACCGAGGCGATCGCGCTCGCGCCCAGTCACCTTTCGTTCTATCAACTCACGCTGGAGCCGAACACCGAGTTCGCGGTACGCCCGCCCACCCTGCCCGACGACGACCTCGCCTGGGCGATGCAGGAAGCCGGCAGCGCGTTACTGGAACGCGGTGGTTATCGGCAATACGAAGTCTCGGCCTACGCGATCGCCGGGCAAGACTGTCGCCACAATCGCAATTACTGGGAGTTTGGCGACTACCTGGCGATCGGCGCCGGCGCTCATGGTAAGTACACCCTGCCCGAACTCGGCGTAGTCCGGCGTCGTACCCGCCTGCGCCAACCGCGCCAGTACCTCGCCAGCACGCCCGGCCGCATCGCCGAGGATCGCTCGATCGCGCGCGATGCATTGGGATTCGAATTTTTCCTGAACACGCTACGCCTTACCGAGGGCTTTCCGCGCACACTGCTGCCACGGCGAACGGGTCTCGCCTGGAACGACTACGCCTCGCTGCTCGCCGAAGCGACCGACGATGGTCTGCTCGAACCGGACACGGGAGACGACTGGATCCGCCCTTCCGCGATCGGCAGACGATTCCTCAACAACCTGATTGAACGGTTCCTGACCGATGAAACGAATCCGCCTCACGGATGACTTCGACGTTCAGTGTCCCTATTGCGGTTCACTGCTGACCCTCACGCTCGATCTCACCGCCGTTGGTCCGATGTTTATCGAAGACTGTCACGTCTGCTGTTCGCCGATGACGTTGCAGCCAGAATACGACGACTCGGGTCGGATCACCGCACTGTGGGCGCGTCGCGATGACGACTGACCCCCGCGATTGGGGCTTGACAAGCGGCGCCGTGAACGAGTCGTGCACACCCGCCAAATTATTGTCATATTCTTACATCGTTTATTATTCGAGCACCCAGGGTTATTCCATAAGACATAAAAATCAGTGCCTTAGGCATATGACTAAAGTTTAATCAAACCGACAGAATCGTCCATTTGGTGCGGTCTAGAGCTGCACTCGGGGCCGTCTTCCACAGACTTATCCACAGATTTTGTGGAGAAAGTGAATACCTCCCCAAGACTCAATCAGTTAGGAATGTGTTGTACATTTCGCATTAATTAAGGCACTCACGAAGCGCATTGCGACGTCAAAAACATACACTTGCGCACCCTCGAATTTGGAACTAATATTCGCGGTCTTTTTCGTTCAGCTCGAGGTTTAAAAAATGAAGCCGGAGATTCACCCCAAGTACACCGAGGTCCAAGTGACGTGCAGCTGCGGGAATGTATTTGCAACGCGCTCGACCTACGGCAAGCCGGCCTTGAACGTCGAGGTGTGCTCACAATGCCACCCGTTCTACACCGGCAAGCAGAAGACCGTCGATACCGGCGGGCAGGTCGACAAGTTCCGTCGCCGTTACGCACAGAGCCAACCGGGCGCTTGAGAGCTTGACGCGGAGTTGCTCGTAAAGGGCGCGTATCACCGGGGTAACCCGGTTCGCAGCGCCTCGATGAGCAGGGTGCGGCGGTCTGCGATGCAGCTTGAGACGTCCGCGGTCATCTTCTAGCACACTGCCAGGCATTCAGGCGCACGCCCAAGCGCATGCGCCTGTCGATCGACGCCCGCTGAGCCCAGCGGGCGTCATGCTTTGCGGCCGAATACCGCGCTTGGACCAAGGCGCGGCAACACGCTCCGGCGCATCGTCGGCGTGCGGTAAATGTCCTAGAATAGGGGGTCACCCCACACACTCGAAATCACCATCATGACCTCCGACCTCAAACACGACGCGTTGGCCTACCATGCCGAGCCAACGCCTGGAAAAATCGCTATCGCGGTTACCAAGTCCACGCTCACCCAGCGCGATCTGTCGCTTGCCTACACGCCCGGCGTCGCGGAGCCGGTTCGCGAGATTCATCGCGACCCAGCGCTCGCCTACCGTTACACCTCGAAGGGTAATCTTGTCGCGGTCATCACCGACGGCACGGCGGTATTGGGTCTCGGCAATGTCGGCGCGCTGGCGGGCAAGCCGGTCATGGAAGGCAAGGCCGTGTTGTTCAAACGCTTCGCCGACGTCGATGTGTTCGATATCGAGGTCAACGCGGACACCAACGAGCAATTCATTGAAACGGTGATCCGTATCGCTCCGACCTTCGGCGGCATCAATCTCGAGGATATCGCCGCCCCGGCCTGTTTCGAGATCGAACGCCGATTGAGCGAGGCGCTCGACATCCCGGTGTTTCACGACGATCAGCACGGCACCGCCATCATCATTGGCGCCGGCCTGCTCAATGCGCTGGAGATACAAGGCAAGCGCATCGAGGACATACGCGTCGTCTGTCTCGGCGCGGGCGCCGCCGGCATCGCGTCGATGAACCTGCTGCTCGCGCTCGGCGCGAAACGGGAAAACCTGTACATGGTCGACCGCCGCGGCGTCATTCACAGCGAGCGCGACGATCTGAACGAGTACAAGCAAGCCTACGCGTTGAAAACCGACCGCCGGACGCTGCACGATGCCTGCGTCGACGCCGATGTGTTCATTGGCGTGTCCGGCCCGAACCTGTTGAATCCCGAATCACTGCGCGTCATGGCGCCGCGTCCAATCGTGTTCGCACTGTCCAATCCCGACCCCGAGATCATGCCGGCGGCGGCCATGGCGACGCGCGACGACCTGCTGATGGCCACCGGACGGAGCGATTTTCCAAATCAGGTCAATAACGTGCTGGGGTTTCCGTATATATTTCGTGGCGCGCTCGACGCCCGGGCTAGCCGCATCAGCCTTGAAATGCACCTGGCCGCGGTGCATGCGATCGCCGCCCTTGCGCGCTCGCCGGCGCCACAGCAAGTTCTGGATGCGTATGGATTGACCCATCTCGAGTTCGGTCCCGACTACATCTTGCCAAAGCCGCTCGATCCGCGACTGTTACAGACGGTCGCGCCGGCAGTCAAAGCCGCCGCGATCGCCAGCGGTGTCGCGCGCTTGCAACCAGACGGCGCGCCGGCCTGAGCGACGATGGCACGATAAACCCCGCGACCGCATCGACGTGTTACCTCGTCGATGCGAGCATTTACGTGTTTCGAGCGTGGTTCACGTTGCCCGATCACCTGCTTGGGCGCGACGGCGAACCCATCAACGCCCTGCTCGGATTCACCGATTTCGTCGGCGAGTTATTCGTGCGCACAGGCGCCGAGCGGATTGCGTTCGCCTTCGATCAAAGTCTTGCCAGCTCGTTTCGCAATGAGATCTATCCTTCGTACAAGGCCAACCGGCCGCCCGCGCCCGAATCGTTGAAGCGACAGTTCCGACAATGTCGGACCTTTCTGGGCTTGTTGGGCATACGCGAGTACGGCAGCGACCGATACGAAGCGGACGACTTGATCGGCGCCCTCAGCGTGCACGCCCGCGATCTGGGGCATCGGGTGACACTGGTCACGGCCGACAAGGATCTGACGCAACTCGTCACGGACACCGATGATTGGTGGGATTTCGCGAAAGACCGCCGCATGGGGCCGCGACAGATCGAGCAGCGATTCGGTGTGCGCCCCGAGCAAATCGCCGACTGCCTGGCCTTGGCTGGGGATGCGATCGACAATATCCCCGGCGTGCCCGGCGTGGGAATGGCCACCGCCGCGAAACTGCTACGCCGCTTCGGCTCGATTGACGCGCTGCTGGGCGATACCCCCGCGATCGCCCGCATGCAAATCCGCGGCGCCAAACGTTTGCAGGAGCTCATCGAGGCGCACTCGGAAACGATTCGACTGGCACGCCGACTCACCGTGATCGAATGCTCGGTAGATATGAGTCGCCCACGAGATTTTGGCGTCGTCCCGGTTGAGTCCGAGCCTCTGCGGGACTGGATGAATCAGACCGGATTCGGCGCACACCGCCAGCAACGTTGGCTGGAATGGCTGGCATCGAGGCAAGGGCCACGCTGAATTGATCAACCGCCGCCGTGGAGCAATGCCGCGAGACGCCATCACCTCGCGACCCGAGCTGGCTAGTTGCCGATCATCACACCGATGCCGAAATGAACCCGAGAACCGACATCGCCATAGCTGCCGGGTTTCGGCCACAGGTGAACCTGCTCGGCTTCGACCCGCGGATAGCTGTAATCGGCTTCACCGATCTTGCCCTTGACGACCTCGCGGGTGACCCCACTGACCGTGATCAAGCGCCCGTTGCCGTAATCCGTGGTCTCGAGGTATCCCGCCTTGTCGACCAGAAACCGAGCCTGCGCGGTTCGGCCGGTATCGGGACGCTGCGCGCTATCCAGCGGATAACCCAGCACCTCTAGCCGTGTGCTGTCGCGCAGGTTGGTCGCGTTGACAATCATCCCACCCCAAACCACGGCTTGCCCGCTGACAGGTGCGGCGATCAGGGTGTCCGGCGTGATTGCCCGCCCGGCCTCGGTGACCGCAAACCGCGGCCCGCTGGCACACGCGCCAAGCGTGGATAGCACGCCCAACAAGGTCAACCATTGCCACTTCATATTTGTTACCACCACCACGGATAGAACGGATCATAGCGGTAGCGGTAAGGTGCGTACCATGGGCTATACCATCCCGGATAGGGCGGGTAGTCGCGCCAGTCCGCCTCGCGGATCGGCTCCCACAGGTGCAACGTATCGCCCTTGACGACCGGATACTGATAGTCGAACTCCCCAATCTTGCCGGGCTCGGTGCCGACGATTTCCCCGACCACGGTAAGCTGGCGATCCTTCGCGTAAACACTAGGGTCGAGAAACTCCGGCACCAACACGACAAAGCGACCGTCCGTGTGATCGGAGCGGCTCGGACGCCCACTCGATTGCAGCCGCCGCGAAACGATTTCCACGCGCGTGGTCTCGGCTAGATTGGTAACGGTCGCGATATTGCCGCCCCAGCGCACCTGCTTGCCGATATAGGTGGCGGGTGCCTTCCGAACCTCGGCGAGCTGAATCGGGGGATCAATTGGTGTTTCGATCGGTTTGGGGACATTGCTTGCGCAACCGGAAACCAAGGCGATTGCCAGCAAGCCCATGGCTACACGCAACATCTCTCTTGCCTCGTCGGGAACTGTCGACATATTGGCATGATACGCCAATCCCGGATGAACAGATGCTGAACCGGGCGGTTGCAGGGCTATCTCGGGGCGCTGGCGCCGCGGCGCGGCCGCGCGAAGCGCGGGGTTTCACGCCGGGTAAACGATTGCCGGCAGGCGATTTATTTACGCGCCGGAGCGCCCCTCGCCGCGCTTTTCAGCAGCCCAGCAACCGCCGCGTGAGTCCGGCGCCAAGCATGCGCGAACGACCTTACCACCACTTGGGATTGTTCTCGATGAACTCAAGTACCGCGTCGTACTTCGGTGCCTCTTCGCGCTTGCGGTAAAGCGAGTCAGTGAGTCCCCAGCGCCCCCACTTGCTCATTTTGGTGGGCGATGAGTAGTACACAAAAAGCTTGCCGCCGGCCTTACGCCAGGCGTCCAGGTAACGAGAGGTCATGCCGCGCATTTGCCGGTGGCGGTCGGCATCGTCGAACAGATCGTTCAGCTTCTTGCGATTTTCCGCGCCGTGAAACCCCGCGAGGTGGTGTCCGCCTTCGTAGGCGATCAGGTCCACGCCATGTTTTTTCGCGACCTTGGCATTGGCCTCCATCCATTCGATTGCCTCCGGTAACGACTTCGTCCTGAGTTCGTCAAACAGACCCGCGACCGACAGGCGCTCAACCCGATCGGCGGTTCCGGGATCACCCATATGGCCGCCGAAATACGGGGCGATCGCAAGCGCGTCGGCGTGTTTTGCCGCGTCCTGATAACCGAGTATCAGATCCCCGAACCACGCGTTGGCGGCCTGTGAAGCGAGCACCTTGACCAAGCGGCTATCGCCGCCGAACACCTTCTCGAAGATTTTGAAGATCTCGACCGACCGTTTTGAATAGAACATCTGCGCCGCCGTGTATTTATCAGGGTCGAGTCGCAGCTTCTGCCCCATCTCCAGCGCGTAACGGTTTTGCTCGAACGCGCCGTTCCAGACTTCGTTGGAATATTCCACGTAGACCTTGAGTTCCGGCTTCAGATGATCGCGCACGTATTCGGCAAAATTGAACACATAGGCGTCGTCGGCCTGGTGCGGCAGGGTGAACCAGGCGTCGGCCTGCATCCGGTTCGCGAGTTCGACCATGATTTCGACGGGCACGCCGCGAGGGGTCGACCAAGTCGCATCCGTCGGCCGCGCGCGGTCCGACCAAGCCTCGAGCGGCGAGGCATTGGTGTTCATCATGTCCATGAACCGCAGCACCTTGAACGGACGCAGAAACTTGAGATAGTCGGGATTGAAGATCTGGGTCGCGTGGTTATCCTTGAACGACACATAATCGCCTTTGGCGCATTCGCCCTCGCGTTCGACCCGCGCGAACGGATCCGATGCACAGATCCCGCCGGGCATGATCACGCGAATATCGCGAATCGGATCGGCCGGATCGGTCGCCAGGATCTCGAGTTGGAGACCATTCTCGGCCGGGTTGATCGAGACCACGTCGCGTCCCTCGCCGCGACTGACGGGTTCCGCCCCGCCACCATATCGGATACGCCCCTTGCCCTGGTAAGTCACTTCGTAGCGCCCGCCCGGAAAGCGGCCCTTGATATCCCAAAGCATATAGGTGGTCGCGGTTTGATCACCGTTCAGCGATTTGACCCAGCCGTGCTCGTCCAGTTCGAGGTCAGGATTGGATTCGCGAAACGTCCGCGCGGCGCGAAACACGTCCACGAAGGGTACATCGGCGGACCAGTCGCGCACTTCGCGCAGATTCATACCGATCGGCGAGTTCTTGGGATCCGGCGGCGCCGCGGCCCAGGCGGTGGTCGCCCCAAGCGCGAGCAGGATCAAAACAGCAATCAGCGATGTGGGTCGCACGAACAATCTCCTGGCGGTGATCAACGGTCTTGAAGCTATGGTAGGCGGATGCCGTGCCGCGATAAACCCAATCGCCCGAGTTCTTGCGGTTCGTCACACAAACGTTATGATCCACGCCATGACAAGCCGGGTCATTCTGCTAAACAAACCGTTCGGTTTCCTGAGCCAATTCACCGACGCCGGTAACCGGCCCACGCTGGCGAATCTGGTGCCGATTCGAGGCGTCTATCCCGCGGGGCGCCTCGATCGCGATAGCGAAGGTTTATTGGTGCTGACCGATGACGGCGCGTTGCAGCACCGGCTGGCTGACCCACGCCATCGGCGCGGCAAAACCTATTGGGTACAGGTCGAGGGCGAGCCCGACACAAACGCACTCGCGCGACTGCGCGAAGGCATCTGCCTGAATGACGGCCCCACCCTGCCGGCGACGGTGACCGCGATCCACGAACCGCCCGACTTGTGGCCGCGCGAACCACCGATTCGGTTTCGCAAGGCGATCCCGACCCGGTGGCTGAGCCTCACGCTACACGAGGGACGTAACCGCCAAGTGCGACGCATGACCGCTGCCGTCGGCCACCCCACCCTGCGCTTGATCCGACACCGCGTCGGCGACTGGACCGTCGATGGACTCGCACCGGGTGAATGGCGCGAGATCAGCGTGACTGCGTCGCCGCGCACCGCGCGGCGAGCGTAGCGACTGCGGCCCGATTGACACCCTCACGCCCTCGTGAACTGCATCCATGACACACTTAGTGCCCTGCGGCGCATTCCGCGTCGGCTGACGCACCGGTTGCTGTTCGGCTTGGCGCTGCTGGCACCGCCCGCCTTGGGCGCCGAAGTCGATAGGTTCTCTCGCCATCCACCGCTGTTACCCGATGCCGCTGAGGTGCTGAACGCCGAGGTCAACCGGCGTCTCGATCTCGCCATCGATCTGGTCAACTCCCAGACACGGCGCGCGCGCGCCGCGCGCTGTGACAACGAGGCGTTGCTGCGCGCGATCGAGGACTTGGTTGGCGGTCTGGTCTTTGGCGAGATCGAACGCTTTGCGAACGCGCTACCGCAGTACTTTCGTCACGACACGCCGCTGGATCAATCTATCTATCGGGATCTGAGCCTGATCGAGGCGCCCACGCTCGTGACCTATGGCGCGCTCGCGCCTTCGATTCGGATCGACGGCGTTCGCCTTGGCACCGATAAACTGGGGCACTTCTTCAGTGATGGATTCCAATATTTCGAACGCTACCACTTGGAACGCAAATCGATTTCCGAGACTTTGCTCGCCGGGGAAATCACGGAACTGAGCCTGTTCGGCTCGATGGTGACGGGGATATATTCGTACGCGGACCTGGTTGCGAATTTCCAGGGCATGCGCTTCTGGAATCGCCTGCTGGGCGAACAACCGGATATCCTGAGCGGCCGATTTCCATCCGCCTATATCAGCTGCGAAGCGGGACGCTTCCATCGAACCCATGATTTCGACTGGCGCGATTATGTAGACCCGGCCTGGAACGAAACGATCAATTGCAATCGTTATGCAACGCCTGCAATCCTGGCCAAGATCCAGCGGCGCCAGCATGACGCCGGGGCCGGGGGAGCCTGTCAGCGCGAACATCGCTGGATGCCCGTTCTACGCGATTACTA
>JBHJOI010000023.1:0-43554 GCA_050329935.1 Thiotrichales bacterium | reverse complement strand
TCCGCATTCATGGCTGGTGAAGATCGCGAGCCATTTACCGCCGATGGTGCGATTATTGGCGGAGTCCGCAATGGGCTTTCCGCTTGTGCTGGGCTCCTCGGCGCTAGCGGCGCTGGCGGTGAAACAGTTGGATCACGCGTTGCGCCGCAAAGCGCTGTGGATTGTGTTCGCGTCGTCCGCCGCGCTAGCGCCCTATTTGATGACGGGGTACCTCGAAAGCCGTTACCTCGCGCTACCGTTGCTGGCGTGGTCTGGATTATTCGTCTACCTTGCCCAGTCGGTCCTTGTCACCGAGGGGAAGGCGAGCGTATTCAACCTGGGATTGCTGCTGGCGTTGCTGGCCAGTGTATGGAGCGGTGGGGTTTACCTCGCCAATGTCGGTGATCCACGTCTCGAAAGGGCGCGCGACGCAAGTCGTGACGTAACCGATGCGGAAATCGAACGCCTGCGCGCGTGCCAGCTTGAAACGCCCACCACGACCCTGATATTTGGCGGCGAGATCGAGAATCTCGCGCCACGCTACGGGGCCTTGACCGGACTAAGGGCGGCAATCATACCGTCCAACTTTGGCCGTATGTCGGATAGCGAGCAACACGCTTATTTCGCACATATGGGGCCTTATCGGTTACTTGAAAATAAAATCGAGCTGACACAATGCGCGCCTTGAGCACTAGAAACGCACTGATCGGACACACGGGCTTCGTGGGTTCCACGCTTTTACGACAAACATCGTTCGATGGTCACTTTCGCTCGACGAACATCGGTGAGATCGACGCCAGTACTTTCGATAGCGTGGTTTGCGCGGCGGCTCCGGCGCAAAAATGGATCGCCAATCGCGACCCCGGCCGGGACGCCGACAATATCGAAACGCTGATCGGGCACCTGCGACAGGTCGACTGTCGCGTGTTCGTATTGGTCAGTACGGTGGATGTGTTCAAGGAACCACTCGCGGTGGATGAGCACAGCGTGGTCGATGAAGACGGGCTTCATCCCTACGGTCGGCATCGTCGGTGGCTTGAACGTTTCGTCGAGTCCCATTTCGAAACACATTTAATCGTGAGGCTACCCGGATTGGTAGGTCCCGGTCTGCGCAAGAACATCATTTTCGACTTGCTCAATCGCAACAATCTCGATGCGGTGGATAGCCGTGGCGTTTTTCAGTTCTATCCGATGGTCAATCTGTGGCAGGACATCCAAATCGCGCTGCGAGCCGGCCTTCGGTGCGTGCATCTCACGGCTGAACCGATCAGTGTCGCGGAGGTGGCGCACTCTGGATTTGGCGAGCGGTTCGAAAATGCGCTGGGCACCGACCCGGCGAGATATGACATGCGCAGTCGACACGCAGCGTTGTTTGGCGGTCACGGACATTACCCCTACAGTCGTCGCGAATCCCTGCTGGCGATCCGGGCCTATGCGCAATCCGAACCGCGCGGCCTCCCGTGCGTCTCGGGAGGTGGGGTGTGAGGTTGGCAATCTCCAACATCGCGTGGGACGTGGTGAATGACGATGAGATCGCCGCGCTACTGAAACGTTATCGGATTGATGCGATCGACATTGCGCCCAGCAAGTATTTTCCGAATCCGGCGCAGGCGCGAGATGATGAGATCGATCGAGTCAAGACGTGGTGGGCCGGACAGGGCATCGAGATCACGGGAATGCAATCCTTGCTGTATGGCACCCAGGGCCTGAACCTGTTTGGGTCCGCCGAGGTGCGCGCCGAGATGCTCGCCCATCTGGGCGGCGTGTGTCGCCTCGGCGGGCGGCTCGGCGCAACTCGGCTGGTATTTGGCTCGCCCCGGAATCGCGACCGTAGCGGACTACACGATGCCGAAGCGCTCGGCACCGCGATTCAATTCTTTCGAGACCTTGGCGAAATCGCCGCGGCGGAGGGCGTCTACGTCTGCCTCGAACCGAATCCTGCGCGGTATGGCGCGAACTTCATGACGGGCACCGAGGAAACCGCGAGCGTGGTGGAAGCGGTCGGTCACCCGGCGATCAAGCTGCAGCTCGACAGCGGCGCGATGACGGTCAACGGTGAGAATCCCGCGGCGCTGATTCCACGATTTTGCCACCGCGTTGGGCATGTTCACGCGAGCGAGCCGGATTTGGTTCCGCTCGGTGATGGCGGAACCGATCATGCCGCGATGGGTGCCGCGTTACGCGCATATCTGCCGACGCATCTGGTCTGCATCGAAATGTTGGCGACACCGCGCGAGCGGCAACTGGCCATGATCGAACAAGCATTAGGGGTTGCCGCTCGGGCGTATCGATCGACGAATGAGGCGACTCTGCCGTGAAATGGTTAATTCTCGGCCTGGGCATCGCGGCGAATGCGTCGGCCAGTGTTCTGATCAAGCTGGCGATGGTGCCGCCTAGGCAGTACCCGTCGTTTGCCGATCCGCTCGCGGCGCTGGCGAACTGGCCCTTCTGGCTCGGGCTGACGCTTTATGGCGCGGCCTTTCTGCTGTATGCCGCGGCGTTGGCGAGGTTGCCGTTGAATGTCGCGCATCCGGTGCTGACGGCCGGGGCGATCGCGGCGGTCGCGCTGGTGTCGTTGACGCTGTTTCGGGAGCAGTTTTACTGGACGACGGTCGCGGGTATCGCGATGGTGATTTCCGGTGTCGTTCTAATCACGGTGAAAGTGTGACGGAAGATCGAAATCCAGCCAAGTCAATACATGGCCCCGCGGCAACGTTGCCATCGCATCCGGCTGAACCGACAGGGCCATACCTGGCTGACCGGGCGGCGCGCGACCGCTGGAAAGTACCCGCCTTTTCGACGACCTTCTGGCATGGAAGGTTGCACCGCTATTGTGTCGTGATCCCGGTCATCAATGAGGGCGAGCGGATTTGCAGTCTACTCGAACGGATGCACGCTCTTGCGATTGACCGCCTTGTCGACGTGATGATCGTCGACGGCGGCAGTACGGATGGTTCATTGGAGCCCGCGTTCCTGCATGCGTCGGGCGTCAGGGGCTTGCTGGTCAAGACGGGACCCGGCCGCTTGAGCGCGCAGTTGCGCTGTGGCTACGCGTTCGCACTCGATCACGGTTATGCCGGAATCGTCACGATCGACGGTAATGACAAGGATGACCCGCAAGCCATCGCGCGGTTCATCGAGGCGCTCGAGCAGGGCGTGGACTTTGTTCAAGCGTCGCGGTTTGTGCCGGGCGGCCGCGCGGAGAACACCCCGCTGATGCGCGACCTCGCGATCCGGTACCTCCATGCGCCGGTGCTGAGCTGGTGCTCCGGCTTTCGTTGGACGGACACCACGCAGGGATTTCGGGGCTACAGTCGCGCGTTGTTGCTCGATCCGCGGGTGGCGCCTTTTCGTGATGTGTTCATGAACTACGAGCTGCTAGCCTATTTGTCCGCTTGCGCGCCACGCCTCGGTTACCGCTGCGTCGAGATGGCGACCACACGGCGCTATCCGAAGTCCGGCGTACCGACCAAGATCGGCGGTGTGCGCGGCAACCTGGCGTTGTTGGTGGTGTTGTTTCGCGCGTGTTCCGGCGCCTATCGGCCATCGGCCGCGAAATGACCGTTCCGACCGCGGGTGCCAGCCAGTCGTGCGCTCGGAATGACCAATCTTAGCGTGAAATGCCCGACTCACAGTCAGTGCCGCTCCGGGTTGGGTAGGCGGTCGCGTCGGTGGCACCAGGGACGCGGCCGTCGCGCCCCAGGGATGTGTTCACGGCGATTCCTGTCTACCCGGCCCCGAGCGGCTTTTATCCTCTGCGGCGGCGTCCTCGCCATGCAAGTTAGGCCCGACCCATGAGCGCGGTGTGCGAGACAGCGCGATCATTGCGTGGCTTGTGCGACGCAGCACTTGTCGGTCCGAGGCGCATGGTTTAGTGTTGCTCGATGATCGTCGTCTATCCTGGAACCTTCGACCCCATCACGCATGGGCACACCGATTTGATTCGCCGTGCTTCGCGTGTCAGCGAGCAGGTGATCGTCGGTGTCGCCGAAAGCCGACGCAAGGATCCGTGCTTTAATCTCGAACAGCGTGTCGCGATGGCGCGCGAAGTGGTCGAGTCGATGGGTAACGTCGAGGTTCGTGAGTTCAAGGGGCTCACGGTCGATTTTGCCCGTAGTTGTGGCGCCGGCGCGATACTGCGAGGGCTGCGCGCGGTATCGGACTTCGAGTACGAGTTTCAGATGGCGAGCATGAACCGCAATCTCGCGCCAGACATCGAAACCTTGTTCCTGACACCCTCCGAGCAGTACGCCTATGTATCCTCCACGGTGGTGCGGGAGATTGCCCGCATGGGTGGCGACGTGGCACATTTCGTTTCCCCGGTCGTGGTGCGGGCGATCGACGAGATCATGCGTCACCCTAGCAACCGGGCGTGCTGAACAGTTGAACCAAGGGGGTTGCAGTGGCCTTGTTGATAACCGATGAATGCATCAATTGCGATGTGTGTGAGCCGGAGTGCCCGAATGGCGCGATCGAACCCGGTGACGAGGTGTATGTAATCGATCCTTCGAAGTGCACCGAATGTGTGGGTCACTATGACGAACCGCAATGCATCGAAGTTTGCCCGGTCGAGTGTATCATTACGGATCCTGGGCATATCGAGAGCAAAGACGCGCTGCGAGCCAAGTACCAGCACTTGATGAGTAAAAGTTAGAGGGGTCTGTAACATGCAAGGACTATTCAAAAAGCCCCTGCTCGGGGCTTTTTTATTGATCGTGAACGTCTGCGTCGGTGCGCAGGCGGACGCCTTATCCGCGCGACCGATGCAGTCGGCGGTCGCAACCGCGCATCCGCTAGCCACCGCGGCCGGCGAAGAGATACTGCGGCGCGGTGGCAATGCGTTCGATGCCGCCGTCGCGGTCAGTGCGGCGCTGGCCGTGGTGGAGCCGCAGTCATCCGGATTGGGTGGTGGCGGCTTTTGGCTACTGCATCGCGCGGAGGATGGATTTGAGGTGATGATCGACGGGCGTGAGCGGGCGCCTCTGGAGGCCAGCCGCGACATGTATCTGGACGACAAGGGCGAGGTGATCCTGGGTCGGTCGGTCGATGGGCCATTGGCGGCCGCGATTCCAGGGATACCCGAGGCGCTTGATCATCTGGCACGGCGTTTCGGCAGGTTACCGTTGCAGGAGAGCCTGGCGCCGGCGATTTACCTGGCGGAAGAGGGCTTTGCGGTCGGTCCGATATTTCCGAAACTGGCACAATTCCGGCTCGCCGCGCTGCAAGAGGGCGGCGACGCGGCCAAGCTGTTTCTCAAGGACGGCAAACCGTTCGGTTCTGGTGATCTGCTCAAACAACCCGATCTGGCGCGTACACTGCGAGCGCTCGCCGAAAACGGACGCAACGGATTCTACATGGGCGAGATCGCCGAACAGCTCGTCGCCGGGGTGCGCGAGGCGGGTGGCATCTGGTCGCTTAAGGATCTGCAGGCTTACCGGATCGCGGAGCGTCGACCGATCATTACCAAATACAAAGGCATCCGCATCACCAGCGCGCCGCCGCCGTCGTCGGGCGGATTGCTCTTGGCGCAAATGCTGAATCAACTTGAAGAACACGACCTCGCGAAGCTAGAGAATCCGCGGATGGTCCACCTGCTTGCCGAAATCATGCGCCGAGCCTACCGCGATCGCGCGGAGTACCTGGGTGACGCTGATTTCGTGGACGTGCCGCGGGCGATGTTGCAGAGCAAGGACTACGCCGCCGGCTTGAGCCAGTCGATCCGGATGGACCGTACCACGCCCAGCAGCGAACTGGCCGCGACGTTCATGCAGGAAGACTCCGGGCAGCACACCTCGCATTTCTCGATCATCGATGGCGAGGGCAACCGTGTGGCCGCGACCTTGACGATCAACTATCCGTTTGGTTCGGGCTACGTCCCGCCGGGCACCGGTGTGCTGTTGAACAACGAGATGGACGATTTTTCGGTCAAGCCGGGCACGCCCAATCTCTATGGTCTGGTCGGCGCCGAGGCCAATGCGATCCAGCCCTGGAAGCGGCCACTGTCGAGCATGACCCCAACCTTCCTGGACGCAAACGATCGGGTCGCCGTGCTGGGCACGCCCGGCGGCAGTCGGATCATCAGCATGGTGCTGTTGAGTTCCCTCGCGTTCGCCAATGGCGCCGATGCGGCGACGATGGTCAGTCTTCCGCGGTTGCATCACCAGTATTTGCCGGATCGAATCGAATTCGAGCCGGATGCACTGATCCCGGAAGACCAGGCGGTGCTGCACAAAATCGGTCATACGCTTGAACCGGTGCGTGACCGCTATGGCGATATGCAGGTCGTGATCTGGGATCGTGCCAGCGGCAAACTGGAAGCGGCGTCGGATCCGCGCGGTATCGGCAAGGCCGTGGTCTCGGTGGGCACACCACTGCGCGTCGGTGAGAGTACGGGGTTGGGACGCTGACCCGGAATCGTGGAACCCGAACGTAAAAAAGGGGCGCCAGATGGCGCCCCTTTTTTGTTTCACCGATCGAACGGCGTGTGGGAGATGCTTACTTCAAGCGGTATCGAATGTCGAAGAACGTCTGAAGGTCGGTTTCGTCGTTGCCGTTGCCCTTGATGTCATCGTCGATCTTGACCGCCGAAATGGTCGCGCCGGCCGCGATGCGATTGGTCAGGTAATAGCGTAGCGTGGTCGACAACGCGTTGGTCGTGATGTCGTTGGCGCCGCCGCCCGCGTTGAGATGGTCCAGGTTCCAGCGGTTTTCCCAATCGATGCGGTCGGAAACCTCATAGGTGTACGACATGCGGTTACGCCAGAGCTGATCGGTGTCGTCGCCCCAGATCGTCGACAACGAGGCGACGTTGATGAACTGCGAACGGTAACCAAATGGGCGTGCGTACTCGAATTCCAAGTCGATCGCGGGGTCGCCGCTGTCGCCGTTGAAGTCTTGTACCACGACGCTCGGGCCGCCTCGGACCACCCAGCCATGCTTGCGCACGCTGATCCGCTCCTCGTCAAGCACCCGGTTCATATGTACTACACCGGCCGCGCCCAACACGCCGCCTTTGAGTACGCCGGCGGTCGCCAGCACCTTTTCCATGTCCGAGATCCACGGCGCCTGGTACTCCTCGGCGCCGTAGCGGCCGCGATACTCGGCGCGACGGGCGACGATCCGTGCCAGTTCGAGGTAAGTGGCGTCCGATATCGGGCCGGCGATGACACCGTGCTCGCGGAGTTCTTCCTCGAATCGCAGTACATAGGCAAGCGGGGTCGCGTCGATCACGCGTCCATAACCCAGGCCACCACCGATCTTGACAAAGAGATCGTCGGCATCGTCGCGGTAGCTGGATTCACCAGCGGCGTACCAGAACACGGGTTCGCGATTCGGCAAGTAGGTGTCAATATTGCCACGCAGATTCGCGAGATAGTTTTCCTGGTCCGGGTCGGCCTTGTTGGGGCCACGACTCATGTTGGCCTGGCCGTCAAACAACAGGCGCCAGTTCTTCGGTAGCGAGTTGAAGTTGTAGTCGTAGTCCCCTTGCAGAATAAGGTCGTAGCTGGTGCGTTCCTGGTTACCCGACTTGGACGAGAACCGGCCATCGACGAACGCTTGCTCATAGGTGCTGGTCGGGTCGAGAAAATCGGTGAGTTCGATGGCATTCACAGTGCCGGCGGCGCCGGTTACCGATAGTGCGATCACGGCGGCGAGACTATGTTTACGCATTGTGCTGCTCCACGTTCTTATGTAGAAAAAACCGTATCCGCGCTCCTGAGTTGCCGCGGCGTCAAGTGAGGCCGATTTACAACGGTCTCGCGCGAAATGATACGGAGTAAGGCTGAGAAGTTAAAACAAATGGGATATTTATCACATTGTTTTTCAGTTTAAGGCGTATAAGAATTCATTCCGCGGTACGGGCTGTCGCAAATTTGCCACAGGCGGCTTCCGTCGCGAAGCCGATCGCGTGACACGGTGCACCGCCTGCAAACGGAATCGGAACGCGAGGCCAGGATCGACGAACCTATGGCCGACGGCGCGAATACCGACTACGCTTGGCGCGAATCCAAGGCGCAAGACACGGACTTGAGGGGTTGCAATGTTCCAGATTCGAATTCACGGTCGTGGCGGGCAGGGGGTCGTGACTGCGGCTGAATTGTTATCGATCGCCGCATTTCTTGAGGGACGATACTCCCAGGCGTTTCCAAGCTTCGGTTCGGAGCGGATGGGCGCGCCGGTCATGGCGTTCTGTCGCCTCGACGACAAGGAGATCCGGCTCCGCGAGCCGGTGATGGAGCCGGACGCGTTGATCATTCAGGACACCACGCTACTGCACCAGGTCAACCTGTTCGAAGGGCTGTCCGATCACGGTTTCATCCTGATCAATTCGACCAAAACCCTGGAAGCCCTCGGTCTCGATGAATTTTTGCGCGACCACCCCGGCGACAAGCTCGTGACCGTGCCGGCGACCGAACTCGCCTTGAAGCACGTCGGTCGACCGGTGCCAAATGCGGCGCTGTTGGGCGGTTTCGCCGCAATCAGTGGTCACCTCAAGCTCGAATCCGTCGAGGCAGCGATCCGTCAGAAGTTTTCCGGCAAGATCGCCGACGGCAATATCGCCGCGGCGCGCGCCGCGTTCGACGCGGTCCAATCGAACGCCATCGGAGATGCCCAATGCTGAAACAAACCGAAGGCTCACGCGCTGTCGCCGAGGCTGTGGCGCTATGCCGTCCCGAAGTGATCTGCGCCTACCCGATTACTCCGCAGACCCACATCGTCGAAAATCTGGGCGAGATGGTGAAGGCGGGCGAGGTCGGCAATTGCGAATTCATCAACGTCGAATCCGAGTTCGCCGCGCTGTCGGTCGCCATCGGCGCGAGCGCGACCGGGGCGCGGGCCTACACCGCGACCGCAAGCCAAGGCTTGCTGTTTATGGCCGAAGCGGTCTACAACGCCTCCGGTCTCGGTCTGCCGATCGTGATGACCGTCGGTAACCGCGCGATCGGCGCGCCGATCAACATCTGGAACGACCAGCAGGACTCGATGTCCATGCGCGACGCCGGATGGATTCAGCTCTACGCCGAGACCAACCAGGAGGCGGTCGACCTGCATATCCAGGCCTTCAAGCTGGCCGAGGCACTGTCCGTGCCGGTGATGGTCTGTATGGATGGATTCATCCTCACCCACGCCTACGAGCGCGTTGACATTCCGACCCAGGCGCAGGTCGATGGTTTCCTGCCGCCGTTCGAGCCGCGTCAGGTGCTCGACCCCGCGGAGCCCGTGACCATCGGCGCGATGGTCGGGCCGGAGGCCTTCACCGAAGTGCGTTATCTCGCGCACTACCGCCAGATGCAGGCGTTGTGGATGATTCCGGATCTGGCCGAGGAGTTCGCGCAGCAGTTCGGCCGCGTCTCCGGTGGGTTGATTCACTGCTACAAGGCCGAAGACGCGGAGACCCTGGTCGTCGCCCTCGGATCGGTCAACGGCACGATCAAGGATGTGATCGACGAGCTGCGCGACGACGGCTTGCGCATCGGCTCGATCGCCATCTGCTCGTTCCGGCCGTTCCCGATGAGGGCCTTGCGCGAGGCGTTGACGGGCGCGAAGCGCTTCGTGGTGCTGGAGAAGTCGATCGCGGTGGGAATAGGCGGCATCGTCGCCACCAACGTGCGCATGGCGATGACCGGCCAGCACCTGGAGGGTTACACCGTTATCGCGGGCCTCGGCGGCCGCGCTATTACCCGGGCCTCGCTGCGCGACATGTTGCGCAAGGCGCATCGCGACGCACTGCAACGAGTAACCTTCCTTGATCTGAATGAAAAGGTCGTGCACCGCGAAATCGAGCGGCTCGAGTCCAAACGCCGTTCCGGCCCGATTGCCGAGAACATCCTGCGCGACCTGGGCGTCGTCGCGGACCACATCGGATAACGTCCATGAGAACCTCACACGTCAAGTTCTACCAGACCGGCACGTTCACGGTCGGCAATCGCCTGCTCTCCGAAACGGAGCGCTCCGTGCAATCGACCATGGAGCGCACCAACTCGCTGAACTCGGGCCACCGCGCCTGCCAGGGTTGCGGCGAGGCGCTCGGCGCGCGTTACGCGATCGACGCCGCGATGCGGGCGACGAACAACCAGTTGATCGCCGCGAACGCGACTGGCTGCCTAGAGGTGTTTTCGACGCCGTACCCGCAAACCTCGTGGCAGATCCCGTGGATTCACTCGCTGTTCGGCAACGCTCCAGCGGTGGCAAGCGGTGTGGCCGCCGCGCTCAAGGTCAAGGGCAACAAGGCCACGCGCGTGGTCGCGCAGGGCGGCGACGGCGGCACGACCGACATCGGCTTCGGCTGTCTGTCCGGGATGTTTGAGCGCAACGACGACGTGCTCTACATCTGCTACGACAACGAGGCCTACATGAACACCGGCGTGCAGCGCTCCAGCGCGACGCCGCCCGCTGCGCGCACCGCGACGACGATGGCCGTCGGCAAGGAGCCGGGCAACGTCTTCGGTCAGGGCAAGAACGTGCCGCTGATCGCAATGGCGCACGAGATTCCCTACGTCGCCACTGCGTCGGTCGCCGATGTCCGCGATCTCGAAAACAAGGTGACGAAGGCCATGTCGATCCGTGGTGCGCGCTACATCCACATCCTGGTGCCATGCCCGCTGGGCTGGGGCGCTGCACCGCACGACACGGTGAAGCTGTCGCGGCTCGCGATCGAATCCGGTCTGTTCCCGGTGTTCGAGGCCGAACACGGCGAGATCACCGATCGGCGCAGCATCCGCCACAAAGTCCCGGTCGAGGAATACCTCAAGCTGCAAAAGCGCTTCGCCCACCTGTTTCGTCCGACGTTGCGCGTGGACGTGATCGCGCACTTGCAGGGGATCGCGGACAAGAACATCCGGCGGTTCGGGCTGCTGGCGGTCCCCGAATGAAGCCATCCCATCGCGATTTCGTAGGTTGGGGTGAGGCACGAACCCGAACGGGCGGCGCGCCGAGTTACGCCGCGTGTTGGGCTTCCTTCGTCACTCCAACCTCCGAAGACCTCGTGTCCTTCGTGGCGAAATCCAAAGGTTGAAACATGAAAAAACCCTTCGCGATCACCCTCGACGTCGGCTCCAGCCTCGCCAACCATACGGGCTCGTGGCGCACCGAACGTCCGATTTACGTCGACCGCCTGCCGCCGTGCAACGCCACCTGCTCGGCCGGCGAGAACATCCAGCAGTGGCTGTTTCACGCCGAGGAAGGGCATTACGAGGCCGCGTGGCGTCAGCTCACGCAGGACAACCCGTTGCCGGCGATCATGGGGCGGGTGTGCTACCACCCCTGCGAGGGCGCCTGCAATCGCGGGCGGCTGGACGAATCCGTCGGCATCAACTCGGTCGAACGATTCCTCGGTGACGAGGCGCTGAAACGCGGCTGGCGTGTGGAGGCGGGTGCGACCACCGGCAAGCGGGTGATGGTCGTGGGTTCCGGCCCGGCGGGACTCTCCGCCGCTTACCACCTGAGACGCTTCGGGCATGCCGTGACGCTGTTCGAGGCCGAATCGGCCGCGGGCGGCATGATGCGCTACGGCATCCCGCAGTACCGACTGCCGCGTAACGTGCTGGATGCGGAAATCCAGCGCATCGTCGAGATGGGCGTGGAGTTGCGGCTCGACGCGCGCGTCGCGGATGTGCAGGAGACGATGCAGTCGGAAGGCTTTGACGCCTGTTTCCTCGGCGTCGGCGCGCACATCGGCAAGCGCGCGTACATCCCCGCAGGCGACGCGCGCAAGATCACCGATGCGGTCGCCGTGCTGCACGGCATGGAGAGCGAAGATAAGCCGCTGCTCGGCCGGCGCGTGGTCGTTTACGGTGGCGGCAACACCGCGATCGACGTCGCGCGCACCGCCAAGCGCCTCGGCGCGGAAGAGTCCATCATCGTCTACCGCCGCACGCGCGAAAAAATGCCTGCCCACGCGCATGAGGTGCAGGAGGCGTTGGACGAAGGCGTCAAGCTCAAGTGGCTCACCACGATCAAGGAGGCCGACAACGAGACCATCACCGTCGAGAAGATGGCGCTCGACGAAAACGGCTTCCCGCAGCCGACCGGCGAATACGAGGAGATGCAGGCCGATTCCGTGGTGCTCGCGCTCGGGCAGGACGTCGACCTCGCGCTGCTCGACAACCTGAAGGATCTGCGCGTCGAGCGGGGCGTGGTCCAGGTCGGCGCCGACATGATGACCGACCACCCCGGCGTGTTCGCAGGCGGCGACATGGTCCCGGGTGACCGTACCGTGACCGTCGCGGTCGGCCATGGCAAGAAGGCCGCGCGCGCGATCGACGCCTGGCTGCGCGGCGAGCGCTATCAACCCCCGCCGAAGCACGAACTCGCCATCTTCGAACGCCTCAACTCCTGGTACTACGCCGACGCGCCGAAGACCGTCCGGCCGATGCTCGATGTCATCCGCCGCCAGTCGACCTTCGACGAAGTTCTTGGCGGCCTCGACGAAACCAACGCCCTCTACGAAGCCCGCCGTTGCATGTCCTGCGGCAACTGCTTCGAATGCGACACCTGCTACGGCGTCTGCCCCGACAACGCCGTGATCAAACTCGGCCCCGGCAAACGCTTCCAGTTTAACTACGACTACTGCAAAGGCTGCGGTCTGTGCGCCGCGGAATGTCCGTGCGGCGCGATCAGGATGGAGGCGGAGACAAGCTGAGCGCGCGGCGCGTTAAACGACCGCTGGCGCATGTGATGTAATGACCCTTCGGCCGGGGGAGCTTGTGTCGAGAACATGAGTAGCGTGCGAGGCACTGTTGGCGTGTTGCGACTACCGCCTGATCGGCTAACGCTCGATGTGCTTCGTCATCGCGTGGCCGACTCAGCGCTTCGTCGATACCTGACGGTATAAAAGTAGCATCACGGCGGCGAGCGCGCCGCCTAGCGCGCCGAATAAATGGGCGTCGACGACGACCGGACCGCCGGCAAGTTCGGCGGTCCCGGGGCTAGGGCCGACGACTTGTTCGTAAACGAGCTTGATCGCGATTCCGACGAGCAGGACGAGCGCAAAATTGCGTTCGGCGCGGAGCAGCTGGATTGCGCCGGCGACGAACAGCCCGTGCAGCGCACCGGAGAGTCCGACATACCAGCGCCATTCCGGGTCGAAGTACCACAGTCCGGTTGTCACCGCGAGGCTGCTGAGCAAACCGACCGTAAGCCATTGCCACCAGCGATAGCTGTCGCTAAAAACCAGGCCGATCAGGCCGAGACCGGCCAGATTGAGCCAAAGGTGACTCCAGCCGAGGTGCGCGAAGTTGCCGGTCAGCAGCAACCAGAGATGGCCCTGATTAACGAGTTCGCGGTCGAAGCGCAACGCCTCGTCAAGCCGTAGCGCCTGCACCGCGAGCGCACATAGCATCACCGCGAGCAGCAGCCAGACGTTCGCGGCACGGAGGTCTAGGCGCGGCATGCAGGGGGTTGTCAGTCGTCGAGCAGGGTGTGATACAACGCGAGGTAGTCGCGTGCGCTGTGGGTCCATGAAAAATCGCGGCACATGCCATTGATCATCAATGAACGCCACTGTTCAGGCTGACGATAGAAGTTATAGGCGTCGTCCACGGCGGCGATGAGTCCGATCGCGTCGGCGCTAGGCATGAAAACGCCGGTCGCGCCCGTGTTCTTGAGGGTTTCGGTGTTCGCGTGGACGACGCTGTCGGCGAGTCCGCCGGTTGGATTGACGATGGGGGGCGTGCCGTAGACCTGGCTATACATCTGATTAAGACCGCAAGGCTCGAAGCGCGACGGCATCAGGAAGGCGTCGGCGCCGGCTTCGACCAAGTGCGCCAGCGCCTCGTCGTAGCCCACGTGGACCGCGATCTGGTGCGGCGAATGGGCGGCGACGCGCCGCCAGGCGTCCTCGAAATGCCCGGCGCCGGCGCCGACGATGACGATCTGGATGTGCAGTCGTTGCAACGCGGGCAGGGCGGCGAGTATCAGATCGATACCTTTCTGTTCGACCATGCGCCCGATGTGGCCGAGCACGAAGGCGTGCGGGTCGAGCGGCAGGCCCATCCGCTGCTGTAACGCGGCCTTGTTCGCGGCCTTGCCGTCCAGCGTCAGCGCATCATAGTGACTCGGAATATGCGGATCGGTGCGCGGGTTCCAGGTGCGAGTATCGATGCCGTTCAGGATCCCCGAGAGATCCGCCGAGCGATGTTGCAGCAAGCCCTCGAGGCCGTAGGCGAACGCCGCGGTCTGGATCTCGCGGGCATAGGTTGGGCTAACCGTGGTGATCTTGTGCGCGAACGCGATGCCGCCCTTGATGAACGACAGCGAACCGTAGAATTCCAGGCTTGATGGTGACCACAGCGACTCGGTCAGGCCGAGCAGATCAAACAGGGCGCGCGAAAACATGCCCTGGTACGCGAGGTTGTGAATCGTGAACACGGTTCGCGGCGCATCGGCGAATTGCGAAATCAACGCCGGGACCAGTCCGGTCTGCCAGTCGTGGCAGTGGACGAGGTCGAATGTCTCATGGGTGCCGGCGCGGCCCAGCGCGAGCTCGGTCAAGACCTGATTGAACAGGCCAAAACGGATCCCGTTGTCGGGCCAGTCGTTGCCATGTGGATCGAGGTAAGGATTACCGGGACGTTGCGAGAACAGCGGATGGTCGATCAGCCAGAGGCGCGGACCCTCCGGGCGCATCTGCGTCTCACGCAGCAGCGCGTAACCTTGCAGGGTGGCGCAGTGGCCGACGACAGGCGCGTCCACGTGCGCGAGCACCGATTGATAGGCAGGCAGTGCCAGCGTGACCTCGGCCCCGACCTGCTGAAGGGCGAGAGGCAACTCTCCGGAGACGTCGGCAAGCCCGCCGGTCTTGATATACGGATAGGCCTCGCTCGCAGCGAATAATACTTTCATTTTTCTTCTTGCCTCGGATTGCGATCGCCTGGACGCGCGGACGTCAGGTGCCGGGTTTCAGTACCAGCGCGCCGAGCGGCGGGAGCGTGAGTTCCACTGAGCAGGGTTGATTCATCCACGCTTGCGACTCGGTGTCCAGAATCTGCCCGTTGCCGACGTTGCTGCCGCCATAGTAGGCCGAATCCGAATTGAAGACCTCGAAATAGCGACCGGGTCGCGGTAGGCCGATGCGGTAGCCGCGACGTGGCACCGGGGTGAAGTTCAGTACCACCACCACCAGATCGTCGCCGCGCCAGCGTACGAATGACACGACCGACTGCGCGGCATCATGACAATCGATCCAGGCGAATCCGTCGCCATTGAACTCGTTGCCGTACAACGCCGGGGTGTCGGTGTAGAGCCGGTTGAGGTCTTCCAGCAGGCGCATGACGCCGCGGTGCTCAGGGTAGATCAAATAACTCCAGGCGAGGCCGGTATCCTCGCGCCATTCTTCCCACTGGGCCAGTTCGGCGCCCATGAAGACCAGCTTTTTGCCCGGGTAGACGAACTGATAAGTGTACAGCAGGCGCAAGTTCGCGAATTGTTGCCAACGGTCGCCCGGCATTTTCGACAGCATCGAGCGTTTGCCGTGGACCACTTCGTCATGCGAGAACGGCAACACGAAGTTCTCGGTGAAGTTGTACAACATCCCGAAGGTCAGGTTGTTGTGGTGAAAGTGGCGGTAGACGGGATCCTTGGAGAAATACTCGAGCGTGTCGTGCATCCAGCCCATGTTCCATTTCATCGAGAAACCAAGCCCGCCGAGATAGGTTGGCCGCGAAACCATCGGCCAGGCAGTCGATTCCTCCGCGATCATCAGCACGCCGTGGTGGTTCTGGCCGATGACGCTGTTGACGTGCTGCAGGAACTCGATGGCTTCGAGGTTCTCGCGCCCCCCGTACTGATTGGGTAGCCAGTCGCCCTCGTCGCGCGAATAGTCCAGATAGAGCATCGAGGCGACCGCATCGACTCGGATGCCGTCGAGATGGAATTCCTCGATCCAGTAGATCGCGCTCGAGATCAGGAAGTTCTTCACCTCGTTACGGCCGAAATTGAAGATTTTCGTGCCCCAATCGCGGTGCTCGCCCTTGCGCGGGTCGGCGTGCTCGTAGAGCGGTGTGCCGTCAAACCCGGCCAACGCCCATTCGTCTTTCGGAAAATGTGCCGGAACCCAGTCGAGAATGATGCCGATGCCCAATTGGTGCAGGTGGTCGACGAAGTATCGGAAATCGTCCGGCGTGCCGAAGCGCGAAGTCGGCGCGTAGTACCCGGTCACCTGGTAGCCCCAGGAGGCATCCAGCGGGTGCTCGGTGATCGGCAGCAGCTCGATATGGGTGAAGCCGAGTTGCTTGACGTGCGCGCCGAGGCGTTCCGCGAGCTCGCGGTAGTTGAGAAACTCGCCTTCCTCGTCGCGACGCCACGATCCGAGGTGTACCTCGTAGATTGAAACGGGCGCATGTTGCCAATCGAAATGCCGCCGCTGCTCCAGCCACGCGTTGTCGTGCCATTGGTGCGTGCTTGGCGCGGCGATTACCGACGCCGTTCGCGGCCGATACTCGAACGCTTGTCCGTAGGGATCGGTCTTGACGACCAGTGTGCCGTGGTCGCGATTCAGGATCTCGAACTTGTAGGGTCCCCCGGATTCGAGTTCTGGAATAAATAATTCCCAAACGCCACTGCTGCCGCGCGAGCGCATCGGGTGGCGGCGCCCATCCCATTGATTGAAATCACCGACGACACTGACCCGCGCGGCATTTGGCGCCCAGGTCGCGAAACGCACGCCGGGGATATCGTCCACCGTCATCGCGTGAGCGCCCATGACCCGGTAGGCGTGCCAATGATTGCCCTGGCTGAACAGGTGCAGGTCGAACTCTGCAAGCTGCGGCGCGAAGGAATACGGATCGTGGAACCCATAGCGATGGCCGGTCTTGGTCAGCGCGTGCAACCGGTAGTGGGGCGGGATCGCGTCGCCCGCGCCTTCCCACGCGAAGAAGTCGGAGTCCGGCAGGCGCTGCATCAGTTCGGCAGGATCTTCCA
The DNA here is from genome assembly GCA_050329935.1 of Thiotrichales bacterium. Classification (GTDB taxonomy): domain Bacteria; phylum Pseudomonadota; class Gammaproteobacteria; order UWMA-0217; family UWMA-0217; genus CAYSFW01. The sequence continues at coordinate 26,655 of JBHJOI010000023.1, read as the reverse complement.
GCGCCAGCGTTTCGAGGTGTGGTGCGAATACCGTCACGCGGATTCTGCCACCCTCGATCGGATGGCGGCCGAGCAGACCAAACGGATCATGGTGATGGCCGTTAATCAGCTTGTGATGATCTTGGGTTAGATTTGGACTTGCTAGCTTCATAGGCTTGCTGGATTATCCCCGTTAGAGCGTGGTCCATTTTTCCACCGAATTGGGTCAAAATGCACGCCGTTCGATGCAAGAAAAATGGCACTCGCGCAATCGTTTTGAATCGTTACTCCAGGAACTTAACGTATGTTGCATTATCCGACGCCCCGCTTCGTTAGCCGTCTCACCAAGGAAACGCTGGCTTTGGTCCTGGCGGGAGGGCGCGGATCGCGCCTCAAGGATCTAACCATGTGGCGCGCCAAGCCCGCGGTGCATTTCGGCGGCAAGTTCCGGATCATCGACTTCCCGTTGTCGAACTGCATCAATTCCGGGGTTAGACGCATCGGCGTGCTGACCCAGTATAAAGCGCATTCGCTGATCAAGCACATCCAGAACGGCTGGAGTTTTCTGCGGGGCGAGTTTGGCGAGTACATCGAGCTGATGCCGGCGCAACAGCGCATCCAGAACGCGTGGTACTCCGGTACTGCCGACGCGATCTTTCAGAATCTCGACATCATTCGTCAGTACCAGCCGCAGTATGTGCTGGTGCTGGCCGGGGACCATATCTACAAAATGGACTATGGGCCCATGCTCGCGGCGCACGTCGAGAAGCAAGCGGATCTCACGGTTGGCTGTTTCGAGAGTCCGCTCGGAACCGCGAAATCGTTCGGCGTCATGAGTGTCGATCAGGAGTTCCGGATCCTCGACTTCAAGGAGAAACCCGAGAATCCGGAGGCGATTCCCGGTCGCCCCGATACCGCGCTGGTGTCGATGGGGTTTTATGTTTTTTCGGCCGATTTTCTCTATGAGCAGGTGATCAAGGATCATCAGGATCCCTTCTCGGAACACGACTTCGGCAAGAACATCATCCCCAACGCGGTGCGCAACTACCGCACCTACGCCTATTCCTCGATCGATCCGCGCACCGGCAAGCAGAGCTATTGGCGCGACGTTGGCACCGTCGATTCGTTCTGGGAGGCGAATCTCGAGCTGATCGGGGTCGAGCCGGAACTCAATCTTTATGACAGCGACTGGCCGATCTGGACCTATCAGACGCAGGCGCCGCCGGCGAAATTCGTGTTCGACGATGACGATCGACGCGGTCACGCGGTGGACTCGATGGTCTCCGGCGGCTGCATCGTCTCGGGCGCGGTGGTTCGGCACTCGTTACTGTTCTCGAACGTCCGCGTGCAGGAACGCAGCCGGGTCGAACAATCGGTGCTGTTGCCGGACGTGCTTGTCGAGCCCAACTGTACGATCCAGAAAGCGGTGATCGATCGGGGTTGTCGTATTCCGGCCGGCACCCAAATCGGCGTCGACTTGATCGAGGATCGCAAACGCTTCCACGTCACGCGCAATGGCGTCGTGTTGGTGACGCCCGAGATGCTGGGACAGGAGCTACATCGTGTCCTCTAAGTTGGCGGCGGAGCCGCGCATCAATGTCGTACTAATGTGGCACATGCATCAGCCGGAATATCGCGACCTCGCGCGTCGCGAATACCAGTTGCCGTGGACCTATCTGCACGCGACCAAGGACTACGTCGACATGGCCGCGCACCTGGAAACCCACCCGGGTGCGCGGGCGGTGGTCAACTTCGCGCCGATTCTGCTGGAGCAGCTCGAGGACTACGCGCGGCAGATCGACGCCAACCTCACGAGCGGGACCCGGATCGACGACTTTCTGCTCAACGCGCTGATTTCGGACCTGGACTTCGAATCCAGCCGCGACGCTCGACTACGCCTGCTTGAAGCGTGCACCAAAGCCAACGAGCAGCGATTGATCGCTCGGTTTCCTGCGTTCGAGACGCTCGTCGGTATCGCCCGCCAGTTCGCCGCTTCGACCTTGGTCGAGTACCTCCACAAGCAGTTCTTCACCGACCTCGTGGTCTGGTATCACCTCGCGTGGATGGGTGAAACGGTGCGATTGTCCGATCCGCAGGTCAAACGGTTAACGGAGCAACGGCGTGACTTCACACCGGACGATCGACGGGCATTGTTGGCGGTGATCGGACGCCAGCTCACAACCGTCGTGCCGCGCTATCGCGCGCTGGCGGAAGCCGGCCGCGTGGAGCTGGCGATGTCGCCCTACGCGCACCCGATGCTGCCTCTGCTGCTTGATTTCAAGAGCATGCGCGAGGCGCTGCCGGACGCGGCGTTGCCAGAGAGCATCGGCTACCCCGATGGCGAAGTGCGCGCCCGATGGCATCTCGACGAGGGATTGCGGGTCTTCGAGCGGTGTTTCGGGCGCAAACCGACGGGGATTTGGCCATCCGAGGGTGGGGTCTCCGCGCCCGTGGTGCGATTACTCGACGAGTACGGCTTCAAGTGGCTGGCAACGGGTGACAGCGTGTTGCGGCACTCGCTGCAACGCCACGCGCACGAGACCCCGCACGGTACGCTGGACCCGTGTCGCCACGTCGCCTACCAAATCGATGACTGTGATTCGCTGCTGTTCTTTCGCGACGATGGATTATCGGATCTGATCGGTTTTACCTACTCGAATTGGCACGCCGAGGACGCGGTCGGCGATCTTATCAATCACATCCACAATATTCGCGTGGCCTGTTCCGAGCCCGACCGACGTACCGTGTCGATCATCCTCGACGGCGAAAACGCGTGGGAATACTATCCCGCGAACGGCTATTACTTCCTCGACGCCCTGTATCGTCGGCTCGGCGCGGATCCGCTGATCAACCTGACCACCTTTGATGCGTTGCCACGAGCCAAACTGGTCGTTCGGCCGCTGCCGGGATTGGTATCAGGCAGCTGGGTTTACGGTAACTTCGCGACCTGGATGGGGGATCAGTACAAAAACCGGGCTTGGGATCTACTGTGCGAGGCCAAACAAGCGGTCGATGCCCACTGGGCGGCTCATCCAGCTGCGCGCGATGATCGCGAACTGCTCGAACAACTCGCGGTTTGTGAAGGTTCCGACTGGTTCTGGTGGTTCGGGGATTATAATCCGGCGCAGTCCGTCAAGGATTTCGATCGGCTCTACCGGCAGAATCTGCGTAATCTATATCGTCTGATCGGCTGCCCCGCGCCCGCCGCGCTCGATATACCATTGAGTGCCGGCGATCACACCGCGTCGGTCGAATCGGGCGGTGTAATGCGTCGCGGTGCCGGGTGACGGACGTGCGCATGCGCGCCGGGGGCGCGCCGATTCGCGAACAGGCATTGGTCAACCAACCGGCTACCGCACCCACGTCGCGGATAGCCGCAAACGCTAGGAAAAACCTGAGTGTACAATTTTCAGGAACAGCGCCGTGCCGGCGTATTGCTGCACGTCACTTCGCTGCCCGGCGAGGGCGCATGGGGTCGCTTCGACCGCAACGCGCGGCGCTTTGTCGATTGGATGCAGGACGCGGGTTTCTCCGTCTGGCAAGTGCTCCCGCTAGGCCCAACCCATGGCGATCGTTCGCCCTATCTGAGCCTGTCGGTCTTCGCCGGCAATCCCGATCTGATTACCCTTGAGGCATTGAGTGAAGACGTGGGTCTCGCCAATAGCTGGTTGACCGAGTTGTTTCGCGGCCAATCCGAATACCGGCGCGAGCAGCTGGTGGCGGCCCTGGAGGCAAGCGGGCGGCGGCACTCGTTTCAAGCGTTACCCGGCGCGAACGAATTTCTGCAAACTAATCAGGACTGGTTGCAGGACTACGCGCAGTTCATGACCTTGCGCCAGCACCAGCAACAGCGACCGTGGTGGGAGTGGCCCGCGGCGCTGCGTCACCGCGAGCGTAAACCGGTGCGGGAGGTGTTGAATGCCTGCACCGACTACTACCGCGCGATCGTCATCGAGCAGTATTTGTTCGAGCGCCAGTGGCAGGCGCTCAAGCGTTACGCCAACGCACGCAATATCAGCCTGTTTGGCGATATGCCGCTCTACGTCTCGCACGATAGCGCGGACGTGTGGGCCAACCGGGAATACTTCACCGTCGACGCCGACGGGCAGCCGACCGCCGTGGCCGGTGTGCCGCCAGACCTGTTCTCCGATACCGGCCAGCTATGGGGCAACCCGGTCTATCAATGGCAAGCGCTGGAGGAAGACGGCTTTTCGTGGTGGATCGATCGCGTGAAGCGCCAGATGGCGCTGTTCGATCTATTGCGCATCGACCATTTCCGGGCGCTGCAAGCGTATTGGCGGATACCGGCTGGTGCCGAAACAGCCGCTGGAGGTGTCTGGGTGGAAGCCCCGGGCGATGCGCTGCTTGAGCAGCTGCGCGCCAAGCTCGGCGGTCTGCCGCTAGTCGCCGAGGATCTTGGCTATATCACCGCCGAGGTGCATCAACTGCGCGAGAAGTACCATATTCCGGGGATGAAGGTCTTGCAGTTCGCGTTTGACGGTAGTCACGACAACCCCCACCTGCCGGCCTTTTACACCAGTGAGTCGGTCGCCTACGCCGGAACTCACGACAACGACACCGTGCTCGCGTGGTTCGCCGCCTTGCCCGAAAGCGCGCGGAGCTACATTCGCTCCGTGCTCGGCGTCGAAGCCAACGATTCGATCCTCGACGGCATGATTGAAACGTTGCTCGGATCCGACGCCGGGCTCGTGATTCTAACGATGCAGGACATCCTTGCACTCGGCGCGGGCAACCGGATGAACACGCCGGCCACCGCGACCGACAACTGGCATTGGCGTTTCCGTTGGGAACAACTCGACCCCGCCGTCAGTGGGCGTTACCACGAATTGCTGGAAGCCAGCGACCGCGTCTGACCGCGCGACCGATCGCGGCGGCGCGGTGAGCCGACACAATCCTACAGTCCGGACATGACCCGCAGGTGTGCCGCGATGCTGCGCGCCTCGGCCTGCGGGTGGTAACCGCCTTCCAGAACCGACACCATGCGCCCGCGGGCGTGACGCTGCGCGATCTCGAGCAGTGCTTGTGTAATCCAGGCGTAGTCGGACTCGTCCAGGCCAAAGTGCGCCATGTCGTCTTCACGGTGACCGTCGAAGCCGGCCGAAATGAGGATCAGTTCCGGCGCGAAGGCGTCGAGGCGGTCGAACCAGGCCTTGGCCACGGCGGGTCGCCAGGTCGCGCCGGTGGTGCCGCTCGGCAGCGGAACGTTGATGATGTGATCGCTTTGGGTATCCGCGCCGCGATTGGGATAGTACGGATACTGGAAGCTGGAGCAGAACAGAATCCGTGGGTCGTCCTGGATCACGTCCTCGGTGCCATCGCCGTGATGCACGTCGAAGTCGATGATTGCCACCCGTTGCAGGCCGTGGCGTTCCAGCGCTGCCTTCGCGGCGATCGCCACATTGTTGAATATGCAGAAACCGCAACCGCTGTCCGGACCCGCGTGGTGCCCCGGCGGGCGAGTCGCGCAAAACGCGTTCATCGCGCGGCCGCCGATGACCAGTTCCACCGCTTGCAATGCGGCACCGACCGAGCGCAGGCTGGCGTTGAGGGAATACGGATTCATCGCGGTGTCGCCAGCGATCCAGGTTAGACCTTCCTCGGGCGCCAACGCGTGAATCATGTCGATGTATTCCGGGCTGTGCGCGAGCAAGAGATCCTCCCGGGTCGCCAACGGCGCGTCGACATGCTGAAACCAGGGGTCGAGCTGTTGTGCCACGAGGTGATCGAACAGCACGGTTAATCGCTCGGCGCATTCGGGATGATGCGGACCATTGTTATGTAGCAGGCAGTCGGGATGAGTCAGAATAGCTGTAGTCATGTGCAAGTTGTCAATCTGAGTTAATATTGCACTGCACCATACCCGGCAACGGAACGCCTTTGCGCAGGAGATTCGGCATGGGCTCACACAGTTTACACAGCCTTTTCAATGCGCGCAGCGTGGCGGTATTCGGCGCGAGCGAGCGCGCCGGGTCGGTCGGCACGACAGTGTTCGCAAATCTGCTCGGCGCCAAATTCAGCGGCGACCTGTTTCCGATCAATCCGAAACACCGAAAGGTTCGCGGGCAACGCTGCTATCCGAATCTCGACGCGCTGCACGGGCGGGTCGAGTTGGCGCTGGTGACGACACCGGCGGCGAGCGTGCCGGATATCATCCGCCAATGCGGTAATCATGGCGTCAAGGTCGTCGTCGTGCTTTCGGCGGGATTTGGCGAGGCCGGTGCCAAGGGCCAGCGCCTGCAGGCGACGATCGTCGAGGAAGCGCGCCGTTTCGGCATGCGCCTGGTCGGGCCGAACTGTCTCGGTGTGATGCGCCCGAAGCTTGGACTGAATGCAACGTTCAGCCGCAACCAGGTCGCGGTTGGCAGTCTGGCGCTGGTGTCGCAATCGGGCGCGATCTGCACCGCGGTGCTCGATTGGGCCGACGCCGGCGGCATCGGCTTTTCGGCGATGGTATCGCTGGGTGACGTGGCGGATGTCGATTTCGGCGATGTGCTGGATTATCTGGCACTCGATGGCCAGACCCGAGGGATTCTGATCTATATCGAAGGTGTGCGTGAGCCGCGTCGATTCCTGAGCGGCTTACGGGCGGCGGCGCGACTGAAGCCCGTGACCGTGCTAAAGGCGGCGCGCCATGAGCGCGGTGTGCTGGCGGCGCACTCGCACACCGGGGTTTTGATCGCGAACGACGACGTCTTCACCGCCGCCCTGGAGCGCGCCGGTGTGGTTCGCGTGACCACGGTATCACAGCTGTTCGCCTCGGCGCAGACACTCGCGCGCGCGCCGCGACCGCGCGGTGAGCGTCTGCTGATCGTGACCAATGGCGGTGGCCCCGGGGTCATGGCGGTCGATCGCGCCGAGGAAAAAGGGGTGCCGCTCGCGACCTTGAGCGACGCGAGCCTGCAAGCGCTCGATGCGCTCTTGCCCGCCCATTGGTCGCATGGCAATCCGGTTGATCTGCTCGGCGACGCGACACCGGAGCGTTACCGCGACGCGTTGCGCATCGCGCTGAGCGATCTCGGGGTCGATACGGTGCTGGTGATGTTGACGCCGCAGGCGATGACCGATCCGGAAAAATGTGCCCAGGCGGTGATCGAGGCGACTCGGGAAACCGACAAGTATTTGCTGGCTTGCTGGATGGGCGATCGCCTGGTCGAAGCCGCGCGGCTGCGGTTCGATAACGCCGGCATGCCGCATTTCAAGGCGCCGGAGGCCGCGGTGGAGGCGCTGGGCTACGTGGTGCAGCACCGCCGCAATCAGGCGATGTTGATGCAGACTCCGGGGTCGTTGAATCTCGACGAGCCCGCCGATGTCGTCGGCGCGCGTTTGATCATCGACGCGGCGCGCGTCAGTGGTCGCAATCAACTCACCACCCGCGAATCGAAAGCGATACTGGCTGCGTTTCGCATTCCGACCAACCCGACGATACTCGCGCGCACGCCCAACGAGGCGATGCTGGCCGCCGAGACGCTCGGATTCCCGGTCGCGCTCAAGATTTGCGCCCCACGGCTGGCGCACAAGACCGACGTCGGCGGCGTCCGCCTCAATGTCAGCAGCGCGCAGACAGTGATGCAGCAGACCCAGGAACTACTCGACCGGGTCCACGCCGCGCGTCCGGACCTGGCGATCGAAGGCGTGACGGTCGAGCATATGCACACTGGACTCAACTTGCGCGAGCTGTTCGTCGGCGTCACGCGCGACCCGGTATTCGGACCCGTGATCGCATTTGGAGCCGGTGGCCTGACGGTGGAAGTTCTACAGGACCGGGCGCTGGCGCTGCCGCCGCTGAACAGCGTGCTGGCTGAGCGCTTGATTCGACGAACCCGAGTGTCGCGTTTGCTGGGCGGCTTCCGCAATCTGCCGCCGGTGCCGCTGCAGCAGCTCGAACAGGTGTTGTTGCGCGTATCGGAGATGGCCTGTGAGCTACCCGAAATCGAGGCACTCGACATCAACCCCCTGCTGGCGGATGAACGCGGCGTGCTTGCGGTGGACGCCCACATCGAGGTCCGATCCCCGCCGCACGGCCTCGAACCGTACGCTCACATGGCGATCCATCCCTACCCATCGCATCTGACCCAGACCCTGATGCTCGGCGATGGCGTCGAGGTCATGATTCGGCCGATTCGGCCCGAGGACGCGCCGATGGAGCAGGGATTCGTGCGCGATTTGTCGGATGAGGCGCGGTTCATGCGCTTCATGCAGGCCTTAACCGAACTGACGCCGGACATGCTGGTGCGTTTTACCCAAATCGACTACGACCGCGAGATGGCGTTTGTCGCGTTGGCTGACGTCGAGCACAAGTCGCATATGCTCGGTGTCGCGCGCTATTTCATCCAGCCCGATGGCGAAAGCGCCGAGTTTGCGATCGTCGTCGCGGACGCCTGGCAGGGGCGGGGCATCGGCACGCGGCTGATGGAGGTGCTGATGAAGACCGCGCGCGGGCGCGGCCTGCGGGTGCTCGACGGTGAGGTGCTTGCCCGCAACCGCGGGATGCTGCGTCTCTCGGAGCGGCTCGGATTCTCACACGCGCCGCATCCGGACGATCGTGACGTGGTGCGCGTCTCGAGGCGACTCGGCTAGCGCCGCGCGCGGGCGTTCGTCAGTGTGTTGCGCGCTGCTCGACGATGACCCGCGCACCGCCCAGGGGGCTATTGGTCAGATGCAGCTCCGCGCCATACGCACGCACGATATCGAGTGCCACCGCAAGGCCGATGCCCTGGCCTGATTGGCGGGAATCAGCGCGCGCGCCGCGTTCCAGCAAGCGTTGCGCGGCCGCGGGAAATCCCGGGCCGTCATCATCGATGCAAAGCGCGTCGGGCCGTTGCCCGTCGCCCCCCACCCAGACTCGGTGACGTCCGTACTTCGCGGCGTTGTCGAGCAGGTTGCCGAGCAGCTCAAGCAGGTCGTCTTCCTCCATCGCGAGCGTGAAACTCGCGGGCAGTTCGATGTCGAACTGGATTTGTTTTTCGTGATAGACCTTCGTCAAGGCACCAACCAGCCGTTCCACGACCGGACGTACCGGGCGCGGGCTCTGTAGTGCCTTGCCGCCCATCGTCGCGGCGCGCTGCAGTTGGTAACCGATGATCTGTTGCATGCGCTCGATCTGCTCTGCCGCGAGCGGATTGGGATGCTCGCGCAATGAGCCCTGCACGACGGTGAGCGGCGTTTTCAGGCTGTGAGCGAGATCGGCCAGCGCGTCGCGAAAACGCGATTGCTGCTGATGCTGGTGCGCGAGCAGGGTATTCAAGCCCTGCGTCAACGGCAGAATTTCGGCTGGCACGCGGGTCGATAGTTGTTGCTTGGTGCCGTTACGAACGTCGTCCAGTTCGGTGGTCAGCGCGGTCAACGGGCGGATCGCCCAGCGCATCAACGCGAGCAGGGTCAGCAACAGCAACAGCGTGGAGAGTGCAAGCCAGGTCCAGAGTTGGCGGGTAAACTGCATCCGTTGCGTCTGAAGCGGGCTTTCGGATTCCTCTACACTCACGGTGAAACGATACTGCCGTTTGCGACTTGCGAGCCACTCGATGCCGTAACTCAACCGAAACGACTCGCCGGCACTGAAACGCCACTCGTTGACCTCGGGGAGTGTTGAAAGGGTATCGGTGTCAAGCTGCGAGAACGAGCGCCATACCGGCGCACCCTTGGCGTTGTAAATCGACGCGCCTAATCCCGAATCGAGCTGTCCGAGCCGCGGCTCCTGAATGGACTCGGCGCGGATGCGCGGTGTGCCGTCGTTGGCGACGTCCATCGCGCCCAACAGCGTAAAGACGAGGCCTTGCAGACGTTCGTACTCGGCCTGTTGGGTGTAACGCGTCAGCGCCCATTCCAGTGCCAGGCCCGTCATCACGGTGAACAGTAAAAGCAGCGTTCCGCCGACTCCAAGCAGGCGTCGGCCCAGTGAACTCATGCCCCGGCTTGACGCGGCAGTCGCCAGCGGTAACCGCGGCCGCGCAGGGTCTCGATCGGTTGCAGCGTTTCGTCGGGATCGAGTTTCTGGCGCAAGCGCCGAATAAACACCTCGATCACATTGCTATCGCGCTCGTCGGCCTCGGCGTACAGATGGTCGACCAGCACCGATTTCGATAGCACTTCGCCCGCGTGCAGGATCAAGTACTCGAGCAGCCGATATTCGTATGCGGTGAGTTCGATCGCGCGGCCGGCCGCGGTGACATGCTGGGTGTGCGGGTCGAGCGCGAACAGCCCACTTTCCAGCACTGGTTGGCTCCAGCGTCCGCTGCGGCGGATCAGAGCCCGCAAGCGTGCCAGCAATTCCTCGGTCTGAAACGGTTTGGTGAGGTAGTCGTCGGCGCCGGTCTCGAGTCCGCTGACCTTGTCTTGCCAACGGTCGCGGGCGGTCAGAATCAACACCGGATAATTGCGTCCGGCGGCGCGCAGTTCGCGGATAATCTGGAGGCCGTCACCATCGGGCAGACCGAGGTCCACGATCGCCGCATCGAGCGGCAGTTCGCGGGCTGCCCAAAGTCCGTCGCGCCCGTTTGCCGCCTCGTCAACGACATAGCCTTGCGACTGAAGTACCGCGACAAGCTGTGTCCGCAGGGTCGGTTCATCCTCGATGATCAATACGCGCATCAGTCGCGAACCTCGCCGGAAGCGCCGTCGACGTCCAAGACCTGAACGCGTCCGTCGTTGCGCAGGATCTTGACCCGATAGTCGGAGCGACCGTCGTCGCGCTGTTCCGGGCGCACCTCGAGTACCCGCCCGCTGCCCGCGCGTTCGCGTGCGATACGGGCCGCGTGGTCGCGGCCCCCATTGTTGCCGTCGCGACTCGCGCCGCGCTCGCCGCCGGGCTGCGCGGCCAGCGTGGCCGGCAACGACAGACTTGCGGTGATCACGGCGATGACTAACCCGACTCGAATCTTCATGCGTCTATTCTAGCGCCCATTGGGGACCTGCTCGCTACCCTGCCGGTGAATTCGGACGCCGTCGTCTCGACCGCGCCGCGCTACATTGCCAGCCTCGCGCATTGGGCGCTGGCTGGTGTTCCGCCGCATGCGCGCATCGCGGGATCGGCGATTGGATTCCAGTTTACCCGGGCGAGCTGAATGCGCGCTGAAGCGCGTATCGCGAAGGCCGCTTCCCGGCGTCTAGGCGCTCGGCGTTGCGGTTGGCGCGGTGGCCGCCGTGTCGCGTGCGCTTGCCGCCGCCGCGGGTGTGCGCCAGGGTCGCCAGAGTTGATGCGTGCTGAAACAGCTCCAACCCCAGCGCAGCCAGCCCAGCAGCGCGAACGCGAGCCACAGCGCCCAGGCGAGCATCAGCGCGCGATACCACCAGATCGATACCGACCAGATCGTTGGGGAGGCCACCGTACCGTCGATGCGGTCCTGGTACCAGTTAAGCTGAGTCGCCGAGGAGAAGTTACCGGCGATGTGCATCTCGGGCGCGCCAAGCAAGCCTTGCCGCACGGCCAGGACGAGGACTGCGAGCGCGATCAGCGTGAGCGCGACGAGTCCGATCTGCATCAGATTGAAACTCCAGCCGCTGCGCTCGATCGTACTGCGCGCCCGCCCGCCGAGGGCCAGCAGCCAGCCGACCACGATCAGTCCAATGTAACTCGGTAGCTGGCTCAGGCCGAGCAGCAGCAGAAACCAGGCGCCGGTGCGCAGCGGCGTCAAGGGTAGCCGCGCGAGCGCGATCGCCACGCCAAGCAAGACCGCGAGCAATCCCCAGATCATGACGGCCGGGCCTTGCCGCGGCCCCCAGGTCCAGAGCACCCACCGTGCCGGCGGTACCTGGTAACGGACGTGACTGTTTACGGCCGGTGCGTCGAGTTGCACGGTCCGGGCGCCGAACTCGCTGCTCATGCCGCGCGGTTCGCGCCAGTCGAGCGTGAAGTCCTGTTCGCCGACTCGCAGCGGCAGGGTAACGACGCCGGCATCGCTGTCGAGCACAAGCCGTTGCCCGTCGTGGGTGACTCTTTCCAGCTCCGCGTCCGCTGGCAAGGCGATGCGGTGGCGTCCCCCCTGAGCGCTGCGCAGAGTCAGCGCGAGGCTGGCGAGTGTCGAATGATTGCCCGGAGTTAGGGTGAGGCGGTTCTGCTCGACCGCCAGCGCGGCGCCGGCGACGACCTCCGGACGGGTGATGAGCAAGTTCAAGGTTTCGCCGGGCAGTGGTCGCCAGACCCTGGTGGGCGCGGTGGCCTCGATCGGTGCCAGGGTGCTGTGTTCGAGGTGCCACCAGACACCGGGTTCGACGCGCCAGATTTCGGTCCACTCGGTCGTGTTCGCGGCGGTGAGGGTCAAGGTATCGGTCAGCGCGAGGCTGGAGCGCCAGCTGACGCGATCCTCGACCGCGATGTCGACGTGTCCGGCATCGACGGTGAGGCCTTCGGTCAATAAGGATTCGCCCGGCAGGATCGGTATGCGCAGCCTTACCGCGGCCCCGGGGCTGGTGACTCGGTGGACTTCGGTGGTGATCGACCATTCGCGATCGAGATGTAGGTGACGGTCGAGCTCGAAAAACGCGGGCAACGGTTCGGTGACGGGATCGGTCGCGTTGGCCACGCCGGCGTCGCGAATCAAATGTAGCGAGGACTCGGTCGCGCGGCCATCCTGCACGCCCTGCAATTGCCAGCCGGTGAGGCGGCTGCCGATGAATTGTACCGGCATGCCGAGCGGTAACTCGATGCGAGTGAGTCCTTGTGCCGGCGTTTGTACCGTGACGATATGTCGTCCGGCTGGAATCGGTGTCCAGAGTGGACCCGTGGGGGTTGCCGCCAATGCGGCGGTGGGCTTGCCGTCGAGTTGGAGCGTGAGTCCGGCCCAACCCGGCGCGCGAATCGGAAGTGGGGCGGCGGTCGTGGTCGCGGCATGGAACTCGAGCCTGAGCGCGAGCGTGGTCGCGTTCGCGTCGATCTGGAGCTGTGACCAGGTCAGGCACTCGGGATGGCATTCGGCCGGCGTCAGCAAGCGCTCGCGCAAGTTCTGCAACAGCTCGGGTGGCGGAAACGTCTCGGCGCCGGCGGGGGGCGGCAGTACCAGCAGGCCGAGCACCGCGAGCGTGGTCACGTTGGGTAGGCGGTGCAAGGCCAGCGGCTTGACCAGCCGCACCCGTAGCAACCGCAGTGCGAGCCAGGCGAGCAGGGCGATACTCACGGCGCGCAGCAGGCTGTTGGCGAGGGGCGGAATGAGCCAGAGCTGGTAGTTTTGATCGGCGGTGATCGGGCCTTGCCAACGCAACTGAATCGGCTCGGTACGCCAGCGCGGCATGCCGGGTCCCGTGGGAATCAAAGTGTCCGGATCCGGGTCGAGCACGCCACGGGGTGGGGCACTGGACGCATCGAAGATCTTCAGGCGCGACGTTGGGGCCTTGCTCATCGCGATGGCCTCGGCGGGCGCGGCCATACGGTCCAGCTCCGCGTGCGGCAGTGCCTGGCTCGTTGCATCGTAGCGGTCGGCCGCGATCGGTGTCGCAAGCTGTGGATGCAAGGCCAACTGCGCTTGCTGGATGAAAAACGGCACCGCGATCACCAACAACGCGGCCCAGCTCAGGGTGCGGTACCAACCCGACCACCGCCGCAACTTCCCGGCCGGTAGCAGGGTCAGCAGGGCGGTTGCGGCGATCAGATTGATCCAGGTCCAACGCGGCGCCCCCGGCTCGTGCCACACCAGCGCCAATCCGATCAATGCGACCAGCGCCCATGGCCAGCTCCAGATTCGGCCGATCGCAAGCGCGGTCAACACCACGAGAAACACGTCGAGCAGTGTCCAGCGCGCGAGCCAGCTGCGCGGCACATTGTCGACTCCGGTCGCGTGCAGCAGCATCCATCCTGCCGGTAGATAAAGCGACGTTTCGACGGACTGAAGCCGCGTTTGCCAGCCCGAAACCGGCAGGTCGGGGCCCTCCGCACGCACGCGTCCATCGGCGATCAATTCAACCGGCTCGGCCCGAATCTCGAATCCGATCCCTTGTTCGACGGCGTCCTGGGTCGGCGGCAGCGGAATATCGTGCAACGTGGCCCGACCCAGTTCCAATCGCGGGATCGCCGCGAGTCGCCATGCGCCGGCGCCAAGGTGTCCACTAAGCCGATCGCGCACGCTGTAGCCGCCGCCATCGAAATCCAGCCAGAGTGTACGCTGCAGTTCGAGCCGCGCGGACGATTGTTCGCCGAGACCGCGCTGCCGGGTTGTCACAGTCAGCGTAGTGTCGGGTGCGAGGCGGTAGGCGGGTAGCGTGCGCCAGTCATCCGGCACTCCGGCGCTGCTCGGGTCGACGGCCGGTGCGCCGTCGAGTTCGACGAGACGCAGGCTTGGCCTTGCCTCATGGCTCCAGATCTCGAACCCGGGCCAGGGGGCTTCGCCGCCGATGGCGGTAAGTCGCTCCGGCGGTGAGGGGAATCGGGCGCCGAGATCCAGGTTCCATTCGCCCGGTCGCAGTTGCACGCTGAGACTGCCATCCGGATTGAGGCGTGCCGGCAAGGGGCTCGCCAGCGCGACGGCGATCGCATCGGGCGGTAGCGGATTCGGCAGGCGCAGATCGCGGGCCGCGCCCGCGGCGCGAATGACGAGCCGGGTCTCGAGTCGTGCGGGGATATCATCCACCAACTTGCGGTAGACCTTGAGTTCAAGCCCGCTCTCGGTGCCGACGTTGGGCTCGGTGTTCACGGCGCGCAGCCAGAGCCGGCTGGATCCATCCAGATAGGGTCTACTTACCGGGTTGCCGTTGATCTCAAGCGTGACGAGCCCGATTTCGGCCGGCACCTGGAGCGCCTCGGGCAGGTTGGTCCAGATCCATTCACCGCCGACCTGCGATTGCCCCTGCGGCAGTTGCAGCATGGGCCGCCCGTCGCGTGCGACCACGGTCGCCGGTTGTTTGTCGACGGTGACGTTCTGCGGCCAATTCTCGACGCCGCCGGGTAGCGCGATCCAGTCCGTGATTTCAGTCTGCCAGGTCTGGGAAAACCGTCCGCCGGTGGGACCGACACTGAGTTGTAGCGTCCCCGGCCAGGCGCAGCGGGCGGCCTGCGTGTCCTGCCAGAACCGGGTGCAGCGCGCTCGCGGGGCGTCGTGCAGCACCCAGTCGACCCAGGGTTTGAGCGCGTCGGGGATTGTCCGTGGATCCGGCGCCGCATGCAGCGGCACCGTTATCGTCAATGTCAGAGCGGCCAACAAGGCGAGCCAAAATCGGGCCATGGGAGTACTTCGGGTGATGAGCAACGAGTCGTTCACAATTCGGCAAGCAGGCGGTCGATCATGCGCTCGGCCTGACCGGCATAGCTTCCGCCAAACAGATTAAAGTGATTGAGCACGTGGTAGAGATTATAGAAACCCTTGCGCAGGGGATAGCCGCCATCGATCGGCATCCGCTCGGCGTAGGCGGAGAAGAAATCCGCGCCCGGGTCGCCGAACAGTTCCGTCATCGCAAGGTCGGTCTCGTGATCGCCGTGGTAGACAGCCGGATCGAAAATCGCCGGTGCGCCGTCGGCCGTGAAGCCCCAATTGCCGCTCCAGAGATCGCCGTGCAACAACGAGGGTTCAACCGTACGCCCACCGAGCAGGGTCGGACTGGCCTCGCGCAAGCGTTCACCGCGCTCCAGCAGGCGTCGAGGCGCGCCTCGCACTCGTGCCAGGTCGAGTTGCGGCCCGAGCCGCCGTTCCTGCCAAAAGGTCGGCCAATCCGGGTGCCAGGCATTGTATTGAGGGGTGCTGCCGATGGTGTTGTCGCGGTGCCAGCCGAACGCCGCCGCGGTGTTGCGATGCAGCGCCGCGAGCGCGTGGCCGAAACGGATTGGATCGGCGCGGCCGTCTAGGTCGAGGTGTTCCAGCACGAGGTAGGTCTGGGTGCCGTGAACACCCTGGCAAATCGGCGCGGGAACGACCAGCGCCGCAGGCTCGCGCAGGACCCGCAACCCCTCGGCTTCGGCCGCGAGCATCTCGCTCCGTTCGGCGGAATTGAGCTTGACGAAGTAGCGACGGTGCGCGCCTTCCAGAAACCAGCCCTGGTTGATGCAGCCGCCGCCGGCACCCCGGCGAAGGAGCGTGTTGAATGATTCGCCGGTCGCGATCTGAATGGCTTGATCGATATGCGTCCAGAGCTCCATTGCGCGCGGTATCGGGTGAATGGCAACGCGTCATGGTAGCACGGCCCCGTGCGCTACCGAGTTGCGTCGGGCGTGGTTCGCGTCGCGGGGTGATCGTGTTCCTGGCGCAAGTACTCGCCGGCCTCGGTGGGCGGCAATGGGCGGCTGAACAGATAACCCTGGGCTTCGTGGCAACGCCGGGACTCGAGAAAATCCAGCTGACCTTCGGTTTCGACGCCCTCCGCGGTCACGCTCAAGTTCATGCTTTCAGCCATCGCGATGACCGCCGCCGCGATCGCTCGGTCGCGCGAGTCGATATTGATGGCCGAGACGAAGGTGCGGTCGATCTTGAGCCGGTCGATCGGAAACTGCTTGAGGTAAGCCAGACTCGAGTAGCCGGTGCCGAAATCGTCGATCGCGAGTTGCACGCCAACGTCCTTGAGTTCTTGCAGCGTGTTGAGGGCGGCATCGCCGTCTTTCATGATCACGCTCTCGGTAATTTCGATCTCGAGACTCGCGGGCGTGAGCCCGGTTTCGCGCAGGATCTGGCTGACGCGTTCGGCGAATCCAGCTTGTGCGAACTGCCGCACCGAGACGTTCACGGCGACCCTCGGCAACGGCAACCCGGCGTCGTGCCAGGCCTTGGCCTGGGCGCAGGCCGTGCGCAACACCCAATCTCCGATCGGCAGGATCAGACCGGTTTCCTCCGCGAGCGGCACGAAATCCGCCGGGGATACTGAACCCAGCTCGGCGTTGGTCCAGCGCAGCAGCGCTTCCGCGCCGGATACCTTGCCGGTTTTCACGTCGCGCTGCGGTTGGTAATGCAGGGCCAGTTCACCGCGTTCCAGCGCCCGCCGCAGATGTTTCTCCAGCGCCATGCGCTTGAGTGCCGCGGTATTCATGCTCTCGGTGAAGAACTTGAACGCATTGCGGCCCTCGCGCTTGGCAAAATACATCGCCATGTCGGCGTTCTTGATCAGCGTATCGACGTCGCGACCGTCGTCGGGGTAAACCGCGATGCCGATACTCGTCGTTACCGTGATCTCATGCCCAGCCAAATCAATCGGTTGCGCCAGTGCGTCGATCACCCGTTGGGCCACCACGGCGGCGTCGGTGCCCTGCGCGATTTCCGCCAGAAGAATCGTGAACTCGTCGCCACCCAGACGCGCCAGGCTGTCGTGATCCTCGTGCGGTCGACCTTGGGCGATGGCGTCACTGGTACGCAGGTTGAGCAGTAGCCGTTTGGCGACTTCGCTCAGCAAGATATCGCCCGTGGAGTGGCCCAGCGTGTCGTTGATACGTTTGAAGTTGTCCAGATCTAGAAACAGGACGGCGAGGTGGCGCTGGTTGCGACGCGCGAGCTCCAGCGCCTGCCCCAGCCGTTCCTTGAACAGTGCGCGGTTGGGCAGGCCGGTAATGTCGTCGAAATAGGCCAGTTGGCGAATCCGATCCTCGGCGCGACGACGGCGGCCGAGCGCGCCCGCGAGTTGCCGGACTTCGTGGGCATGGAAGGGTTTCTGCAGATAGAACAGACTGCCACTCGGCGGCACCCTTTGCGCGATCTCATCGGGATCGAGGTCCGAGTAGGCGGTGGCGATGACGATGTCGAGACGCGGCTCCAGTTCGCGTATGCGCGTCGCGGCCCAGACCCCGTCGGGTCCCGGTGGCATACGCATATCCAGGAAGACGACGCCATAAGGGCGCCCTTCGGTATGCGCCGCGCGCACCGCGTCAACCGCGTCCTCCGCGCCGGTACAGAACGTCAAGTCAAAGGATTCGCGCTGGACCGTCTGCTGGCGGTTGCCGAACAGGCGTGCTCGCATGTCCTGAAGGCCGTTGCCCGCGGGACTCCGTTCACGCGTTTGCAGGATCTCCTGGTAGCTTTCGCGAATCGCGGCTTCGTCGTCGACCACCAGGATGCGGATCGTGTCGTCGGTGTTGCCTTGGGTTACGGTACTCATGCGGCTTTCCCCAAAGATTCCTGGTTGTCATTCGCGATCGGCAAGTGCAGGCGCAGCCGGGCGCCGAGGCCGGCGCCGGCACTTTCGGCGAGGAGCCGTCCACCCATGGCGGAGATCGTATTCGCGCTCCAGTGCAGACCCATGCCCGAGCCCCGGGCCTTGGTCGAGAACCCACGTTCGAACAGATGCGTCAGATGCTCTGGTGCGATACCGACACCGTTGTCTTCGAAACAGAGGTGGACCGTGGCTGTTTCCGGATCGGTTCGAGCCTCGATGCGGATACGCCCGGTGGCGGCGGATTGACCACTTTCGCGAATCGACTCCGCGGCGTTGATCAACAGGTTGTTGATGACCTGTTGCAAGGCCACGCGCGATGCCCGGACCGGCGTGAGGTTCGCGAGCGAGGGTCCGATTTCGACCGTGACGACAGTGCGTAGGTTCTCCGGCATCAGCCGCACGGTTTCGGTCACGACTTGGTCGATCAAGAGGCTTTCGAGGACGCGCTCGGCTCGGCTAAAGCGCTGCTGGTCGATGAGGATCGATTGCACGTGGTCGACTTGGGATTGCACGGTTTCCAGCGCCTGTGCCGTGCGCCGCACCAGATCGCTCACTTCGTCCGCGGCGAGGTTCAGGAATTGTTCGAGGTCGTCACGGCGCTCAAGCGGCGTCGTTGGGTCGGCGAGTTCCGCCCTGGCCAGTGCCATGTCTTCGACCGGAGCGTATCGGAGATCCTGTTGCAGGGTCGCCAGCTTGACGCCGAGCGGGGTGACGGCGTTACCGATATTGTGGAGTACGCCGCTTGCCATCTCGGCCACGCCGGATTGGTAGGATTGCTCCAGCAGCCGTTGACGGGTTTCCGCCAGGCGATCGACCATGCGGTCGAACTCACGCGCGAGCGTGCCGATTTCGTCCGATCGGTTGAGATTCAAGCGTCCGTTGAGGTCGTCGTGCGCGCCGAGCGCGGTGGCATGCGCGGTGAGTCTGGCTACCGGCTCGAATACGGTGCGTCGCAGCAGGACCAGCATCAGGACGAGCGCCAGCGTGCCTGCGAGCGCCGTCGACAGACTCGCGAACCGTAGCGCGTTCGCGCCTTGCGCGGTGATTTCGCGCGGGGTATCGACGATCAAGGTGATTCCCGGCTGACCGTGGAGATCGGTTAGCGTGGTCTCGCCACGCTGCGCGGCGGGTGTTTGCGTGATTTGTATCGGCGTCCGCGACAAGGCTAGATCAGTACTGGGTTGCGTCGCCTCGATTGTCACGGCGGTCTCGACCGCGCGTCGAACATGCAGATTGATGCGAGTTTGACTCGCGATGCGCGACACCGAGTTGTTGTTCAACAGCCGCCCCATCACGACGTTGCCCCGCGACGGACCGCTGCGTTCGGTCGTGAGTATCGGGTAGGAGACGAACAACATCGGCCCCGCCGGCAGATTGAGAATGCCGGATTTCCGCTCGTGACCGGACTGTTCCGTTAACAGGGGGTGCGCCTCGGATAGGGTTGCGGGCAGGAAGGTATCTGGGTCGAGTTCGGATAGAGTGTCGAGATCCACGGACATGCCCCAAGTCCGTTGACCGTCGAGGTCGTAGAAGGCGAGCAACTGAACCTGCAAGCTTTCAAGGGCCTCGCGATTGAGATTCGATTCAATATAGCCCCGGTTGCGATCCGCCATGAAACGGTAGGTATCGTCCCAGTAGGCCCAGGTGGCGACCGAGGGCTGCAAGAGTTCAAGTTCCCGTTGCACGGCTTCAACGGCGCGGGCGACGTTTTTTTGGGCCTCTTCGTGTTCGAGTTCGACGAAGCTGGGATAAACCACCTGCTGTTGGACCACATAGCCGACACTCGCATAGAGACCGAATAGGACCAGCAGTAGTGAGATGACTTTGGCGCGTAGTGACACGGGTTTGCTCCGCTTGGGCACGTTCCATGATGTTTATGTGGCGAAGTCGAATATCTGAACCGCATGGGCGAAAGTCCAGGAGGTCAGAGAA
Organism: Thiotrichales bacterium; assembly: GCA_050329935.1. Taxonomy (GTDB): domain Bacteria; phylum Pseudomonadota; class Gammaproteobacteria; order UWMA-0217; family UWMA-0217; genus CAYSFW01. The sequence continues at coordinate 6,672 of JBHJOI010000023.1, read as the reverse complement.
GCGACGGATTGAACGCCAGATGGCTACGTCGCCGTATTCCGGCCCCGGCGCGCCACATGCGAGTTATCGGCATGGAATGGCGGGTCTTGAGCGCTTCCGACGGCACCGGATCACGCTTTGCTCGCGGCGCCAAAAAAAAATCCGCACGATGGCGGATTGAGTTAGCCCCAGATTTTTTCTGATCGTTCTTGGCCCGACCTCCCTGTCGCACCGTCCTTGTACCGTGAACCATCTGGATGCGGCGCATGGTACGCAGGTTCGGCCCGATGACCGAGGAGCGCATTCACGTTTTTCCTGTTTCGACAAATGGTTGCGGAACCGCGATAAGGCGCGTGATGGCGAGGGCAGGGGCAGAGAAAGGCTGTCCGGCGCGGTGTTGCCGGCCGGACAGAGTGGTTTCGCCCTGGGGCGTCGGAGGTGGAAATCGGGGTTTCCGGAAAAAAACTGCCCGGACCGGACTGGCCGGCCGGGCAGAAGTGTTACGCCAGGTCAGGCGTCGGAGGTGGAAACCGTTTCAAAGCGTTTGCTTGGGTACCGATCCTTGATCCGGAATCGGCAGATAATCGTTCTTCGTGTAGTCGATCAGGCGGTCAAGATCGCGGGTCGCGAAGATCTCGCCGTAGTCGCCAACCGCATCGAGTTCGAAGGTGTCGGACGGCGTCGCGATGGTGCCGAAGGTGTGCACCTGACCCTGGGTCAGCGTCACGGTCCCCTCGGTGCCGAACGCTTCGACCGTTGCACTGACTTGGGTCACGCCGGGCATCGGGCGGACCACCGAGTCAATCGCCGCGACGTAGGTCGAGCCCGCGATCGGCGGCAACTCGAGTTGGTCTCCGGCGCGCAGCGTGTCGAGGCGCAGGCCATTGAGCGAGACCCGCAAGAGCGGTTCGGGGTAGCCCGCGGGGCGCTCGATCATTCGCGCGCCGGACGCTGGATGCGGCGTCCAGAGTACATGCGTGGCAGGCTGGGTCGGCATTGCTGGGGGCCGCGCCGTGGTTTCTTCGTGAGTGGCGAGTTCCGTGAGTTGTTGAATGGCGCGCTGTTGTGCCGTTTCGCTTTCCAGGTGATGGCGCATCCGCGCTTCGATCTGTTGCATCGATGCAGGTAGCGGATTCGGGGCACTCAGTGCCGTCGTGCGAGTCGCGGTGGCCGGTGCCACGATTGGATCGTGCGTGACACTGGTCGAATCGTTGGCGTTGAGGATGAACACCCCGGCCATCCAGGGCGCGATCAAGGCGCCGGTCAGCAGTTTTCCGGACATGGGTAAGCCCTCCGCGCATACGCGCTTGTTATTTTTGTTGTTCGGGGTCGGGACGCCGTGTTTGCGGCGTCCCGCCAAGCTCACCGGGTCGCGAGCTGGCTCAGCTTCAAGTAGTTTTGGTAGTGGGTTTCGAGTTCGGTCAGCGCGGGCTGATAGACCTCCCGCACATAGTCGCTGAGTGCGTCGACCGTGACGTCGCGCCGCGCGCGAAGTGCCTCATAGGTGTCGAGTGCCGCGACCACTTGTTGATAGCTGGCGGTGAGCGTGGTCGCGCTGCTTCGACCCTGCGTGACCTCACTGGCTGTCTTGTCGTAGGCAGCCTTGACGCGGTTGTACGCTTTGACCTGGGTGATCAGTCCGCGGTGTTGCTGTTTCAGCTCGGTCAGGCGTTGGAGATAGGTGGTCCGGGTTGAAGTGAAACTGGCCTTGGCTTGCTCGAACGCCTGGCGTGCCGCTTCGATCTGCGGGTCGGCGCTCGGCGTCGACGCGTCGACGACCTTGGAAGCGCGGTAGCTCGCCACGTTCGGTACCGTCAAGCCGAGCGCCTTGACGGCATCGGCCTCGCCGGCTTGCCCAACCGGCACGCCACACGGCACCCCGTTACAGGACAGGTTGGGTGACGAGAACTTGTAGATTTTCGAGGCGATGCCGTAGCTCTGCTGGTAGGCCATAACGGTCGCGAAGCTGTTTTGAACGCCGTGACCGAGGGCGTAACCGTAGATGCCCGATTGACCCTGGCTATGGGAGTGCCCAAGGCCCATGACGTGTCCGAGTTCATGCGCCGTTACATAGTCACCGCAGTCGATGGCGACATGAGCGTAGGCAAAGTTGCCGCTGTTGGCATAGCCACCGAGCCAGGCGAGCCCGCAGTAACCGTCATTGCTATACGGGCGGTAGGCGACCACGACGTCGGCGCCGTATTGGTCGCGTAGCTGTTTGATGGTGGCATCGTTGGTGACGGTACTGAGCGCGTCGGCGGTAGACCCGCCGTCGTTCAAGGGGCGCTCGACCGCGTGAACGATACGCAGCTTCGCGTCGACGCCGCTATCGGCGTAGATCTTGTTGGTGACGCCGACCAGATGGGCGATTCGGGTTTGCGGATCGCCCGAGTATTTCTGGGTGACGCCGGGACTGTAGACGACCAGGGCGTCGATGACGTGTTCGGCCTGTGCGGGTGTCGCGAGTCCAAGGAGACCGGTGCCGAACAAGGCGCTGACAAGCGCCGTGCGCCGGGCGTGGGATAGGAATTGGCTCATGGTACGCCTCCTGATTTCTTGTTTTTGTTATCTGGAGACGCCTTCCGTGGTGTCTTGCGGCAATTTATAGCGCGCCGTGTCGGCAACGGACCAGAGCGTTTGGCGCTAGCGGTCGCTCAGGCGCGACGAATACCCCTCAAGTCTTCGGTTTTCGGAATGAACGGTGCGGCAAGCCGGCAAGGGATTGCCGCTACGGAAGGAAAGGGTTTGCCGCATTCAAGTACGAGCGGAGCGCTATTCAGCCCGGGCGCCGATCGTGTCGATCGTGCGTCCGGATTCTGGGGTCGGCACGGCGCATTCGGGTCAATGCCACGGGTCACGCGGTTCTGCCGCGACCGACTCGTTGTGCGGGTTTAGCGATTGCCCGGCCCACCAGGGGTACCCCATGGTCCAGGGCCCCATCCGCGCCCCATGCCGGGGTCACCGCCGCGGCCCATGCCGGGCGCCGCCCAGGGACCCATTCCGCGTCCCATCCCACGCCCCATGCCGCGTTGCATCGGTTGCTCGGGCAGGCTCAAGCCTTGGGCACGAGCGCGCTCCTGCATTCGGGCGTGTTGTTGCTCGCGCAAAAGCTGGCGTTCTTCCGGCGTGCGCGCGTTGCGCATCTGGTTCATGAATTCGTAGCGTTCCTGCTGGGTCATCAGATCCCGGCCGAAAGCGGTTGAATCCCCGGCCACCGAGGTTCCGGCCAAGCCTAGGCCGAGCGCAGCGGACGACAAGGTGATCAGAAGTAGCCTTTTCATGATGTTCTCCTGGTTGTGTTGGGTCTCGGGTATCGCCCGGTCAACCAGCGGCCGAGCCGTGATTGCGGGCTGACCTCAGTTATTATTGAAGCAGATGCGCCTTAACCTGGCGTTAAAAAATTACCGCGCCTTGGACAGATCGCGCAGCGACCAGCCCGCGCCGGGGCCGTTACCGAGGCGACTGACCAGCCAGGGCAGCAGGTCCTTGAGCGAGTCCGCCAATTGCCACGGCGGTTGGTGTATCAGCAAACCGGACCCATACAGGCCACGTGCGCCTTCCGGCGCGTGGGTCCAGAGCTCGACCTGAAGCAGATCGGGCAATCCCGAGCGCGTGACCCGCTCGATGAGATGGGTCGAGGGGTTGCCAGGCATCAACGGGTACCAGACCACGTAGCACGCCGATTGCCATTTTTTCCTGGCCTGCATGAGCAAGTCGGGAATGCGGCGATAGTCCTCCTTGAGTTCGTACGGCGGATCGAGCAATACCACGCCGCGCCGAATCCGCGGCGGCACCAGCGCCGGCAGGCCTTCGTACGCATCACGTTGGTGCACATGGGTCTGGCGATCGCGGCTGAAGCGTTGGCGTAGCTGGGCGAAATCGGCCGGGTGTAATTCGAGCAGGATCAGTTCGTCCTGAGGACGTAGAAACGCGCGCGCGATGACCGGCGACCCTGGATAGCTGCGCAACTCGCCGGAATAGGCTTTGTGCTGAAGGGTTTGCAGGTACGGCTGCAATCGCTCGGGCGCGGCCACCGAGATGATTCTCGCGACGCCCTCTCGATACTCCGCCTGCATCTGCGCCGGTGCGTCCGCTAGGTTGTACTGACCAGCCCCGGCGTGGGCGTCGATGACACAGAAAGGCGCGGGCTTGTTCTGGTAGTAATCCAGGATCAGCGCATACACCGTGTGTTTGAGAACATCGGCGTGGTTGCCGGCATGATAAGCGTGGCGATAGCTCAACATCTGGCGAGGACGACCTTGCCCGTCATAATCGGTAAACAATTGTTTACATGCGAACCACAATCAAAAAACATGATTTAAACTGCCCCCGGCCCCGCCGAAACCAGAAGTCTAACGCATAACCGAGTGCAGCATGACCACCGAGCCTGAAGAGAACGCGGTTAACGTCCGCCTATCGCGTAGCCTGTCCGCGTTGATCGCGGCGGGTCGTTTCTTTCACCAGCGCGGCTGGGTGCCCGCCACCAGCAGCAATTTCTCGGCCCGGATCGACGAGACCGCCATGTTGGTCACGGTCTCCGGTCGGCATAAGGGCGAGTTGGTACCCGCCGACTTCATGCGGATGGACGTGCGCACCGACGCGAGCCTGGAGCCCGACCGGAAGCCCTCGGCGGAGGCCGCGTTGCATAGCTTGATGTATCGCCTGAATGCCGACATCGGTAGCGTTCTACACGTGCATTCGCCGAATGCAACTGTGTTTTCGCGGCGTGCCGATCGCGTGGTATTCGAGGACTATGAATTGCTTAAGGCGTTCAAGAATATCGATACCCACGCAACTCAAATCGCGTTGCCGGTGTTCGCGAATGACCAGAATATTCCGCGGCTCGCGAGCAAGGTCGAGGCGTATCTGAATGAAAATCCCGACACCGTGGGTTATTTGATCGCGGGTCATGGACTGTATACCTGGGGTCAATCGGTACAGCTGACGACGCGCTATGTGGAAGCCCTGGAGTTTCTATTGGAATGCGAATTTCGCCGGCTGTTATTGCTTCAGGCGCTGCGCTGAGCCGGGTGGCGAACCGGGTCGCTGGTATTTATTGACAGGCACTCGTGTCGCTTGCGAGGCTTCGGCATCGGCTGGCGATGCGTGATGCACGCGCCAATGTCAAGTTCCGCAACCCGAGGTGACCGAGGATGAGTGAGTTACGCATATACCCGGCCGCGACGGCGGCTAACCCTGAGATTTATAATGTCCACGCCGAGATCCGGCGCGAGCTCGATCGGATCGGGGTGCGATTCGAGCGCTGGCAGGCGAACCAGCCGATTTCGGACAACGCGACCTCGGACGAAGTCATCGCAGCCTACCGTGAAGACGTGGACCGCTTGATGCGTGACAACGGGTTCAAGTCGGTCGACGTGATCAGTGTGACGCCCGATCATCCCGACAAGGCGGCGCTACGCAGCAAATTTCTATCCGAGCATACCCACTCGGAATACGAGGTGCGGTTTTTCGTCGATGGCCAGGGCCTGTTTTATCTGCATGTGGGTGATCGCGTTTACACCGTGTTGTGCGAAAAAGGTGACTTGATCAGCGTCCCCGCGGGCACCACGCATTGGTTCGACATGGGGCCGAATCCGTCGCTAAAGGCGATCCGCCTGTTCACCAACCCCGAGGGTTGGGTCGCGAATTTTACCGGCGACCCGATTGCCGAGCGCTTTCCCCGACTGGAGAACTGAGGTGACTGTCGCGGCGGTGATCACTGATATCGAAGGCACGACGTCAAGCCTCGCCTTCGTCAAGGACGTATTGTTTCCGTACGCGACCGAACACCTCGCCGAATACGTGCGCTCGCATACCGATGCGCCCGACGTCGAGCGCTTGCTGGCGGACGCGCGAATCGAGGCGGGACGGCCCGACCTCGATAGCGCGGCAACGATCGAGCTGCTGCTGACCTGGATCGCTGAAGATCGCAAGGCGACGCCACTCAAGTCGCTGCAAGGGCTGATCTGGGAAGCGGGCTACCGCCACGGTGCGCTCAAGGGCCACATTTACGTTGACGCGGTGCGCCAGTTGCGCGCTTGGCACGCACGCGGCCTGCCGTTGTATGTCTACTCCTCGGGGTCGGTCCGAGCCCAGAAGCTATTGTTTGCACATACTGAGTTCGGCGATCTCACGCCGTTGTTCTCCGGCTTTTTCGACACGCATATCGGCCATAAGCGCGAGCCGGAATCGTACCGTAGGATTCAGGCGGAGGTCGGCCTGGTCGCGGATCGACTGCTGTTCTTGTCCGATATCGTCGAGGAGCTCGATGCCGCGCGCGCGGCCGGATGGCAAACCGTCGGTCTGGCGCGGGAAGGACTGGTGCCAACGGCGGGCACCCACCACTGGGTCGCGGACTTCGATCAGATCAACTGTGAGTCCGGGCGCGAGACCCGGTGATCTTCGCCGCGGAGCATGGAAACTCGCGGTGTAGGTGAATGCGGCGCGGCGGTGAATTTTCGTCGTCAATCGCCTGAATCACGGTCCTCGACTCAGAAGCTCACTGATGGCGTCGCGCAACCGGCGTTCGAGCACCGCCGCATATCCGTTCAGCAGGCGTTGCGCATATGGCCCGTAGTAATCGCGTAGAACGGGCATCCAGCGATGTTCGCGCTGACAGGCTCCCCCGGCCCCGGCGTCATGCTGGCGCCGCTGGATCTTGGCCAGGATTGCAGGCGTTGCATAACGATTGCA
>JBHJOI010000022.1:0-41536 GCA_050329935.1 Thiotrichales bacterium | reverse complement strand
TGTTCATCCTGTGTATCCATGTTCAACAGACAGCATTTCCGCTTTCTCGTGGAAAACCCGCTCCCCGTTGAAGTCATCGCCTCCGGTGTAGATCAGAACCTGGAGAGTTGGGGTCAGGTCTTGACTTTTGATCAGTAGAACTCGACCGCTTTCAACCGGTGGTGGGGCCGTATGCTGCCGATTCCATTCTGCGCGAACGACGCGCCTCCCGCGTCGGCAGTAAGCTCCGGGCGCGCCCGGAAAAGTGGTCTCAAATTTCTACTTAAAAGCCAGCAGTTAAAACCCCCAGATGAGGCGGTGGATCGAGAATCGCCGGGGGGCGGTCTGTTCTTCGCGCTCGATATCCCCCTGCCGCTCGAATGTGCGATCACCGTTCGCCCGCCTTGGATGTTCCTGCTGCCTGCCTGCCCCTCTGCTAAAACCAGTCAATGACGCCCCTTATTGCGCGTCCCTGCGCACTGGGTTCCGGCAATCCCTGCCGGAATGACGGGGGTGTGCGTGCCTACGTCACTTACATCCGTCACCCCGGCAGGGAATGCCGGGCCTGGTGTCCAGGGAAGGACTGCGCGGTTGTATTTGCCGAGGGCGCGAGATGAAAGGTTTGTACGTGAGCGGTGCGCTTCCTGCATCGGCGTGCTCGAGGAGTCACTTTGCCTTTTGAGGCGAAAGTCGAGACGCTCCGCCCACTCGCGGGCTCGGCCCGGGTTGGGTCAGTGCAGCACTTCGTCGATGCTGGAGGCGGTGAGCACGCGATCGAGCCATTCGAGGAGCGTGTCGGCTCACGCCAACCGCCTGGGATCATGCGACGGTTCGACCAAGGTGCTACCATCGCGGCTTGCCGAACCTATCGCACCGCAGCATGAGCGCATCGACTGTCACCCGCATCCGCGAGATCCCCTATAACTACACTTCGTTTTCCGACCGCGAAATCGTGATTCGCTTGCTCGGCGCGGAGAGTTGGGCCGTGCTCGACCAGTTGCGTGGCGAGCGGCGGACCGGCATCTCGGCGCGGATGTTGTTCGAGGTACTCGGCGATCTTTGGGTGGTGCAGCGCAATCCGTATCTACAGACCGACCTGCTGGAGCACCCGAAGCGCCTCGCCGCGCTGGCCGGTGCGATGCATCACCGGCTGGATCAGATCGTCGCGCGCGCTGCTGGCAACGAGCGGGCATTGACGCTGGAGCAAAAGGCGCGCGAGGCGGTCCGGGCGTTCGAGCGTTGGTACCCGAATCAACAACTGTTGCGCGCGAAACTGTCCCGGGCGCTGGCACGCCACACGCGCAAGGACAACATCGATTTCAGTGGTTACGCGCGGGTGTCGCACGTGACGGACGCGACCGACTGGCGGGTGGAATTACCGCTGCTGGTGTTGACGCCGGACACCGAGGCCGAGGTGGCGCCACTGGTGCGGACCTGTATCGAGTTCGGACTGACCTTGATTCCGCGCGGTGGGGGCACGGGCTACACCGGCGGCGCGGTGCCGCTCGATAGCCTGAGCGCGGTGGTCAACACGGAAAAGCTGGAATCGCTCGGCGCGGTGGAATGGCGTCAACTGCCCGGCGTCGAGCGCGAAGTGCCGTGCGTGCGCGCTGGCGCTGGGGTGATCACGCGTCGGGTCGCTGACCTCGCGGCGGCGCACGGCCTGGTTTTCGCGGTGGACCCGACGTCGCAGGACGCCTCGACCATCGGCGGCAATGTCGCAATGAACGCGGGTGGCAAAAAGGCGGTGCTATGGGGCACCACGCTCGACAATCTGGTGTCGTGGCGCATGGTCACGCCGGCCGGACAGTGGCTGGAGGTCGAGCGTATCGGGCACAACCTCGGCAAGATTCATGATCAGGACACCGTGCGGTTTCGCGTGACCCGCTTTGGAGACGACGGCGTTCAACTCGACGGCGAAGCCGAAATATTGAGTTTCCCCGGCGGGATGTTTCGCAAGGCCGGATTGGGTAAGGACGTGACGGATAAGTTTCTCGGCGGCCTGCCGGGAATCCAGAAAGAAGGCTGCGATGGTCTGATCACCTCGGCGGTGTTTGTATTGCACCGGATGCCGGCGCATATCCGCACTGTATGTCTGGAGTTCTACGGCACGGATCTGCACCAATCGGTGCCGGCGATCGTGGAGATTCGCGACGCGTTGGAGGCGAATCCACGGGTCGTGCTGTCGGGGCTCGAGCACCTCGACGAGCGCTATGTCAAGGCGGTGAAATACACGCCGAAAGGCGCGCGTGGCGAGCGGCCGAAAATGGTGCTGATCGCGGACATCGCCGGCGATGACGAGGCGATGGTCGCGGCCGCCGCCTCCGAGGTGGTGCGGCTCGCCAACGCACGCAACGCCGAAGGCTACATCGCCGTGAGTGCCGAGGCGCGCACGCTGTTCTGGCGCGATCGTGCCCGCACCGCGGCGATCGCTGCTCACACCAACGCCTTCAAGATCAACGAGGACGTGGTGATCCCGCTGCAGCGACTGGCGGAATACAGCGAAGGGATCGAACGCATCAACGTCGAGCAATCGATGCAGAACAAGCTGCGCATCCTGCGCGCGGTGCGCGAATACCTGCAAGCGCGACCGCCGGAGCTGAATCCGCCGGCCGGGCAGGGACGTAGCGCGGAGTTCGAGGCGCAGATCGCGGAGAAGTTACGCGCCGCGCTGGCGCATCTCGACAACGTGGAGCAGCGCTGGAGCGCGATCCTCGAACACCTCGATGCGCGGGCCAACGATTGTTTGTTGCTGCTCGATGCCGCCGCGCACGAGGATCTGCGTGGTACCGACAAGCTGATCGATCTGTTGTTGCGGCGCAGCTTGCGGATCTCGTATCGCACAGCGGTCGAGCGTCCGTTGAAGACCATTTTCGACGGCTACGATTTTGACATGCTACGTCGCCGGTTCGATACGATCCACACCGAGTTGCGCGCGGCACGGTTGTTCGTTGCGCTGCACATGCATGCCGGCGATGGCAACGTGCATACGAATATTCCGGTGCACTCCAGCGACTACGCCATGCTGCACGAGGCCGAGCGTGTGGTGGACCGCGTGATGGCACTGGCACTCGCGCTCGATGGCGTGATTTCCGGCGAGCATGGCATCGGCTTGACCAAGATGCAGTATATGGAGCCGGAGTCGATCGCCGCGTTCGTGGACTACAAGCGCCGGGTCGATCCCAACGGACATTTCAATCGCGGCAAGCTGCTGCCGGGTTCCGGCCTTGAGAATGCCTATACCCCGTCGTTGCGGTTGGTCGAACAAGAGGCGTTGATTCTTGAGGAAAGCGCGCTGGGCGATCTGAACCAATCGATCAAGAATTGCCTGCGCTGCGGCAAATGCAAGCCGAAATGCAATACCCACGTGCCGCGCGCGAACCTGTTGTATTCGCCGCGCAACAAAATCCTCGCGACCGGACTCGTCATCGAGGCGTTTCTGTACGAGGAACAGACCCGACGCGGGTTGTCGTCGCAGCATTTCGAAGAGTTGAATGACATCGCTGATCACTGCACGGTGTGTCACAAGTGCCTGAATCCGTGTCCGGTCGATATCGATTTCGGCGACGTTACGGTCCAGATGCGCGGCATCCTGAAACAACGCGGCCAGCGCCATACGCGGCCGGTGACTCGCTTGTCGATGGCGTTCCTGAACCTCAAGGATCCTGTGGCGATCAAGTTGTTGCGCAAGGCCGCGATCGAGTGGGGTTACCGCGCGCAACGCCTCGGTTACACGCTGTTCCGGTATGCCGGCCTGTTGAAGGGCGGTGAGCGTCCGGCGGCGACCACCGGCCAGCCGCCGCTCAAGGCGCAGGTGATCAATTTCGTGAAAAAGCCGATGCCGGCGGGGTTGCCGGCCCGCACGATGCGCGCGTTGCTCGGGGTCGAAGAGACGACGATGGTGCCGATCATTCGCAATCCGCACCGGGTCGACGATAACGCCGACGCGGTGTTCTATTTTCCGGGTTGCGGATCCGAGCGTTTGTTCAGTCAGGTGGGGTTGGCGACCTTGGCGTGGCTTTATGAAGTCGGCGCGCAAACCGTGTTGCCGCCGGGCTATCTCTGTTGCGGCTATCCGCAACTTGCATCCGGCGACACGGTCAAGGGGCACGCGATTACCACCGAGAATCGGGTGTTGTTCCATCGCGTCGCCAACACGTTGAATTACTTGGATATCAAGACCGTGATCGTGTCCTGTGGCACGTGCATGGATCAGTTGCTGCGGTATGAGTTCGAGAAGATATTTCCCGGTTGCCGCTTACTCGACATCCATGAATACTTGATGGAGAAGGGCGTCAGCCTCGATGGCGTGCAGGGGGTTCAGTATCTCTACCATGACCCGTGTCACTCGCCGATGAAGACCTACGCGCCGACGGCGGTCGCGAGCCAATTGTTGGGGCAGCCGGTACGGCTTTCCGAGCGCTGTTGTGGCGAAGCGGGCACCTTCGCGGTTTCACGTCCGGACATCGCGAGTCAGGTGCGGTTTCGCAAGCGCGAGGAGTTGCACACTGGCATTCGCGCGTTGACCGATGGTGATCGCGCCCATGACGGCAATGTCAAGATGCTCACCTCGTGCCCCGCGTGTCAGCAGGGTCTGGCGCGCTACGCCGACGATACCGGGCTCGAAACCGACTATATCGTGGTTGAGTTGGCGAACCAGCGCCTCGGGTCCGATTGGCAACGCCGGTTCATCGACGCGGTCAAGCAGGGCGGCGTAGAGCGCGTGCTGTTGTAGCCGCTTGGCCTCAGTTGCCGGTGTGGGCGTGCAGCACGGTTTGCCACGGCGACTCGCCGCGCGCCAGCATGTCGCGGATCTCGATCTGGAACTCAGGAGGGCCGTGGCACACCACCAGCGGGTCCCGGACGTAGCCCTTGCTCTCGGCGGGATGCTCGAGGTAGATCAATGGCCGTGAATTTGACTCGGCGTATTGCTTCAACCAGTTCAAGGCGCGCGGCGGAATGCGCTTGCCGACCGGCACCGCCAGGTCGACGGGGTACCCCCGCCAGCGTCGCAAGTCGGGCAGTACCATTACCCGTGCCTGATCGGGCTTCATCCAGTCCGGCAACGGGCTTCCGGTCTTGATCCAGCCGCACTCGAATTCGCGACACGGAATCACGGGACGTCGCGCGTAGACGCGGCAACCCGCGCCGGTGCTATGTGGGCAAGGTTTACCTGGATAGACCTCGACGCTGTCGATCACCATTTGTACCCAGCCGTCGCAACAGGCGGTGCAGGGTTGGCATTGTCGGGGTTTGGGTTTGGCCATGCGGGGCTCCGGTTGCCGAGGGCGCCAGTGTAACATCGCGAGCGCGCGCGGCCGCGGCGCGACCATTTCCATCAATGCCAATGTTGGCTTTCCCCGGCACGGCAAGCGCCCTTTGCTAGAATATGCCGCACCGTAAGAGGTTCGAATTCAATCTACCCTCAAGTCACTGAAGGAAACACTGATGCAACACGAATTACCCGCACTGCCGTTTGCGATGGATGCCCTCGCGCCACACATGTCCAAGGAGACGCTGGAGTATCACTACGGCAAGCACCACAACGCGTATGTCACCAACCTGAACAACCTGATCAAGGATACCGAGTACGCTGATCTCGATCTCGCAAGCATCGTGAAGAAGGCACCGGCGGGAGGGGTGTATAACAACGCCGCTCAAGTCTGGAATCACACGTTTTTCTGGAACTGCCTGAAACCCAACGGTGGCGGCGCACCCAGCGGCGCGCTGGCGGACGCGATCAGCAAGAAATGGGGCAGCTACGACGATTTTAAAAAGGCCTTCCAGACCTCCGCGGTTGGAAACTTCGGTTCCGGCTGGACCTGGCTCGTGAAGAAGGCCGACGGTTCGGTCGATATCGTCAACATGGGTGCGGCCGGCACGCCGTTGACCACCGGCGACAAGGCCTTGCTGTGTGTCGATGTGTGGGAGCACGCGTATTATATCGACTACCGCAACCTGCGCCCGAAGTTCGTCGAAACGTTTCTGGAATCGATGGTGAACTGGTCGTTCGCCGAGGCGAATTTCGCCTAGCGAGCCATCCCATCCGATCGTCCTGGACCCTTCTTCCTTCGGGAAGAAGGGTTGCCCGGCGAAACTCACGCGTGACCCGATATATACTCGCGGCGAAATCAACACGAGCCGCGTCATGAACACCAATCCACCCGTTCTTCGCCTGGGCATTCCGAAAGGCAGCCTGCAGGAAACCACCCGCAATCTCTTTGTCCGTGCCGGATACGATCTGCGTATCTCGGGTCGCTCTTACTACCCCGATATCGACGACGCCGAGATCCAGTGCATCCTGATTCGGCCGCAGGAGATGGCGCGCTATGTTGGGCAGGGTGTGCTCGATTGCGCGATCACTGGGCTCGACTGGATTCTCGAAACCGGCGCGGACGTCAAGGAACTTGCCGACCTGCGCGCGCCGTGGCCGAACTATGGCACAGTGCGCTGGGTCATGGCCTCGAAGGAAGACTCGCCGTTCGTCACGGTGAAGGATCTCGAAGGTAAGCGTATCGCCACCGAAGCGGTGGGGATGACACAGCGCTTTCTGGCCGAGCATGGCGTGAGCGCGCGGGTGGAGTTTTCCTGGGGTGCGACGGAGGTCAAGCCGCCGCTGCTGGCCGACGCGATCGTGGACGTGTCCGAAACCGGTTCGTCATTGCGCGCGAACGGACTCAAGGTGATGCATGTGGTGCTGCAAAGTACCCCGCGCTTCATCGCGAATGACGCCGCGCTGGCCGACGACTGGAAGCGAACCAAGATCGATCGACTGCTGATGATGCTGACCGGCGCGATCGCGGCGGCAACCCGCGTGTTGCTGTCGATGAACGTGCCGCGGGCGTGCGTCGACGCGAGCCTCAAGTTGCTGCCGGCGTTGGCGACGCCGACGGTCTCGACCCTCGCCGACCCCGAATGGCTCGAACTATCGGCCGTGGTCGACGAAAAATGCGTGCGCGAGCTGATTCCGAGCCTATACGCGGTCGGGGCGCGCGGCATTCTACAGTTACCGATCAGTACGATCGTCGATTAACGGGGCGGCGCATCGTTCGCGGATTGAATGTGCGGGACACGCCATGGGTGCCGCGACGACTGTCGCCGTGGTAGGTCACTTGGCGGGTAAAATGAAAAAGGCGGTTCAATGAACCGCCTTGTCGCGAGCGGGTTGACCGCGTCGCGCGCGGGTCAGCGGGCTTTCACGGTGCGCGCGCCGCCAGGGCCGCCAAGGATCAGGACGTCGGCTGGACGTAGTGCGAACAGCCCCACGGTCACGACGCCGGCGATGTTATTGATGCGCTGCTCAAGCTTCATCGGTTCCATGATCTCGAGGTTGCGCACATCGAGGATCAGATTGCCGTTGTCGGTGATGAAATTTTCGCGCCAGACGGGTTGACCGCCAAGTTTGACGAGTTCGCGGGCAACGTAGCTGCGCGCCATTGGTACGACCTCGACCGGCAGCGGAAATTTACCGAGCACGTCGACCAGTTTGGATTCATCGGCGATACAAACGAATTTCTCGCTTGCGGCGGCGACGATCTTTTCGCGGGTCAGTGCGCCGCCACCGCCCTTGATTAGATGCAGTTGATGGTTGGACTCGTCCGCGCCATCGACGTAGAGCGGCAGGTCTCCGGTCTGGTTGAGTTCGAGCACCGCGATGCCGTGCCCGCGCAGGCGTTGCGCGCTGGCCTCGGAGCTGGCGACGGCGCCGTCGATGCGGCCCTTGATCCGGGCCAGCAAATCAATGAAGTGATTGGCGGTCGAGCCGGTGCCGATACCGACGATCATGCCGTTCTCAACGTATTGAATCGCGGCTTCCGCGGCCGCTTTTTTCATTTCATCAGGTGTCATGTGCGATTGCCCTCCATTTGCCGGGGATCATACCGGCGCCGGTGCGACGGCGACAAGCGTCGGCGGGCTTTCCAGCCTTGCGCGGTTTCGGTAAGGTGGTGCGATGCCACAAAAATACATCGAAAAAATCCTCACCGCCCGGGTCTACGACGTCGCGGTCGAATCCACGCTGGATCACGCCCGCACCTTGTCGCGGCGACTCGGTAATCGCGTTCTGCTCAAGCGCGAGGACTTGCAGCCTGTGTTCTCGTTCAAGCTGCGCGGCGCCTACAACAAGATCTTTCGTCTCCCGCCCGAGCAGAAGGCGCGCGGGGTCATCGCCGCCTCCGCCGGTAACCATGCCCAGGGCGTCGCGCTCGCGGGCAGTCGCCTGGGGCTGAAAGCGGTGATCGTGATGCCGAAAACGACGCCCGAGATCAAGGTCTCGGCGGTGCGCGCGCTCGGCGCCAAGGCGGTGTTGCACGGCGATAGTTACGATGATGCCTACGCCCACGCGCTCAAGCTCGCGGAGGAGCAGGGCCTGGCGCTGATCCATCCATTCGATGACCCGGATGTGATCGCGGGGCAAGGTACGATCGGCATGGAGCTGTTGCGCCAGCATCCGGACCCGATCGAGGCAATCTTCGTCCCGGTGGGCGGGGGCGGTTTGATCGCCGGGATATCGGCCTATGTGAAGTATTTGCGCCCCGAGATCAAGATTATCGGCGTCGAGCCCGAGGACGCGCCGACGCTGCAGCAGGCGTTGCTTGCGAACAAGCGCGTGGTCTTGAAGGAGGTGGGGTTGTTCGCGGATGGCGTCGCTGTGCGCCAAATCGGTGAGGAGACTTTTCGGCTCGCGCGACATTGTGTCGATGAAATGGTGCTGGTCAGTACCGACGAGATCTGCGCCGCGATCAAGGATATTTTCGAGGACACCCGCACCCTGTCCGAGCCCGCGGGCGCGCTGGCGGTGGCGGGCATCAAGAAATACGTCAAGGCGCACGCGCTGAAGGAGCGCACGCTGATCGCGATCAATAGCGGTGCCAATGTCAATTTTGATCGGATGCGCCACATCGCGGAGCGCGCCGAGGTCGGTGAACGTCGTGAGGCGATCGTTGCCGTGACGATTCCCGAGCGGCCGGGGAGTTTCCGCGCGTTTTGTCGCGCATTGGGCCGGCGCGGGATCACTGAGTTCAACTATCGTTACGCCGATCAGCGGGATGCTCACGTTTTCGCCGGCATACGCCTGAGCGGCGGTGACATCGAGCGCCTGGAGATCCTTCAGATTCTGAGCGACAAGGGGTATCCGGTGGTCGACCTGACCGATAACGAGGTTGCCAAGCTGCATCTGCGGCACATGGTCGGCGGCCATGCCCCGCCCATTCATAACGAGGTGTTGTATCGGTTTGTGTTTCCGGAGCGCCCGGGCGCGCTGTTGGATTTTCTGTCCGCGCTGGGTGAACGCTGGAATATCAGCCTGTTCCACTACCGCAATCATGGCGCAGCCTACGGTCGGGTGTTGGTGGGCATTCAAGTCCAGTCCGACGAGCGGCGCGAATTTGAGCGCTCGCTCGATGCCTTGGGATACGAATACGTCGAAGAAACCGCGAACCCGGCCTATCGGCTATTTCTAAGCGCCTGATAGGGCGAGGGTGGCCTGATAGGGTGAGGGTGACAAAAAAATGCCCGTGACTGGCACGGGCAAATAATTGGGGGGAATAGTCCGAAAGGACTGAACGTAGTTTAACTGTTTAGTTCTTTTGGCTAAGTGCATAGTTCACAGTTTTACACTGCGTCACAGTTTTTTGTGGGTGTTCCGGGTTGGCGCGGATGCGAGACAACCTCCCATAGGTGTCCGTCGGGATCCGTGAAAAATGCGCAGGTGCCGCCCCACGCAGGCGAATAGGGCGCTCGCCGGATTTGGCCACCGGCGTCGCGGGCACGCGCGAGCCATTCTGCGACCTCGGAGGCCGACGCGACATTCAGCGACAGCGAAACACGCGTGGGCGCCGTCGTCGCGCCGTCGAACGCGAGGCCGGCGGCCGCGGCCAGCAGTTCGTGCGGGTACAACGCCAGCGTGTTGCCGCCCAGCTCAAAGAACGCGAAGCGGTGGTTCGAGTCGTCGCTGAGTTTACGCAACGGGAACTTCAGTCCGTCGCGGTAGAACGTGAGCGCCCGATCGAAATCGAGCACACCGAGTGTGATGTAGGACAGTATCGGATGCATCGAAGGTGGCGACTGGCGTGGTGCGAGGGCAGCGTTCGGTCACGGATTTCGCGATAATCGAAAGGCCTGTTTGACTACCGAGGAGCGTAACATGGAATTACCCGAGCATGCGGCGACGCCGATGTTCGCCCAGGAAGAAGCACGCGTGTTGGCGTGCCTGATGGAAAAGCAGCTCACCACGCCGAACAACTACCCGTTGACGATTCATTCACTGATGCTGGCCTGTAATCAGAAATCAAGTCGCGAGCCCTTGATGAACTTGAGCGAGGGCGAGGTTGGGCACATCGTCAATTCCCTGGCCGATCGTGGCTTCACCTCGATTGAATACGGCGAACGGGCCAATCGCGTCTACCACAAGATGCGCGGCAAGATCCGCCTCGACCCGAAGCAGCAGGCGGTGCTCAATGTCTTGATGCTGCGGGCGCCGCAAACCGTTAACGAGATCAAGCAGCGCACCGAGCGCATGGCGGAGTTTTCCGGCACGGACGAGATCGTCGCGATTCTGCGCGAGTTCATGACCCGGGTAGTACCGCTGGCGACCTGTTATCCAGCCGGCGGCGGGCGCCGAGAGGACCGTTACACGCATACGCTGTGCGGTGAGGTGGCGCCTCCAGAACCGGACACCGGCGCCGCTCGCGCCGAGCGTTCGGAGTCAATGGTCGCGCGGGTCGAGGCCTTGGAGCAGCGCGTCTATGCGCTGGAGGCGCGGTTGAGCGCGTTGGAATCGCGCTGATCGTGTATCGCTGGCCTGAACTCCGGTTCGTCGCGGGACTTCGCCGCTCCAGGCGGCGTCGCGAGCGCGTCGGCTGCGGGGCGGCGGCGGTCTAGCGGCCAATGACTGGGTTACCGCGTCTCCTGCTTACCCTGCCCCCGAGTGGCTTGCTTCCTCCGAGGGGCTCCGCACCCTGAAACCTGGCGCGGCCTTGGGGTCGGCAAGGACGCTCCGCGATAGCGCGGGACGGTGATCGCGTCCCGCGTGATGGCATTGACGATGTCAGTCCTCGTCCTTGTGGCCGCCAAACTGCTCGACCATCTGCTTTTGCAGCATCGGGGGCACGATCTCATAACGATCGAACTCCAGTGAGTAGCTGCCGCGACCGCCCGTCATGGACTTGAGTTCGGCGGCGTAGTTCATGAGCTCGGCGAGTGGCGCCAGGGCCTTGATGCGGAGCATGTTGTTCGGCAGGCCACTGGTGCCGAGCACTTGCCCGCGTTTGGTCGAAAGGTTGCCGGTGACCGCACCCATCGCGTCGTCCGGCACTTGCAGATCGAGATTGACGATCGGTTCGAGCACCACGGGTCTCGCCTTCGAAACGGCGTCGAGAAACGCCTTCTTGCTTGCCGTGACGAACGCGATTTCCTTCGAGTCAACCGGGTGATCCTTGCCGTCGTAGACCGTTACCGCGATATCCTGAATCGGATACCCCGCGATGCCGCCCGCGCTCATCGCGAGTTGCACGCCCTTTTCGACCGCCGGGATGAATTGTCCGGGAATCGCGCCGCCGGTGACGGCGTTGATGAACTGGAATCCGGAGCCGCGCTCCAGCGGCTCGACCTTCAAGAACACCTCGCCAAACTGGCCGGCGCCGCCGGTCTGTTTTTTGTGCCGATGATGGCCGTCGGCGGCGGCGGTGATCGTCTCGCGGTAGGCAACCCGTGGTGGCCGGGTCTCGGCCTCGACCTTGAAACGTTGGCGCATCCGTTCGAACGCGAATCGCAGGTGTAGATCTCCGAGACCGCGCAGCACCGATTCGTTCAGCGTAGTGTCGTGATCGACGCGCAGGCAGGGGTCTTCCTCGACGATACGCTGGATTGCGAGACCGAGCCGCTGCTCCTCGCCCCGCACCACCGGCGCGAACGCCAACCCGAATACCGGCACCGGAAACTCGAGCGGCTTCATGTGCAAGTGGTCCTCATCGTGGGAGTCGTGCAGCACGTGGTCGAAATGAATCTCGTCGACCTTGGCGACGGCGCAGATATCGCCCGGAATGCTGTCCTCGATTTCGATCTGTTGCTTGCCCTGGAGTTTGAGCAGGTGCGCGACCTTGAACGGCTTGCGATTGTCGGCGATGTAGAGCTGCGTGTTGCGTGTGACCGTGCCCTGGTGAATGCGGAATACGGCCAGTTTGCCGACGTAGGGGTCGGCGAGTACTTTGAACACGTGTGCCACCACGTGTTTCGATGGGTCGGGTTCGGCGACGAACGGCACGGCGTCGGTACCCTCGCCGCGCAGGAAGGGTCGCGGGTTGCCTTCGAGCGGATTGGGCATCAGGTGTTCGAGCACATGCAGTAGTTCCGCTATGCCAGCCCCGGTCTGCGCCGAGACGTAGCAGATCGGCACCAGATGCCCGGTACGCAAGGCGGCCTCGAACGGCGCGTGTAGTTGCTCGGGCGTGAGTGCCTGACCCTGTTCGAGGTACAGCTCCATCAACGCCTCGTCCATCTCGACCACCTGATCGACGATTCGGGTATGGGTTTCATCGGCGCTCGAAAAGTCGGTGGCGGCGTCGCTGCGTTGGAAAAAGCAATCCAGAACGCCCTTGCCGCCGTCGGTCGGTAGATTCACCGGTAGACACTCGGGTCCGAACTGATCGCGGATCTCCTCGGTCAGCAGCCCCAGTTCCAGATCCGTCGCGTCGATTTTATTGACGATGATCATGCGGCAGAGTTTGCGCCGCGCGGCGATCTCAAGCAGGCGGCGGGTGTGCATTTCGATGCCGGTCTGGGCGTTGATGACCACGGCGACGGTTTCCACCGCCGGGAATACACTGAGTGTCTGGCCGATGAAGTCGGGCAATCCTGGCGTGTCGATCAGATTGACGTGGATCGAGTCGTGGTCCGAGCTTGCGATACAGGCGGTGAGCGAGTGCTTGTATTCGCGTTCGAGCGGGTCGTAATCGCATAGGGTATTGCCCTTGTCCACGCTGCCCATCGCGGCGATCGCGCCCGCCTCTTTCAAAATGGCTTCGACCAGTGTGGTCTTGCCCGCATAACTGGCGCCGATCAACGCAACATTGCGGATCGCTTCGGTGGTATAGGTAGGCATGGGTTCCCTCGTGCGTTATTCGGGTGGTTTGAAATTGAATCCCGGAAAACTAGCAGAACGCGGGGGGGCGAGAAAGCCACTTTGATCAAACAAGCGGGGATTCGTGTTTCGCGAACATGCCCAGGATAAGGCATAGGCAGCGCGGCGTTGTCCCGCTAGAATGCGAAAAAATCCAACCCTGACACAGAGGTAGCAAAATGTTTGGAGAACGCCACGACCTGCCGCACGAGTTTCCTGAGCATCAGGGACTGATCAACGAACTACTGCAAACGGATCTGCATTTTGTCAGCCTGTACAAAGAGTACGATGCGCTGGACGAGGAGATCCTGAAAATCGAGCAGAACGTCGAGCCAGTGTCCGACGCCTATGCCGAGGAGCTGAAACTGAAACGCGTTCATCTGAAGGATAAGCTTTACCAGCTGTTGCGGACACGCGCCGCCAAGTCGTAACTCGATTGACGATCCGGCGCCCGGATCAGCGAACGTGCGGGCGCCGTCGGAATATCGTCAACCCTTGTTCAGTCACGACGCCGTTCAGTGGAATATCCCAGGCTTCTGCGTTGATCGACTCCGTGTGCTGGGTCGCGAAAGCGAGTCCTAGAAGAAACGGACGACCTTGGCCCGGTCGCGACAGGAACTCGAAGCTACGATCGTAATAACCTCCCCCCATGCCGAGGCGATTACCCGCGGCGTCAAATCCGACCAGTGGCGCGATCACGAGGTCGAACGCTTTGGCCGGAACGCGTTCACGCGGGTTGGGCACCGGCTCCCGGATCCGGAGCCGATTTCGACGAAGACGGGTGTGCGGCGCAAAACGCTGAAAGATCAGGTCGTGGTGGGAATCTAGGGTGTGGAGCACGGGCAGGTAGACGCGCTTGCCTTGACGCCAAAGCCAGTGTATCAGTCGCAGGGTCGGAAACTCGGCATTCACGGCGAGGTAGCAAGCTACGTCGCGCGCGTTTCTCATCGTTTGCCAGCTTGCGAGACGGTGTAAGACGCGGGTCTCGGCATCGCGACGTTGTGACGGCGTGAGCGCCATGCGACGCCGTCGCAGCTGTTTTCGCAGGGTTCGAGGATCAACCCTGAAAATTAGGGGGGTACACTCCACAGTGCCGTCCGCGACTTTCGACCTTGAACCTGAGGTTCAAGTGGGAACCTTGGCGGAGTCATCAGGCTTGCCGCCAGAGCGGCCATGCACACCGACTTCCGCATCCCGGCTCCCGGGGTAAGCAATTAGGCTCAAGGGTTTTACCCAGCCACTCGCGAACACCGCAGAGGTACCCGAAACAAACTCTACATCTCGATCTGGCGCGCTTGGTTCAGCGCCTGTTCCACACGGGACTGCATCGCTTCGATCCGGCGTTGCAGGTTATGCCCTAGCTCGGAGCGTTCTTCACGCTGTTGCAACATCTCGTGCGTCAAATTCAAAGCTGCCATGATCGCAACACGGTCGGCACCGATCACCTTGCCCGACTCGCGTAACTGCTTCATCCGTTGATGCAGTAAATCCGCGGAGGCCAACAACGCGGTGCGCTCTTCTTCCGGACAAGCAATCTGAAGCTCCTTGTCGAGAATCTTGACCTTGACCATCACCGGTTCCGAACTCATCCGCTGTGCTCCATCGTCTTGAGCCGGTTGATCATGGATTCGACCTGCGTGCGGACCTTATCGCGATTCGACAGCAGTTGGCTACGCTCGGCGACCAAGTGCGCGTTTTCGTGGCGTAACCGTGCGTTTTCCTTGCGTGATTGCTCCACGAGTTCAAGCAACTCGCCGAGGTGGCCTTCTAGGTTGTTCAGCGCGGAATCCGCAGTTTGGTCGTGTGTGTTTGCCATGAAACTGATAGTAGGCTGATTGATTTTCTCGGTCAAATGGCGTCCGTTGAACGCGTAACCATCGTTACCGGCTGAGCGGATAATAGGTGCACTCCAGCGCCGATGATAGAATCCAAAAGTTATACGGTAGGCCGTGTTTGTCGTGGTCGCCGTGAAACCTTATCACTCTCTGTATAGCAGTTCGCGGATCGTCCAGGCGACATGACCACTGATCTACTCGCTTTTCCGGATTATCGGGCGCTCGAAGCGGCGCTGTTGAGCGCCGACGCGGTAATGAGTCCATCCGAAGTTCACGGCATGTTGATCGGGCGCCTGATTCGGCTCGGTAGTCTCGATATCGCGGACTTCGTGCAAGGTATCATCGGCACGGCGGTTCGGGGCGATCCGTCGCGGGCCGAGGCGCTTGAGCATATCGAGCGTTTGTACCGCGTCAGCAGCATGCAGCTATGGGATAGCGGTTGCGAGCTCCGGTTGCTGTTGCCGGAGGACAATCAGGCGTTGGAGGCGCGGGTCGACGCCGTGTGCGGTTGGGCACGCGGCTTGATTTATGGGTTGGCGGAGCAAGGCGTGGCCGTTCGTGACGCGCTAGACCGCGATAGCCGCGATTTTCTGGCCGACTGTCGGACAATTTCCAATACCGAGTTCGCGATCGAAGAGACCGAAGAGGACGAGCAGATTTTTCTTGAGTTGGTGGAGTATCTGCGTATCGGAGCCTTGATGCTGCAGGAGGATTTCCAGCCGCAACGCGCCTCGCAACGACCACAATAAGTTCAGGGAGCAACACGTGAAGCGACTACCCAGCAAAGAGTACGAGCGTCGTCGTCGGCAGTTGATGCGGCAGATGGGGCCCGGCGCGATCGCGATCATTCCGTCCGCGCAGGAGCGGATTCGCAACCGGGATGTCGAATACCGCTACCGTCAGGACAGCGATTTCCTTTACCTAACGGGTTTCAATGAACCCGACGCGGTCGCGGTGCTGATTCCGAAGCGCGCGCAAGGTGAGTTCATTTTGTTTTGCCGCGAGCGTGATCCGGAGCAGGAGACCTGGCACGGTCGCCGGGTGGGACAGGAGGGGGCGATCGCTCAGTACGCGGCGGATGACGCCTTTCCGTTCAGCGATATCGACGAGATCCTGCCGGGTCTGCTGGAGCACTGCACCAAGGTCTATTACAGCATGGGCAAGGATCCGCAGTTCGACCGGCGTCTGATGGATTGGGTCAACCAATTGCGGCGCAAGGTTCGCACCGGGGTGGTCGCACCGCATCAGTTCATCGACTTGGAGTACCTGCTGCACGAGATGCGCCTGTACAAGTCGCGCGCCGAGATCGGCCTGATGCGCGAGGCCGCGAGTATCTCGGTGCGCGCGCATGAGCGGGCGATGCGAACGTGCCGGCCGGGTCAATACGAGTTTCAGATCGAAGCCGAGCTGTTGTATGAGTTCCGCAAGGCGAACGCGGATATCGCGTATTCGCCGATCGTCGGCGGCGGCGCCAACGGGTGCATCCTGCACTATCGCGAGAACAACGAGGCATTGCGCGACGGTGACCTGTTGCTGATCGATGCCGGCGCCGAATACGAGGGCTACGCCAGCGACATCACTCGCACGTTTCCGGTCAATGGTCGCTTCAGTCCGGCGCAGCGCGAATTGTATGAGCTGGTGCTGGAAGCGCAGCTTGCCGCGATCGAGAAGGCCGTGCCCGGCAACCACTGGAACGATCCCCATATCGCGGCGGTCCGCGTACTGACCAAGGGGCTGATTCACCTGAAGCTGTTGCAAGGGTCGCTGAACAAGTTGATCAAGGAAGGCGCCTACCGTCAGTTCTACATGCACCGCACCGGGCATTGGCTCGGCCTGGACGTACATGATGTCGGCGACTACAAGGTCGACGAGGAGTGGCGTCTGCTCGAAGCCGGGATGACGATGACGGTTGAACCGGGCATCTACATACCCGCGCACAGCAAGGGCGTCGACAAGCGCTGGTGGGATATCGGCATTCGAATCGAGGACGACGTCGCTGTGACTCGAGACGGTAACGAGGTGCTCACGGCGGCACTGGCCAAGACGCCCGACGCGATCGAGCGCCTGATGGCGGCGCCGGCGTGAGCGTGGACGAATACGATTGCGCCATCGTCGGCGGCGGGCTCGTCGGTTGCGCGCTGGCGCTGGCGTTGGCGCCACTCGGCCGGCGGATCGCGCTGATAGAGGCGCGTGCGCCGAGCGTGCCGGCGGAGGATGTCTATAACGAACGCTCGGTCGCGTTAAGTTATTCCTCCCGTCTCATACTGGAGGGAATCGGCCTATGGTCTCGAATCGCGGCCGCCGCGGAGCCGATGTCGGCGGTGCATGTGTCGCAACGCGGATATTTCGGCGCGACGCGGTTGCAAGCCGTCGATGAGGGACTGCCCGCGCTGGGTTACGTCGTGATCAATCGGTTGTTGCTAAAGGCGTTGTTCGACGCCATTGACGCTGTTCCCAATATTGAGACGATCGCCCCGGCGCGGATCGAGGCGATCGCCGCGGCTCCGGAGGCACTGAGTTTGACACTCGACGCCAACGCCAACGCCAACTCGCCGCGCCGCGGACTCCGCGCGCGACTCCTCATCGCCGCGGACGGCTCGAGTTCACGCACTCGCGATAGGCTCGGGATCGCGGTCGACCGGGTCGACTATGGCCAGCGCGCGGTCATCGCCAACGTCCACGCGGAGCCATCACCGCGCGGCACGGCGTTCGAGCGGTTCACCGACCAGGGCCCGATCGCTTTGCTACCGCTTGGGCCGAATCGATACGCGCTGGTCTGGGTCCAGACGCCGGAGCAGGCCCAAGAGACCCTGGCGCTCGACGAACAGGGGTTTCTCGCCGCGCTGCAGGCTCGCTTCGGACACCGTGCGGGGACGTTCACGCGGACCGGGCGGCGCGAGGCTTACCCGCTGGAGCGCGTGCGCGCCAATCGGCTCGTGAGCGAACGCGCGCTGTTGATCGGCAATGCCGCCCATACCGTGCACCCCGTCGCTGGCCAGGGACTCAATCTCGCGTTACGCGACATCGCGACACTGGCCGGCCTGCTGCTCGATGCGCCGGATTCCGGTGCCGCGGCGGTGTTGCAAGCCTACGCGAGCGCGCGCCAGCCTGACATCGATCGCACGCTCACCATCACCGATGGGCTGTTACGCGTGTTCTGTAATCCCTGGCCTCCGGTCGGAGTAGCGCGGACGGCGGGCTTGTGCATGCTCGACCTGTTACCGGCGTTCAAGACGCGTGTCGCGCGTGTCGGAATGGGCTTGGCATATCCGACCGACCCGCGCCTTGGGCGGGGCCTGCCCTTGCTGGAAGGACACTAGGATGATTCGACGTTATGACGTGGTGGTCGTGGGTGGTGGCATGGTGGGATTGGCGTTCGCGCTCGCGCTCGCGCGCGAAGGCCGCCGCGTAGGGGTAATCGAGGCGCGCGAGCCACCCGCCTTCGCGGCGAATGATCCTTACGATTTGCGGGTGATCGCAGTCAATCGCGCCGCGCAGAATCTGTTGACCCGGCTGGGTGCATGGACTCAGCTGCACGCATGGCGGGTATCGCCCTATCAACACATGGTGGTCTGGGACGCGGCCGGCGGCGGCAAGATTCAGTTCTCCGCCGCTGATCTCGGCGAACCGAACCTCGGCCACATCGTCGAGAATCGCTTGCTCCAACTCGCGTTGCTGCAGGCCGCGCGCGCGCAACCCGGGTTCGATTGGCTGTGCCCCGCCGCATTGCAGAGCTTCGCCGCCGATGGCAAGGAGGTCATCGTGACCCTGAGCGACGGACGCCATCTGATCGCGCCCGTGCTGGTCGGTGCCGATGGTGCGCAGTCGCAGGTGCGGGCGCACGCGGGTATCGAGCAGCGGTTGACGGATTATGGTCAGCGCGCGATCGTCTGCATCGCACGGACCGAAGCGCCAAACCAGCAAACGGCGTGGCAACGTTTTCTGCCCTATGGTGTGCTCGCGTTCCTGCCGTTGCAGAACGATCTGAGTTCGATCGTCTGGAGCGTGGAGGACGAGCGAGTCGATGGGCTGTTGGCACTGGGTGACGAGGATTTCGCGGTGGCGTTGACCGAGGCCTTCGACACGCGGCTCGGCCGGGTCACCGAAGTGGGGCCGCGCGCCGCCTTTTCGCTGCGCGCACGCCATGCCGAGCGCTATATTGCCAACCGGGTTGCGTTGATCGGTGACGCCGCGCACACCATCCACCCGTTGGCGGGGCAGGGCGCGAATCTCGGATTCCTGGACGCGGCGACCCTCGCCGAGACGTTGCTTGGCACCCGTCGCGACGCGGGCAGTCGCTTGGTTCTGCGGCGCTACGAGCGCGCCCGCGCTGGGGAGAATGTGCTGATGCAACGCGCGATGGAGGGCTTCAAATGGTTATTCGGCACGCAGGTGCAACCGTTGCCGTGGGTCCGCAACACCGGATTGAATCTGGTCGATCGAGCCGCGCCGCTGAAGCACGCCTTGATGCGGCAGGCGATGGGGCTGCAGGGCGAGCTGCCCGCGTTGGCGCGACCCGTGGTCGCACAAAACTGATTCGGACCGTAATGCGCGCCCCGGATCTGGCGGCGCTAGGAGCCTGTCGGACTTGAGGGGATCGTGGCGAAAAAGGGGGTGAGCGAGGCCATTTTTTCGATCGTTTGAGGCTAATAGCCGTAGCTATTTAACGAAAAGGATCGGAAAAAGGGACCGTTCCCCCACTTTTGTAGCCGATTCGTCTCAAGTCCGACAGGCTCCTAGGATGCGCCACACTGCCGCGGGTCCGATCGGCGCCTAGCGCAGCCCGCCGCGCTTGACGCGGTAGCGCATATAGTCGAATTGGGCGTCTATCGCGCTTTTCACGGCGCTCGAAACGCCATCGTCAACATTTCCCCCGCGCGTGCCCTTGCCGGACAATGCCGCCAGTTCGCGATCCGACACCATTGCCACGTCCGCGTTTGGATTAGGCGCGGCCATCGCGATTTTCCCCAGCACTTTGGTGACGCCGTTGCTGTAGATGCCATGCAGCAGGCCGCTGCCGTCGACGTCGATCTTCGCCAGTCGTGCGTAGGTATGGCCATCAGCCGCCACGCGACCCTCGATTCCGTTGTAACCTCGCGCGTTGATACCCGCATAGTCAATGGTGAAGGTGTGTGGTGTCTGATTGCCGAGCGTGTCGATGGTCAAGCCTCGGGTGGTGCTATAGCGGCTGTTGTTGACGGCCGCCAATGAGCCTTCGGCATCGAATTGGAGCAGGTCGCCCTCGGCGCCGTTCATCGCCACGCCATCGAAATACACATGCGATTGCCAGGTGGATTCATCCAGCCGGCGCAAATACATCTGACCGATATGCGACCGACCTTCGTGATCGTAGACCCGAAAATGGGTGACATCGTTGTAGCTCGAGGGGTCATTTGGATCGAATGCACCCGTCGCTGTGGGCGCGTAGCGATCGAGTCTGAGCGCGGCTTGCGCGAACCGGGTGCTGTTCGCAGGCAGCAGATTCTGGTCGATTCGCAATTCGCTCTGGCGTCCTTCCAGGTAGCCTTGCTCGGTCGCATTGTGGCCGAGTAGGCGTTGGCCGTTGGCATTGGAAAGAAAGCCGCTGCCGTCAAGCCTGAAGCTGTCGGCGCGGCCATAGGTCAGTCGGCCGTGGTCGTTCAATAGATAGTGACTGCCATCGTTCAACGAAACGTCGAGACCTTGGCGCCGCGGTTGACGGTTATTGCCGCCTTCGGTATAGGGCGAGAGCTGGGGCAAATTCGGCGCGGCCGCATGCGCGTTTTCGCGCCCGAGCGTCGCCTTTTGCATGGCCACTTGGTACTGCGCATCGAACTCGACGCGCGCGCGGCGCATTCTGGGCGCGATGTCGTAGGTGTCGTTGCTGGGGCGCGCGGTGTCGTGGAGCCCGCCGATGGCGTTGGTGTCGATCATCCCTGTTTACCTCGTCGTCCGCCAATCCATCCGTGATCAGCTGGCGCCTGTGAAATGGCGCGATGGCCACGCTGTCTCGAGCGATGCCACCGTGCCGTGAAAAAAGCGACCCGGTCGCGGCGCCTCATCCTTGAGTAGCCCTTGCCGCCGGGTCCGTGGCGTCCTTGCCACGACGGAGATCCTAAACGAAACAGCGTTCCTTACAAGCGGGTTCGCGCGGGTGACGGAAATTCTGCGATCGGCCCCAGTTTTTCGGTGTGACCGCGGTGACGTTAGCCTTGCGGCGTGTGAAGCGGTTCAATTTGAACGTCGGCAGTTTGTAGCGTCAGCCGTATCACGGGTATACCCGCTTAACCCTCATGGCCAGGACGCTGCCGCGGAGGATGATAACCGCTCCGGTCCGGGTAGGCAGGAGACGCCGTGAACCGATCCCTGGGGGCTCGACGGCCGCGTCCCTGCGGCCGACGCTTCCGCCTACCCAGCCCGGAGCGGCACTGTCCGTGAATCGGGTATTTCGTGTTAACCGTAGACCTTACGCTCGCTCCGGCGTCGCCCCGACTTCTGGATGATCACGCCTTCGATCGCGTCCTTGCCGGGGATCGCGATGGTTTCGTAGTGTGGATTCAGCGGCGCCAGCCACCACTGACCATCCTCGATCTTGAGTTGGCGGAAAATGTATTCGTCTTGATGCTTGGCGAGCACGTAGCAGCCGTTTTCAATCAAGCCGGCGCGGTCGATGATGATGATGCAGCCGTCTTCGAATTCCGGCTCCATGCTGTTGCCGAGTACCTGCAGGGCGAATGGTTCGCTACTTGCGCAGGCGCTGTAAAACTCATCCATTGGTCGGTTCCGGGTTAGGTCAGTTTGAATCGGTTGGCGCGAACAAGCCGCCGGGCGGGATTTCTCCGGGCGGTTTGAGTTGGGCTCCAGTCGTCGCCAATCGTCGATGGTCGCTCGCGTGGCGCGGTCGTGGGTTGGTCTCTCGACTAACTGCACGCCACGACGCTACCGCCTCGCGTTTGCCAATGATGCGAGCCGCGCAAGCGCAATAAAATATTCCCGCACGGCGCGGCGACATATTCGCGGCGTCCGCGGTGCCGCGAATCAGGCGTGGTATTCATGATCGAGCATGAACCACTTCAGTTTCTCGTGCATCGCGACGACTTCCCCGACAATGATCAGCGTGGGCGGTTTGATGTCATGGCCTTTCACGAGATCGGGGAGCGAGGCGAGCGTGCCCAGATAGACCTTCTGATCCGGCAGGGTGCCTCGTTCGACCAGCGCGACCGGAATTTCCGGTGCGCGACCATGCGCGATCAGCTCGCGGCAGATCGTCGCGACGCCATGCAGACCCATGTAGAACACCACGGTCTGATTTCGGTGCGCGAGCATGTCCCAGTTGAGGTCTGTGGTGCCGTCCTTGAGATGGCCGGTGACGAAAATGCAGGCCTGCGAATAGTCGCGATGCGTCAGCGGGATGCCTGCGTACGATGCGCAGCCTGCGGCGGCCGTGATACCCGGCACCACCTGAAAACGCACGCCCTCGTCGATCAAGGTTTCGATTTCCTCGCCGCCGCGCCCAAAAATGAAGGGGTCGCCCCCTTTGAGACGGACGACGCGCTTGCCATCTTTCGCCAGACGGACGAGCAACTGGTTGATGTTCTCCTGACGCATCGTGTGATGCGAGCGTTCCTTGCCGACGTAGATGCGTTCGGCATCGCGCCGTACCAAGCGCAGAATCGGTTCCGAGACCAGCCGGTCGAAAACCACGACGTCGGCCCGCTGCATCAGTCGCACGGCCTTGAACGTCAACAGATCGGGGTCACCCGGACCTGCGCCGATCAGATAGACCTCGCCACTCGCGCGGATGCTTGCCGAGGCGTGTTCCAGGAGATTCGACAAGCGCTCGCGGGCAGCTTGGGTGTTACCGCTCAGAACCATCTCAGCGACCGGCCCGTCGACGATCTCCTCCCAGAACGTTCGCCGTTGTTCGACGGTGGACAGCGCCGATTTGGCCTCGTTCCGGAACTCATTTAGCAAGGTACCGAGTTGGCCGAATCCGGCCGGGATCTGGCTCTCTAGTCGCGCCCGCAGCATCCGCGCCAACACCGGGGAGGCTCCGCCGGTGGAGATAGCGACCTGGACTGGCGAGCGATCGATCAGCGAGGGGACAATAAAGCTACACAGCGCGGGATTGTCCACGACGTTGACGGGCAGATTGCGCGTCGAGGCGAGCGTGGCGATCTCGCGGTTGACATCGGCATTGTCCGTCGCCGCGATCACCAGGGCTTTGTGTTCCAGGTCGTAGGGTTCGAAACGTCGCGCATAGTGACGATAGTCGCCTGCGTGTATGCGTTCGGCGACTTCGCGGCAGACTTCCGGCGCGACCATTACGATAGTCGCCCCGGCCGCGTGCAACATGCCCGCCTTGCGCGCGGCTACTTCGCCGCCGCCGACCACGAGACATTCGCGTTGCTGAAGATTCAGGAAAACCGGAAAAAAATCCACGGCTTAAAACTCCGCCCAGGTCGAGATAAAGAAGACCGATTATGCGGCGCGAGCGAAGCGAGGGGAATATACACGTCGGGGAAGGTCGAACCGCGGCGCCAACCCTGGGAATCCAGGTGAATGATGCGAGGCGGTTTGAGAAGGGAGGCGCGGATCAACCGCGCCTCCGCATGGGCGCTGTCGGTGCCTAGTAGCGCGGACGACGCGGTCCGCCGCCGCCGCCTTCTTTCTTGGGCTCCGACTTGTTGACCCGCGCTGGACGGCCGTTGATCGACTTGCCGTCGAGCGACTTGATCGCCGACTGGGCGTCAGCGTCGCTCGGCATTTCGACAAAGCCGAATCCTTTGGATTGGCCGGTCATTCTGTCCTTGATGATGTTGACACTTGCTACATCGCCGAAGGCGGAAAACGCCTCGGTCAGGTCTTCCTCGGACACGGAGTAAGCAAGGTTTCCTACGTAAATTTGCATCAGATTTCTCGGTTACATACGTCGTGGTAAATCAATCCGGCGGTAACCGACGTATAGATTACCAGCCGTTAAACGAATCCTGCGTGGCTGTACGCGAGCGCTGGAAACGCGGTAACGATCGAAGGTCAAGCCTTGCGATCGCCCGTAGCCATGGAGTGGTCAGGGAAGAGGTCCGCCCGGTTTTCCGATTCGCGGCCGTGAGGCATTTCGCGGGAAAGGGGCGCCAAGGGACGCGGTATCCGATCATGATCCATAAACGAGCACGCAGACTATACGCCGTGAAGTTGACAATTGGAATGCGATCTTTCAGGAATGTGCTCGATTTCGGATAAACAGCCAGCTCGGGCCGCGTGCGCCAGGCACCGACGCTACGGCGGGGGCGGGGCGATCAGATTGACGTGCAGGACTTCGAGGGTCGCGAAGCTATCTCTCAGCCATTTGTGCGCCATCTTGCGGGTGAAGGACTCCAGTCCTTCCGATTGCGCGCGCTTTTGCAACAGGCTCACCTTGAGGCCAAGTTTGATCTTGTCGGGGGTGTAATGTTGGACGAGCGCGTCGAGCGCGTCTTTCTGGCGCGGACGCACGCTGGGCATCGAAAACGCTTCGTTCTGCACCGATCTGACTTCGATGCTCGAAAACACCGGGCGCAACTTCTGCACCGTTTCTTGTCGGGTGAGTTGAGCGGTGACCCAGGCCACGCTTTCGGCGGCGTCGATCAGTTCACGTTCGACCCCGCAGTCTTCAAGCTGACGAAAGTAATCGAGCGCGGGGTAGTAACCCAGGAGGTGTTGACGCTCGTAGGCGCTGATTTGCTCCGCAAGTTGCCGCCCGATCGCGGCCGGGGATGCCGCGAGGCGCGCCCGCAGGGTCTCCGGGTGGAGTTGGAGGCGCAAATGGAGATTCAGATGCGCGAATACCAGCGGCATTAGTGGGTCCCCGGACGCAGCCCAAGCGTGTGGAACGCCTCTAGCACGACGGTTACGGCCGGCGCCAGATGTGCCCGCATTACACTGCCAATCGAGTCGGTATGCCCCAGGATCGGGGCAATGGTGTATTCGTTGAGCATGCCGAGCGTGAGTACCGCACCGAGCCGTTCGTGCGCATCGGGTGCAGCCTTCAGCACCGCCGCGATCGCGGGGTCCTCCGGCTTCTCGAGCGCATATTGGGTGCGCTCGAGAATGTTCGCGATGGTGGCGGTGCGGTCGGCCTCGCCGCTTTCGCGGCGGTAGAAATGGCCGATCGCCTCGAACAGTTCGACCGCGGCGTCCTGGTTGGCGACCTTGGAAAGCGCGCGCGCGGCGACGAACATGAAGGTCTGACCCGCGGGCGAGAGCGCCTTGTCAAGCAGCGTGGCGGCAGCATTGGTCGAACCGCAGGGTGGTTGGGCAAGCTGGGCGCGCGTGGATTGCCAGTCAGGGTGGGCGGGCCGAGGGTCGGGTAGCGTGTCCGGCAAGGTGCGCAGGAAGCCGATGAAATAAGTTGGACGTCGTTGCGCACGTTGCCAAAGAGAGGCCCGTTGGGCGTCGCTCAATAGACCGGGTTGCAGCATCATCCGCACGCTTTCGATCATATCCTTGTGCTCGGCCTCGAACGGGAGATATTCGAGCAGGAATTGCGCCAGTATCGGTCCCATTCGACCTCCGCCGACGTTGGGCTGCCGCAGCATCAGGCGCGCGATCTCGGGTGTCGGGCTGGCCCACCAGGCCAGTTCCGCCAGTTCGTCGGTCAGTCCGGGGGCATTCGCGACCGCGACGATTGCCTCGTCTTCACCGAGCAGCAGCAATCTGCGCAGGCTCTCCTCG
Organism: Thiotrichales bacterium; assembly: GCA_050329935.1. Taxonomy (GTDB): domain Bacteria; phylum Pseudomonadota; class Gammaproteobacteria; order UWMA-0217; family UWMA-0217; genus CAYSFW01. The sequence goes on along the minus strand of JBHJOI010000022.1, from coordinate 15,913 downwards.
TCGCGATCTTGCCCCATTCGGGTCCAGCGGCGGATGAAGACCGGGTAGCCGCCCGGCGAACCCAGGGCGTAGGTCGAGAACAGCTCGCGTACGCCGCGCAAGTACTTTTCCTCACGCAGGTTTGGATTGAGGCGAATCTTCGCCTCGCCGCGACTGGTTAGCGCATGCACCGTAAGCTTCGAGTCGTCGATACGAATCGCGCGCAGCTGCTGCGTGAACAGGACGTTGATGCGCAGGTTGTCTTCTGGAGCGAGTTCCATCGGCGCCTCGGCCGGGCGAATGATCGAGTACACCAGCTTAGCGAGTTTTACGCGGGATTGCTGCGCGATCGTCCCCGAATTATGCGTCGTCCAGCGCCGCGACGGTGACCGATATGCGGACCACTCGGGCATCCGGGTGCGCTACCCTGCCGTCAATTGAGTTGGATTCGTTGCCCCCACGGGACAGGAGCGCGCCCCTTGACCAGCCAAATGACGGGGTAGGCAGGTGCCGCGTCGGGAAATGTGCCGCGGGCGTCGGTGAAGTAAACCAATGCGTCGGGCGGGCGGTCGGCGTTGCCGACGTGGGCGAACGGCGGGCAGAAATTGGTGCCACCGCCACCGCTGAGGTGAGACGGAAGTTCGAGCGTCTCCCAGGGCTGGAATACCCACGGGCACCCGCGCGAGAGATGGGCGTCGCACGCCAGTAGTTCAACCTCGCAGCGCAGCTGGGACTTCAGTGCGTTGATCTCCGAGAGGTATTCGCCGATCTCGCGATCGCTGACCGAACCACTCACGTCGACCACCACCGTCAAATGCAGCTGCGCGCTGCGCAGGCTCGGAAAGATCGCGGGTTCGCCGCGCCGCGAAGACGGTCGGCTGTAGTTGTAGTCGTCTCTCGCCGCCGAGCTGACATAGCGTGCCAGCAACATGCGCCAGGGCAAGGTCGGCTGCACCATGAAATCGACCATGCGCGCCATGGCCCGGCCGAGTTTACCCGCTTGTAGCGCTTGCTGTGCCGCGCCAACCAGACGCTGTTGCCATTGCAGGCTCAAGGTTTCCATTTCGGCCCGGCCGAGTGGATCTGGGCGCGGTGCTCCGTCGGTACCGTCGGCGCCGCGGTGGCCTTCGTCCTGCGCTTGTTGCCGTTCGCTGCCGCCGGATTCGGACGGGTTGCCGTTGCGCTGGTCGGAGTTTTTCGGCGGCTCCGTTTTACCCGGGTCGCTGCCGCCGTCCGGTTTCGGTTTTGTTTCGACCTGCTCGCGGGCGTCTTCGCGCGTGCGACTGGGCTTGCGGCTCGCGCCTTCGCCGTCATCGTCGCGGTCGTAGACGTGCTGGTCGAGGGTTTCGACCCGATCATTGCTGCCAAGCATCGGGTAGATTTCTTCGGCCGTCATGCCGCGATACTCCTTGAGGTGGAGACTGTCGGGCGGCGGGCGTAGGCCGTCTTCGATGAGCAATGGATTGATGGCATAGTCGCAAGCGACGTCCCACAATCGCTTGACTCGATGTCCGCGCCGCGCGAAGTGGGACAGTGCACAATGGAGTGCCTCGTGCGCCAGCGTGAACTGGAGTTCATCGCCGGTCAGTTGGTCGATGTATTCCGCGTTGTAGTAGAAGTGCCTCGCGTCGGTCGCGGTGGTGCGGCACCAGTCTGGATTGGCGCGGCGCAGCGGCAGGCGCAGCACCAGCGCGCCGAGAAACGGCTTGTCGATCACCAGTCGGGTGCGTGCCGCGTGCAGACGATTTTCGATGATGCGGGTGTCGAGTTCGGCCATGGCATGCGCGGGCGATGTCAGTGCTCGTACAGCATCAGGTCGGCGATTGCGTCGGCCCAATCCGCGAACTGCGGCACGCGAAACAACTCGTGGCCGATCGCGCGTTGCAGGTCGGACACCAGCATCACGCCCATTTCGCGCATCGGGAAACGACTGGCGTAGCGCAGAATGTTGCCGTGGATTTCGGTCGAGTCGGGCTTGCCGCGCACGCGAATGGCGTGTCCGACCAGGGTCGCGGCGACCGCGTATTGGAGGTCAATCTCCTGTGGCGCGCCGACGTCCTCGCCGCGCAGGATGGCGTCGATGTCCGGGAGTTGATCGAGTGTCGCGAGAAATCCGTGGAGTTCGACGCCAGCCGCCGGACCGACACAGGCCTGCAGCGTGCCGAGCAGCAATTGCGGCGCCTGCTCGAATTTTCGCAGTGCTCGATGCGTGAATTCCCATGAACGTGGCGACGGAAAGGCCACCGGATTATGTGCGGGGTCGAAATCAAAGAGCAGGTCCGGCCGGAAGCGTAGAAACGCGATCAGGCGTTCGTCCAAACCGCGGCTGTAGGCCCAATAGACCCAGTCGTCGAGATTGACGTCCACTTCGAAATGCGAAAAGCGGTTCGCGAGCGGGGCGGGCATCGTGTAGGTCACGCCACGATCGCCCTGACGGTTGCCGGCCGCGAATATCGCCCATCCATCGGGCACTTCGTATTGCCCCAGGCGCCGGTCGAGAATCAGTTGGTAGGCGGCTGCTGAAACACTCGGTGGCGCCGAGGTGATCTCATCGAGAAATAGTATGCCCTCGGCACCGTGACGCTCGCGGTTCGGTAGCATCGCCGGTACCGCCCATTCGACCAGATCGCCTTGCCGAAACGGTATGCCGCGAAGGTCGGATGGCTCCATCTGCGACAGGCGGATGTCGACCAGTGGTACCTGGTGTTGTGCGGCGATCTGCCGTATCAGATCGGATTTGCCGACGCCGGGTGGACCCCAGAGCATCACCGGCGTGTGGTGTCCGGTGCGGGTGCCGATAAACTCGCGGTCGAGAACGGAAAGCAGGTGGGTAGGGCGCATATTGGTCGCTCGGGGAGTCGGGATTGGATCTTAGAATTCGAAGCCACCTTTTTTGTACCATTCTTGCGCCTTGACCGGATCCTTCTCGACGCCGTTGCCTTGGTCATACATCAAGGCCAGGGTCGTGCATGAGCCTGCTAGGCCTTGCTCGCCGGCCAGCGTGAACCACTTCACCGCCTCCTCGCCGTTCTTTTCGACGCAATCACCTTCCATGTACATAAAGCCCAGGCCGTGTTGCGCCAACGCGAAACCCTGCTCGGCCGCGGCGCTCATCCAGCGCGCCGCGGCGGCACGATTTGGCGCCACACCGAGACCATTTTGGTACATGATCGCCAGTCGGTATTGCGCGTCGGGGTGGCCTTGCTCGGCGAGTGGGCTCAAAAGCTGAATGGCACGTGAGAAATGCTTGGCCTGGAAGGCGGCTATGCCGCTCGTGTAAGCAACATCCAGTTCGTCCTGGGCGTTCGTCATGGGCTTGTTTCTCATGAATATTTTTCAACGTCGCGCATTATACAGAGGCAATCGCGGGGGGCCGATCGTTACCTCGTGGTGGACAAGGTATTCATCCGCTGGCAGGCTTGCGCGGGTTCGGTGGGCCCGCGCCGGAAATCGGTCGGTACTCCCTCAACCGGGATATATGGAATCCGGGGGTGATCGGGTACCGTTTCCGGTCGGCAAAAAGGCTGCGGGATCCCCGATGCCCGGGTTATTCCCGGGGTCGGCGCGCACACGTGCAGCGGTTTGTTGGATCGAGTGTAGCAGCCGTGGGTGAGGATCAAGCCATGGCGCTGAAAGGGCGCTTCGGAACGGGGATTCCGTAGCGGCGGAGGGGGTGGGGATCCCGCAAGGATTCCAATCCACAGGTTTTTATTCTCAAGCGATTATCCGGAGAGAGACCTATGAACGAGCAGTATCGCAAAACGACAATCGAAATGGAGAGCAAAGGCGTTGCAACGGATTACGTCATTGGCTGGCAGGTAGGCTACCTGGGGCATCCAATGCGCGAAGAACAGCGTGTGACGCCGGCGTACGAGGCCGGTTACAATGACGGCCGCGAGAAAAACACCGACGGCTACGGCGAGTGGGTCGGCAAGTAACGCAACCGCGTTACTCGTCCCCGAGTTTGGCGCCCCGCGGCGGGCGCCAAGCGTCGTGGGAATTGTCCCAGCCAAACAGCGAAAACTGTGCCCGCCGAAGAGTCTTGTAGGCCTCCGGCACCTCGACGTCCATTACCTGTTGGGTTATCCATTTCCGGTCCTTTTCGCCCATGACCTCGGTTACGTGATCGCCTACGGTGCGGCTCATCGAGAACCCAGGGCCAGACGCCTCGTCGAACGGACACTCCGCATAAGCATCGGTACGCGCATTTAGTAGCGCGATGAACGCGCCGCGGTGATCGCCGTCGGCTTCGACATCGCGCCGGTTCTCATCCATCGTATTGGCGAGGTAGCGCGCGGTCGCGTTGATAAACGCCATGCGCGTTTCGTTGTCGAGGCGGTCGAACGCAAGGCGATCGCCGAGATGGATCAGGAACGCGCTCATCTCTCCGATCACGTCCATGCGCTGCGCGCGTGTTCGTGTTTCGTATCCGTCGTTTTCGAGATGCAACAACACTTCCTGGCCGATACGCCAGATTGTGAATGCAACCGCGCTGCCAATCTCATCGATCGAACGCGCTTTGTCCTTCACGTTCCATTTGGCCTTTAGACGCACGCTGTGGGCTCCATGTTGGGTATTACTTTGGCGCGTGTGATTGGGCGCAGCGCGCGATGTTCAAACGCGCCTCACCGGTGGAAACTAGGGAATCCGGTTGCGCGATGCTAGCATCAATCCAGAGTAAAAGAGTAAGGGATTCTGCGGTATTACCACGGTCCACGCGAGGGTTTTGATGCAAGAGAGTCTCATGTCACTGGGTCGAAGGGTTCAGCATAACTGTGATATCGCCGACGCGCGTCACGCCGCCGATTATACGTTGTGCGTGTATCTATTGAAGATGCGCGAATTGTATCGCTGGGCCAACGGGATCGATTTGCTTGAGCAGCTACCGAGCGACGCGGTGGGTGATTGGGTGCGGGCGCGTGAACAGAAGTGGCAAGAGTTGGAGCACGCGGATTTCCTGCCCTTGACGATTGCGGGAACCCACTACGATCCTTTTGACGACGACGCGATCAACGCCGCGTTGCGGCACGATGGGATGGTCTACAGCGGTGGATTCGGCAATCGAGGCGCGCCACATTTCTTTTTGGCGGATTTGGTCGAGCGGCGCGATCGGGATGGCTACACGATTCTGATCGCCGAGCACGAGTACGCGCGCGACTTGACCGCGCCGCCCGCAATGACGCGAGGTTCGAATATCTACGTTCGTAGGGAATCATTGCGTCGCTTGATCTGGGAGCGGGTGCAGGAGTGGCGCTGGAACCGATGTGAGAGCGCGCTCGGTCGAGCGTTTGGCCATTACGACATCGATGCGGATCTGTTAACCGGGCTCAACCGGCTGGTCGAAGATCAGATGGACGTCGCGCTGTGGCACGAAATGGGTGAGGTCGAGGCCGGGCGCGAGATTGAAGCTCAGTGGCAGGCGCTGTTATTGGATCTGTCGGGCACACCCGCCGAGCTCGAGGTGAGGGCGGTACGCGACAATCTGGCTGATACCAGTGTCACGCTTCCGGCGTTGATTGAGCGCGGGCGGCCAGAGCTGTTTGATTTTTATTTTGGCACGTTGAGTCCGATGCGACGGCGGCTCTATCCGACCCTGATAGAGGCTTACGATGAGCTGCGGCGGCAGAATTCACTTGCCGCGCTGAGCTCGGTCGTCGCGCGTGGCCAGACCCACTGGCGTGCGCTGATGCATGCCGCGCTGGCGATGCGCGATGAACAGCGAGCCCAATACGCGGCCGAGGTGCATGCGTTGATCGAGCGTAGTCATCTGTAAGAGAATCGAAATCGATTCGACGAAAATCTCAGGAGTCTGCTCACGATGCCTTTCAGTTCGGCCGCGCGCATGCCGCTCAAGACGATCCACGAGGTCAAGGAAAACACCTTTATTTTCGAGCAACGCGATGCCTTGAGTCGCGAGCTGTGCGCGGACATGATCCAGCGCTTTGAGTTGGCGAGCGACGAGCAGTACGAGGGGCGTATTGGTCAGACGGTGCAAAAGGACCGCGGCATCAAGCGCTCGACCGATCTGGTCGTGAGTGGCAAGGAACATTGGAAGGACATCGATCGCGCGTTGTTTCAGTCGATGAAGCGGGCGATCCTCGAGTTTCGCGAAACCTATGTGTATTTCAAGGGCCCATTCAAGGACATGGGATACGCGATTCAGCGTACTCAACCCGGTGAGTATTATCATTGGCATATCGACGGCGGTAGCCACCAGTTCGCGGAGCGCCAACTCGTGGCTGTGTGGTATCTCAATGACGTGCCCGGACCGGGCGGTGAGACTGAGTTTTTGTTCCAAGCGGTGAAAATGCGGCCCGAAACCGGCAAGCTGGTCCTGTTCCCGCCGTTTTGGACTCATGAACATCGCGGGGTCACGCTGGAGCAAGGCGTGAAGTACATTGCAACGACCTGGGTGGTGTTTGCCTAAGCCCATGAGCCAGTCACCCCACCGGCCGCGACTGCTGGCCATCGTCGATCAGGGGGGCTATCCCGATTACGGCGCCGTCTACCTCGCTGCGGGTTTCGTACCGGAAACGGTGCACGGCATGCGCAAGGGGATCGCACGGTTTCAAGCGCTAGCGCCAGATGTTGTCGTAACGGAGTTTGTGCTGAATACGCAGTTCAGCTTCCGCATCGGTAATCTCGAATCGCTGATGGGCGCCTTGCAGCGTCAAAAAGGCCAGGCGCGCCTTATCTTGCTGGTGGACCGCGAAACGGAGCCTCAGCTCGCACTCATCGAGGCGCGCTATCCGGTCTTCGAGAAGCTATTTTTCCCGGTCGACCACGATGCGTTGCGCGCGGCCGTGGAGCGCGCGGCGAATGCGTGTAACGCCTAAGACTCGGCGCGTTTGGATTTCGCGCGCGTGCGCGAGGTGCATGGCTCAGAAAAACGGCATGATGTTGCCGAACATCGACATCGGACGTACCGCGTTGCGCATGCTCGCGACGTCCTGCCGCATCATGTCCATGTTGACGTTCATGCCGTGAATGCCTTGATTCATCGTGACCATTTGGTTGGCAATCGATTCCATCATCGTCAAGTAATTCATACGTTGCGACATCGTCGAGGTGTCCGCTGCCATGCTCGTCGTGGTTTGCGCCATCGTGCCCATGGTGCCCGCCATCTCACGCACGTTGTCGGACATGTGGGCGATGGTCGATGTCATTTTCTCCATGTCGGTCGAGAGCCGTGACATGTGTAGGCCCATGTTGGGGTCGAGATTCTGGGCGATGACACGCATGTCGTTGGTGAGGCTGTAGATCAGATAGAAGCCATAGCCCGCGAGGAGCATGAACGCGAACATGGCGGGGTAGACGATCATCTCCCAACGTCGCGCGCTGCGCTCGAACGCCAACAGGAACCGCTCCATGCTGTCGGTCGTGATCGCGGCACCACATTCATTGAACGCGTTCGCGCGCGTGCCCGTCGTCAACTCTTTGATCGGAACACTAACGGTATTTTCTTTCGGTGCCGATGGGGGCGCACCTTTGAGGTCGGTCGGCATGATCTTGGAATTCTCCCCTCGAAACGCTCGTCGAGAAAAACAGCTTAAACGAACGTTTAACACATCGCCAAGGGAAAAAACGTGCATCGTGCTCCAGAAGTCCAATCTAGATTAAGCTTTTGCCATAAATCTAAATCTATTCAGTGACATGAAAACGTACCCTGATACGATTTCGTGCTCCCGACCAAGACTCGGTTGGCACTTAAGTTGCGAGTATCCCTGCGCGATGAGGCGTTTTCGGTGAATTGGTCGCAGCGAAGCAACCTTGCGTCCGCGCGCGCGGGCGGGGAAGCATCCCTTAGGGCGCGGGAGGCGGAGAACCTTGAGTCATTCGTTGCGGGTCGCGCGAGAAATCTTATCCTCGCCCACGGGCGGCGGCGCTGCGGGCTGCGTGCCGCATTCGTCGTGGGTGTCGACCGGGTCCGAAAATAGCAATTGATGCGTATGCGCCTTGAGCAACTGGAAGCGGATGCGCAGTCGGGCCATGCGTAGCCGCGAACTCAGTGTCTCCGGGAGAAACGGTTGTACCTGCGTGAGCACGGTGAGTTGCGTTTGCAGCCGCCGCGCGAGCGACTGCGAGGTCCACAAGCCGCCGGAATGTACCCGGTAGGCCGATAGACAGTCATCAAGATAAAGTGCGGGCGCGGTTCGGGTCGCGAGAATGTGGCAGTACCAATCCCAAGCCGTCGCTTGGTTTTCCGACGGCGGTGCCGGCAACTCGAACAGCGCGGCGCGGCGGTAGACAATTGATTGCGCGGGAATGAAGTTCGTCCACAACAAATCTCTGGCGTGGTAGCGTTCGCGTCTACCAGGCGGCGTGAGCATGCCTCCCGGCCGGTGTCCAAGCACGATTCGGCTTGAATGAAAACACAATGCCGCGCGCGGGTCGGTTTCCAACAACTGGATTTGGCGTGCCAGTTTCCGCGGATGGGTCCAGTAGTCATCGCCGTCGATATAGGCAATGAACTCGCCTCGCGTGGCCGCGAGTGCCGCGCCCAGGTTGCTCAATAGTCCGCGGTTGATCGGGTGTGCAATGAGGCGCACCCGATCAGGGAAACGCGCCGCGTAGCCTCGCAGAATATCGGCCGTGCCGTCGGTCGAGGCGTCGTCCGCAACCACGATTTCCCATGGTGCGTCGAGCCGTTGCGCGAGGACACTGTCCATGCATTGCCGAATGTATGGGGATTGGTTGTAGGCGACTACGACGACGCTGAGTTTCATCGAATCAAAGGGGCTTTGTCTTGGGTTGCGTTCGGATGTGTACGGTGTGGCGACGGCGCGACCACGTGAGTCTATTGGGCTTCGTGCGAAAATCTACGAGTGCCCATTCGAATCTAGTACAGTTTGAATCGAAATGCAGACTTGGTCGCCGTTAACGATGATTTATTGAGTTGCGTGGTGTGGGCTGAGCTTGCGCAACGCTTCCACGGTATTTATCGCGTGATTCCAGCACCTCGGTCGATGCGACGCTTATATGGCGACTAGGGCACCCTGGTGAGTTTGGGGCGGGCGCTGGGTGGGCGAGGTAGGTGATCCGTCCCGGGGGGGGGCTCAACGACCGTATCGTGGGTGGCGTTTCGGCCGCCGCGCCGAGGGGGACGTCTCATCGGGCACTCATTAAGCCGACAGCGCTCACGGTGCCTTGCTTCACTAGTGGCGACGCCGGAGGTGGGCCCGCGGCGGAAAAGGGTCGATGCGAGTCGGGCATTAGAAGACGACTTCGTCGTTGCCACCCAACAGTTCCGTTTCCTGGATTTCACCGTTGGTGGCGACTCGCACATGCCTCACGGCCGGCGCGCGGACCAGTATGTAGCCGGCCATCATCGAGGCCACTTTCGGATTTTCGTTTTCGATCGCGGTGAGCATGCGGTCCGCCACGATTTGGCAGCGCTGTTCGAGGTTCGGTTGCTCGACCCAACTGCGCGCCATTTGCCAGCCGCGGTTCATATCGGCGTCGAGTTTGTCGAAGAACTCGCGACCCGTGTCGAGAATGAACTGGGGCACTTTGACCGGTATCAGTTGGTCGTCAATGAAAACGTTTAGTACTGTCATGGCACGCCTTCGTCGTTAGCCTTCTAGGATGGTCGAGGAGTATATGGACGTTGGGGTCGCGAGAACAGTTGATGTCTCCACCGCGATCGAGGCGGCGCATGAGCCGACCTTGTCGGCACGCGTGGATTTATGCGCGCTTGGGAAACTCTGCTATCGTGCGGGACGGTTAAGAGAATCGTCGAGGGATCCGTGAGAGAAGTAGATGTTGCGATCATAGGCGCGGGCACGGCGGGGCTAAATGCGATGGCGCAGGTCCGGCGGGCGCAGGGCAGTTTCGTGCTGATAAACGGTGGGCATCTGGGCACCACCTGCGCGCGCGTAGGCTGTATGCCATCCAAGGCCTTTATCCAGGTGGCGGAGGATTTTCAGCGCCGGCGTATCCTTTCTCGGCATGGCATCGAGGGCGGCGAACACCTGCGTCTCGAACTTGAGACAGTGATGGATCATGTCAGGCATCTGCGTGATTTGTTCGTTGATCGGGTGTTGCAGGGCTCCACCGACAACCTTGGGGACGAGCTGATCGAGGGCTACGCGCATTTTGTCGAGCCCGGGCTACTCGTCGTGGGCGACGAAACGATCCGGGCGGGTCGGGTCGTGATCGCGACGGGTTCGACGCCGATCGTGCCCGAAGCCTGGCGTCAATTCGGCGATCGGGTGATTACGACCGACGATTTCTTCGAACTCGAAACCCTACCCGATTCGATGGCCGTGATCGGCCTTGGCGTGATTGGGCTTGAATTGGGTCAGGCGCTGCACCGCCTCGGTGTCCGGGTGACCGGCGTGGATGCGCAGGCGCGCATCGGCGGATTGACCGATCCGGTGGTCAACGACGAGACAATCGCACTGGTAGGGGAGGAGTTCCCGTTATGGCTCGGTCATCCCGCGGAATTGTCGGAACACGATGGCCGGATCAAGGTACGCTCTGGCGACCGTGAGGTGTTGGTCGACAAGGTACTGGCCGCGATCGGCCGAAAGCCGAATCTCGCGGGGCTCCACCTGGAACGGCTCGGTGTCCGGCTCGACGCGCGCGGAGTGCCAAGTTACAACCCCAATACGATGCAGATCGGCGACCTGTCGGTCTACATCGCGGGGGATGTTGATGCCGATTTGCCGATTCTGCACGAGGCGGGCGACGAAGGTCGAATCGCGGGTTTCAACGCCGCGCGCGGCATCGCTCAGGCGTTCCGGCGCAAGACGCCGTTCGCGGTGATATTCTGCGACCCAGGCGTCGCCATCGTCGGTGAGCCGTGGGAGCGACTGGCGGGACGCGACGATGTGGTTGTGAGTGAGATGAAGATGGGGCCGGTCGGGCGTGCGTTGATCATGGCGAAAAACAAGGGCGTGATTCGGCTCTATGGCGAACGTGACAGTGGCCGGTTGCTGGGTGGGGCGATGGTCGCACCGAAGGCCGAGAGCCTCGGGCATGCGCTCGCCTGGTGCATCCAGCAGCAAATGACTGTGTTCGATATGCTGGCGTTACCGTTTTACCACCCGACGCTGGAAGAGGCGTTGCAGGGGGCGCTTTACAGCCTGGCAGGCAAGGTATCGCGGCAACCATCGGTGCCACTCGGCCTTCAATCCATCTGATTGGGCTGCGGCGTTTCAACCATCGGGGTGAACCAATTTGGATACCAGTAATCTCACGAAGGAGCAGCGGGTCATGATCATGATGCGCAAGGTGCTCGCAAAGGTTATTCGTGACACGACGCCGCCGCCGGGCATGCGTCGGACGATCAGCGACGATACCGTCGAGGAGATCCGCATGTGTCTGGAGTTGATTTCGGCCCGCGAGCGCGAACTCGCCGATGAGCGCGGGATCACCAATCAGTCGCGTCCGCGTTACGCCGACGAACCGAAGACTGCACATGTGATTCAGCTGCAGCGGCCCAAACCGCGAACCGAAGATAAAGATTGAGCGCATACGGCATCGGTATCCCGACCGGCTATCCGGAGGTATTCAATGACTGAAGCCGCGCCGCTACGGCTCGACCAAACGCGTGCCGTCATGGCCTTGTTCGACAGCTGGGGTTTATCCCCGCGCGACATCCTGGGTGTATTGGCGATCGAGGGGGTCGCGATTCGTCATGTCGACAAGTTTCGCAATGATCGACCGTTTCCCGAGGGCGGCGAGATGGATGAGCGCATCGAACATTTGATCTGCATCGCGGAGGCGTTGCATACCGCTTATCCGCTCAATCCTCAGATGGGTAAGGTCTGGTTGCGCAAGTTGAATCGCAAGCTTGGCGATCGTCCGCCGATGGAGTATCTGATTCGCGGCGGAATGGATGGGCTGCGCAACGTGCGTGCCGAGCTGGATTGTACCTACGCGTGGCAGCGCCATAGCTCGGAGGCGTGACGGAACTCCTGCCATCCCCCTAGGGAGAGGGGTGGAGGGATCGGCGAGTACTCCAAACAGGGGGGTTTTCTTGGCCGCGCGTCCCGCTAGAATCCGCGTATTCTGTCAAAAGTCTAACCCTTGGAAACAGGAGCCAAGCATGTCAGTTGTGGTAGATGGAAAAGAAGTTGAAACCACCGCGAACGGTTTTCTGGTGGACGTGAACGACTGGAACGAGAAGGTCGCCGCGGTGATCGCCGAGCAGGAAAAAGTGACGTTGAGCGAGAGGCATTGGGACGTCATCAACTATCTGCGTGACGAATTCATCAACAATGCCGGCAATCAGCCGAACACACGCACGATGCTCAAGGCGATGTCGTCGTTGTGGGGTAAGAACATCGCCGCGAAAGATCTTTATGATCTATTTCCGCTGGATCCCAGCAAGCAGGGCGGTCGCATCGGTGGATTGCCGGAGAGTCGACGTAAGGGCGGATACTAGAACGGGAAGGACGGCGTTGCGCGGGGCACGTGTACCCGGTCTTGCCGTCCATGAATTCAAGCGTCCGTTGGGCGCATCCAACTAGAGGAAAGCGAGTATGAGCAGCAAGCGTGAAATGATCGAAAAGATGCTGGAAATGCAGCGCAAGTTTATCGAAGAAGAACACAAGAACGGCTTCGAAGGCGTGAATTACTGGACCCCGAGCCCGGATCATCCGCTGAATGGCTACCGTCAGGAGTACATGAATCTGGCGATGACGGTGGTCGATACCGCGCACGCCGAGGTCGGCTCCAAGCGCTAGTTTTTTCGCGTGGTGGCAACGATGTACGGTTGCCATTCATTACAATAAAGGCCGCTCAATGCGGCCTTTATTGTAATCAGGCTCAAACCTCTGCCCACATCCGCACCAGATTGACGTAACTATGATCCACCAGCGCCGTTTCCGGTGCGTCGGGCGACTTACGTAACAGCTTTTCGCGCGCCTGGCTCAGTTCGTATAACAACTCCCGCCGCGCGGGATCGCGGATCATGCTCTGAACCCAGGTAACAGCGACCCGCCGCTCGCCCGCGGTAACGGTCGCGACCCGATGCAGGCTAGTGGATGGGTAGACCACTGCGTGACCCGCCGGCAGCTTCACGCGTTGCTCGCCATAGGTGGTGCGGATCACCAGCTCGCCGCCGTCGTAGCGGTCGGGCTCGTTCAAAAAGACTGTCAGCGAGACGTCGCTGCGGTAGTGGTTCGGGGAGCCCATGACGGGATCGTCGATATGGTCACCGTAGGCCATACCTTCGGTATAGCGTGCGTAGAAGGGCGTTGCAATTCGATGCGGCAGCACGGCGTTGCGAAACACGGGATGGCGAATCAGATTGCCCATCACCAGTTCGTTCAAACGTTCCAGCAATGCCTGCGCGGCGCGGTCGATTTCCTGGTTATTTTTAACGCGTTCCGCGGCGGAACCGGCCGATAGCTTGCCGTCGACGAATGGCGCATCGTTGAGCCATTGGTTGATGGTCTCGATTTGGTGCGCGCCTAGTACGTGGGGAATGGTGACCAGCATGGTTGACCTTCGGGTTTTAGGGGCGATTGTTCACAAGTGGGTAGTATCGCATTTGCTCGCCATCGATGGATCGCGCGCCCCTTCGGGCGTCGAAACCAGGGTTCATGTGCACATCATTGGCGGCGCGAGCTTGAACGCCTCCAACGCGGCACAGTACTGGCGTGCTGGACGAGCGCGCCCCCGCGGATCTTCTGCTAACCGCTTTAATGCGTGTGCGCCGCCCGTCGTGTTTCGAGCCGGGTCTTCATGCCGAGGACTGGGGTTTGCCGACGGCTTCGATCCCCTTGTGCGGGAGAAAGATGCCGCATCCGATTTGACGGCCGGGACCGATGCCGTGCTCCTGCAATAACACAGACTCCTCAAGCTGAAGTTCCGCGAGCATCAGTGAGCGCGTCAATTGTGGCCCGTTGTCTGTTCGCACCGTGTGCTGCTTGCCGGGCATCATCTTGCGCGGGCGTATGCCGAGCGCGAGCAGCTGCCGGTAGACGGCATCGAGAAAGCGTGACTCGTCCTCGACTTCGTTGGCGATCACGTACCGCGAAAATACCGTGCTCATCGGGACGAGCTTGCGAACGGTGGCTTCGCCGACCACCAATGTGTTGCCGGCGATATCGAGACAAGTGCCTGCCAAGGCGCAGGTAGATCGAACGCGGTGCACGGGTACTCGCACGGTCAGTCGGGTGCGCCGTGACAAATAGAGTACGTCATGGTCGACGTCCTCCGGACGAATCCAGCCGTTGCCGGATTCGGCGACGTGTATGGTATGCACGGCGGCCAGCGGTTCCTCGGGCAGCCAGGGCAATGCGTGCCGCAGTGCGTCCGAGAGCGCCTGGGCGTGGTCGATTGGCAGCATGCGGCAATCAACCTTGAATGAAACATCGAGTACGTTTTCCGGCGCGCGATAGGGTTCGCGCTCGTCCTTTTCTTCCTGCCAAAACAGTGTGTTCATAGCTTCGTCGCCGTCATTGCCGGCTGTAGAACGCGGCTTCGAGTTGATCTTCCCAATCGCTGGGGGTGTCTTTGAACGGGGGTCTGGCATCCATGCCGAAGTGGATCTCACCTTCCTTCGCACGCGCCTTGACGGCGTGCTTGAGGGCCTCGAAGGAGTCGAGATCGTGACTTTTCATCAATAGCTCGCTTAGCCATAGCATGGGCGTTATTCCTCGTGTTTTTGGTGTCAGCTCAGCGTGGGGGTATCCGCGATACGATCGTAATAGCGCGCGCGGTAATAAAGGCGTTGCTGCTCGGCACTGTCGGCAAAGCCGCTGCGATTATGCAGGATGTTATTGCAGATCAACCCCTGGCCTGCCTGCAGTCGATGGCTGAACACGGGTGCGACGGCGGCATCGAGCAGGTTTTGCAGGTAAGCGACGGCGGCCCGCGTCGTTGGGTCGTCGCGCCAGCTGATATTGCGTTTGCGTGCCGTGTAGCGCATGTGCAGGCAACCGGTTTGCGGATCGATAGAGAATACCGGGCCGGTTTCGGCCTCGCGAATCTCTTGACCGTTTTCCGCGTTGGGCGGGATCGTCATCGACTCCGGGTGCATCAGCGCCGCGATATAGGCTGGATCGGCGTCGCGCAGCGCGAGGTAGGCCGCCTCGTGATCCATTAATGCGTTCTCGCCGCCGGTTTGCGCCGGCCGCGCGCAATGCAGGATGATGGCGCGCACGTAACGGCCGCGCGGATTGTAATACCCGTCGGTGTGCCAATTGATCGGGCGGTTGCTGTAGGGGATATAGCCTGCGTGCCGACCATCGTCGACGACGCGCAGCGAAGTTACGCTGTCTTCGTCCGCGCATAGGTTGGAGTCGAGTCGGTTCAAACCGAACCACTGTCCGAACCGAATGATCCAGGCCTTACTGGCGGCGAATCCGTCGGGCAGTTGATAGATCGCGTAATTCGTGTGCTGTATCTGTTGCTGCAAGGCCGCAAATTCCGCCGTGGTGAGTTGCGTGGGATCGCGGATCTCAACGATCTCGGGCACGGGATGATGCTCCAGCCACGCCAGTTTGCGGGCTCGCCAAACCTCATGGCTGGACGCGTCCGTCAGATCGAATGGGCTATGCGCGCGTGAAACGGCTGTGGCGTGGGCATTCATGGGTACACGTATGTCAATTGATGCGATGCCGCCATTCTATTACATACGGCAACGTCCGGTAGAAGCCGCGGCCAGCGTGTGTCTTTCGGCCGTACCGATCAAGCGAGAGGTTAGGCGCGAACAGGGCGAAATGGATTGTCCTCAACGCCACCTGGCTGTCTCGCGGCCTTTTCGATATGCCGCTGTGCTCCGCGCGACAAGCGTGTTGAATTCGGGGTCATCAAAGTCGTTGATGAGGGATTGACAGCGCACTGATCGCGCAGTATTGTGCACTGCATCAATTGTGCAATGCACAATGAGCTTAAACCCAACCCAACGCGATGGAGTAGATCATGCAAAAAGAACTGTTTGAACTAGCGACCAAGATGAGCCAATCGGTCCTCGACT
>JBHJOI010000021.1:0-26316 GCA_050329935.1 Thiotrichales bacterium | reverse complement strand
ACGGCTTTCATCAGGCCGATATTGCCCTCCTGAATCAGGTCGAGAAATTGCAGTCCGCGATTGGTGTATTTCTTGGCGATCGAGATCACGAGGCGCAGGTTGGCTTCGACCATTTCCTTTTTCGCGCGGCGAGCTTTCGCTTCACCGATCGACATCGTGCGATTGATCTCCTTGATTTCTCCGATGGTGAGCGTCGAGTTGATCTCGATTTGTTGTAGTTTTTGCTGTAGCCGAACCACTTCGTCGCTGACTACGGCGATATTTTTCGCGTAGGCGTGGTTGGAGTTTACATAGCGTTCGATCCAATCGAGATTGGTTTCGTTTTCGGGGAAGCTGACGATGAACTCTTTGCGTGGCATCTGCGCGCGACTGACGCAGAGACGCATGATCTCGCGCTCAAGGCCGCGCACTTGTTCGACGGTGCCGTGTAGCGCGCTAATCAGTTCATCAATAAGGCGTGGTGCGATTTTTACCTGGGCGAATAGGTCGCAAAGCTCGGCTTGTTGCGCCGCGAGTTCGCCGTGCTGGTTTCGCGTGCGGGCTTCTGCGATCTGTAGGAATAAATCTCGAATCCGTTCAAGATGTTGTCGTGCTTGTTCAGGGTCTGGTCCGGTGTCGACAGTGGCCTCGTCATCGCCGCCGGTGGCCGCAGACTCGTCATCGTCGTCATTGTCGGCGGCAACGGCTTCGGTGGGCGGGGGTAATGGCGCGGGCTGCGGAATCTCATCGCTTGCGTTGGGGTCGATGAACCCTGTCAGGATGTCGCCGAGGCGTTGGGTTTCCGTGACGACCTTGTCCCATTCGGACAGCAGGGTTCCGACGGTACGCGGGAACAGGGCGAGCGCACGCTGAACCTGCATGATCCCGTCTTCGATGCGTTTGGCGATTTCGATTTCGCCTTCGCGCGTCAGGAGTTCGACCGTGCCCATCTCGCGCATGTACATACGGACTGGGTCGGTTGTGCGACCAAATTCGTTGTCGACGCTCGCAAGGGCTGTGGCGGCTTCCTCCGCGTCGTCGTCGTCGGTGTCGATGTTGGTATCGGGTAGCAGGAAGCTGTCGGCCTCCGGCGGTTGTTCATAGACAGCGATCCCCATGTCGTTGATCATGTTGATGATGTCTTCAACCTGCTCGGGATCTACGATTGAGTCCGGCAAATGATCGTTGACCTCGGCGTAAGTCAGGTAGCCCTGTTCCTTGCCGCGGCGAATCAACTTCTTGAGTCGAGATTGCTGGTTGTTAGCCTGATCCATATTGCCCATCTGTCGTAAGACGCAAACCTTCAGTATATGTCCTTGGTACCTGATTACCAAGAGATCAATGTAATTTTCGGCGTTAAGTCGGCCTGTCCCCGAGCAATCGCTTGAGGTCCTGTTTCTCGGATTCGTCTAGCGTCGCCGAGCGTGACCGTTGTAGCAGGGCTTCCAGGCGGTGCTCGCGTACCTGCCTTCGAATACCGGCAAGTGCATCGTCGAATAGTCGCCGCCAAGTCTGTGGGCCGCTTTCAGGTGGCTCCCAGGTGGCGAGGTGGTCGACGTCGACTTCCCAATCGGTACCTCGCAATCGCTCCAGTACCGCGGCTGCGGTGGGTTGGGCAAGGTCGTGAATGTGGTCGACCAGCGTTCCGATCAATGTGCCATCCGGTAACTCCGCGTAGTCGGCCAAAGCACTCTCGCCCAGTTCACTGGCCAGTTCAGGTTGGCGTAGCAGTGCGGCGCACGCGAGCCGCAGCGGTGTGAGTTGCACCTGTTGCGGGCGGGGCTTCGGCGCACGCGTGGACGCCGGCATCTTTGGTGCATCCAAGGGGACGCCCGACTGCGTGGCGAGTCCGCGCAGTAATTGATCGTGCAGAATTCCGGTCGGCATCGTCTTGAGCAGCTTTTGTCCCTCCACGACCATTCGTGTTGCTTGTTCCAGAGTGCGGGCGGGATGGCGCGCTTTCAAGGTCTCCAGAAAATAGCGCGAGAGCGGAACCGCATTCGCGGCGAGTTGCATGAACGATGCTTGCCCATGCTGGCGAAGATAAGTGTCGGGGTCGTCGCCCTCGGGAAGGAACAGGAATGCGGCCTCGAGTCCGTCGCGAAGCACTGGCAAGCTCTGTTGCAGGGCCCGCCAGGCGGCCTCCTTGCCAGCGCGATCTCCATCAAAACAGAACACGACACGATTCACGCCGCGAAACAGGAGTCGCAGGTGCTCCGCGGTCGTTGCGGTACCCAGTGTGGCCACGGCATTGTGGATGTCATATTGCGCCAGCGCGACGACGTCCATGTACCCTTCGACGACGAGCACTGATTCAATGCGCTGGCGTCGTTTGCGCATTTCGTACACGCCGTAGAGCGTGTTGCTCTTGTGGAAGACCGCTGTTTCGGGGGAGTTCAGGTACTTGGGTTCTCCACTCGCCAACACCCGACCGCCAAAGGCGATCGTTCGCCCGCGCGGATCGCGTATCGGGAACATGACTCGATCGCGAAACTTGTCGTAAAGCTTGTCGCGATCGTTGCGGCTTAGCAGTCCGGCCGCGAGTAATGTTCGGTCGTCGAATTGTTTCGTGAGATGCGCGTGGAGTGCATCCCAGGCAGGTGGTGCGTAACCAATCCCGAAGTCGCGAGCGATTTCGCCGCTGACTCCGCGCCGTTTCAGATACTCGATGGCCGTGGGGTGTGCGCGTAGTTGCTGCCGATAAAATTCCGATGCCGCCAGTAGCGCGGCGTAAAGCGGTTTGGAATCTTCCTGGGGCGAGGAGGCCGGTCGTTCCGTGTCTCCCGTTTCGCGGGGGACGTCGATACCAATGTCCTGGGCCAAGGCCTCGATTGCCTCGACGTATTCAAGGCGTTCGTACTCCATTAAAAACCCAATGACGGTGCCATGCGCGCCACAGCCAAAGCAGTGGTAGAACTGCTTCTCGGGGCTGACCGTGAACGAAGGGGTTTTCTCGTTGTGGAACGGGCAGCAGGCCATATACTCGCGACCGCGCTTGGTGAGCGGTACGCGCTTGTCGATGACGGCGACAATGTCGACGCGAGCGACGAGGTTGTCGATGAACGATTGGGGGATGCGGCCACGCATTAGCAGTTTTTAGCACACCTGCGGTCGGTGACGCGAAGTCTCATGAAAAGGGACGTGCGAGGCCGGAGCGTCGCGTTGGCTGACTTCTAGGGCATTGCGGGGATCGGCTTTGGCGCGGGTACGCTCGCAGGGTGCGCGCTCAAGCCCCCAGTCGCTGCCGCAGTACGGCGGCGATTTGCGTGACCGAGGCCTCGGCGCTGATGGTTGCCTGGCCGATGGCTTGTAACAGGACGAGCCGCAACTGGCCGTCAAGTACCTTCTTGTCGACGGCCATCAGGTTCAGAAATCGTTCCGCGCTCATCGCGCTAGGCGGTTGGGTTGGTAGGCCCGCGCGTTCGATCAGACGAGTACCGCGTTGCACGTCGGCGTCGCTGATCCAGCCCAGACGGGCGGAGAGCTCCGCCGCCAGCACCATTCCGCATCCGACCGCTTCGCCGTGCAACCAATTGCCGTACCCGCTGCCGGTTTCGATCGCGTGTCCGAAGGTATGTCCCAAGTTCAACAATGCGCGACGGCCCTGTTCGCATTCGTCACTCGCGACGACTTCGGCCTTGAGTTCACAGGAGCGGCGGATCGCGTAGGTCAAGGCGACGGGATCTCGCGCGAGCAGCGCGTCCATGTTGTGTTCCAGCCACACAAAGAATTCACGATCGACGATGAGTCCGTACTTGATAACTTCGGCAAGGCCGGCCGAAAGCTCGCGCGAGGGCAGGGTGTCCAGTGTGTCGGTATCGATGACGACGCAGCGCGGTTGATGGAATGCGCCAATCATGTTCTTGCCGAGGGCATGGTTAACGCCGGTCTTGCCGCCGACGGATGAATCGACTTGCGCCAAGAGCGTCGTTGGCACCTGGATGAAATCCACGCCGCGCTGATAGGTGGCAGCGGCAAAACCCGCCATGTCGCCCACCACACCGCCGCCCAGGGCGATCAGGGTCGCGCGGCGATCGAATCGGTTACTCAACAAATCCGTATATATTTGATTGAGTGTTTCGAGGTTCTTATAGATCTCGCCATCAGGAAGAATTGATTCGGCGTACTTGCCGCGCGCTTGCAAGGCCGGTCTAATTCGGTCCAGGTACAGTGGCGCCACGGTACTGTTGCTCACCACCATCGCGCTGCCGCCACGCAGGTGGGCAGTCATGAGGTCGCTTCGGTCTAGCAAGCCGGCGCCGATGTAGATTGGGTAGCTTCGGGTGCCGAGCTCGACTCTGAGGGTTTCCATAATTTCGCTTGAAGTGGGATTTCGACCTGATTTGGGACTTGATTATTCGGAAACCGGCTGATTTTGCAAATAGGCCAGCACGATTCTGTTTTTCAACGTGCGGGTGCGGCTGTGATCGGTGTCGACGGTGAGATGAGCAATCGATTCGTATAGCGGCGTACGGGTCGCTGCCAGCGTTTGGAGTTTGGCCTCTGGATTTGCCGTCTGAAGCAACGGGCGGTTCTTGTCTCGCGCGGTGCGCACCAGTTGCGCGGCGACCGAGACGCGCAAGTAGACGACGAAGCCGCGTTCATGTAACAGCTTGCGGTTCTCCGGACGTAATATCGCACCGCCACCGGTCGCGAGCACGACATTATTCATTAGCGTAAGATCTTCGATTACGCGAGCTTCGCGGTCACGAAAGCCAGCCTCACCCTCGAAATCGAAGATGGTTGGGATATCGACACCGGTGCGTGCTTCGATGACGCGATCGCTATCGATAAACGTGTAACCGAGCTCCTCCGCGATCATGCGGCCTAACGTGGTCTTGCCGGCGCCCATCGGGCCAATCAGAAACAGGCGGTGCATCGAAATTCGTCATTACTCGGCTGTCGGGCGGCGTAATCATAAACGCAAAACCCGCCTGTCGGCGCGGGCCTTGCGGGTTGCGATTACCCTGTGCCGAGACGATCAGCGCAGGCGCATATTGTCATTGATGATCTTGGGGGTGACGAAGATCAACAATTCACTCTTGTCGTTCTGGCGACCGTCGCGTCGGAACAGATGGCCCAGTATCGGCAGGTCACCGAGAAATGGCACGCTTTTCGAGTCCTTGACGATCGATTCTTCGAAAATGCCGCCAAGCACGATCGTCTGGCCGTTATCAACCAAAACCTGGGTCTGTACCTCACGCGTATCGATGCTGGGCACGTTATTGAATATCTGTCCCACACTGTCGCGGTTGACAATCAACTCCATATTGATCCGGTCGTCACGCGTGATATGCGGCGTGACTTCGAGGCTGAGCACGGCTTTCTTGAAGGCGATGTTGGTGGCGCCGCTCGAGGTAGCCTCCTCGTAAGGAATCTGCACCCCTTGCTCGATCCGTGCCTTGCTCTTGTTGGCGGTGATGATGCGTGGGCTGGCGATGATCTCGGCGCGGTTTTCAAGCTTGGCCGCCGATAGGTGCAGATCCAGATTGGTGCCGAGCGGGATCTTGCTCAGCGCGAAGCCCACACTACCGGCCGGGTTGGTCGCTGGCAGGTTGATCGCGAAGTCGGAGGACAATTGCCGATTGGCGTTGGTGTCGATATTGCCGCCACCGAACGAAACCCCGAGCTCGTGCGAGAACTGATCGCTCGCGGTGACGATACGCGACTCGATCATGACTTGCTGTACAGGAACATCCAGCGCGCGCACGAGTTGGCGGATCTCGTCAATTTTCGCTGGAATATCCTGAACCAGCAGATTATTGGTGCGGCGGTCGATCGTAACGCTGCCACGTTTGGAGAGTATCGAGTTGGCAGCGGCGCTCATCGCGCCACCCGCGCCGCCGGAGCGTAGCAGCGTCGCCATTTCCTGCGCGTCCGCGTAGTTGAGCGGAATGATCTCCGAGCGTAGCGGGGCGAGATCTTCGACCTGTCTGTTGGCGAGCAGTTCGGCTTTTTCTTGCTCCGCGATCTCCTGGGTGGGCGCGATGAACAGGACGTTGCCTTGCTGGCGTTTATCGAGGCCCTTGGTGCGCATGATGATGTCCAGGGCCTGGTCCCAGGGCACATTTTGCAGCCGCAAGGTCAGATTCCCGGTGACGCTATCGCTGACAACGACATTGAGGCCGGTGAAGTCCGCGATCAACTGCAACACCGATCGCACTTCGATGTCCTGGAAGTTGAGCGAGAGCTTTTCCCCCTTGAATGTGATCGGGGCATCACCACTCGCGCGTTCCTGTCGTACCTCGTGTGGCTTGACTTCCAGTGTATAGAGTGTGTCCGACTGGTAGGCCAACTGCGTGAATTCACCGGTGGTGTTGACCACGATTTGCGAATTGTTACCGCGCGAGGTTGCTTCCACGGTTTGCACCGGTGTCGCGAAGTCCGTCACATCCATCCGCCGTTGCTGGCTTGGCGGGATCGGCGCCCCCGTGATATCGACCACGATTCGCGAGCCCTGCTGTTTGACGTCGATCGGAATGTTCGGATCCGTCAACTTGAGGATGATTCGACCGGTCCCGTCTGGCGTACGTCGAAAATCGATGTTTTCAACGCCGCGAAAGCCTCGCGCGGCGGGCGTCGGCGCGGGTTCGGCCGGGGTAGCCGCGGCGGTCGTGCTTGCGGCGGGCGGCGCCTCGCGGCCGGCGGCGCTGGATAGCGTTAAAAAGACTTTATTGCCCTGCGTCTCGGCCTGGTAAGGCACCATTTCACTTAAATTGACGACGACGCGTGTTCGATCCTTGGCTTGCGCGGCACTAACACTCTGCAAGACGCCCAGGTTGATCTCCTGGGTGGCCGCGTTCAGTGTGTGGCGAGTATTGGGGAAATCGAGCGCGAGGCGAGCTGGATTCGCAATCGAGAAACTGAGCGGTGCCGGTGCCGCCTCCGAAAACTCCAATACCAATCGCAGCCGGTCGGCGCTTTGGCGATCGGGTTTGATCGACAGCAACGTGTTACTGGGGTCGGCCTGCCCGGGCGTGGGCAACGCGCCGGTTAGCATTGCCAGTACCAGACATGCCGCGCCCAGCGACTTGTACCCAAGGATTGATCTGATCAATCGTTCCATTGCCTTTCCTTTATTTATCATCTGCATACTTAGCCCTGTCAGCTGCTGCTCAGCGCAATAGAAGCCGGGCGCTCCATGTAACCACCAAGACCGTCAGCGACGATTTCAATCATCTCGATCTTGCCTTCCACGATCTTGGTCACACGTCCGTGATTTTGACCAAGATACTGACCGATGCCGATCCGTTGAACCGTGCCGTCGGGCGTGCGGATCAGCCCCCAAAGCTGACCTTGTTGTTGTAGCGTACCGACCATTTTCAAGGAGTCTAGCGGAAAGTTCTCCAGGAACTGACGCGGGCGATTCGAGTCAATACGAATCGAGCTGGTCGATAGCACCCGAACGCTACGTTGCGCGTTGATGGATGAGCCGTCAAACGGATCGCGGGTGTGTTCCGGGTAATTAAATGGCTGATAGACCTTGACTTCAGGAATGGGCGGAATGTCTCCCGCGGGCTGGTTACGTACCGACTCGACGAACGCGCGTAAATCGCCTTGATCCGCGTCGCAGCCCCACAGGCCCAGCAGCAGCATGCCAACTACACCGCGTCGCGACAGTGTGTGAAGAGCGTGGCTCATTTCGCATCTCCCTGCTTGCTGGGCTTGGCCGTGCGTTTCTTCTCGGAAGCCTTCTTCTCCTTGAGATTGGTTTCGACCTCTCGTTCCGCCAGATAGCGGTAGGTTTTCGCGGTGACGTCCATGCTTAGTTGCGGTGCGTTTTTATCGTCCGGCTTGATCTGGATGTCGTGCAAGGTAACGATACGGGGCAGTGCGGCGATACCACTCGCGAAGCTGGCCATTTGGGCGTAGGTTCCACGCAACTTGATTTGAATCGGCTTCTCTGCGTAGAAGCCCTTTTCGGCTTCATCCAGCGGTTTGAACAATTGGATCTTGAGGCCACTGGCGAGGCCGGTCTGCGACACGTCCAGCACCACGGCGTCGATTTCCGTGTCGCTAGGCAATTGCCGCAACATATCGCCGAACTCTCGCTCCATGCTGCTCAGTTGAGCCTTGTAGGCTTCGAGGTTCGCGGCCTGCTGGTACTTTTTCTCGAACGAGGTCCGCAGCGTCGCCTCCTCGTTCCGGCTGGTTTCGAGCTCTGCGATTTGATCATTGATAAGCAGGTAAAATCCCAGCGCGCCGATTAGTAACAATACGATTAATCCCAACGCGTATCGAACCGGAGCGGGTGCGAGCCCGATTCGGTTGAGATCACTCAGATCAAAGTTCTTGAGTTCAGCCAGATTCATCGCTTGGCCTCGCGCTTGGCCGCATCTTGCGGCGTTTCTCGTTGTACGACCAGCGCGAAGCTGCGTACGCCGTTGTCCTGACCCTGACTCTGCCCGCGATCGTCGCGAGTGGCCTTATTCTCGATGACCGATAGTCGCGGTGATTTGAACCATGCCGAGTCGTCGAGGTTGCGCATGTAAGCGGAAACGCGCGCGTCCGATTCCGCTTTGCCTTCGATCGCGATCTGGTCGCTCTTTTGCGCGACGCTGGTCAGGAACATCCCTTCAGGAAGTGTATTCACGATTTCGTCAAACACGTGCACGATTTCCGGGCGACTTAACTGGAGTTGCTGAATCACTTCCATTCGGTCGAGCAGGGCCTGCTTGACCTTTTCCAGTTCGTTGATCTCCTTGATGCGTTGTTCGACCAGCGTGATCTCGCCTTTTAAGTAGGTATTGCGAGCGTTCTGATGATTGATCATCGCGTTGACGGTCAGGAAGGCTCCAGCGACAACGACTATCCCTGTGACCGCCATGGCCCCGAGCAGCGCGAGAAACTCACGTTGCTTCTGTTTGCGCAGGGCTTCGCGCCACGGTAGAAGATTGATATGCGGCATCAGTCGAATCCTCTAAGAGCAAGGCCGACCGAGACCAGTAGCGCCGCGGCGTCGTTGCCGAGCCGTTGTTGGTTGATCTTCGGCGAGAAATTCATTCGATTGAATGGATTGGCGATGGTCGTGCGGGTATGCGTGCGAACCTCGATGACTTCGTCGACGCCGGGAATGGCAGCGCAACCGCCGGCGAGTATGATCTCCGCGACCTCGGCGTGCTGACTCGCGGCAAAGAAAAACTGCAACAGACGGTGCGCCTGCTGCGCCAGGTTGTCCTTGAACTTCTTAAGGATCTCGGGACCGTAATTTTCTGGCAATCCGCCTTCCTTTTTCGCGAGGCCCGCCTCGGCGTACGAAAGCCCGTAGCGTCGCATGATCTCTTCCGTGAGTTGGCGGCCGCCGAAAGGTTGCTCGCGCGAGAACAGCAGTTGGCCGTTCTGAACGATCGCAATGCTGGTCATGGTGTGACCGACATCGACGACCGCGACGACGGGCATTTGCGCACTCTGAATCTGTGGGTTGATCAGTGCGTAGGCGTTGGCGGTCGCGTAGGATTCGACATCCATGACGACGGGGGTCAAGCCGGCGGCCTCGGCGATCGCCGTGCGCTTTTCGACATTCTCCTTGCGCGAGGCCGCGAGCAGCACGTCAACCATCTCGGGATTGCCGGCATGAGGTCCGATTACCTCGAAGTCGAGGTTGACCTCTTCCAGCGCGTAGGGGATGTACTGGTCCGCCTCGAGTTGAATCTGGGCTTCGAGGTCTTGATCCGATTGCGTGGCGGGTACGGATATGATCTTGGAAATAGCGGCCGAAGCCGGCACGGCGAGCGCGCAACGCATCGTTTTGGTGCCGCTGCGTTTGACCGCGCGCCGAAGGGAATCGGTCACGGCACCGACGTCGACGATGTTTTTTTCGACGATGGCGTTGGTCGGCAAAGGCTCGACGGCGTAGCTCTCAACCTTGAAGCGGTTGCCCGATTTGCTGAGCTCAATGAGTTTGACTGACGTCGAGCTGATGTCGATGCCAATCATCGGTTGAGTTTTTCGTCCAAATGAAATCACCAAAAATCCCTCATCCCATAGGAGGTTAGCGTCGGTTTGTCTTACATGTTAGAGATTACCTGTTAGAATTGCCAGAACGCGCCATAGCCCTTTATCCTTGCATTTTCGTCAATCCATGTGAGACGCACGAGTCGAGCGGGAACACTAACAAAGATCGCGGCAGGATAATCTGAACCAGTGCGTGTTATGAGATCAGTTTTTTCCCGTTATTTCTGGATATTGAGCTTCGTCTCAGGCGTTTTTGGCGGAGTGACCTTCGCGGCGGCCGGACTACTCGTCTATGTCCTGCCAGGGTTGCCCTCCGTGATCGAACTCAAGGAGCAGCCTTACCAGGTCCCAATGCGTGTGTTTACCGCCGACGGGGTGCTGATCGGCGAGTTTGGCGAGCGCAGAAGCAATCCGTTGCCTTCGTCCGCGATACCGATGCTGATCAAGAATGCCGTGGTCGCCGCCGAGGATGATCGGTTTTATTCCCATCCCGGTGTCGACTACCAAGGGTTGATGCGGGCGCTCTGGGTGTTGGTGCGTACTGGTGAGGCATCGCAAGGTGGCAGCACGATTACGATGCAGGTCGCGCGCAATTTCTTTCTCGATCGTGAACGCACGTTCTGGCGCAAGCTGCGCGAGGTACTGCTCGCCTTCAAGATTGAGCGGGAGCTTGGCAAGGACGAGATTCTCACGCTTTACTTGAACGATCACTATCTGGGAAATCGGGCCTACGGTGTCAGCGCCGCCGCGCGCATGTATTACAACCGGAATGTCGACGAATTGTCGTTGGACCAGGTGGCAACCTTGGTTGGGCTATACAAGGCGCCGTCGAAGTTCAATCCCTTGGTGAATCCCGAGCGAGCCCGGCAGCGTCGCGACTACGTCGTGCGCCGGATGGCTGCGCTAGGGTTTGTCACGGAGGAGGCCGCGACCACCGCGCTGGCGGCGCCGATGCGTGCCGAGACTTACGCGTCAAGCGTGTCGTCCGTCGCGGATTATGTCGCGGAGATGGTACGGCACCAGCTATACCGGCAGTACGGTGAGGAAGCGTACACGCGCGGCTTGAGTGTAACGACGACGATTGATAGCAAGCTTCAAGCCGAGGCTAACAAGACTTTGCGAAAACACTTGCTGGCCTATGAGCGGCGCTATCCGTGGCGAGGTGTCGAGGCCCAGGTCACGCTGCCGAAAAATACGACCTCTGACGCACTCGACACCGTGCTCGAGAACTATCCAACCTATGGCGAGCTGCGGGCCGGCGTCGTGCTTCGGGCATCGAACGATTCGGCGGAGGTGTATGCGGGTGGTGGTCGCCGCATCAACCTGGCGTCGGCCGATCTGCGTTGGGCGTCGCGCCCGGCTGCCAGCAACGCGCGAGCCGGTCTCAAGGGCGGAGATATCGTTCGCCTGACTGTGACCTCGGGCGATTCCTGGCGTCTTTCGCAACTGCCTGAGGTTAACGGCGCGCTGGTTTCCATATCGGCCAAGGATGGGCGCGTGACTGCCTTGGTCGGTGGGTTCGATTACGCGATGAGCCCTTTCAATCGGGTCACCCAGGCCGAGCGTCAACCGGGTTCGAGCTTCAAGCCATTCATCTATTCGGCGGCGCTTGCGAAGGGCCTGTCGCCGGCGTCCATATTCAAGGACGAGCCGTTCTCGCATACGGACCCCGAGACAGGCAAGGTCTGGAAGCCCGAGAACTATACCGGCCGCTATTACGGTCCAACCCGATTGCGCGAGGCGCTGAAACATTCGCGCAACCTAGTGTCGGTGCGACTGCTTGAAAAGATCGGCGTTAAGTATGCCTTGAACCATATTGATCGTTTCAAGATGACGACCAGGCCCTTTCCCTCGGACCTGTCGCTATCGCTCGGTTCCGGGGTGGTGACGCCACTTGAGCTTACGAGCGGTTTCGCGGTTTTCGCCAACGGTGGCTATCGCGTCGAACCTTACTTCATTTCGCGGATCGAGGACCACCAGGGCAATAGGGTTTATAGCCACGTTCCGCATGTCGCTTGCGAGTCGGATTGCGAGGACTCGGGCGCTGACTCGATTCCGGCCGAGCGGGTGATCGAGGACTGGAATGCCTACCAAATGGTCAGCATGATGCAGGACGTTATTCGTTCCGGCACGGGTGATGCAGCCAAGTCGCTAAAACGAAAAGACATCGCAGGTAAAACCGGGACCACGAACGCGAACATGGATGTCTGGTTCGCTGGTTTTAATCGCAGCATCGTGACCACTGTCTGGATGGGCTACGATCAGCTCCGCCCATTGGGTGACAAGGAGACCGGTGGTCACCTCGCGGCACCAACGTGGGTCGAGTATATGCGGGCCGCGCTGCGAGATTCGCCGGAGCGGGAGTGGAAGATCCCGAAGGGTCTCGTTACTGTACGCATCGATTCCAAGAGTGGTTTGCGGTTGCCAGAGGGTTCATCGGGTGGTGTGTTCGAGACGTTACGCGAAAACCGGTTGCCGCGTATCGGCACCGCGTCCGCTTCATCCTCGAGCCCGACTTTTACCGAGCCAGGGGTCTATGTTGAACCGGTACGTCGATTTGACCTGCCGGAGCAGATTTTTTGACGCGTCTGTGCCCGGCTCGGAAAGTCTCGGTTGGGCGACGACAAACGGAACAGAGACCATGCCCAAAAAGCCTTCGAACCATCGCTTGCGTCGAAGGATCGCGGCGGAAACCGCCCGTATCATTGCCGACGAAGGCGTTGGCGACTACCAGCACGCCAAACAAAAGGCCTGTGCGCGTCTGGGTCTGACGCAGGTTCGCGATCTGCCGAACAATTTAGAAATCGAGGAGGCGTTAATCGAGCGACAGCGGTTGTTCGCAACGGGCGTACACACCCTGTTTCTACGCACCTTGCGTGAGCGCGCGCTGGAAGTCATGGCGAAACTCGAGCGACACGATCCGCATCTCGTCGGAAGCGTGTTGAAGGGGACGGCAAACCGTTACGCGCCGATACAGCTGCATTTGTTCAGCGACGATGTGGAATCGATTGCGATTGAATTGATTAATCGGGGGATTCACTACCGTGCGATCGACCGTCGTCAGACCCGCCAGAACCCGGTCGGAATACCCGGGTTTGCGTTCGAATGGCGCGGAACGACAGTTGAGGTATTGGTATTTCCGGTCGATGGGTTACGTGCGGCACCGCCCAGCCCTATCGACGGTCGGCCCATGCAGCGCGCCAACGCGGCAACGGTTGCACGCTTGCTCATAGAGCCGACGGACTTGCCCGAAAAAGTATAGGGTTGCGCACCATCGCGCCGCAGCATGCCATTCACCCGAGTGGCTTTTCCGCAACCGGCGCAACGACAGTATCGTGCTGTGGCATCGGGATACCCAGCCACGACTGGAGAATGTTTTTTCAGATCACTGGATGCGGCAACATTGGCGGTGGCCGCGCGTCACCCGCCGAGCCGTGCTTTGATACGCCCGCTGACGGCGCTGATATCGGCACGACCTTGTAGCTGCGGTTTGAGAAGCGCCATGACTTTGCCCATGTCGCGCAGACTCGCGGCGTTCGTTGTCGCCACGGCAGACTCGATCAATGCCTCGACCTCGGCGTCGCTCAGTGCTTGAGGCAAAAAGCGCTCGATTATCTGTAATTCGGCGAGTTCCTTGTCTACGAGATCCTGGCGAGCTGCCTGCTGAAAACTCTCGATCGACTCGCGCCGTTGCTTACGCATCTTGTCGAGCACGGCAAGGATCTCGGCATCTTCGAGTTCCTTGCGTGTATCGACTTCAACCTGTTTTATCGCCGCAAGAATGAGCCGGATCGCTCCGAGCGCTTCCTTGTCGCCGGCCCGCATGGCCGTCTTCATATCGTCGATGACGCGGGTCTTTAGCGAGTTCACGGTCGACATCATGCGCTATGCCGACGTGATCAGTACATGCGAACGCGGCGGTTGATGTCGCGGGAGAGGCGCTTGAGATTACGTTTTACCGCTGCCGCCTTCTTGCGCTTGCGCGTTTCCGTCGGCTTTTCATAGAATTCACGGCTGCGCACTTCACTCAGGACACCCGCTTTCTCGCAGGTGCGCTTGAAACGGCGCAGGGCGATATCGAACGGCTCGTTTTCTCTTAGGCGTACACTCGGCATACATTCTCCAGCAAGGGTTGACACAGACAGTCTGTCTACTTCGAAGTGGGCGAATTATAATGACCGCGCCGAAAAAAGCAAAAGACTTGGCGGGCTGGACTTTAAGGCGTGATGGAACCATGGTGAAAGGTTCATGATAGTACTTGGGATCGAGACTTCCTGTGACGAAACTGGCGTCGCCATCGTTGATGAGCGGCGCGGCTTGCTCGCGCACCATCTCTACTCTCAAATCGAGCTACATGCGATGTATGGCGGCGTGGTGCCGGAGTTGGCGTCGCGTGATCACGTTCGCAAACTGGTGCCGTTGATTCGCGCGGTCATGCGCGATGCCGACATCCGACCCTGGGAGCTCGATGGCGTGGCGTATACCGCGGGTCCTGGTTTGGTGGGTGCGTTGCTGGTGGGCGCGATGCTGGGGCGAACGCTAGCCTGGGGTTGGGGTATCCCCGCGGTGGCGGTGCATCATATGGAAGGGCATCTGTTGGCGCCGATGCTGGAAACGCCGCAACCGTCGCTGCCGTTTCTCGCGTTGCTCGTATCAGGCGGGCATACCCTGTTGGTGCGGGTCGATGCGATCGGCGCCTACACCATTCTCGGCGAGAGCCTGGATGACGCGGTGGGCGAAGCTTTTGACAAGACTGCGAAACTCCTGGGCCTCGGTTATCCGGGCGGGCCGCAACTGGCGAAGCTTGCAGAACGTGGAGATCCGGCCCGATTTCGGTTTCCGCGGCCAATGACGGATCGGCCGGGTCTGGATTTCAGTTTCAGTGGTCTAAAAACGCATGCGCTGACGGTGCTAGCGCAGACCGAAGGCTCGGACCAGGATCGGTCCGATATCGCGCGGGCATTCGAGGATGCGGTCGTCGACACGCTATTGATCAAGTGCCGCCGTGCATTGGAGGTGACCACATTGCCGCGACTCGTGGTCGCGGGTGGTGTCGGTGCGAATCGACGACTACGTGACCGATTGCGCGACTTGGGGGTGCCGGTGTTCTATCCGCAGCTGCAATTCTGCACCGATAATGGCGCGATGATCGCCTATGCGGGGTTGCAACGCCTGCGTGCCGGAGTTCATGAAGGTGCGAGCGTTAGCGTGCGCGCGCGCTGGAGCCTCGAGGAGCTGGCGACGGTCGCGGGTTGAGTCGTCCCGCTTGGGTATCGCCACGCGCCGCCGGGCACCGGCATCGCGTGAGGAAATGCGCGATCGTTAAGGCGTGTGGTAGGGGCGGCTGAGCTCATGTACCGCCCGCACGAGCGCGGCGGCGTTCTCCGGCGCGATATCGGGGTGAATGCCGTGGCCAAGGTTGAACACATGGCCGGCGCCCGTGCCGTAACTCGCGAGAACGGTCCCGACTTCCTGTCGAATCCGCTCCGGCGAGGCGTAGAGCACGCAGGGATCCATGTTTCCTTGTAACGCCACCTGATTGCCCACGCGTGCGCGTGCATCGCCGATCTCGATCGTCCAATCCAGTCCCACCGCGTCACAACCGCTTGCGGCGATGGCTTCAAGCCACTGGCTACCGCCTTTGGTGAACAGAATGACTGGTACCGCTCGATCGTCGCTTTCGCGGGTGAGGCCAGCGACGATGCGACGCATGTACTGAAGTGAAAACTGTTCGTAATCGCGGGTCGTCAACACACCGCCCCAGGTGTCGAAGATCATAACGGCTTGAGCGCCGGCTGCGATTTGCGCGTTGAGGTAGCTAGTCACGCTGTCGCTCAGGATTTCCAGCAGCCGGTGCGCGACCTCGGGCTCATCGAACATGAGTGCCTTGACGCGAGCGAAATTCTTGCTCGAGCTGCCCTCGACCATATAGGTCGCCAAGGTCCACGGACTCCCGGAGAAACCGATCAGCGGCACTCTGCCGTTGAGTTCGCGGCGGATTAGTCGGACCGCGTCCATCACATAGCGCAGCTCGGTTTCAGGATCCGGCACGCCGATCCGCGCAAGGTCGCCCTTGCCGCGAATCACGCGTTCGAAGCGCGGCCCTTCGCCTTCCTCGAAATAAAGCCCAAGGCCCATCGCATCCGGCACGGTGAGGATATCGGAGAACAGGATCGCGGCGTCGAGCGGAAAGCGCTCAAGCGGTTGCAGCGTGACCTCGCAGGCTAGCTCGGGCGACTGGCAGAGGTTCATGAAGTTGCCCGCTTTGGCCCGCGTGGCGCGGTACTCCGGCAAGTATCGGCCCGCTTGGCGCATCATCCATACCGGCGTTGCGTCGACGGGTTGGCGGAGCAGTGCACGTAAAAAGCGATCGTTCTTGAGTTGGGTCATGCCGGTCGGTTCTCTAGGCGGTAACGGTTGACTGGGGCATTTCGCGACCATGCGCGCAATGCAGCGACGCGGGCAAATGACCCGAACGCGCGGCCGCGTTCGGGTTGTCGGATTGCGATTACCGCGGGAGTTCCGATTGTCCCATCAGGTACTCGTCGACCGCGCGAGCGGCCTGGCGACCTTCGCGGATCGCCCAGACCACCAGCGATTGACCACGACGCATATCGCCGGCGGCGAACACTTTTTCGATCGACGTCTGATACCGTTCGGTATCCGCCTGGACGTTGCCGCGCGCATCCAGGTTCAGGCCAAGTGCTTGCAGCATACCTTCGTGTACCGGATGAACGAAACCCATCGCCAGCAACACCAAGTCGGCCTTGATCTGAAATTCGCTGCCCGAAATCTCCTCCATCGACCAGCGCCCGCTGGAATCCTGTTTCCAATTGAGGCGAATCGCGTTGATTGCCGTCACCTTGCCGTTTTCGCCCGTGAATGATTGCGTCGCGACCGCCCAATCGCGTTCGCAACCTTCCTCATGCGAGGTCGACGTGCGTAGTTTGGTCGGCCACAGGGGCCAGGTCAGGAGTTTATCTTCGCGTTCTGGCGGTCGCGGCATGAGTTCGATCTGTAGGACTGACGCCGCGCCTTGACGCACCGAGGTGCCGACGCAGTCGGAACCCGTGTCGCCACCCCCGACGACAACGACCCGTTTGCCGGTTGCCAGGATTTCGTCCGCCGTTTCGACGTGTTCGCCGCCCACGCGCTTGTTCTGCTGGGTCAGGAACTCCATGGCGAAATGCACGCCGTCGAATTCACGCCCCGGCACGTTGAGATCGCGCGGGGCCTCGGCACCGCCGGTCAGCACAACCGCGTCATAGTCCTGCACCAAGGTGTGGGCGGGGATCTTGACGCCGACGTGACTATTCGGTCGGAACTCGACACCTTCCGCCTGCATCTGGGCGATACGGCGGTCCACCAAATGGGCCGCAAGCTTGAAGTCGGGAATCCCATAGCGGAGCAGTCCGCCGATCTTGGCTTGCTTCTCGAACAAGACCACCTTGTGCCCGGCGCGCGCCAGTTGCTGCGCGCAGGCCATTCCGGCAGGCCCTGAGCCGACCACGGCGACGCGCTTCCCGGTGCGATGCGCGGCGATCTGTGGGCGCACCCACCCCTCGGCCCAGCCGCGATCGATGATTGAGCATTCGATCGTCTTGATCGTAACTGGCTGATCGGTCAGGTTGAGTGTGCACGAAGCCTCACACGGCGCGGGGCAGATACGACCGGTAAACTCGGGGAAATTGTTGGTCGAATGCAGAACTTCGAGTGCCTCGCGCCATTTGCCTCGATAGACCAAGTCATTCCACTCAGGGATGATGTTGTTCACCGGGCAACCGTTGTGGCAGTAAGGGATGCCGCAATCCATGCAGCGCGCACCTTGTTGCCGTACCTCCGGCTCGTCGAGCGGTACTGTGAACTCGGTGTAATGTTTGACCCGTTCGGTGACCGGCGCGTAGGCACGATCTCGACGTTGGATTTCCATGAATCCGGTTGGTTTGCCCATCGAATTAACCTCCCACCGTCAATGCGATGCCCGTGCTTTGGGTTGCGCGGGAATCGGCCTGCATTTTTTCCAGTGCGCGTCGGTACTCCACCGGCATGACTTTAACGAACATGGGCAGGTAGTGTTGCCAGTTCGCGAGGATGGTCTGCGCGCGTTGACTGTTCGTGTACCGGGCATGCCTTTCAATCAGTTGCTGCAGACGTTGCGCGTCGAAACGGGTCATGTCGTGATTGATGTCCACGAGGCCGTGGGCTTCCAGGTCGCCGCCTTGATGATCTAATTCCTCCAGCGCCTCCGATTCATCAGCGATCGGCTCGAGTTCGACCATTGCAAGGTTGCATCGGCGTTGAAAATCTCCGCCTTCGTCAAGTACATAGGCCACACCACCACTCATGCCGGCGGCGAAGTTGCGACCGGTTTCGCCCAGTACGATCACGATGCCTCCGGTCATGTATTCGCAACCATGGTCGCCGACGCCTTCGACCACGGCGGTCGCGCCCGAATTTCGCACCCCGAAACGTTCGCCAGCGACCCCCCGCAGGTAGCACTCGCCGCTGATCGCGCCGTATAGCACGGTATTGCCGACGATGATGTTTTCTTCAGGGACTATGCGGCTCGAACGATCTGGGTATATCACGATGCGGCCGCCGGAGAGACCCTTGCCAACGTAGTCGTTGCCTTCCCCTTCCAGTTCCAGTGTGATGCCCGCGGCGAGGAACGCGCCGAAGCTCTGGCCACCGGTGCCGCGTGTCTTGATGTAGATCGTATCCTCCGGCAATCCGGCGTGGCCGTAGCGGCGTGCGACCTCGCCGGAGAGCATCGCGCCGACGGTGCGATTGACGTTCCGAACCGCAGTCTCGATTCGAACCGGCGTGCGGTGCTCAAGGGCTGTCTGGGCACGCTCGATGAATTCATTGTCGAGCGCTTTTTCCAGTCCGTGATCTTGAGTTTGGCAGTGATGCACGGCGACACCGGGCGCTGCCTTGGGGACTGTCAAGACGCGCGAGAGGTCTATGCCGCGTGCCTTCCAGTGATCTATCGCGGTTGCGACGTCGATTCGGTCGCAACGGCCGATCATTTCGTTCACAGTGCGGAAACCCAGTCGTGCCATGATCTCGCGCACCTCTCGCGCGACGAACATGAAGTAGTTGACCACGTCCTCAGGCTTACCGACGAACCGCTTGCGCAGCTCCGCATCCTGGGTCGCGACGCCGACCGGGCAGGTATTGAGATGGCACTTGCGCATCATTAGACAGCCTTCCGCGATCAGCGCGACGGTGCCGAAACCGAACTCATCCGCGCCGAGCAGGGCCGCTATCACGACGTCGAGCCCGGTGCGCATGCCGCCGTCGGCTTGAACCACGATGCGTCCGCGCAAATCATTCAGCACCAGCGTCTGGTGCGTTTCGGCGAGACCGATTTCCCATTCCGACCCGGCGTGCATCGTTGATGTCAGCGGACTCGCGCCGGTGCCGCCCTCGCTCCCCGAGATCAGTACGTGATCGGCGTGGGCTTTCGATACCCCCGCCGCGATCGTGCCGACGCCCACCTCGGAGACCAGCTTGACGCTGACCCGTGCCTTGGGGTTGACGTTCTTAAGGTCGTGGATCAGCTGCGCGAGATCCTCGATCGAGTAGATGTCATGGTGCGGCGGCGGTGAGATCAAACCAACCCCCGGCGTGGAATGACGGACTCGCGCGATCCAGTCGTTGACCTTGTGCCCAGGCAGTTGTCCGCCTTCGCCGGGTTTTGCGCCCTGCGCCATCTTGATTTGGATGTCATCGGCGTTGACCAGATACTCCGCGGTGACGCCAAAGCGCCCGGAGGCAACCTGCTTCACGCGCGAGCGCATCGAGTCGCCGTTGGGCAGGGGTTTGAAGCGCTCCGCTTCCTCGCCGCCTTCGCCGGTATTGGAGCGACCACCCAGGCGGTTCATCGCGATCGCCAGCGTGGTGTGTGCCTCCCACGAAATCGAGCCGAACGACATCGCGCCGGTGGCGAAGCGTTGCGCAATGGATTCGGCCGATTCGATCTCCTCGAGCGGGAGCGGTTGGTCGGCAAACTTGAGGCGGAACAGACCGCGCAGATTCTTGAGTTTGCTGCCCTGTTCGTTGAGTTTGCGGGCGTACTCCTGATACTTGGCGTAGTCGCCGGTGCGCACTGCGTGTTGCAGCGTGGCGATGGTGTCGGGTGTCCAGACGTGATCCTCGCCGCGGATACGGTAAGCGAGCTCACCACCCACCTCGAGTGCGTCGCGCAACACCGGTTGATTGCCGTAGGCCGCGCGGTGACGTTGCGCGGTTTCTTCCGCGATTTCATGGAGGCCAATGCCCTCGATCACCGAATTGGTGCCGGTGAAGTACTGTGCGATGAATGCGCTCGAGAGCCCGATCGCGTCGAATATCTGCGCGCCGCAGTAGGACTGGTAGGTCGAGATGCCCATTTTGGACATCACTTTGAGAATGCCCTTCGCGATGGCCTTGATGTAACGCTTGTGCGCGTCGTCCTCGCTCAAGTCCGCGGGCAGCTCGGCACGCATCGCCGAAATCGAATCCAGCGCCAGATACGGGTTGATCGCTTCCGCGCCGTAACCCGCGAGCAGGCAGAAATCATGCACCTGCCGCGCCTCGCCGGTTTCGACCACGAGCCCGACCTCGGTGCGCAACCCCTGCCGGATCAAGTGATGATGCACGGCGGCTGTCGCCAGCAGTGACGGAATCGCGATGTGGTCGGCGTCGACGCAGCGATCCGACAGGATCAGGATGTTATAGCCACCTTGCACGACCTGCTCGGCGCGGGCGCAGAGTGCGGTCAACGCCGGTTCCATGCCGCTCGCGCCCAGCTCCGCTGCGTAGCAGATGTCCAAGGTGTAGGTGCGGAACGCGTGGTGGGCGTGATGCTCGATACGCCGGATCTTCTCCAGATCCACGCTGGCCAGAATCGGTTGCTTGACTTCAAGCCGCATGTGCGTGCCGCGGCTGTCAAGCGCGAGCAGGTTGGGGCGGGGGCCGATCAGCGAAACCAGCGACATCACCAACTCCTCGCGGATCGGATCGATCGGCGGATTGGTGACTTGCGCGAAGTTCTGCTTGAAATAGTCGAACAGCATTTTCGGCCGCTGCGAGAGCACGGCCGGCGGGATGTCGCGACCCATCGAGCTGACGGGATCCTGTCCGCTCACGGCCATCGGCTTGATGAAGAACTTGAGGTCTTCCTGCGTGTAGCCCAAGGCTTGCTGGCGATCGAGCAGGGTCTGCGGGTCCGGTGCCATCGCCGCCACTTCGGCGGGCAGCGATTCGAGCTTGATCTGGGTGGCGTCGAGCCACTCCTGGTAAGGGCGCGCGGAGGCCAATTGCTCCTTGAGCTCGGCGTCGTCGATGATGCGACCTTTCTCGAGATCGATCAGGAACATCTTGCCTGGCTGCAGGCGCCATTTCTTCACGATGCGCGCTTCGGGTACCGGCAGCACACCCATTTCCGAGGCCATGATGACCTTGTCATCGTCGGTGATCAGGTACCGCGCTGGACGTAAGCCGTTGCGATCAAGCGTCGCGCCAATCTGGCGTCCGTCGGTGAAGGCGAGGGCGGCGGGTCCATCCCACGGTTCCATCAGTGCGGCGTGATACTCATAAAAAGCGCGGCGCTTGGCGTCCATCAGCGGATTGTCGAGCCACGCCTCCGGGATCATCATCATCACCGCGTGTGCGAGCGGGTAGCCGCCCGCCACGAGCAGCTCGAGTGCGTTGTCGAACGTCGCGGAGTCCGAGTTGCCGTCGCCGATCAACGGCCACAGCTTTTCCAGGTCCTCGCCGAGGACCGGGCTCTCCATGCTGTGACGCCGCGCCAGCATCCAGTTGATGTTGCCCCGCAACGTATTGATTTCGCCGTTGTGGCACAGATAACGGAATGGTTGCGCGAGTTCCCAGGACGGGAAGGTGTTGGTCGAGAAGCGCTGATGGACCAGCGCGAGCGCGGACTCGACGCGCGGATCGCGCAGATCCCGGTAGTAGACGGGAATGTTTTCGGCCAGGATCATGCCCTTGTAGAGCACGGTGCGCGACGACATCGACGCGATGTAGAACGGCTGCCCGGCTGCGAGGCCGTGATCCTTGACGGTTTTATGCGCCTGCTTACGCGCGACGTAGAGTTTGCGCTCGAACAGGTCCGCGTCATCGCCGGTCGTCCCGCGGGCGATGAACAGTTGCCGGATACGCGGCTCCTCCGGTTTGACGCTAAAGCCGAGGCAGGTATTGTCGGTTGGCACATCGCGCCAGCCGATGACTTCGAGTCCCTCGCGGGCGACGAATTCCTCGACGCAACCGACGCACATGTCGAGCGGGTTCGCGTCGCGCGGCAGAAAAATCATCGCCACGGCGTAGCGACCAGGCGCCGGGAGTTCAACGCCGTTGGCGCGCATCTCCTCGCGCAGAAAACGATCCGGCAACTGAATCAGGATCCCGGCGCCGTCACCCGCGAGTGGATCGGCCCCGACAGCGCCGCGGTGGGTGAGGCAGGCGAGGATGCTCAGGCCGTCCGTCACGATTTGATGGCTTGGCCGATTCTTGATGTCGGCGACGAAACCAACCCCGCAGGAGTCGTGTTCGTGCAGCGCGCTGTATAGACCTTGCTCAGTCGCCTTGGGCGCTTCGCTCATAATGCAAACCTCTCGATGACTCACTCAGTGGCGCTCGGTCGCAGCGCTGTGTCGCTGCGTCGCGCGCCTGGATTCTTGTTGATTACGGTTGACCGCCAGCGCGAACAGCGCGGGTTCGGATCAGGACGCTCAAAGATAGCGAAGATGGCGGGACTGTGCCAGTTTCACAAAAATCACGCCGTGCGATCGATTCTTCGCTGCCGTATATCAGTGCGCAGGGCGTCGTGTCGGCACTACTTTGGTGCGAGATTCAGGATTTTTGTTCCTCGCCCGTGAGTAAGCGTTCGATATTGGTCCGGTGGCGCCAGATCAGCAGAGCCGCCAGCACGAGGCCGAAGATCACGAAAGGCACGGAATCGGTAACGAGGTAGATCAGCAGCGGCGCCAAGGTGGCGCTGCCAAGCGCAGCGAGCGATGAGACCCGTCGCCACGCGAACACCGCCAGCCATACACCGAGACTCAGCAGCCCGACGCGCCAGTCCAGCGCGAGCAACACGCCGAGCGCGGTGGCAACACCTTTACCGCCCTTGAAGCCGAAAAATACCGGGTAGAGGTGGCCCAGGAATGCCGCGAGCGCGACTAGCAGCTGCACTTCGAGACTCAAGCCGAGCGCCTTCGCCAGCAGTACCGGAACGACGCCCTTCAGCAGGTCGCCCGCCAAAGTCAACGCGGCGGCCTTCTTGCCGCCGATACGCAGGACATTGGTGGCGCCCGGGTTGCCAGAGCCCTGCTGGCGAGGATCCGGTAGCCCCATGATTCGACTGGTGATGATCGCGGCCGATACCGAGCCGAGAAGGTAGCCTGTTAGAATAATGAATGTGTCCAGCATCGCGAAACCGTCCCGCATGAAGCAATCCTCAATCTTAGGAGTGAGTTGCGCGCCACCGCAACTCCCGCCCGAGGCCGAAGGGGCGAGTCGTGACATGGTGTTGCTGCACGGATGGGGTATGAATCGGGGTCACATGGGTGCGCTGGCGGCTGAGTTGGCTACGCGATGGCGAATCCATTGCCTGGATCTTCCGGGGCATGGCGAAGATGCGGATCGACTGCCCGAGGCGCTTGAGGACGTGCTGGCGCGACTCGTGGACGCAGCGCCACGGCGCGCGGTTTGGGTCGGGTGGTCGCTCGGCGGCGCGCTTGCGCTGCGGATCGCGCAACGCTATCCGGAGCGCGTCGAACGACTCGTACTTCTGGCGACCAATCCGCGCTTCGTCGCTTGCGACAACTGGCCGGTGGCGATGTCGCCGACGCGGTTCGAGGATTTCGCGGACGGTCTCGGCGCGGATCCAGTGGCGACCCTTCGGCGTTTCGTCGCGTTGCAGTTCCTGGGCGAAACCAACTCGCGTGCGGCGGCGCTCAGTGCGCAGCGCCTGGTCGAGGCGGCGCCGCCGTCGGTCGCTGGACTCGAGGCGGGGCTTTGCTGGCTGCGGGAGTGGGATCTGCGGCCCGCGCTGCGCGAGCTTGCCACGCCGGTGCAAGCCATTTTTGGGGGGCGCGACCGCGTGGTGCCGCCGGCCGTGGCGGACGCGGTTCGAGCCTTGCGTCCGGAGTCGAGGGTGCTCGTACTGGAAACGGCCGGCCACGCACCGGGTCTGACACATCCGGCGGTGACGGCACGCCACATCATGGAGTATGCCGATGTCTGAGCCAGCCTCGCCACTCGATCGGATCAAACTCCGCCGCTCATTCGAGCGCGCCGCTGCTCAATACGACGCCACCGCCGTGCTGCAACGGGAAATCGCGGATCGTATGCTGGATCGCCTCGATTACGTGCGTGTCGATCCGCGCTGGATCGTTGATCTCGGTACCGGCACGGGTTATTGCGCACGGGCATTGTTGCAGCGTTACACCAAGGCCTCGGTCATCGCGGTGGACCTCGCCTGGACCATGGCACGCGCCGCGCGCAAGCGCCGGGTGTGGCTC
Source organism: Thiotrichales bacterium (assembly GCA_050329935.1). Classification (GTDB taxonomy): domain Bacteria; phylum Pseudomonadota; class Gammaproteobacteria; order UWMA-0217; family UWMA-0217; genus CAYSFW01. The sequence goes on along the minus strand of JBHJOI010000021.1, from coordinate 1,855 downwards.
CGGCGTCCGCTGGCAATCTGCGCCGATGCGGCCGCGCTGCCCCTGGATGACGGGCGGGCCGAGCTCGTGTTCTCGAACCTGATGCTGCAATGGTGTCTGCCGCTCGATCCTTATTTCGCCGAGATCAGACGGGTGATGGCCGCAGGCGGACTGTTGCTGTTCAGCACCTTTGGTCCGGATACGCTGCGAGAATTGCGCCAGGCCTGGGGTGACGTCGATACCGGTGCCCACGTCCACCCGTTCATTGACATGCACGACGTAGGCGATGAGTTGCTGCGTGCCGGATTCGCGGATCCGGTGATGGACATGGAGCGTATCACGCTGACTTATGCGGACGTGCTCGATCTGATGCGGGATTTGAAAGGCATTGGCGCCAGTAATGCGATGACGGGACGCGCGGCGGGTTTGACAGGCGCGGGGGCCGTGCGTCGACTGCGGCAGGCCTATGAGCGATTCCGCGGTGCCAGCGGAAGATTGCCGGCGACTTATGAGGTCGTCTACGGGCATGCCTGGGTGCCCGCGGCGCCGGCGCCGTCGCGACTCCCCGAGCGTTGGATCGCGGTGAGTGCGGGCGAACGCTGAATCGTCCGGCGCACGACGCCCCGCAACCCGCGTTCACTGGTGCGCTCGGCCGGTGCTCCGCCCTTGAGACGGTGCGTCGTGCCACTTCGCCTGGTCGAGCAACGACGCGGGCGGAAGTCCGGCGTATGGGGCGCCTGACGCGTTCTCACGTCGGGCCTGCCTGTCCACCTCACTGGTCGCAATGAGACGTTTGCGTTTTGCGCGTTTAAGAAACCGGAAGCGCACAGCAAGCCCCGGGCGCGCTTTCTGGATCGCACCGAATTTTTTATAAAAGCCCTTGCAAGCGACTCGTGGAGGGAGACATATTTGTCAAATTGACATATGTCAATATCAATAACAAATTGATAAATAGTAGAAATAAGTTGGTTGTCTGGTAAATTTTAAAGAATGATGACGGGTTTATTAGAGAAATCGAATTTACTCCCGAAATAGTTGTTTTACCTCACGCCTTCGGCTACGATCCAAGTCATTGGTTCCGCCCTTGATATTTATCAAGGCGCGCAGAGGGGGTTTGATGACGCGCATTGTTCTCAGGCCAAACGCCTCGCTCAGTAAGCGTCGTACATGGTGGTTCGTCGCGAGCCTCGCGCTGCTGAGTTTCGTCATCGCGCTCGGATTCGCGGCGCTTGGGTTCTGGATGATCCTGCCGTTCGCGGGCCTCGAAGTGATTGCCCTGATGTTGGTTTTTCGGTGTTGCTTGCGAAACGCGGCGTGCCGGGAGGTCGTGTCGGTCGATGGCGACAGGGTGTTGGTCGAGGCGGGAAGCGATCGGCCGGAGCGTCGTTGGGAGTTCATTCGGGTTTGGACACGGGTGCTGCTGCAACCGGCGACCGTTCGTGGTTACCCCTCCCGTTTGATTCTGAGTTCCGCGGGCAGACGGATCGAGCTGGGGTCATTTCTGACCGAGGACGAGCGTGTGGAGGTCTGGCGTCGACTCCGGCGCGTGATCGAAGCCTAGCCCTTTCGGTGGTCGAAAATCGAAAATCAAACTAATGGCGAGCACGAGGAGGTTGGAATTCTTTATGGTTAAGTCTCTTGCATGGCGTGCCGCGGTCGCGCTGGCTGCGCTGACGACGACACCGGCGGCGCTCGCGCAGTACGGCCTCAACATGCCGGTGGGCGTCACCCAGATCAGTCGCGATGTCTATGACTTGCATATGCTGATCTTCTGGATCTGCTGCGTGATCGGCGTGGTGGTATTCGGGGTCATGACGTATTCGATCATCAAGCATCGAAAATCCAAAGGCCACGAAGCGGCGCACTTTCACGAGAG
>JBHJOI010000020.1:0-3024 GCA_050329935.1 Thiotrichales bacterium | reverse complement strand
AGCAGACCGAAATAACGCGCCTGCCCGTCGAAATCGAGCCGGTGAGCGGACACGCCCCACATCGCCCAACGACGTAAACCACCCAGCGTCAGATGCCCCAGCAAGACATCCAGCTTTTCAAGCATTGGTCGCACGGCTCGCGGAGCCTGCGCCAACACGTTATCGAGCAGCGCGAGATAACCCCTGAACAACTCCAATTCGCCAAGCCGCACCGCAGCCGTTGGCGCAGTTGAGAACATCAACGCCAACACGGCGGCGCTGGTTTTTGAGTACATCCGAATCGCGGCGGACAGCAGGTCTGAAACGGCGTGTTCGCCGATCTCGCGCGCCACCTGAGGAGCGCTCTCGATAAACGACACAACGAGGTCCGTGCCACGACCCAAGGATTTCAGCCCGGCTGCACCGCGCAGGTAAGCATCGAGTCCGCGCGGACTGAACACGCGCGCGGCGTCGTGCCAGGTCGCCTCGAGCACCTCACCAGCGTGTTCGCCGAGTTCGTCGAGAACGTCTTGATAGTCTGCTAGATGGATAGCCATCGGTCACGCTCGTCCGCGACGCGGCATCAATCGGGCCAGATTCGACGCGGATGCAAAGGACGCCCGGGATCGTTCAGGTTCGGCGTTGATGAACCCTGGGGTCGTGCGGGCGATGCGGCCGGGTGATTTTCTTGCGCGTTTTTTGGCGTACCCGATGTTGCTTCAGCGGCGACCGTCGCCGGCGCCTTGGTAGCAGGCTTCTTTCCTCCGGCGGGCTTTACGCTGGCCGCGAGTTTTTCTTCAAGTTTGGTCATCGCTGCAATACCTCATCCAGAATGTGTTCCAACTCCAGGACCGCATCTCGGCCTCGAGCCCCGATTTCGTAAACCGTCTTGCCTTCAAGCAACGCCAGGCGATAGACCGCTCGCCGTCTCACCCCGTGCTCAAGTGGTTGCAGTTCGAGATTCGCGAGGGCCTGCACCATGGCGCGAGATAGCGCGCTGTTCGGCTCGACTTGATTGAGCACGAGCCAAGCCCTTAGTTGTGGATTGGACTCTCGGGCCTCGCGAACGTGCTCGAAGGTACCCACGCTCGCCCAAAGGTCCAACGGTGAGGGCAACACGGGCACTAGCACCGTATCCACCTGTGCCAGGACTCTCCCGGTAACATGGATGTCCAACGACGGCGGACAATCAACGACTACGTAAGCGTAGTTTTGCGCGATCGTATCGAGGTCGTTCAGCGATCGCGGCCCAAGTACCGTGATGGGCCTGGTTTCATCCGAGACAGCCCGCTCGTCCCAATGCATTAGAGCGCCCTGCGGATCGGCATCAAGCAAAGCAACCTGACCTCGCCTCGCCAAGCCGGCCGCAAGATTAAGCGCCAGCGTAGACTTCCCGCATCCGCCCTTCAAATTCGCGAGGGCGACACGCTTTACAGGCATGTTACTCGGAACGCTCCTCGACAAGTGCATCGACTTCCCCAGCGAATTTCGCGTCGATCGCCCCTAGAACTGACTCCCGAGCGTCAATTGTAACGTTCACGTGGGTCTTGCCGAAGTTGAGATCCGGGTAAAAACCCTCGCGCTCTGACAGCGCGGCAAGACGATCGAGGAAGCCCCGTGTGTGCGCGTAGGACGCGAAGTCGTAGCGCCGAACCATTCGGTTTTGTCGCGGTTGGATCTGCCAGCCCGGAACCGTGTAGACATCAGCCGCCATTATTCACCCCGTGAGCTCGTGATTCGAAAGCAGGCTATCGATTTCCCTCACATGCGCTTCCTCATCCACCAACAATCGTTCGAACAGGCGCGCGGATTCGAAGTCACGCAACCGCGCACTGCTTCTTGCCGCCGCTTCGTAAAGCAAAACAGCATCAAGTTCGAGCTGGCGATCCACGAGCAGCATCTCATGCAGATCCCGACCCGGCCGCACGGGCGATAGTCGCGTCGAGTTTGGCACCAATCCGAGCGCCAGCATCCGTTCGATCAGAAGCTCAGCATGAGCGAGCTCCTCATTTGCTTCATTCCGAAACAACCCGGCGTGAGTTTCGTATCCCCACATCCTGCACAAACTCGCTTGAGTCAGATACTGCTGGACTGCCGTCATTTCATGCTGTAGCGCCTCAGTCAGGAAGCCGGATACACGCGGGTTCGCCCACATGCCGGATCCCCTCCCTAGCTACGGCGGGTCGTGATCTCGGCGTCCCGACCTCCGCCCCCAGCACTGGGCGCGGAAGGCAGCACGTTCTCAACTTCCGAGTGAACACGGGCAATGATGTGCGCGGCGACCAAACCATCTCCGACCCGTTCGCACGCGTCCGCGCCCGCACGGACCGCCGCATTCACCGCGCCGGTTTCGCCACGAACAAGAACCGTAACATAACCGCCACCGACGAATTCACGTCCGATCAGGCGGACTTCTGCCGCCTTGGTCATCGCGTCAGCGGCCTCAATCGCCGGTACTAAACCGCGCGTTTCAATCATTCCCAGGGCGATTCCTGTCGTCGTTGCCATGGTTAACTCCTCGCGAACCGATCAAATCCAATCATCTAGCATAGGGCGCGGGCGGCAAGATCAGCCCGCGTCGTCAGCCGTTAATTATGCCTCTGGCGCCTTGGGCAACATGCCTTCGACCTCAGAGTGCACCCTGGCGATAATGTGCGCCGCGACCAGGCCGTCCCCGACCCGCTCGCACGCGTCGGCGCCCGCACGCACGGCTGCGTTAACCGCGCCAGTTTCGCCGCGAACCAGTACCGTGACGTAACCGCCACCCACGAACTGGCGTCCGATCAAACGCACTTCGGCCGCTTTAGTCATGGCGTCCGCAGCTTCGATGGCAGGTACAAGACCGCGTGTCTCGATCATGCCGAGGGCAATCCCCGTGATATCAGCCATTTGTATTCACCTCAAGTTAGTATGTTGTGGCGACGATTAGATGCCGCCGCCGTCACGAGATCAGGCCTGTGCCGCTTTCGGCAGAATGCCTTCTACCTCGGAGTGGACGCGTGCGATGATGTGCGCGGCCACGAGGCCATCACCAACACGCTCGCA
>JBHJOI010000019.1:0-14862 GCA_050329935.1 Thiotrichales bacterium | reverse complement strand
CTCCGTCCCATTACTGCGCTCACCCGCTGGTTCGCACGCTACGTTGGCTGGCTCGGCTTGACCGCGTTCGTCACCCTGGGCGGCGCCGTGCTGCTGATGGTGCTCAAGCGCTGGACGATAGATGCGGTGTTCACCTCGATGCTGGCGTGGCCCGCGCTCGCGATCGCAATGCTGCTGGCACTCCCGATCTCGCTCATGCCCGTGGGGCGATTCTACTTTTACAGTGCGATCGCGGGTGGCCTGCTTTACAACGCCGCGCTGTTGTTCGCATGACGCGAGCGTGGTTTACCGCCGCCGCGCTAGGGGCTTACTTCGTATTCCTGCCGTGGCCGGTCGGTTGTGGACCACCGGCCGACACCGCACGCTACGACGGCGGCATCAGCGCCGAGGCGAACCGGGCATTCTTTGCACGCACCCAGTCCGCACGCATCCGACGATTGGCCATTGACTCAGCCGGTGGCGAAGTCGAGGCCGGCATCGAACTGGGGCGCTGGGTATTCGCGAACGGTCTTGATGTTGAAGTCACCGGGCGCTGCCTATCGTCCTGCGCGAACTACGTTTTTCCGGCGGGCCGACACAAACGCGTCGCCGACGGCGCCATCGTCGCCTGGCACGGCAGCTATCAACACTTACTTGAAACCGGCTTGTGGCGCGACGATGTCGCGGCGCGGATTGCCCGCACCGGCGAAGCGCCCGAGGTCGCCGAGCAAAACGCCCGCGCGCGAACGGAACACCTTGTGGCGCTGGAGCACGCATTTTTCCGCGAGATCGGTGTTGATCCACTGCTATGCTGGATCGGCAAGCGTGCCCCCTACGCGGTGCCTGATTATTTCATGTTGTCGGCCGCCGACCTGGCGAAATTCAACGTGCACAATGTCGAGATACCTCCGGGTTATGGCGAGATCCCGCCCGCCCGATTCGACATCGATGTGCGATTGATCCGACTGGACGATACGCTGCCCGGAGCAATTGGCGCACCGTAGCTCGCCCCATCGCGCCAGAGTATCCTGGCTCCGCGCCGCGTATGCGGCACGTACCAGAGCACCACGCACAAGCATCGACCTGCGTCTCTCGCACCCGCGCGGACGATCGAAAACGCAACGACTCGCGAAGCAAAGATTAATATTACGTCGTCATCGACACGGGTGCGCACGAAAAAGCGTGGATCAATCGAGATTTATTTCGCGCGCGCGTTCACAATTATTACCCAAAAAATAACGCGTTCTCACTTCACGCGTAACACGCGCGCTATTGCTCTCAATGAGAGGCTCGGACGTGAATATATAACGCCCTTACACGGCACGCGTGGCGCACCGCTAAGCCGTTGATTTAATTGCGTCCGCTCCAACCCGGAAAAAAGCAATTATCGATACGCACGACGGAAGGCAGGATACGCCCGATAAATATCGCTTTAAGTGGTCACAATTTCCTGATAACCGGGCGGCATTTTTTTGCCGCTGATTGATCCTCCGCTTCGGACCACTATAGTAGAGCGCAAGTTTCATCGCAGGGACGCTAATCCGCGACAAACCTCGTCGGTGGAGCACTCGTAAATACAGTTGTAACCTTCACCTAACGCACAGAATCGAGATCACGCATATGAATTTGAGAGCCGCAATTCGTCAATCTCTTGCCTTGGGGACCTTAGCACTATTGTCCGTGTCCGTAATTTCCTGCGGGTCAGGCTCGTCCTCATCGCCTGCCGACAGCTCGAATAACTCCGACAGCAACTCTGGCAGTAACAACAATTCGAACACCGATCCGTCGACCAACACCGCGACGATCAGCGGTCAGGCCGTCGACGGATTTATTGTCAATGGACATGTGTTTTGCGACAAAGTCGAGAACGGCAAAACCAAGGCTGCGGGTACCTACACCTGCCCGACCAACACCAAGCTGGTCAGGGTACGTCACGGCGTGGATGTTGGTTTCGACGAAACGGCGACGTCAAGCAATCTTCAGTTCGATGGTGAGATTGTCGGTCCAGGCAAAGCCAAGTTTATAACACCTTTGTCCACGCTGGCTGTTGAACTTGCCGGCGGCGAGGATGGCTTCGATGAAAGCAAGTTAGCTGACGCTCTCGAACAACTCAAAGCCGTGTTCGGGCTCACTGGTTTAACACTCGACGACAACCCCAAGACCAATGCCGCGCTCGCGCGCCTCAATGCCCAGCTCTCCCAGATCGTGAATGATTTTGCGTGGGGTCATGAAGACTACCGCAAGGTAATGCGCTCACTATCAAAGCTGGTGGTTGATCGGCATGGCAGCAACGGTCGTCTCGATTTCAGTGGCGGCGGTACGTTTGCGGAAGATTTGCGCGCACTCAATACCAAAATAGGTCAGGATTATACCGACCTGTCGATCTCAGACGAAACGGCCTTGAACGGCCGAATCAACCGACTAAAAGAACTGTGTGAGAATATCGGTAAGACGGAGAATGTCGATGAAATCGACGACACGGTCGTCGAAACCGACAAGTCTCCGAAATACGTGTTCGGCGTCCGTGAAAGCTGGGGCGTCTTGCGCATACGCAACCCGGACAAGACCACGCCGATCCACAAGATCACCGACTTCGAGAACCCCGAACTGAATCAGCAAGGTCGCTATCTGACCCAGGTCAGCCGTGGTATTCAGGGCATTGCGTACGATCACGAAGCATTTGATGTCGAGCAATCGCTCGTGAATCATCCGGTGAGTATCGGTATCAGTGTGAAGGCGACCGATCCAGGCGACAACCGCTACATTTACGCGGTCGCGGATGGCGTCCAGCTTTCCACTAGCAAAGGTGACGCGAAAAACGTTCAGGTCTACGCGCCGGCGGGACTTGAATGGCACTTCAAGGGCGTTAAGCGCGACGGTACCGTCACGAAGGCCACCATCGTCAACGAGGAAGCCAATCTGTTCAACAGCGTCGACGAAATCAAGCCGGAAAGCATGCGGATCAATTTCGACGCCGTTTCGGAATGGCTAGACGATCGCGGCCATATGGATATTACGCAGCAGACCGGCAATTTTGAAGTAACCATGGTCATCAATGGCATCAAGTTCGCGCGACTCGCCGGCGACAACGAAACGCCTGTGCGCCCTGAGTCGTTCACGGTAAAGGTTGATGACGAACGCTACGTCACGGGGCCAGGCTTGAAAGGGTATGTCACGGTCGTACCGGACATTAATTAACACTAGCCAGCCGCCACGCGACGTTACGAAGGAATAACAATTAACCAAGGAAGGTAGATGCACGGATAGGCGCCGCGATTCGCGGCGCGGTACCCATTAATTTTGCGGCGCTCATTGATTGAGCGCCGTTTGTTTCGTGGTGAAAGAATGATAACAATAAAAAACACCGCGAACACGGAAGTTCCGTCTTTTCGAAGCCGCGGGTCACGCGTCCACCGATTTATTCGATATGGCACTCTGGCCGCGATCGCGACCTCGATGCATCTGAACGCCGCGCACGCGATGCCGATCGGCACGCTGCTCAACGCGAAGCCTTATGAATTCCCCGGCGACCCCAAGGACCATCGACGATTCACATTTGAAGCCGCCTACGATACCGTATTCGACAACGTCGAGCACGAAGGACCACCCGCCAACGGCACGCCCATTCAAGGCGAGTCCCTACCGCGATATCGTGGCGCGCACGCGCTGGGCAATCTGGACCTCGGTGGCGGCGTGACCCTGACTGCCGGCCTTTGGGACCGCGACATGGCGAACAAGCGCGACCGCTATCAAGTTCAGTCGGTGCAAGCCGCGATCCAGTACACGCTGCCTTACCAGTGGAACGGCAATCGCATGGCGCTGCGCTTTGGCTACTGGCGAAACGATACTGACCAACTTGGCAAAAACTCTTTTACGCGAATCGACGATTACAAGATCACCTCGCTTGCAATTGTGAATCCACGCGACGAAAACCTTCAGTTTAATTTTATCTCGACGCGCGAACTGGGTCGCGGATTCAACGCGAGTGGCTATCTCGGTGTCGGTGTGAGCCAAATCGGTTACGATCGCATCGAGGGCGTCCTGCGCGACAAGAAAAACTGCGACTATCGCTTCGATCTCGAGCGCAATAGCGGCGTCGTTACTCAGATGGGGCGATGCGGCGCGATCAAATCCCTGCAGATCGAAATGCCAACCGAAACCTCGATTGTCAGCAATATCGGCATCAATCCGCGCGAAGCGCTGGAATACGATGCGGTCTATTACCAAGCCGGGATTGGAATGGGCTACAACACGCGGCGCTGGGAGACCTCAGTCGGCTACGAAATACGCCAATACCACCGCCCCGGAATTGACGCGCAGGTGACGCGTAATGGCGATACGCCGTATGAACTCAATCACAACCTGACGCTGGACGTGGGCTACGGCATCGGCCGGGCGACACAACTCTTCGGCCGCGCCGAGTATGAGTCGAGTCGATTGCTGTCTTCGGTACCCTTTGCCTACAACGCATTCACGGCCGATCGATTCACTCAGCCGGGACTGTATTTCAGTTTTGGCCTGCGCATGGGGTTTTAATGTAACACCGGCGTCACAGGTCGGTTTCGACGCGCCCGGCGTGAGCGTCGGCCGCGGGGACTCGGCCACCGAGGCCCCGGGGACGGTTTCCAGCGTCGCCTGCCGGCGGGGAGCGGCTTATTTCCTCCGGTGCGACGGCAACCGGCGTTGGGAGGACCAGGCACGTGATATTTATTGCGTCACGAATGGCGCAGGGTCGACAGGCGGATTCGTCCGTGGTTGATCGGACGACAGCTCGGGCGCGGGAACACGATCGTCCGCGGAATCCCCACCCGCGGGTAGCAGATCCAGGGTGACCTCGGAATCCGATGGCTCGGCACGAGGCGCGGGCGCTTCGGCCGGCGACGAGACGGATGAGGTCGAACCGTTATCGCCACGCACATCGGGTGTCGGCGCAACAACTGGCTCGTGCGTCCGTTCGGCCGCGAACGCCGAACCGGGCACGGCCTGAACCGCCGGCGGCGCAAGCACTGGGATCGGATTCAAGCGGGCACAGATTCGCGCGCCTAGCGCATCGGTGGCGGCTCGGTGTCCGTTGGCATTCCAATGTCCAATATTGGGCGCGGTATTGGGAAATCCGTGCAGTGGCGTACGTGTCTGCTCGACCCAGAAACGTAGCACGGGCGCCAAGGCCAACGAATCAATGCCACGCGATTCGGCGTAAGCCTGAAGCCTGCGCCAGGGGTAATCCAGGTCGCTCAACGCATGGCGCTCCGCGAATCGCAGGCGTGACTCATCCGGCAGCGTCTGGTAGCCCGTGGTCGCGATCATCAGCTGAAACTGCATACCCGCCGCCACGACCCGGTCGGCCAAGGCCAACACCGCCCATTCGGTCAATCCCCAGGCCTCCTCCCACTCGCGACTCTGGGGCGGGCGATACAGGGCAATATCAACGCCGGGTTCCGCATCCAGCCAGCTGGCGGTGGCCTGGGTCTTCGCCTGTTGCTTCAGCGTCCACTGATCGATCGCGGCGTCGACGAGTTGCACCAAACGTAACCGACGCAACGATTGCATGCGCCCCTCGGCCTCCAGCCGACGCCATGCCGGCGAATCCCGAAACGCATGGTCCATCAGATAGCGCTCGTTTCGCTTACGCACGAACGGACGCATCTTGTCCTTCGCCAGCGTCGGGTGATTCTCCTCGATATCGTTGCCGGGGAAAAAATTGAGTACCACCCAATCCGGTTGAAAGGGTTTTACATACTTGTCGAAGGTCAGCATCGCCTGCACGGTGCTATATCCGCTGACCCCGAAGTTCTGCACCTGAATGGCGTCATAGCCCGCTGGCATGCAGCCACGTATCCGTTCGTCCAGGCGTGCCCACCAGGTGCGGTGCTCCGGTACTTGCACGGCTTCGGTGAAGGAATCGCCGATTACCGCGATCCGCAGTGTGCGCGCGGGTTTTTCCGCGTATCCCGGACCGCGGAATCCAAGCGCGTTGGTCCGAATCTCCGCGTCGCCTTCCCAGTCCTGCCTGGATTCGACCCGCGGCAGCGGGATCCAGCCGAGATCGGGTTCGGCGCCGCGCGCCACCGTCCAGTAATACGAAAATCCCCAAGCCCGCAGCGCGCCCTCCGCGAGCAGAAGCAGTAGCGCAAGCATGAGCGCAAACCAGAACAGATGGCGTGTTTGTCGACCCAACCAGGCGAGCATCGTACGTCGAACCCCTTGTAGTAGATGGCCGCGAATCGTGGCGCCGTGGGCCGCGCATGTCGCGAAAACGACGCAGAATAGCAATTCCGCGCCGGCACGCAAAAGCGCGGCAGCGTACTAGCGGGAACCGTCCGAATCGGGCGGTGGCGCGATGGACTTGAGTTGCAGGTGCAGCGCGGCCTTGGCGAGCAAGTGGGCACTGACCGGCGCGGTGATGAACAAGAACAGCGTGATCAGGATTTCGTGCAGGCTCAGGCCGTCGCCACGCGTGCTGAAGTAAATCGCGGAGGCGATCAACAAGCTACCGACGCCCAGCGTGGTCGCCTTGGTCGGACCGTGCAAGCGGGTGTAAAAATCGCGTAATCGCGCAAGCCCGAGCGAGCCGATGAAGGTGAAGATGGCGCCCGTCAGAATCAAAAACGACAGCAAGTACTCCAGCATGGTGCCCTCCCGCTATTCGATGATGTCGCCGCGCAACAGAAACTTGCACAGGGCGACAGTCCCGACGAAACCCATCAACGCAATCAACAGCGCCGCCTCGAAGTACAGCAGGCTGGACAGGTGGATGCCGAGCAGGACCAGTAGTGCAATCGTGTTCACGTACAGAGTATCGAGCGCCAGGATTCGGTCGGGCGCGCTCGGTCCGCGCAACAGCCGCCACAAGGCCAGCGCGACCGCGGCCGAAACCAAACCAAACGCGATCAGAATCACGACGTTTAACATTATTCGAATACCTCCTTCAACGGGGCCTCGTAGCGTCGCTTAATCGTCGCAACGAGCTCGTCCACATCCGCGGCATCGAGCGCGTGAACCCAGAGGGTCCGTCGATCCGCGCTCAATTGCGCCGACACCGTGCCCGGCGTAAGGCAAATCGTGTTGGCCAGCAAACCGATCGCGAGGTCGCTCTTGAGTGCCAGCGGCAGCGCGACGAATGCCGGCCGCAACCGCTCGGGCCGTCCCAGAATGCGCAGCGCCACGACCAGATTGGCCACTAGGATGTCGTACAACAACACGCCGGTAAACCGCAACAACGTCAATGGCTTGTGGAAACGGACGGGGTCAGGCCAGAAACGCAAGGTGAACAACGGTAACGCCCACCCCAGGATCAGTCCCAACAGAAAATGTCCCGGTGCGACGCTGTTGTTCAATAACAGCCAAATCACGGTCAGGACCGGGGTCAGAATGGGATGCGGTATCCAGCGCCCCATCATCGACGACCTCCCAGCACCGCGTGGATATAGTCGGTGGGTGTTAGCAATTGCGTCGCGATCGCCGTGGAGTGCTGGTGTATCTTGCCTGCCCAGAGCGTCATTGCGATGCACAATCCAAGCAGCGCCGCGCCAGGAATTAATCCTTGGTATCCAGTAACGGCCGCGACCGGTGCCGCATCTCCCTCCTCCCGTGGCAAGGCGCGAAAAAATAACAGACTCCCGCTTCGCGCGAGTGCGATGACCGTCAATAACCCAGCGCCGAGGACCGCGGCGAACACCCCCGCCCACAACGGATGATCCACCGCGGCGCGTAACGTCAGGAATTTACCTACGAATCCCGACAGCGGCGGTAGTCCGGATACGACCACCGCGAGCGTGAAGAACAACGCCCCCACCACCGCGTGTTGCGCGATTGGCGGTGCAGGTTCAAATCGGTCACCGAGGGCACCACGCCGTGACGCAATCGTATCCGCGAGCAAGTACATCGCACCGATCGCGAAGGTCGTATGCGGTAGGTAGTACAGCGCCGCCGCAAGGCCCGCTTCGCTACCGAGTCCAACCGCCGTCAGCAACGAGCCGACCGAAGCGACCACCAAGTAGGCGGTCTGCTGGCTCAGCGCGCGGCTCGCGAGGGCACCCAGAGTCCCAAGCGTCAGCGTGGCAAGTGCCAGCGGCAGCAACCACGGCTCGATCAGATCGGCGACCGCGCCCGCCTCGGCGCCAAACACCAGCGTATAAACCCGCACGATTGCGTAAGCGCCGACCTTGGTCATGATCGCGAACAATGCCGCCACCGGCGCGCTGGTGTTGGCGTATGCCGCCGGCAACCATAGGTAAAGCGGCACCAACGCGGCCTTGAGCGCGAACACCGCGAACAGCACCAGGCCCGCGGCGCGCACAACCGGCAACTGCTCCGGCGAGACCGTCGCGGCCTTGAGCGCGAGATCTGCCATATTCAGCGTGCCGAGCACGCCATACAGCGCCCCCACGGCAAACAGGAACAAGGTCGAGCCAACCAGATTAAGCACGACGTAGTGCAATCCGGCACGCACCCGCAAACGCCCCCCGCCATGAAGAATCAACCCGTAGGAGGCCAGCAACAGGATCTCAAAGAAAACGAACAGATTGAACAGGTCGCCAGTCAGGAACGCGCCGTTCAGACCCAGCAACTGCCACTGAAACAGGATATGGAAATGCCGTCCGATCCGATCCACCCCGCGCACGGCATACAACAACGCGAAGAACGCCAGCAACCCGGTGGTCAGCAGCATCCAGGACGCGAGCCGATCGGCGACGAGCACGATGCCGAACGGCGCGGGCCAATTCCCCAGCGCATAGACCAGGATCTCGCCGCCGGCGGTGATCTGCACCAGCCAGAGCGCGAGCAAGATCTGCACCGCCACCATCGCCACGCTCAACAACCGACGCCGCTCCAACGTGCCCGAGCGCAGCAACAACAGCAACAAGCCCGCCAACAACGGCACCAACACCGGCGCGATCACAAGATGACTCACCCGTCATGCCTCCCGTCGACGTGATCGTTCCCCAGCTCGGCCCTGGCCCGCAACGCCAGCATGATCACGAACGCGGTCATCGCGAATCCGATCACGATCGCGGTCAGCACCAACGCCTGCGGCAACGGATCCGCGTAACCCGGCACGCCCGCGGCGATGATCGGCGGTTGACCGATCGAGAGCCGTCCCATGACGAACAGAAACAGGTTGACCGCGTAGGACAACAAGGTCAATCCGAGCACGACCGGAAACGTCCTGCCGCGGAGCGCGAGGTAGACTCCGCAGGCCGTCAACACGCCGATGATCAGCGTAACCAAGAGCTCCATCAGTTTGGTCCCCCGCCCCTGTTCCGCTTCGACACGGAACCGTGCACCAACCCCAGGTGAATCAAGATCAGAAGCACCGATCCGACCACTACGAAATAAACGCCGAGATCGAACGCCATCGCCGATGCCAATTCGAATTCGCCCACCACCGGCCAATGGACATGACTGAAGGTCGAGGTCAGGAACGGATAGCCGAACCCGAAACTAGCCACCCCGGTCAGCAATGCGAGCCCCAAACCCGCGCCAATCACGGGGTGCATGTCCGCGCGCAGGCGGTCGTGGGTCCACTCCACACCGTTCGCCAGGTACTGCATGATGAGCGCGACCGCCGTGATCAAGCCGGCGATGAATCCTCCACCCGGCTGGTTATGTCCACGCAACAGCACGTAGACGGAAACCAGCAGTGCCAGCGGTAACAATAAGCGAGTAAACGAGGCCATGATCGCCGGATGCTTGTCCCAGTTCCATGCGCGACCCTCGCCATCGCGCTCTGGCCCATGCAAGCGGATGCCTTCGAGCAGCGCGAATATTCCGACCGCCGCGATCGCCAGCACCGTGATTTCGCCGAGCGTGTCGAATCCACGAAAATCAACCAGAATCACGTTGACCACATTGCTGCCGCCACCGCCCGGCACGCTGTTTTGTAAAAAGTAATCGCCGAGCCCGGTATACGGCCGCGTCAACACGCCCCAGGTCAGCGCCGACGCACCGCCACCCGCCGCCAGCGCAACGCCAAGGTCACGCCAACGCCGCCAGCCACCCGACTCGACCGGGCTGCGCTGCGGCAGAAAATATAACGCCAGCAGCAGCAGGACGACGGTCACAACCTCGACCGAGAGCTGCGTCATCGCCAGATCGGGCGCGGAAAACTTAACGAAGATCAGCGCGACCACCAAACCGACCGCGCCCGCCAGTATCAAGGCTACAAGTCGCTGCCTATGCAGCACGACCGCACCGATCGCCGCGAAGATCAACAACAAGGTCGCGAGCACGCTGACCCCATCCGCCGACAACACTGCGCGCGAGCCCGCGAGCGGCGCGCCACTCGACCACCAGCCCACCGCGCCCAGGACGACCGCCCACAGCACGAACACCCACACCAGTCGCTGCAACGAACCGATATCCAGCACGCTTGTGACGCCTCGCGCCAGCGCGAACAACCCGGTCAGCAACCCGTTGTACAGGGTACGCGCGTCGAGCCGCCCCTCGATACGACGATGGAGTGCAAATAACGCCGCGCGCGCGGCGTAAACCAGCAACCCGCCGACCAACGCGACCACGCTCATCCACAGCGCCGGACTCAAGCCATGCCAGATCGCGAGGCTGTATTCGGGCAATGGACCCTGCAACACACTTCCCGCGGCAATTGCGAGTATCGGATCGACCGTCAGCGCGGGCAGGATGCCCACCAGCAGACACAACGCGACCAGAATCTCCACTGGCACCTTCATCCAGCGTGGTGGTTCATGGGGTGTTTTTTGCAGGTTAATCGGCTCGCCGTTGAAAAACACATCATGGATGAACCGCAACGAGTAGGCGACCGCGAAGATCCCGGCAACCGTGACCGCGACCGGCAATAGCCATCCCCAGCGGAAATTCGACGACACGTCGACCGCCTCGGCGAAAAACATCTCCTTGGACAAAAAACCGTTAAACAACGGCACCCCGGCCATCGCCGCGGCCGCCACCATCGCCAGCGTAGCGGTGTAGGGCATGAACCGCCACAGGCCGTTGATCCGGCGCATATCGCGTGTGCCGCACTCATGATCGATGATTCCCGCGGCCATGAACAACGAAGCCTTGAATGTGGCGTGATTGATGATATGGAACACACCAGCAACCGCCGCCAGCGGTGTGCCGATACCGAACAAGACCGTGATCAGACCGAGATGACTGATCGTCGAATACGCCAGTAGCCCCTTCAGATCGTGCTTGTACAGGGCCGTGATCGCTCCCACCAACAGCGTCATCAACCCGGCGCCGCCGACCAACCAGCTCCACTCCGGCGTGCCCGAAAGCGCCGGAAACAACCGCGCCAGCAGAAACACGCCGGCCTTGACCATCGTCGCCGAATGCAGGTACGCCGAAACCGGCGTCGGCGCGGCCATCGCATGCGGAAGCCAAAAATGGAATGGAAACTGGGCCGACTTGGTAAACGCACCCAACAGCACCAGCACCAATGTTGGCAGGTACAAAGGGTGGGCCCGAATCAGATCACCCGAGGCCAGCACCACTGAAAGCTCGTAACTCCCGGTGATATGTCCGAGCAACAGCACGCCACCGAGCAGCGCCAATCCGCCCGCGCCGGTGATCGCAAGTGCCATCCGCGCCCCATTGCGCGCCTCCTCGCGGTGATACCAATAGCCGATCAACAGGAACGACGACAGACTGGTCAACTCCCAGAAAATCAACAACTGGATCAGATTCTCGGACAGCACGATACCGAGCATCGAGCCCATGAACAGCAGCAGATAGGCATACAAACGGCCGAGGCTGTCGCGTTCCGACAAGTAGTAGCGGGCGTACAGAATCACCAGCAGACCGATGCCGAGAATCAGTATCGCGAATAACAAGCCCAGGCCGTCCAGCCGAAATACCAGATCGACGCCCGCGTCCGTCAGCCAGGGCAAACGTTGCAGTTCGGTATGACCGGCGAACGTCGCGCTCACCAGCGGCGATAGCAGCAGCACCGACAACAAGGCGACCGCGCCCGCCGCCCACGCCGCGTGCGTGCGCCCACGGCGGGCGATCCACGCCACCAAGGCGGCGCCCACGAAGGGCGTCATAACAACGAGGAAAAGGCTCATCTTCAGGCTATCGTCAGGGGTGGTTGAGTGCATCCCGCGGCGGACCGACCAATCGCCGCGATGCGCTCACACTGACCCCGTCGAGGGTCAGGTTATTCGCTTCTGGGCACGCATGGCGCTCGGCCCGGCCGCGAGACTATAGCTTCAGTCGCCGGCAAAATGCCAGAACGCCACGCAGCGGCTCCGCGCACCGTTCGGCTTGCCGCCGCCAGCGCGGGATCGCGACGCACCGAATCGAACGGGTGTTTGCTATACTTTTGCCGGCACCAAAAAGCGTCGTAGGGAGTATTAGTTGAGCGACACTCCGAAAACATCGGCCCCGCGCGGCCCCCGCGATAGCACGTTGATCGACTGGAAATCCTACGATTCGAAGTCGTTTTTCGATGAATTGATCTCGGCGCGCGGTCAACCGCGCCCGGCGGCGAAAGGTATCGTCAAGTTCCTGGGCAAATTGACCGAAAAGCGCCTGACGACGCTGCAAAACGCGGTCAACCTCGCGATCCAGGAATTGGGCGTCAGCTTCACCGTGTACAGCGAGGGCGAGAATATCGATCGCGCCTGGCCGATGGACATCATTCCCCGTGTGCTCGATTTGCGCGAGTGGCGCGCGCTGGAGGACGGACTCAAGCAACGCCTGACCGCGCTAAACTTGTTCATCGACGACCTCTACAATGAGCGTCGCATCATCAAGGACAAGGTCTTCCCCGCCGGACTGATCGAGGGCTCAAAGGAGTACCTGCAACCCTGTCTCGGTGTGAAACCGCGCCACGGCGTCTGGGCGCACATCTGCGGCTCCGATCTGGTGCGCGACAGCGACGGCACGATGTATGTGCTCGAGGACAACCTTCGCGTACCCTCCGGCGTTTCGTACATGCTGGAAAACCGCGCGGTGACCAAACGCGTGTTTCCGCAGGTCTTCAGCAAACACACGATTCTGCCCGTCGACGACTACCCGTCGAACCTGTTCGACATGCTCGCCGCATTGTCGCCGCGCCCACTCGACTACCCCGAAGTGGTCGTGATGACACCGGGCATCTACAACTCCGCATACTTCGAACACGCCTATCTGGCGCAAAAAATGGGCGCCGAACTGGTCGAGGGCTCGGACTTGGTCGTTGGCGACGACAACTGCGTGTATATGAAGACCATCCGCGGCCTTGAGCGCGTCGACGTGGTATATCGCCGAGTCAACGACGACTTCATCGACCCCGAGACCTTCCGACCCGACTCGATGCTCGGCACGCCCGGGTTGTTTCGCGCCTGGCGCGCCGGCAACGTCGGACTCGCCAATGCCCCTGGCGCCGGTGTCGCCGACGACAAGATTGTTTACACCTACATCCCCAGCGTCATCAAATACTACCTCGATCAGGATCCGATCATCCCGAACGTACCGTCGTTCCTGTGTGTCGACCCTGACCAGCGCAAGCACGTGCTGGCCAACCTGGAGCACATGGTGGTGAAACCCGCCAACGAGTCTGGCGGTTACGGGATGCTCGTCGGCCCCGCATCGACGTCCGAGGAGCGTGAAAGGTTCGCCGCGCTGATCAACAAGCATCCACGTAACTACATGGCCCAGCCCGCGCTTGCGATCTCCACTTCGCCGACACTGTGCAACGGCAAGGTCGAACCTCGTCACCTCGATCTACGCCCCTTCACGCTGCACGCCGAAAAGCTCACCGTCACCGCGGGCGGGTTGACCCGCGTCGCGCTGCGCGAGGGCTCGCTGGTCGTCAACTCGTCGCAGGGCGGCGGGAGCAAGGACACCTGGATCGTGGACACCGAGACCGGAGACTGAACCCATGCTTTCACGCGTCGCCGAACGCATCTACTGGTTCGCCCGCTACCTCGAACGCGCCGAGAACACCGCACGCCTGATGATGGTTTACCAGAAACTCGTGCTCGATCTGCCCGAGAAGGCGCACCCCGGCTGGGGTTCGGTGATCGAAGTGCTCGGCGGACTGGAGCGATACGGCAAACGCCGATCGCGCAAGGAAGCGGAGGTGGTTCACTACGTGGTCGCCGATGCCGGCAACGGCAGTTCGATTCTCGCCTCGATCGCCAATGCGCGAGAAAACCTGCGCACCACCCGCGAGATCATGCCCAACGAAGCCTGGGAGCTGACCAACGGGCTCTACCTCTACATCGGTCGAAAGGTCCGCGGCGAGCTCCCGCGCGCGACCCGGCACAAACTGTTCAACGAAGTCATTCATCGCTGCCAGACCATCAATGGCATGCTCGGCGGCAGCATGAATCACGGCGATCCCTACCAGTTCTTGATGCTGGGGCGCAATCTAGAGCGCGCCGACATGACCACGCGCATTGTCGACGTCGGTTCCGCCGCGCTGCTGGGCCACGCCGAAACCCCGCTGCCTTACGACAACATGCTGTGGATTAACGTATTACGCTCGCTGAGCGCCTACCAGATGTACCGCCAGTTCGTGCGCCGCCGGATCAATGGGCGCGACGTGCTCGACTTCCTGCTGCGTACACGACAATTTCCGCGCTCGCTCGCGGGCGCGTTGAGCGTGATAGAACGAGCCGTGATGGTATTGCCACGGCATGAGCATACCCTGCGCCCGATCGACGAGATCAAGCTCATGCTTGTGGAGACCAACTTCGACACCCTGAAAGGCCCCGCGCTGCACGAGTTCATGGACGAATTACAGCTCAAACTGGCGCGGCTGCATGGCGAAATCGCGGTGACCTGGTTTCGTCCCGACCTCGCGGCGGCATGAAGCGTTTCACCTGCGTCTGCGGCCAGACGGTGTTTTTCGACAACACCCGCTGCTTCAATTGCGGCCGCACCCTCGGACACGACCCGTTGCGCGCCGAACTG
>JBHJOI010000018.1:0-21151 GCA_050329935.1 Thiotrichales bacterium | reverse complement strand
GCAACGGGACCGTCGTTGACTGGCTTGACGTCGATCGTCACCGTAGCGGTGGATGTACCGCCTTTGCCGTCGGAGACGACATAGGTGAACGAGTCGCTACCGTTGTAATCAGCCGCCGGCGTGTAGGTGAAAGTCCCGTCCGGATTCTTCGTCACCGTGCCGTGGGCTGGCTGGGTGAAGCTCTCGACCGAAAGCGTGTCGCCATCGACGTCGGTGTCGTTGCCGAGGACGTTGAAGGTGACTGGCTTGTCTTCGTCAGTCATGACGCTGTCGCCATTGGCAACGGGACCGTCGTTGACTGGCTTGACATCGATCATCACCGTCGCGGTGGAAGTACTGCCTTTGCCATCGGTTACAACATAGCTGAACGAGTCAGCGCCGTTGTAGTCGGCCGCCGGGGTGTAGGTGAACGTACCGTCCGGATTCTTCGTCACCGAGCCGTGGGCTGGCTGGGTGTAGCTTTCAACCGAGAGCGTGTCTCCGTCGACATCGGTGTCGTTGGCCAGGACGTTGAACGTGACTGGCTTGTCTTAGCCAGTGACCACGGCGTCGTTGTTCGCGACCGGCGCGTCATTGACCGGGCAAACGCTCAGCGAGACTGTTGCAGTGGACGTGCCGCCCTTGCCGTCGGTTACGACATAGGTGAACGAGTCGCTACCGTTGTAGTCCGCCGCTGGCGTGTAGGTGAATGTTCCATCCGGATTCTTCGTCACCGTGCCGTGGGCCGGCTGAGTGAAGCTCGCGACCGAAAGCGTATCGCCGTCGACGTCGGAGTCGTTGCCGAGGACGTTAAACGTGACCGGCTTGTCTTCGTCGGTGACCACGGCGTCATTGTTCGCGGCAGGCGCGTCGTTGACCGGCTTGACGTCAATGTTGACGGTTGCCGTACTCGTACCACCCTTGCCATCGGTTACAACATAGGTGAATGAATCACCGCCGTTGTAATCAGCCGCCGGAGTGTAAGTGAACGTACCGTCCGGATTCTGAGTCACTGAGCCGTGGGCTGGCTGGGTGAAGCTTTCCACGGACAACGTATCGCCATCGATGTCGGTGTCGTTGCCGAGGACGTTAAACGTGACCGGCTTGTCTTCGTCGGTCGTGACGCTGTCGCCATTGGCAACCGGCGCGTCATTTACTGGCTTGACGACAACACAGACCAGCGCGCTGCTGGTTCCGCCATTGCCGTCGGATATCTCGTAACTGAAATGGTCTTGACCGTTGAAATCTTCGTTCGGGGTATAGGTGACGGTTCCGTCGGCATTGAGCGCGACCGTGCCGTGTACGGGCGTGCCGAGTTTGACTACCGAGAGTGCGTCGCCGTCCGCGTCGGTATCGTTCGCGAGCACATCGATGACCAGCGGCTGGTTTTCGAATCCCGACGCTGAATCAAAGGATGCAACCGGTGCCGTATTGGCGCCGCTGATGCAGACAATGACTTTCGCCGTGGCGCTGCCGCCGTTGCCATCCTCGATCGCGTACAAAAAGCTGTCATTACCGACAAACCCGCTATTGGGCGTGTAGGTGAGCGTGCCGTCGGCATTGATTTGAACGTTACCGTGAACGGGTGGCGTGTGCGTCACCACCTGTAGTGCGTCGCCGTCCGCATCACTGTCGTTTGCCAGGACCGGAATTATGACCGCGACATTCTTCTCCGTGCCGGCAACGTCGTCGTTCGCTACCGGCGAGTCGTTAACGGGCTTGACGGTGATATTGACTTGAGCGGTACTGGTGCCGCCCTGGCCGTCGGATATCGAATACGTGAACGAGTCGGGCCCGTTGTAATCGGCGTGCGGCGTGTAGGTGAACGTGCCGTCGCTTTCGATCGAGACGATGCCGTGAAGTGGTTGAGACGTGATACCGGTGACGGTCAGTGTGTCGCCATCCGCGTCGTGGTCGTTGGCGAGCACGTTGTCGGTGAGGCTCGCATCCTCGAAAACGCTGAACGCATCCGTGGTTGCCGTTGGCGCGGAGTTTACCCGCTCAACCGTCATCGTGACCTTCGCGAAATCGCAGCCACCCTTGCCATCGCTCACGCTATAGGTAAAGACGTCGACGCCGTTGAATCCCTCGTTTGGGGTGTAGGTGAAGTGACCGTGCGCGTCGATCGTCACGGTTCCGTTCGAGGGCTGCTCTTCGATCCCGGTGACCGTGAGCACATCGCCGTCGGGATCGGTGTCGTTGGTCAGCACATTACCCGAGAATGCGACGCCGCTTTTGGTTGCAAAATCATCCCAACGTGCATCGGGCGCGCCGTTCGGCAAACCCTCATGATCGTTTTCGTAGTCGGTGACATGGCTGGTGGAATAGTGGCCCCCGCCGGTCTCGCCAACCGTGACGGTGACGCGAGCGACGTCGGTGTCATTTCCGTCGCTGATTTCGTATGTGAATACGTCGTAGCCTTTGAAGCCTGCGTTAGGCGTATAAGTGAAATAGCCATCGGCATCTACTGTGGCGACACCATGGTCGGGCGGGGTGACGATGCCGACGACCACGAGTGCGTCGCCGTCCGCATCGATATCGTTATCGAGCACATTTCCGCTGATCGCGGTGCCTGGCTGGGTTTCATAGTCATCCCAACGCGCATCCGGGGCGGTGTTGCCGGCATCTGGAAGGTTGCCGGCATGGTCGGATTCGAAGCCGAAATCCAGGTCCATCGAGTTATGTCCGCCACCCGAACCGTGAGGTGGGGCGGATTCCACGGGTGGCGCCGATTCAGCATTCTCGGAGTCGGAAGTGTCCGGTTCGCTGGTCTGGGGAGGGGATTCCGCCACCGGCTCGGATGGAGTGGAGGGTAGGTTTTCGTCGCTGGGCGAATCTGTTCCGTCCTCGATCATGTCGGCGTCGGCGACGGGTTCAGCCGTGACCGGCACGCCCGTGGTGGACTCAGCGCTTGCCTCGGAGGCATCCAGAACAACCGCTACACCCGCGATGACTGGCCCGCAGTACTTGTTATTGCTGAGGCTCTCGAATGACAGGGCGGTGGTATTTTCGGTCGCGGTGAAGGTGAAGGTCTTGGTTTGCCAACCCATGTTCTCGCGCGACCAATCGTCACCCCGTTGGAACTCGAAGTTCACCGATTCGCCGCCCGCGGTGACCATGAGGCCATGGCTGTGGTCTTCGCCGCGCTCGAAGTTGCCCGACAGCAAAAAGGTGACGGTATAAGTCTTTCCAGGTTCGGTTGTGAGCACCTGAGCGATCGCGCCAGCGCCCTGGTTACCGTTCAAGTCGATTGCCTGGCCGATTCCCGGCGTCTTGGCCCAATGTGTCAACAGGTCCACCGAATTCTTTTCGACGGTCCACCCGCCGAGTTGCTTGCCGAGGGCGCAATTGACGAAGCCCTTCTGGCCCCCGGAGCCGATGCCGCTGACGATGAAGTCGCCGTTCTCCAGTAAGTTGGAGGCGCCAGGCGCAATGCCCTCGACCACTGCTACCGACGCGATCACGGGGCCGCAGTACTTATGGTCCGTCAGACTTTTGAACGTGAGCGTGGTGAAATCCGAGTCCGCCGTGAAAGCAACGGTTTTGACTTGCCAACCCATGTCGCTCCGAGACCAGCCTTCGGGGCGCTCGCAATCGAACTTCGAGCGCTGCGACCCTACCGCAACCTCAACACTACGCATATCGTCGGAGCCGCGCTCAAAGTTGCCGGCGAGGAGGAATGAGAGCGTGTAAGTCTTGCCCGGTTCGGTGACGAACGATTGATAAATAGATCCGGGTCCCTGATTGCCATTCAGGTCGACCGACTGGCCGTTGCCCGGCGTCGCGCACCAAGTACCGAGTAGATCGACGGTATTACGATCGACTGTCCACCCGCCATACTGTTGCCCCTCCGAAAGCACGCTGAATTTGCGCATACCGCCCTCGGTGGACGAGCGCGAAACCTCGCCGGACTTCAGAATGTTTGGATTGAACGCGGCCGACGCTGATTTCGATGATTGCTCGGTGATGGACGGATTTGGGGTAGACATTTTTTGATTTTCCTCGCTGAGTTTATTCGCCGGGCCGCTGCGGCGGTTCGGCGATTCGATGAGTTCTTTTTACTTCGTAGTCCAGGATCTCGGTCGACTCATGTACCGATGAGCGCTGGCGTCGATCTGGGGGGACTTTAGCGTGCGCGCTCGCGAAAAGTGGTAACGCGGGACACGTTTCTGACGTAGAAGGGGCGCTGTGAACGGGCCCGTGAACTTGATTTACAGCGGAATCGGAACTGCGCCGTATGCCGTGAACAGGCATTAAAATGTAAAAAACTGTGATTCGGATTTAACGATCCGCTGGTGTCGCGATAGGTTTCGGTTAGGTCGTGGTATCGAGCGCAGGCGCGGAAGCGGCATCGACCTGAGCACGGGGGGCAATCCTATCGGTCGAGGCGTTGCTGAAAGTCTTAGCGCTCGTCACGAAGAATATTTCGAGTCGCGCAATAAAGTGCGTGAACCGTACAAGTATTCTCAAAGTTTGCTTGAGTGTTGCCGATAACGACTTAAGGACCGGCATGTGGCCATCCCGACTTGAGTCGGTGTCGCGACTGTCACCTGGTTTCCTCGACTCCGGTCCATATGCCGGATTGCGGCCTAGGCACCGCGAAGCGGAGAGATCGACGAGCGGCGCGCGGTCATCGGTGATCGACTGACTTGATCGGGTAACCAAAGCAGCTGTCGCAAGGGACACAACAATAACGGACGTGACATGAATATTCGATCGACCGAACTCACCCACGCCATGATCATGGTGGTTGACGACGAGACGATTGCGTTGGACGCGTTAAAGGCAATGCTTGAGGACTACGGTTACTCACGCCTCGTATTCGAGCGCAATTCTGCTCAGGCCTTCGAGCGGATCGAGTCGGTAGTGCCGGATCTGGTCTTGCTTGGCATCGCGACACCGGACGCATCAGAACTGAAATTGCTCGAATCGTTGCGAGGAAGTCCCAGGTTCGCGAAACTCCCGATCATCGTGATGACCGCGTCGTTCGATGCGGCGAGTCGTATGCGCGCACTCGAACTAGGTG
The DNA here is from genome assembly GCA_050329935.1 of Thiotrichales bacterium. Taxonomy (GTDB): domain Bacteria; phylum Pseudomonadota; class Gammaproteobacteria; order UWMA-0217; family UWMA-0217; genus CAYSFW01. The sequence continues at coordinate 16,146 of JBHJOI010000018.1, read as the reverse complement.
CAACCGATTTTCTCGCCAAGCCGGTTGATGGCAGTGAATTATGTCTGCGGGTGCGTAACACGCTCTCGGCCACGGCTTACGCGGAGCGACGCGCCTACTATGACCCCCGAACCAATCTTCCCAACCGCAGGCTGTTCGAGAAGCACCTCGATTGGGCGGAACGCAAGGCGCGCCGGTTCGGTGAGCACTTGGCGTTAATGAGTATCGTGCTCGACGATTTCGCCAGAATTCAAGGTGTCGTCGGACAACAGGCCGCAGATGAACTCATCGCTCAATTGGCGAGTCGGATTGAGCACTCGGTGCGCAGATCCGACCTGCTCGGCGCGGAAAGCGAATACAGCACATCGATATTCAACTTGTATCAAACCGAGGGCGGCAGCTACTTATTGCTCCTCGAACGGCTGCAATCGCCCCAGTCGGCCGCGTTGGTTGCCAAGCGCATTATCGACGCGGTCTCCGAACCATTCACATGTGGCGTAGGGGATCTATACATAACCATTAGCTTGGGTATCGCGTCGTTTCCGAACGACTGCGAGGATGCGACGAAACTGCTTAAAGCCGCGACGACGACCAGTGACTACGTTCGCCGCCAGGGCGGCAATTCCTTTCAGTTCTCCTCCGACCAGATCAATACCCTGTACGAAAAGCGTATCGAGATCGAAAGTCGCTTGAGGCGCGCCCTCGGGCGCAGCGAACTCGAATTGTATTACCAGCCAAAAGTGGGCGTCGAGAGCGGCACCCTTCGAGGTGCCGAGGCCTTGTTGCGCTGGAAAAGCCGAGACGGCGGATTTACTTCGCCAGCGGATTTCATCCCGATCGCAGAGGAAACCGGGCTGATTGTGCCAATCGGCGAGTGGGTTTTAGGAGAGGCGTGCCGTACCGCCAAACGCTGGCATGATCTCGGCCACCTGATAAGGATGAGCGTCAATATTTCCACTCGGCAATTTCAGGTCGATGGATTCGAAGGCGTGGTTGAAAACATCCTACGCCGGACGCGGTTTGATCCTTGTTACCTGACGCTCGAAATTACCGAGAGTCTGTTCATGAGCAACTATTCAAGAAACGTCGAGACCATTCGGCGTTTACGCGAGCGAGGGATTCAGTTCTCGATCGACGATTTTGGCACGGGCTATTCGTCGCTGAGCTATCTCACCCGCCTTCCGCTCGATGAACTCAAGATCGATCGCTCGTTTGTGATGGACTTGCCAACGAAACGTGATAATTCAGCGATCGTGACCGCGTTGATTTATATCGCCCAGCATCTAAACCTCACCACCGTGGCGGAAGGGGTCGAGACCCGCGAGCAACTGGAGTTTCTCGCCAAGGCCAAGTGTCAGCAATTCCAAGGTTATTGGTTCAGCAAGCCTATTCCCGCGGAGAAATTCGAAGCCGTCTTTCTTAAGCACAACTCTCGGGCAGCCTAGTCGCTGATCTAACTCGGCATCTTTCGACGCCAGCATCCGTCAGTTTCAAACCTGGGCGATTTCGCCGACGATCACTCGCTTGCGGTCAGTTGGTTGCGTACGCGATACGAATAGCCGCCCACGCTCGCGGCGCCAAAGAAGCGATTGTTGCTATTTCAGATCGAGACTCGCGGTGCAGCGCGAGCCGGCGGGAATGGCGTGTTTGGGATTGGGTAATTCGAGGGTCACGCGAAAGGTGTTGCTCGCCGGATCGATAATTCGATCCACGATCCTGATCGTCGCGGTCTGTGCGGTGAAGCCGGGCAGCGACGGCGTGATTTGGCCCTCGTCTCCGACATTCAACTTGTTGTAGTGCTCTGCCGGAACGATGACTTCGACTTTGAGTGGATTGACCTTCGCGATCTTTACCAGCGGTTGATCCTGAATGCGCTGACCAGCGGAAGTAAATCGGTCCACGACGATGCCGTCGATCGGGCTGCGAAGAATGCGCTGTTCGAGTTGTGCCTTGGTCAACCCGAGTTCCAGCTTGGCTTGACTCAGATTGCTCTTCGCCTGCTGATACTTGTGTTCGGCGAGCGAATGTTCGGTCACGGCTTGGTCAGCGATCTGCTTGGAGATCAATTGTTTTTCGAACAATTGCAGAGCGCGCTGTTTTTCGCGCTGGGCATGCTCGCGAGCTGCCGCCGCGGCTTGGAGTTCCGCCAGATCGTTCGCCCGCCCAGAAGCGAGCTCGACCGATTTGCGCTCAACCTCGGCTGACAGTTCGGCAATGATTTGATTGCGCTTTACGATATCGCCCCGCTCGACGACTATCCTGTCAAGCACGCCTACGACCGGGCTACCGAGCGATACGACCTCCGATGGGTCGATGAGACACGGTAGCGAGTCGGTTGCGGCGAGTGCCAGACCGGAGGGTATTAATGTTGCCGCGAGCAGCCAGTTCTTCATCCTTGTTTTCGCGTTCATCCAGTTACGCCGTTGGCCGTCTGGAAGCGTATGCCAAAGGCGCTTTCCGTGGTTCGTACGGAAGCAGCGTGGGCGTGGTTGAGTCCATCGAGCCACGCAAACGATACGTATTGAAGCGTATTCCCTGCAACGACTCAAGCAGGTTGCGGTGTTCGTGGGAGGTAGTTCGCGCTAGCGCGGGTCGCGCTAGGAAGGCGAACGGTGGTTTTAGGTAATCAAGCACTTGGAGGGTGGCGACGAACCCATTGGTGAACGGCGCGGTGAAGTTGCGTCGAATGCGGCCCGCGCTCGGAACGGGCGGCACCGGGTTTATCGCGGCTGCGGGGCACGAAGTGGGTTTACGCCGCGGATCTGTAAACGGTGAGCGACGACGGGTGGAGATTTGTGCGTTCATCGTACCGACTCACCCGCGCGAGCCTTGGGTGCAGGTACGCCGTCGCGAGGATCCAATGCATAGCTCACCGCACCCTGGTCGTTATCCAATAGCGCGTTCACGCGCGTGAGCTCGTCCGGCGTCAGCACGCCGGCCGCTTGTTTGAGGCGCAGGCTGCTCAGCAGATAGTCATAGCGTGCCTTGGCGAAGTCGCGTTGCGCGCGATAGGTCTCACGTAATGCAATCACGACGTCGAGCGAGGTACGGGTGCCGATTTGGTAGCCGGTGTTGGCGGCATCCGCGGCGATCTGCGTCGATGTGAGCGCCTTGCGCAAGGCCTGGACCCTGGCGATCGCCGAGAGCACGTTGAGGTACGCGGCACGCGTCTGTCGGGTGACGTCACGCCGGGTCAGTTCGTGATTGTGCGTGGCCTGTTGGTGCAGCTCGATCGCTTCCGAGGTCTGGGCCCGGGTGCGACCGCCGTCGTATAACGGAATCGTCAGATTGAGCGCAAGTGTCGTATCAGCTTTCTTGCCTTCGCTGAAGCCACCGCTATCGTCCTGGATTCCGTGGTCGGCTTTGAGGTCGAGTGTTGGGTAATGCCCACCGCGTCGGCGTTCGATTTCCTGGCGGCTGAGTTCAAGCCCTTGTGTCACGGCTTGCAGTGTCAGGCTTTCGCGTAGAGCGGTCTCGACCCAGGTAGCCACATCGTTGGGCTCGGGCGGCAACAGCTCGATTTCGTTTCGCAGGGTGTTGAGCCGGTCGGGCACATGCCCAATGATGACCGCTAGGTTTTGCTTGACGCTTGTGTATTGATACAGCGCGTCGATTTCCTGCGCGACCGCGATGTCGAATTGTGCCTCCGCTTCCTTGACATCGGTAATGGCGACCATGCCGATACTCAGGCGCTCACGGGTTTCGCGCAGCTGCCGCTCGATCGCGTAGCGTTCGGCGCGCGCGTAGCTCAGGTTGTCCTGCGCGGTGAGTACGTTGAAATACGCCTCCGCGACCCGAACCAATAACTCCTGCCGGGCGACGCGGACCTCGGCTTCGGCCTGGGACGTTCGAGTTTTCGCCTGCTCAAGCCGGATCCGAGCGTCCTTGTTGAAAACCGATTGATCCAGCCGGACGCCATAGGTGGTGCGTTCGAAACGGTCGTCCCTGTATAACGCGCTTTTCGCGTCTGGCACGTCGTTGTAGCGTTGGTCGATACTTTCGGCGCTGGCGTAGGCGTCGATTTGCGGTAGCAACGCCGAAAGTGCGAGCGGATGCTCCTGACCGCTGGCGCGGAACCTGGCTTCCGCGGCGGCAAGTTGCGGGTCGCCGCTCACCGCTTGCTGATAGACCTCGAGCAGATCCGCCGTGTATCCAACGCTGAGAATCCCAGGCGCCGTCAATAGTACGGCCAACGCGAGTGTTCGGCGGATGAGGTTTCGTGGCTTCCTGTCCATGAGTGGTGTCCTTATGTTTTTATTCAGTGGGCAAAGCGCTTTTCCGAGAAACAGTAAGCGACCTTGGCGCCTGATTTCGTTTGCATTTTACGTAATTCAACCGGCGCGGAGCGTCGCTCGCGTATGTCCGCGGCATTTCCCAAATAGCCAACCGCATTGCCCGACCTGATCGAGGGCACCGACCTCCGTCGCCTTGCTCGATCAAGTGTCATTCGCCGGGTCCTCCCACGGCCAACCAGCGCCGCAGCTGCCGGTCGCGCGCGCGTAGCCGGCGACGCAACGCGCGTTGGCGACGCGTTTCGAGTCGCTGCGGCCAGCGTATCGCCGGGCGCGCGAGCCAATGCGGCACGGCCTGACCCTGGCGCGCGAGACGCGCCAGGATGCGTCGCAACCAAGCGGGTAGGTAGCGGGCGATCAAGGGATCTTCGAGCGACAACAGGGTCTCGGTGCTGCCGGGATCGCCTTGGCGCGCGCAGCGTCCATGTAATTGGCGGTCGATACGGGCGGAGCCGTTGAGTTGGCAGTTGATGACGTGTAGCCCGCCACGTTGCTTGACGTCGGGGGTGAGAGAAATGTCAGTGCCGCGCCCCGCCATGTTGGTGGCGACCGTAATGCAACCCGGGCGGCCGGCGCGCGCGACGGTCTCGGCCTCGTCGCGATCTTGGCGTGCGTTGAGGACCACCGGCGCAAGTCCGGCCTGTTCCAGGACGTGCGCCAATGTTTCGGAGTCGGCGACCGAATCGGTGCCGATCAATAGTGCCCGTCCTTGCGCCGAGAGCGCGCGACAACGTGAGGTGACGGCTTGCCATTTGGCCGTGCGGGTCAGGAACAAGCGCGGTGGTCGGTCGTTGCGGCGACTGGGTCGGCGCAACGGGACTCGAACAACCCCGAGACCATAGAGTTGCCACAGTTCGCCACGCGCCTCGTGCAACGTCGCACTCGCGCCGCCGAGCTGCAGGTAGCGAGGAAAGAAGCGCTGGTAAGTGATTTGGGCCAGGGTCTGATTGGGGTTGCTCAGCTCGCAGCCTTCCTTGAGTTCGAGTAGCTGGTGCAGACCGCGAGCCCACTGCCGACCCGCGGCGATGCGGCCGGTTGTCGGGTCGATCATCTCGATCTTACCCTCGTGCACCAGATAGTCGCGGTCGCGCTGGTAGCAATGCAAGGCGCTCAGCGCGAGCATCGTAAGGTTTTCGCGAAATCGAGTGTTCCGCCACAGACCGCCCCAGGTTTCGCTGCGCGCCGAGGCCAGGTCTTGGCCGGCGCCACTCAGGTAGGCCGTGCGTTGATGGGTATCGATCTGATAGTGGCGCTGCGACTGCATCACCCGCGCGATGCCCAATGCCTGACTTAAGTGCCGTGGCTCGAGTAGGCTGCGGCCGGGCTGCGACAGGATCAGCGGCGTGACGGCTTCGTCGAGCAAGACGTTGTCCGCTTCGTCGATGATCGCAAGGCAGAGTCCGCGCAGCAGTGGTTGGGCCGCGCGCTCATCGCGAAACTGATGCATGCGTTGTTGCAACGAGTTTCCGTTCATCCGCGGCAGCATGCGATCGCGAAGGTAATCAAAGACCAGTTCCTTGGCCGTGCAGTAGGTGATCGATCGGGCGTACTCGGCGCGACGTTGGTCGGGCGGCAGGCCGGCGACGATCGCGCCGACGTCGAGCCCGAGCAAACCATACACACCACGAAGCTGCTCCGCGTCGCGTGTTACCAGGTAGTCGTTCGCCGTGATCACGTGGACCGGAATCCCCGCCAGCGCCGCGCTGGCCGCGGCGAGCGCGATGGCGAGTGTTTTACCTTCACCGGTATGCATTTCCGCGAGGCGACGATCAAGCATGATGCGCGCGGCGATGATCTGCGTTGCGAACGGACGCAGCCCGAGACTGCGATGGATTGCCTCGCGCACCACCGCGAAGGCGTCAACCAGGACTGTGTCGTCGAGGCCTTGGCGTCCGAGTCGGGTGCGCAGGTCACTGGTCGTGGCGCTGAATTGGGCCTCGGACAAGCCTGAATACCGTGCTTCCAACGCGATCACGCGCGCCGCGAAACGGCGATATCGGCCAAGTCGGTTCAATCGCAGCGACTCGCGCAGGCCGAGCCAGATCCGTTCCAAGGTATCCAGCTTCGATGGCTCGACGACCCGCTGCTGTGGGTAGGCGCCATGCACGATACCGGGAACCGGTGGAATAGTGAGCAGCGCGGCGGGCACCGTTACGCCTCACCGACGAAGTGTTGCAGGAACAATTGTTCCCATCGCAGTGCCCACTGTTTGAGTAACGGTGCGTGCCCATGATCGAAGCGCACCCAGGCTCTTCCGCCAACGCGCTCGAGATGGGAATGCGGTACCCGCACGTCGAGTACGAACACGGGCTCGATCGCTTTGAGTCCATCGGGATCCGAGGGGTCGGTGAGGATCCTGCCCCCGGCGCCAAAACCCAGCGCCGCGCTCGGAAGCTGGTGGGTTGCCGACGGTGTGGAGCGGCCGAGGATGCCAACGAGCGTGCGATCGTTCTGCTCGACCAAACGCACGTCGACACGCTCGGTCTGCTGGTGAATCATCGCCGCGTCTGCTTGCGGTACCGCCGCGCGCACCTGGAGTGCCTGAGCGCTGAGTACATAGCCAAGCACGCTACCACGCGCGACATGGGTGCCGATCTGATCTCGCGCGGATGGCAGCACGACCCGTCCCTCGGCGGTGCTGCGGACCACTAACTCGCCGGCTTCCTGATCGATCCGCGCGAGCGCGCCGCGAACGCTATCGATCTCCTCTCGCAGGCGGTGGGTTTCAGCTGGATCGCGGTCGAGCACCGCGTGAAGCTGGGCACCCAGGGCACTGAGTTGCGCCTCGATCTCCCGCTTGCGCCCGAGCAGTGCATCGTTACGGAGCAGGATCAGCGGTTCGCCGACCGTGACCGACGTCCCGTCCGTCACCAGGAACTCGACGATGGAACCTGTCACGCCGGCGCGGATCTTGGCCTCGTCCGGCAGCCACACGACCCCTTGCGCAAGCGTTGCGTAGGGTAGTGGCGCCAGCGCCAGAAACAGCGCGACGCCCGCCAACAGACCACCGCTACTCAGCCAGGCGCGTGCCCGATGGCGATCGATCTCGTCGGACTCCAGCAAATAGCGCACGATCTGATAAGCCGGTTTAAACACCAGACCAAACAGGAAAGTGGCCACCAGCGCCGCCGCGAGCGCGAGCGAATAGGCGCCGATCCACCCCGCGAGCAGCACCATCACGAACAGGCGGTAGACCCATGCGCTGGCGCCATAGGTGACCAACCATTTGGCTTCACCGCGCGCCAGATCCAGCGGCATGGAGACGGTTACCCGCAGCAGGTGACGACGAGCGAGCTCACCCCAGAACTGACGACTACGTCCGGCGAGATTGGGAATCTCGAGCGCGTCGGCGAGGACGTGGTAACCATCGTATTTGAGCAACGGGTTGCCGTTGAACAACACGGTCGAAACCCCACCCACCGACATCACGACGAACGCGATATCGCGCGCGAGGCTATCCTCGATGTTCACCCAGATCACCAGCGCGAGCGCGGCGCAAAAGACCTCGACCATGATCCCGGCCGCGCTGACCAGCATGCGCTGGTGCTTGTCCGGTAGCAGCGCCGTGGCGGAGGCGTCGACATAGGGAATCGGCATCAACACCAACACGCTGACGCCCATCTCGTGCACGCTGCCACCCCAATGGCGCAGCATCAGCGCGTGCCCCAGTTCGTGCAGCGCCTTGAGGACCGGAAAGCATAGCCACACCAGTAGCCAGTAGTGCGCGGTCGGCAGCCGGGTGGCGGCGAACTCGCGGATCTCGGTCCATTGTTGCGCCGCCGTGACCAGCGCGAACGCGACCAGAAATGCCCACAGGATGAGCGTCCCGGGTCGGGTCAGCCAGCGCGTTCGGGGGGCGAGAAAATCCAGCAGGCGCGACGGATCGAGGAGGGGTACCCGGAATGCGAGCGGGTTTAGAAAGCTCCACCGGCGTTGATGTTCGCGCTGATCCTGGCGGTAGAACAGCTCCTCGACATCGGGCGCGAGTTCGGCCTGAATCAGATCGGACTGGTGCATCTGCCCGATCAGGCGGACCACGTCGTCCTGGCTTGGCGCCGCGTCGTGCAGGTGCTCAACCAGCAGTTGCCAAATCTCGTCGACGCTGCGCTGGCCGTCCAGCTGTCCGACGAATTGATAGCCAGCGCGATCGAGGCGGTGCATTCTGCCGGTAACGCCATCAGCCAGTACGTACCAGGTCTGGCCCCGGGTCACCTGGCGGTGGACATGAATATGCTTGCGCAACTGCGGATGCAACTCCGCCACGCGGTACCACTCGGTGCTGAACAGCCCTTCGCTCATGCGCGCCCGACCCAGGCCCACCATTTGAAGCGCCACCAGTGCCAGAGATCGTGGAGCGCCAGCCACGCCAGCGGACGCCGCCCGACCTCGAGTTTGGCCACGCCCTTGAGACCGGGTCGCAGTGTGCCCGAGTGATTGCCGACCAGCTTCGCCTCGGCCTCGAATACGTTACGCGCGTCACGCACTGTGGCCATCGGTGTGAGCCGCGCGATCTCGACCGGGTGTTTGCGCGACGGTTCGGCCGCCAGCGCCAACACACCGTGGCCGCCGGGCGCGAGATAGGCGATGTCCGCTTCGCCAACTTCGAGAATCACTCGGTAGTCGTCGCTCGGTGCCAGCACCATCAAGGCATCGCCCTGTTTGACCGGTGCGCCGAGTGACTGTGTCAGGTCGCCCTGGATCAGCACGCCGTCGAACGGCGCCTTGATCTGAACGCGTTGCAACTGTTGGTCGATTAGATTCAGGCGAGCCTTGGTCTCTTCCATGCGCGCCACGGTCACCGCGAACTGGGTGCGGTCCTTGCTTGCAAGCGCCGCGCCATAGCTGCCCTCGAGTTGCGACAGCTCGTTGCTGAGTCGGCGCTTTTCGAGCAGCAGATCGGTGTCTTCGAGTTCGACCATGACCGCACCGGCTTCCACGAAGTCGCCGGGCCGCAATAAAACCTGCTTGATAAAACCATCGTTCGGCGCGGTGAGGGTGCGCTGGATCGCGCCTTCGAGACGCGCCGGCGCGGAGACCTGGAACGACACCGGTAGCAGGGTCAGCAGTGTGAACCCGAAGATCGTGATCAGCGCCAGCATGCGCAGCCGACGCTCGTCGCGGTGGCGAAAGCGGCGACCGAGCCGTAACAGGCCGACCTGCCAACGCCGCCACCAAGGTTGGTCGGCCTGCCACTTCAGTTTGAGCACCGGCGCGAGAAAGCAGGCGAGGTGCTCGCACATCTGCAATGTGGCCGGGTCGAATGGGCGTTCGGCCGGGCGTTCGAACCACAGCGCACCTACGGCGTCCTTGCCGGCGAACAGCGGCACCGTGCAGGTCGCGCCGGTGTGGAACTGATGTTGCAGGTCGCGCTGAGCGAGCACGATGCGCGGTACGATCTGGTTCGCGGTGGGTGGAAATTGCAATACGGCCGCCTGGTCGATCGCCTCGTCCATGGCAGCGGTCAGCGCCAGCGCGAGATCCTGGCGCGAGCGCACCTCGGCGTTGTGGGACAAGGCAGTCAGGCGGGTGCGTTGAGCCTCGCGCATACCCAGCGCGACCCGTTCGCAGCCGAGGCGCGTCGCCAGTTCGGTCGCGAGTATCGCGGCCGCCGCCGTGAAGCGTTCCTGTTCGAGCGTGGCCGCGAGCAGGTGCGTGATCAAGTCCAACGTCGGTGATGTCGGCGGTTGGGCGGCACCCGTTTGCATCAATTCGCGCAACCACGGAATGCCTTTTCGGAGCAACTCCAGCGCGATCTTGCCGTCGTCGCTTTCGGGTTGATCCATACACAACGCGACCGCGACGAGTGTTTGACCGTCGCCGGGGAGCGGGGCACCGATCACGGTGGAGCTCTGCCGATGTTTCGCGTCCGCCCGGCGTACCTTGATCCGGGGCTTACCGTGCCGCAACACGTCTTGAGCGACCTCCACCGCAATCTCGGCGGGGTCGCCCGTCGGCGGCCAGCGCACCAGAAAACTCTGTCCGCCGGGCTGGGCCGCGCCGAGTACAACCCCGGAGCGCACGCCGCGAATCAGCGTGCACTGCGAAGCGAGCCATTGTTGAACGATGTGCGTGCTCATCCTGGTCAAATTCGTCGGCGCGAACGGCGCGCGATCGCCGCGCCTCGGTTCGCGAGAACCTTGAGGCATGGCTGAGACGACAGAGATCCTTATCTGGTTTGGACTGACGAGCGAGTGTAAGGAGAGGCGGTCGGATAATTGTAAGAGCTGATTAACAATTCATCCGCGGTCAATGGGGGTGATTACATGAATTTGCGTCCGATCTCGCCTGTCGGGCGTGATCGGACGCCTTGGAACGCTAGCTGATGGTGGACTCGCGAAGGGACTCAGCCGTCAGCAGGAACACGCCCTGACCGCCGCGCTCAAACTCGAGCCAGAGGAACGGTAGCTCCGGATAGGCGTCGATCAGCGCATCGGCGCTGTTACCGACCTCGACGACCAGAATACCGTCCGGCGCCAGAAAGCGATCGGCATCGCGCAGAATACGCCGCGCGACATCGAGTCCGTCTGTTCCGGCGGCGAGACCGAGTACTGGCTCATGGCGGAATTCCGCCGCCAACGCCGCCATGTCGGCGGCATCGACGTAAGGCGGATTGGAAACGATGAGGTCATAGCGTTGCGGCGGCAGCGCATCGAATACGTCCGAGGTTACGGTATTGACGCGATCACCGAGGTCGTGCGACAGGATGTTGTCTCGGGCAATCTCGAGCGCGGCGTCGGAGATATCGCTCAAGGTGACCGCGGCCTCGGGAAACGCGTGGGCGCAGGCGATCCCGATACAACCACTGCCGGTACAGAGATCCAGGATATGGGTGACACGCTCGGGATCCACCCAGGGCTCGAATCGTCGCTCGATCAATTCCGCGATCGGCGAGCGCGGCACCAGCACGGATTCGTTGACCCGGAAACGCAAGCCCATGAACCAGGCCTCGCCGGTGAGGTAAGCCGCTGGCTTGCGGGTCTCGATGCGTTCGACCAGCCGGTCGATGACCCGTTCCCGCTCGGCGCGCGTCAATCGGCAGTCGTGGTAGATGCCATTGAGATCCGGCGGCAGCGTCAGGGCGTTCAGTACGAGATATGCGGCTTCGTCGATCGCATTGTCGGTGCCGTGACCGTAGCTGAGCTCGGTCTCGGTGAAGCGACTCGCGCCCCAGCGAATGCAATCGCGCAGCGTGCGCAGTTCCTTGATGGCGTGAGCGGCCTTTTGTCGCATCTGGTATCCCGGGTTGGCATCTTGTTTAATGAGCCCGATATTCTGCACCTGGACCGCACCGACATGAAACGATTCGCGCTTTATTTCGCCGTTGGCGTCGCCGCGCTCGCGCTGGGCATCTTGCTGAACGTGCTCATCGCGCCGCAGCCGCGACAGCTCGCGCAACCGCCCACGGATCTGTTGCAGCGCGGCACGGCGTTGTCCGGGCAGGAGCGTCCGGTCGCCGAGTTCGCGCTTACCGATGCGCAAGGCGCCCCGTTTGGCAATGCCGAGCTGCGTGGCCAGTGGACGTACATCTTCTTCGGTTACACCCAATGCCCCGACATCTGTCCGGTGACCTTGCAGGTGATGGCCGAGGCCTTGCGCGAGTTGGAGCGTCGGCAGGCTGACCGCGAGGTGCAGGCGGTGTTTGTGTCGGTCGATCCGGCGCGCGACGACAACGTGAAGCTGAAGGCGTACGTGGAGTATTTCCATCCGCGAATGCGCGGTGTCAGTGGCGATCCGGAGATGCTTCTGAGACTGACCCGACCGCTCGGAATCATTTACAACCGCACCGAAACTCCGAAGGATCCCGATAGTTACCTGGTCGATCACAGCGCGCAGGTGTTGGTTATCAATCCGCGTGGGGAACTCGCCGCTGTGCTGCCGCCGCCGCACGACGCCAGGCTGATGGCGGAGGATCTGTTACGTTTGCGTGACTATTTTGGGAAGCAATCGTCATGAGCAAGGCACCCAGCCTGATTGACCGACTCATCGCCGGCGTGTTTTACGTCCTGCCGCACCACGCGATCTCACGTGTGACCCTGGCATTGAGCCGATCCGAATCCAGGTGGTTGAGTCAGACCTTGATCCGCTTCATCGCCAAGCAATTCAAGGTCGACATGAACGAGGCGCTGGAATCGAATCTGGCGAATTTCGCGTCCCTCAATGCGTTCTTCACCCGGGCGCTGAAGCCGGGCGCGCGGCCACTCGCCGCAAACGAAGCCGCGTTGCTATGTCCCGCCGATGGCGCGCTCAGCGAGTTCGGCCAGATCGATCGCGGGCGCTTGTTGCAAGCCAAGGGCTATTACTATGATGCCGTGCGCCTGCTCGGTGGGCGAGGTGAGCTGGCGCTACCGTTCTACGACGGTGCATTTGCCACCGTTTACCTCTCGCCGCGCGATTACCATCGGGTACACATGCCTTGCGACGGGCGACTGACGCACATGATCTACGTGCCAGGCCGGTTGTTTTCGGTGTCGCCGCGGACCACGCGAACCACGCCCGAGATTTTCACCCGCAACGAACGCGTGATCGCGTTGTTCGACACCGCGTATGGAAGGATGGCGATGGTGTTGGTTGGCGCGATTAACGTCTCGGCGATCGAGACCGTGTGGGCCGGACTCGTTACACCGCCGCCCGGCAAGGGTGTCCGCCTCGAGGCCTACGATCCCCCGGTCGTGCTCAAGCGTGGCGCGGAGATGGGTCGTTTCAACCTCGGCTCCACGGTGGTGTTGTTGACCGAACGCGGCGATCTCGCATGGGCGGAGGATCTCGCGCTCGGCCTGCCGGTGCGACTTGGCCGTGCCCTTGCGCTACCCGCGACGGAGGCGTGAACCGGTGGCAAGCCGTGATCCGATGCAATGCTGGAAGTGTGGCGCCCAGATACTGGATGAACCATTACCATTGTCGCGTCGAGCCGTGTGCGATGCCTGCGCGGTCGAGTTGCATGTCTGCCGCATGTGCGTGCATTTCAATGCGCGCGTCAGCGGCCAATGCGATGAAGATCGGGCCGAGGACGTCAGCGACAAGACCCGAGCCAATTTCTGCGACTATTTCAAACCCAGGCCGGATGCGCATCGGCCATCGGACCCAGGCCGGGCGCAGGCCGCCCGTGCCGCGCTCGATGCGCTGTTCGGCGGTGCGCCCCACGCGAACTCGCCCGCGACTGACGTTGCCGAGCCGCTGAGTGCTGCGGAAAGCGCGCGGCGCCAGCTTGAAGACCTGTTCAAACCTTGAGTCGCGAATGACCGCGCGGCGCCTCGTTCGCGCGCGGGTTGCGTCGTGGCGCCCAGTCGTCGTCCATCGCGCAGCGTCGAGTGAGGTGGTGGACGGGCGCGACCACCAAGTTTGGCGATCGCGATCGATCCAGGCGCGTCGGTTCCGCCCGTTCCGCGAGCGGTGTCCATGAGCGGCGCGTGGCTGCTGCTACCCGATTTCGGGCTCATCCTGCTCGGTCAGTTGCTGCGCCGCGTGATGCATCTCGGCGACCATTTCTGGTCGGGCCTGGAGCGGCTGGTCTACTACGTTCTATTCCCGGCGTTGTTGTTCAACGCGTTGGCGCGGGCGCCGATCGACTTCGCGGCGACCGCGCCGTTGGTCTTCACCGCGCTCGCGACCCTGCTCACCGGTGCGGCATTGGGACTGTTGGCACGGCCGCTATTCCGCCAGCAGCCGATGGTGTTCGCCTCGCAGTTTCAGTGCGCGTTTCGCTACAACTCCTACATCGGACTCGCCGTCGCCGCGAAACTCCACGGCGGTGAAGGTATCGCCACGATGGGCATCATCGTCGGCACGATGGTGCCCATCGCCAATCTGTTGTCGGTATGGATGCTCGCGCGCCATGGCAACCTCGGGCTGCTGCGCGAGCTGGCGCGCAATCCGCTGATTCTCGCGACCCTGGCCGGGCTGGTCTGGAACGCGAGCGGCGCGCCGTTGCCGGATTTGCTGCAACAATTCGTGGGCCGGCTCGCGGAGGCGTCGATCGCGCTTGGATTGCTCGCCGTGGGCGCGGCGCTCAAGTTGCGTGGCGAACCCGGGTCGCATCGCGCCGGAATCTACTTCACCGCGGTCAAACTGCTAGTGCTGCCGGCGGTGGCTTGGTTATTGGGGCGCTATCTCGGTTTGACGGAAATCCACTTCGAGACCGTGGTGCTGTTCGCCGCGCTGCCGACCGCGACCTCCGCTTACATTCTGGCGGTGAGGATGGGCGGTGACGGGCCGGGCGTTGCCTGGCTGGTCTCCGCGAGTACCTTGACCGCGATGCTGACCTTGCCGCTCTGGCTGACGCTGATCCGTTAGGCGTCTGTCGGCACCCCAAAAGGCGTGACCGACAGGCGCGGACGGGTGCGCGGGTTCAGACCTTGCGCTTCAACAAGCCGATGATGAACAGCAACACGATGGCGCCGATCGTCGCCCAGATCAGGGTACCGAGCCAGCCTTGCAGCTGGATTCCGGTGGCGCCACTGATGAATCCGCCGAGCAGGGTGCCGACGACCGCGCCGACGATGCCAACGATGATGTTGCCGATCAAGCCAAACCCGCCGCCGCGCATGACTTGTCCGGCGATCCATCCCGCGACGGCGCCGATTCCCAGCAGGATCAACAGGTCGATGATTTCAGCATTCATTGTGAACTCCTTCCGATTGATTTGTTGGTAATTAGAGGACGCATGCCTCCACGACCAAGTCTAGACCTTACCGATGACACCGGTGTGGCTAATCGCGTGTTTGCCGCGTCTCTGATCGCCATCGTTTTCAGTGTTTTTCAATCGGGCCGCCGCGGCGATCGCCCGCGCGCGACAAGCGAGCGCGAAGGGCACGCGGTGGTACGGCGTCATGGTTATGTCAGCGGGAGAGGTGCATTTTCAGATAGCGGGCGGTCAGCGAGGTTTTCGCATGACGGACGAATTCGGCCACGGGTGTACTGGCGGTGACGCGGCCACCCGCCTCGCCGGCCTCGGGTCCCAGGTCGACGATCCAGTCCGCCTCTGCGATCAGGTCGAGATTGTGCTCGATCACGATCACGGTGTTACCCGCATCGACCAGCCGGTGGAGTACCTGTATCAGCTTGGCGACATCGGCTATGTGCAGGCCGACGGTCGGTTCGTCGAGGATGTATAGCGTGTGCTTGCGGCTTGCGCGGCGTCCGCTTTCGAGTTCGACCGGACGTGCCTTGGCCAGTTCGGTGACCAGTTTGATGCGTTGCGCCTCGCCTCCGGAGAGCGTGGGACTGGGTTGACCGAGGGTGAGGTAACCCAGGCCGACATCGCGCAATAGCGTCAGCGCGTGGTGGATCGCCGGGTGGGCGATGAATTCGTCCACAGCCGCGTCGACCGTGAGCGCGAGCACGTCGCCGATCGAGCGCTGGCGATAGCGAACCGCGAGGGTCTCGCGGTTGAATCGCGCCCCGTGGCACACATCGCACGGCACCTTCACGTCCGGCAGGAAACTCATTTCGATGGTTTGCATCCCCTGGCCCTCGCAGGCCGGGCAACGCCCATCGCCTACGTTGAACGAAAAGCGGCTGGCGTGATAGCCGCGTATGCGTGCCTCGGGGGTCGCGGCGTAGAGCTTGCGGATCGCGTCCCAGAACCCGATGTAGGTCGCGGGGCAGGAGCGTGGCGTCTTGCCGATCGGCGTCTGATCGACCTCGAGCACGCGGTCGATCGCCTGCCAGCCGTCGATGCGGCTGCAATCCCGCCATTTCGGCGCGCGCCCGCGCGGGGGTGGATTCGTCAGCGCGGCACGCAGGTTCGGCTCCAGCACTTCGCGCACCAGCGTGCTCTTGCCGGAACCGCTGACGCCGGTGACACAGACGAGACGGTTCAGGGGCAGGTCGATGTCCACGTCGCGCAGATTGTTGCGGCGCGCGCCCCGAAGAGTAA
>JBHJOI010000017.1:0-6585 GCA_050329935.1 Thiotrichales bacterium | reverse complement strand
GATCTTTCGAAGCCCGCCGAGGTGATCAACATCGCCAATCTGGCCGGTGATCTCGGCGAAGGACCGAAACGCGTGGTCCATCCGGAGTACAGTGCGGACGGTTCCGAGGTCTGGTTCTCGATCTGGAACGGCAAGGAGCAGAAGTCAGCGATCGTGGTAATGGATGACAAAACGCGCAAGCTCAAGGCGGTGATCAATGATCCTAGGATTATCACGCCGACCGGCAAGTTCAACGTGAAGAACACCCAGCACGATATCTATTGATCCTTTGATCCTTCGATAGGGACCTTTCCGGCGGGGTTCAGCCCCGCCGGGCTTTGTCGCCAGCTCCTTCCGACATGCCACCCCGCGTTTTGGGACGGCGTCTCAGAGGCAGTTGACTTGTACAATAACAGCACACTGGAGGCTAACAATGGGCAAAGTCACCTTGATCGGCGCTGGACCCGGTGATCCCGAGCTGCTGACACTCAAGGCCGTACGTCGGCTCGAAACGGCGAACGCCGTGGTCTATGACCGGCTCGTTTCCGCCGAAATACTCGACTTCCTGCCCGCCGGCTGCGTGCGTGTCTATGCCGGTAAGGCCCGCGGCAATCATCACCTGACCCAACCCGAGATCAACCAACTGCTATTCCGACTCACGCGGCAACATGCGCATGTGGTGCGCTTGAAAGGCGGCGACCCGTTCCTGTTTGGCCGTGGCGGCGAGGAGATGCTGTACCTTCAACAACGTGGCATCGAAGTCGAAGTCGTGCCCGGCATCACCACCGCGGCCGCGACCGCCGGATTCGGATTCCCGCTAACCCATCGCGGACTGGCCAACAGCGTGACCTTTGTCACCGGCAACGCGCACGACGACAACCTGCCGGATTTCGACTGGCACGCGCTCGCCAATGAGTCCACCACGGTCGTCGTCTACATGGGGCTGCGCAACCTGACACGGATCGCGACCCGACTTCGGGCGTCCGGGCGCCGCGACGACACCCCCGTCGCGTTGTTGCAGAATGTCAGCACCCCCCGGCAACGCCTGCATCTCACGACACTCGCGCGACTGGAGCATGATCCCCACGTCGCAAGCTTCGAAGCCCCGACCCTGATCGTGATTGGGCGCGTGGTCGAACTCGCCGAAACAAGATCGGCGGAACAAGTCGCCACCCCAAGCTGGGCGCGGGCGATGGAGCAAGCACATGCCTGAGCATGACGTCGCGATTCAATTTGGCGTGACCGGTACCCGGAGTCGGACCTCGCGCTGGCTTGCCGCGCTGATCGCCGCGTGCGCGTGGCCACTCGCGCAGGCCGATCTCCCCGCGCCCCGGCAACAGGAACTGCGCAACTTCTTCGTGCAGGACTGCGGCTCGTGCCACGGCCTGACCATGCGGGGTGGCCTGGGCGGCCCCCTCCTGCCCGAAAACCTAAAGGACAAACCCGACGATTATCTGTACGCCGTGATCATGGAGGGCATCCCTGGCCAACCGATGCCACCGTGGAAGGCGTTGCTCAACGACGCCGACGTCGCATTCCTGATCCGACTGATGCGCCAAGGACCTGACCAATGAAAAATTTGATAAAAAACCTATTCACCGCCGCGGCGTTGCTCGCCGCCGGCACCGCCATCGGTGACGACTGCCAACTGCGCGGCACCGGCGATCTCGGTATCGTCATCGAGCGCGCGAGCGGCAGCGTCCAGGTCGTGGAGACCTCGACCCACACCCGGCTGTTCCGGGTCACCGAGCTCGGTGATCTGTCGCACGCCGCCGCCGTGTTCTCGCGGGATGAGCGTTACGCCTTCGTGTTCGGCCGCGACGGCGGCCTGTCCAAGGTCGATTTGCTCTGCGGCAAGCTGGTCAAGCGCGTGGTCCAGTCGGGCAACTCGATAGGCGGCGCGATCTCGCAGGACGGTCAGCTGATCGCGGTCGGCAACTACGAACCCGGCGGGGTCAAGATTTTCGACGCCGAAACCCTGGCGGAGGTCGCCGACCTACCCGCGACTCACGGCGACGGTACTCAGCGCTCGAAGGTCGTCGGCGTCGAGGACGCATCGGGTCGGCTGTTCGCGTACAGCCTGTTCGATGCCGACGAGATCCACCTCGCCGATCTGCACGATCCGGCCAAACCCAAGGTGACGAAATTCAAGGACATCGGCCGCCAACCCTACGACGCACTGGTTACCACCGACGGCCGCTACTACCTCGCCGGCCTGTATGGCGAGGACGGACTCACCCTGCTCGACCTCTGGTATCCCGAAAAAGGTCCACGCCGCATTCTCGACCAGTACGGCCGCGGCGCGGAAGCTTTGCCGGTGTATAAAATGCCGCACCTCGAAGGCTGGGCCTCGGTGGGCGATCTCGTGTTCCTGCCAGCGGTCGGCCACCATCGCGTGCTGGTCGTGGATCGCAAGACCTGGAAGGAGGTCAAGCAGATCGACATGCACAGTCAGCCGGTGTTCGTGATGGCACGCCCTGACGGTCGCCAGGTTTGGTCGAACTTTGCCCATCCGCATAACGACACGATCCAGGTGATCGATACCGAGACCCTCACGGTGATCCACACCTTCAAGCCCGGCAAGGGTGTGATGCACATGGAATTCAGCCCGCGCGGCGAGCAACTCTGGCTTTCCGTCCGCGACGAAAATCGTGTCGACGTCTACGACACCGCGACCTTCGAGAAGATTACCTCGCTGCCAGCGGAAAAACCGAGCGGCATCTTCTTCACGCCGCGAGCGCATCGAATCGGTCTCTAAGGCAGGTACGACCCATGACGACCAAACCGCAAATACAGTTTCATGGAGATCAACGCAAGGACGCCCTTGATTTGTCCGCGCTGGAACGCCGTCTACTGAACGATTTCCAACGCGACTTCCCGCTCAAGCCGGAACCTTTCGCCGCGATCGCCGAGGAACTCGGCGTCACCGCCGACGAAGTGATCGCAAGTCTCGGATCACTCCAGGCGCGCGGCATGGTCAGCCGCGTCGGTCCAGTGTTCCAGACCCACCGCGTCGGCGCGAGCACGCTTGCCGCGATGTCGGTGCCGACTGGCCGGCTGGAGGCCGTCGCCAACCTCGTCAGCGGCTATCCGGAGGTCAACCACAACTACGAACGCGAGCACAGCTTCAACCTGTGGTTCGTCGTGACAGCGCCGACCCGCGAGCGCGTGACCGAGGTGCTGGAGGACATCCGCGCAACGACCGGACTGCAAGTGCTCGATCTGCCGATGGAGGAGAGTTTCCACATCGACCTCGGGTTTCGGTTGTGGGATTGCTGACTGATCACCCGAAACTCACCAACCAGCCCGACATGCAAACGCAAGCACCCAACCAAACCGCACTCATCGCCGCGATCCAGTCCGGTCTCCCGCTGGTCCCACGCCCCTACGCCGCGATCGCCGAACGACTCGGCTGCTCCGAAGCGGAGGTGATCGAGCACATCCGCGCGCTGCAAGATGCCGATCGGATCAAGCGCTTCGGGGTCGTCGTGCGTCATCACGAGCTCGGCTATAACGCCAACGCAATGGTGGTCTGGAACGTGCCCGACGCCGATGTGAGCGAGATCGGTGCCCGTCTCGGCGAGTTCGATTGCGTCAGCTTGTGCTATCGACGCCCACGGCGGTTGCCATTGTGGCCATACAACCTGTTCACGATGATTCATGGCCGCGATCGCATGGGCGTGCTGCGCCACTTGCAGGCCATGATCGAGGCGGCGGGACTGACAGAGATTCCGCATCAGGTGCTGTTTAGTACCCGGCGATTCAAACAGAGAGGGGCACGGTATGTCGCGACAGCGAACGATTGACCCGTCCGTGCTTGACGCCACCGATCGCGCGATCATCAACGGTCTCCAGGGCGGATTTCCGATCCACGCACGGCCGTTCGACGTCGCTGGCGCGGCGTTGGGTATCGCCGAGGATGCGTTGATCGAGCGTTTGCGGGTATTGCTCGACAATGGCGTACTGTCGCGTTTCGGTCCGATGTATAACGCGGACCGCATGGGCGGCGCGTTCAGTCTGTGCGCGATGCAGGTGCCGCCCGATCGGTTCGAGGCCGTCGCGGCGCTCGTCAATGCCCGCACCGAGGTCGCCCACAACTACGCCCGCGAACACACGCTGAACATGTGGTTCGTCGTCGGCACCGAATCACCGCAGCGGGTCGCCGAGGTACTCGCGGAAATCGAGGCCGAGAGCGGTCTCAAGGTCTATGATTTTCCCAAGCTGCGTGAATTTTACGTCGGTCTGAGGTTCGAGGCATGAGCACCGACGTCGCCGATCGGAGTCAACCCGCGCTTGAGGTCGACGACTCATCTCCGGATGGGCGGGGTTTGCTCGACGCGGTGGATCGCGCGCTGATCCGCGCGACCCAGAGCGGTCTGCCGCTGATGACCGAGCCCTACGCGGCTATCGCCAACCAGCTTGGCATCCCCGTGGTCGAGGTCGAGCGGCGTCTGCGCGCCATGCTCGCGGCGGGCATCATCCGCCGTATCGGCGCGGTGCCGAATCACTACGCGCTCGGCTATGTCGCCAACGGCATGAGCGTTTGGGACGTCGTCGACGATCAGATCGGCGAGGCGGGTCACCTGATCGGTGCGTTGCCGTTTGTCAGCCATTGCTACGAGCGGCCTCGCGCCTTACCGCTCTGGCCCTACAACTTGTTCGCAATGGTGCATGGCCGGACGCGCGACGTGGTCGAGGCGCAAGTGGCCGAGATCGCGCGCTTGCTAGGCGAACGTGCCCGCGCCCATGAAATCCTCTACAGCACCCGGATCCTCAAGAAAACCGGGCTCAGGCTCACCGAATAGGAGATCTCGCCCATGTTCCGCATTTCGCAATACATGAGAGAACTGGTCCGCCCGACCCCGCTCGGACCGGCGCGCAAGCCGGCTGGCCCGGTGGTGATCTGGAATCTCGTGCGGCGCTGCAATCTCGCCTGCAAACACTGCTACTCGATCTCCGCCGACCACGATTTCCCGGGCGAACTTTCAACCGACGAAGTGTATGCGGTGATATCCGATCTCAAGGCCTTCGGCGTTCCGGTGCTGATTCTCTCGGGCGGCGAACCGCTGCTGCGGCCCGATATCTTCGAGATCTCGAAGCGCGCGAAATGGCTGGGCTTCTACGTTGGACTGTCGACCAATGGCACCCTCATCGACGCCAGCAATATCGAACGCATCGCCGAGGTGGGTTACGACTACGTCGGCATCAGCATCGATGGCATCCGCGCCACCCATGATCGCTTTCGCCACCAGATCGGGGCGTTTGACGCCTCGATGCGCGGCATTCGCTTGTGTCAGGCGCGCGGCATCAAGGTCGGGCTGCGATTCACGATGACCCAGGACAACGCCGCCGAACTGCCACAACTACTCGACCTGATGGAGCAGGAAGGGATCGACAAGTTTTACTTCTCGCACCTGAACTATGCCGGCCGCGGCAACCGCAATCGCAAGAGTGATGTCGTCCTGAACACCACGCGCTGGGCGCTCGACCTGCTCTTCGAGACCGCGCTCAAGCACGAGCGCAATGGCGACCCGCGCGAGTTCGTCACAGGCAACAACGACGCCGACGGCGTTTATCTGCTGCACTGGGCCGGACGCCATTTCCCCGAACGGGTCGAGCACCTGCGACACAAACTCGAGCAATGGGGCGGCAATAGCTCCGGTGTCAACATCGCGAATATCGACAACCTCGGCAACGTCCACCCGGACACGATGTGGTGGCACTACACCCTCGGCAACGTCCGCACGCGGCCATTCAGCGTGATCTGGACCGACCTGTCCGACCCGATCCTGGCCGGCCTGAAACAAAGCCCGCGGCCCGTGACCGGACGGTGCGCCGAATGCGCCTACCTCAAGATCTGCAACGGCAATACCCGTGTGCGCGCGATGCAACTCACCGGAGACCCGTGGGCCGAGGATCCCGCCTGCTATCTCAATGACGATGAAATCGGCATCGCGAACGGCCACACGCCGCGACGCGCCGACCCGCACGTTCTAATGAACAGTCCGGATGCGCGGCCGACCCGACGCGCGGGTACCGCGCTGTAAATCACGCCAACACTCGGTCAGGACAACGACTCAAGACCATGCGCAACGAAATTCTACTCACGGTCGCCTTGCTCACCCTATCCACGCTCGCGCATTCCACGCCGGCGCCAAAGTCCGAAGCGAATGACGTCAAGGCGAATTACATCCAGTATTGCGCCGCCTGCCACGGCCCCGAACGCCTGGGTGGCTGGGGGCCGGTGCTGTTGCCCGACAACCTGCATCGATTGAAAAAGGATGCCGCCTACACCGCGATCGCCGACGGCCTGCCCGCCACCCAGATGCCGGGCTTCAAGGATAAACTGAGCGAGGCCGAGATAAAGGCGTTGGCCGAGTGGATCTACACCCCACCGACCCATCCACCGAAATGGGACGAGGCCGACATCCGCGGCTCGCATATCGTTCACAAGGAGAATCTGCGACTGCCGCTCAAGCCGGTGTTCGAGGCCGATCCGCTCAATGTCACGCTGGTGGTCGAACACGGCGATAACCACATCACCGTGCTCGACGGGGACAAGATGGAACCCTTTCACCGCTTCGAAACCCGCCATTCGCTCCATGG
>JBHJOI010000016.1:0-8229 GCA_050329935.1 Thiotrichales bacterium | reverse complement strand
TGGGCGATCAGCGCGAAGTCCTGCGCCTCCTGCGGCGAGTTGGAGCAGAGCAGGGCCCAGCCGGTGGCTCGCGCGGCCATTACGTCGCTATGATCGCCGAAGATCGACAACGCGTGGGTCGCGACCGTGCGCGCGGCGACGTGAAACACCGCCGGGGTCAGCTCGCCGGCGATCTTGTACAGATTCGGGATCATCAACAGCAGGCCCTGCGAGGCGGTGAAGGTCGTCGCGAGCGCGCCGCCCTGCAGCGCGCCGTGCAGGGTGCCTGCCGCGCCACCCTCGCTCTGCATCTCGATGATCGTGGGCACCGCGCCCCATAGGTTGGGGCGTTGTTCGGAGGCCCATTGATCGGCCAGTTCACCCATCGCCGAGGCCGGCGTGATCGGGTAGATCGCGACTATTTCGCTGGTGAGGTAGGCCACCGTCGCGGTGGCTTCGTTGCCGTCCACGGTGATCATCGGGCGATGTGGCACGATCAAACCCTCGGTTGTGATTCCGGCACGCCAAGGCGCGGACGCTAAAGCGGTGTCGTTTAATCTTGTTAGCACGGGCCGATGCGCGCGCGCTTGACCTGGATCAAGGAAGTTACCTCCACGCTCCCCATGAGGGGTATCGTAGTTGTTTGGTGCGAGCCGATAGAATGCGGCGTTTTCCAACGGCTATCCGGGCGTCCCGCCCTCACGCGATCAAGGAGCACTCAATGAGCGACGCATTAACCTACCTCGTCAAGGCGCGCGGTGACGCCTTGGGTCACTATTTCAAGTTCCTGAAGGAGACCGGCAAACATCTCGATCCCAAGACCCGGGATCTCATTTCGGTGATCACCAAGGTCCACGCCCAGACCGAGAATGGTTTCAAACAGTACGTGACCCGCGCGCTACGCGATGGCTGTACGCCGATGGAGATTCTTGATGCGATTCTGATGGCGTTCCCCGCGCTTGGATTGGCGAAAACCGTCTGGGCCGCTGAGCAGATACTTGCGCTCGACCTGCCGGAGTTCAGCCCGGATGCGATGAACGGCGTCGCCGATTGGCATGACCTCGGCGCAATGGTTGAGTTCAAGGACGGCGAAACGGCGCGCATCGACCGCGACGGGCGCGGGCTGTTCATCTACCGCAGCGGTGACACGTTCAAGGTGTATGACAGCCGTTGCCCGCACCAGGTGACGAATATTCCGCACCTGGCGCTACACGGCAAACAGATCACCTGCCCGAAACACGAGTGGAAATTCGACGTGACGAGCGGCGAATGCATCGAGAAGGGCGATCACCCTTTGAAAGCGTTTGAAACCCGCGTCGACGCGGGCCAGCTCCAGGCCTATTGGTAACGAAGCCGCACGGCGGGCGGCGCACGCGCCCGTTCGTGACTTGGACTGGTTGTGGAGCCGCGCGCCTGGTTTTACGACCGCACGCGCGCGTTCCGCCGCCGTAATCCGGCGAATCCCAATAGCAATAAACCGGCCCAGCCCACAGCCCCGCCACCGCCGCTGCGAACCGATGCAGTGATGTCGGGCAGCGCGGTGCCGTCGCCGGGTTGATCAACGGGGGGTTCGCCGAGGCTCGGAGGGTCCGTAATGCCGCCGTTATCGTCGGGCGGGATGACACAACCGTTCGGATTCACGGCCCCGGTCGGCGTGCCGAGGGTAAGGCTCGTGAACGTGTCTCGCGTTGGTGCGCCGATCAGCAGCGACGGGTTGTTCGCCGCGCTCCAGCCGCCGACGCTCAGCACCGTGTCTGTCAGCGTGCCTGCGTTCGGCGCCGACAGATGGCGTACGTTGATCTGGTCGCCATTGCCGACGTAATTGACGCCGCGTGTGTAATCGGTCGCGCCGTTGATCGCGTATTCCCCGCCGCACACCGACACCGGCACCCGCAGATCCGTCTCGAGTCCCGCGATCGTGATCAGGTTGGAGGTTTGTGGCGTGTTGAGCGCGACCGCGTTGACGTCATTGAAAGAGAACGGCGACGGCGTGAGGCCCCAAGGCTCGGCGATCCGGTCGTTGTCCTCGTCGCGTGCCAGGTGACGCCAGAGCGCGAAGTTGTTTGAGCTACTCCCGGCGACCACAAATTTGCCGTCGGCCTGCAGGGCGAGCGCATGGGCGTAGAGATCGCTCGAGGCGCTGGTGACGACGCGCCCGCTGCTGCCGAAGGTCGTGTCGAAGCGACCGTCCGACTCTTGACGCACGATCGAGATCACGAAATTGCCCATTTCCGTTATCGCGAATCCAGCCGTGAGGATCCGGTTGTCGGGCTGAATCGCCAAGGCCTTTGCCGAATCGCGATAACGTTCGAAATAAGTCCGTACCGCGCCACCTTGAAACGCCGGATCGAGCGTCCCATCATCGCGGAAGCGCATGATCAGAAAGTCACTGGCGCGTTCGTCTTGGACTGAGCTGTCCAAGGGTGCGACTTCTCCGGCGATCACGATCTTGCCATCGGGTTGCAATGCGACCGCGTTCGCGACTTCGTTATAGCCGGATGCCGGCAGACTTGCGATGACCTTGCCATTGAATCCGAACCCGAGGTCAAGTGTGCCATCCGGCAGGTAGCGCGCGAGCGCGACGTTTGCATCGATGACGGGCGCGGTGGCCACCGCAATACCGGCTGCGATGATCTTGCCGTCACTCTGGATCGCGAGACCGTTGACTTCGTCGAGGCCGCCATCAATCGCAGTCAGGACCATGCCGTTGCTGCCAAACGAGGGATCGAGGCTGCCATTGGCGAGATAGCGCACCACGGCGAAGTCCTTGTTGTTCGTGGCGTTGAATGCGTAACCCGCGGCGATGATCCGGCCATCGGCCTGCAATGCAAGGGCGTTGACCTGGCTATCCGCACTGCCGAGCTTCGTCGTCACGGAGCCACCGTTACCGAATGCCGGATCGAGCGTGCCGTCGCCGCGATAGCGCACCAGCGCGAAATTGTCGCCACTGTATCCACCGACGATGATCTTGCCGTCGGGCTGGATGGCGAGCGCAAATCCCGCGGCGGAATCGCTGCCCAGCGCGGTCGTAAGCGTACCACTGCCGGCGAAGCTCGTGTCGAGTTGACCGTTGGGCAGGTAGCGCGCCACCGCGAAGCTGCTGTCTACGTTGACGGATCCGGCAACGACGATCTTGCCGTCAACCTGAATTGCGGTTGCCCAGGCGTTGCTCGTGCCACTCCCGACCGGGGTGAACACTGCGCCCGCGCTACCGAAACCCGGGTCGAGGTCGCCGTTCGCGGCGATCGCCGGCGGACAGGACACAGCCAGCGTCGCGATGGACGCCAGCAACAGAGATCGACTTCTAACGCGACACATGAACTGAACTCCCCTAAGTCTTGACGGCTGGGTGGAAAATTCCCAGCTCGGTATAGTCTATAGCTTACGGTTGCAGTAATTATTTGAAAAGCTTCACGTAATTAAATGATGTTATGCCGTCATCGTCGCAGTTATCGCGGCCGGTCGCACTTGAATTCCGAAAAATCGTGTGTCGGTTCGCCCGGTGGCTACGCCGTCTCGGACTGAGCGAGCGCCGCGAGCATGGCCTCGCCGGCCTCGGTGGCGGTGTGGCCAAAGCTGATGACACCATCCTCGTGGCCACCCATTGCCAGGATCCGGCGTCGCGCAAGATCGGTTTCGCGGTACAAGTGCTCGACCGCGCGCGCCATCGCCGGGGTGCCGTAGGCGACGTCGTCGGCCGTTCGCGGCAGGCCCAGAGCATGCGCCGCACGCCAGAGCCGTGGCGCGTGGCCATGGAACACAAACTCGATCGCGGCATCGCATGCGTATAACGCGCCATGGGTGAGGGCCTCGGAAGACGGCGCGATCGGGCCTTCGGCGTCGATGATGTTTCGCTCCAACTCGCAGCGTGTGACCAGCGCGAAGTGGCCGCGGTCCAATTCGGCCAGGCCGCCGGTTTGCGTACCCGAGATCACGAACCGCAGCGGATTTCCAGCGATACGCCGACTCACGTTGCCAAAGCCGATACCGCCGTAGCGGTGCGGATCGCGCCCGATGATGCCAAGCGCGAAGAATCGCTGCCGCCACGCGATCAGATCGAGCAGGCACGCATCGTCAAGCGGATTCGCGCGCGTGAAACCGAGTTCGAACTTCGTGACGCCGTCGGCTGGGTCCATGTCAGTCATTGTCGTTAAATAGCGTTCGCGACCGCCTCTCCCGAATGCGGGAAGCGGCGATCCCCCATGGTGGATGTGGGTTTCGGCGTCATCGCGGGCGTATCATCGAGATAGGGAACAACATAATCATGCCGCCTCGCGCCTACGCTTTCGTCCATCCGCACCGCGCCGACACCGCGCCGGCGCTGCTCGATCTTGCGCAAAGTGTGTCGGGCCTGATTCTTGCGCTGTTCATGTGGCTGCACATGTTTTTCGTGTCCTCGATTCTGCTGGGCCATGACGCGTTCTGGACCGTGGCGCGTTTTTTCGAGGGCTACTTCATCTTCGGCCGACCGCTGGCCTGGCTCGTGTCGCTGTTCGTTGCCCTCATTGGACTGCTGATCGTCGTCCACGCGGCACTTGCGTTGCGCAAGTTTCCGGCGAACTGGCGGCAATATCAGGCGTTGGGGTCGCACGCGCGCGCGATGCGGCATGCCGATACTACACTCTGGCTGGTGCAGGTCGCGACCGGGTTCGTAATGTTCTTTCTAGTGCCGGCGCACTTGTACGCGATGTTCGCGCGGCCTGAGTTGATCGGCCCGTTCGCGTCCGCGGATCGGGTCTGGACCGGACAATTCTGGCCGCTTTATCTAGTGCTGTTGTTCGTGGTCGAGTCGCATGGTGGGATCGGTTTGTATCGACTCGCGATCAAATGGGGCTGGTTCACGGGCGGCGATCCGGCGCGGACACGGTTGCGTCTGGCGCGGGCGAAGTGGGCGTTGACGACATTCTTCATCGTACTTGGACTCTTGAGCCTCGCCGCCTACATCAAGATCGGAATCGACCATGCCCCGCACGCCGACGAGCGGTACATTCCCGCGTGGGTGAACGACGGGCATTCCCCATGAACATCGTTCACACCGACGTGCTGGTAATCGGCGGTGGTCTGGCCGGGCTGCGGACCGCGGTGGGCGTCAAGCGGCGCGGGTTGGAGACGATCGTGTTGTCGCTGGTGCCGGCGAAGCGCTCGCACTCGGTCGCGGCGCAGGGTGGCATGCAGGCGAGCCTCGCGAACGCGCTGAAAGGTGCCGGCGACAACGAGGACGTACATTTCGAGGACACCGTCCGCGGCAGCGACTGGGGCTGCGATCAGCGCGTCGCGCGGATCTTCACCCACATGGCGCCGAAAGCGGTGCGCGAGTTGGCGGCCTGGGGCGTGCCTTGGAGCCGAGTCAAGGCCGGCGCGCACTCGGTGGTGATCAACGGCGAGCGCGTCACGCTGAACGAGCGCGCCGAGGCACACGGCCTGATCACCGCGCGTGACTTCGGCGGCACCAAACAGTGGCGCACCTGTTACACCTCCGACGGCACCGGCCACGCGATGCTTTATGCGCTTGGCGACCGCGCGATCGCCGAGTCGATCCCGGTGCATGAGCGGATGGAGGCACTCGCGTTGATTCATGACGGCGCGCGCTGCCACGGTGCGGTGGTACGCAATTTGACGACTGGCGTGCTGTCGGCCTATCTGGCGCGAGCCACCGTGATCGCGACCGGCGGTTATGGGCGGATCTACGGCATCTCGACCAACGCGCTCATCAACGAGGGCATCGGCCACGCGCTAGCGCTCGAAACCGGCGTGGCCCGCCTCGGCAACATGGAAGCCGTGCAGTTCCATCCGACCGCGATTCTGCCGTCGGGAATCCTCGTGACCGAGGGTTGCCGCGGCGACGGCGGCGTGTTGCGCGACGTCGACGGCTATCGGTTCATGCCGGACTACGAACCCGAGAAAAAAGAACTCGCCTCGCGCGACGTCGTCTCGCGGCGCATGGCTGAACACATGCGCAAGGGCAAGGGCGTGAACTCGCCCTACGGCGACCACCTGTGGCTCGACATCACTCAACTCGGCCGCGAGCACATCGAGCACAACCTGCGCGAAGTGAAGGACATCTGCCACTACTTCCTGGGCATCGACCCGGCGAACGACTGGATTCCAGTGCGCCCGACACAGCACTACTCGATGGGCGGCATACGCACCGATCATCGCGGCGAGAGCCCCACGCTGCGCGGGCTGTTCTCCTGCGGCGAGGCGGCGTGCTGGGATCTGCACGGCTTCAACCGGCTCGGCGGAAACTCGGTGGCTGAAACCGTCGTCGCCGGGATGCTGGTCGGTGAATACATCGCCGATTTCTGCGCGGGCGCCGAAGGTGACATCAACCTGTCCACCGCGCTCGCCCGCGAGTGCGTGCAACGCGAACAGTCGGCGTTGGACGACCTGTTGCGGCAGCCCGGCACCGAGCGGGTCGCCACGCTGCGCCAGCGGATGGAAGTGGTGATGACCGACCAGGTCGGACTGTTTCGCGACGGTCCGAATCTCGACGCCGCGGTCGATGAACTGCGCGAGCTTCTCACGCGCAGCGCGAACATCGGCGTGACCACCCGCCGTCACGACGCCAACCCGGAACTGGTACAGGCCTACCGCCTGCCGCGCATGCTCAAGGTCGCGCTGACCATCGCGTTAGGCGCCCGCGAGCGTACCGAAAGCCGCGGCGCGCACTTTCGCGCGGACCACCCGGAACGCAATGACCGCGACTGGCTCAAACGTACCCTGTGCGTGTGGCATCCCGGTGAGCCGATGCCGACACTCGAGTACGAGCCGCTCGATGTCGCCGCGATGGAACTGCCCCCGGCGTTTCGCGGTTACGGCGCGAAAAACATCATCGAACATCCCGCCACCGAACCGCGCCGGCTCGAAGTGGAAACCGCGCGTGCCGCAGCGCTGGACCGTTTCGCGGCGCAGAACGGCGTGATGCCGTTCCTCGACTTGTTACCCGAGCGCTATCGCGGTCGGAACGAACGCCTCGGCGAGCCGATATGACGACCCGTTCGCTCGCCGGCATACAAAACCGAATCGTCCACCGGGAGACGACGGCATGGATGAACGCGGTAGCGCGACGCAAGGCGACGAAGCCGACGGCAAGCCGCGCCACCGCGCCGACAACGCCAATCGAGAGCTCGCACCAATGAGCCGGCAGCTCACGTTCCACATCCTGCGCCACAACCCGCGCGACCCCGAGTCGCGGCCTGCACTGCATCGCTATGTGCTGGACGAAACGCCCGGGCTCACGCTGTTTCTCGCCCTGATGCGCATTCGCGACGAACAGGAACCCGGCCTGGTCTTCGACTGCGCCTGCCGCGCTGGCGTTTGCGGTTCCTGTGGCATGTTGATCAACGGCCGCCCCGGGCTCGGCTGTCGCACGCTGACCCGCGATCTGCCGCCCGAAATCACCTTGCTGCCGCTACCCCTGTTCGAGCTGATCGCGGATCTATCCGTCGACACCGGCAAATGGATGCGCGCGCTGAGCGAACGGCTTGAGACCTGGCTGCACCTCGATGGCGAACCCGACCTCGACCGGCTCGAAGCACGCATGGAACCGGAACTCGCCGAACAAATTTACGAACTCGACCGCTGCATCGAATGCGGCTGCTGCATCGCCGCCTGTGGCACCGCCCAGATGCGCGACGATTTCGTCGGCGCCATCGGCATGAACAAGCTCGCACGCTTTCGCCTCGACCCACGCGACCCGCGCGACACCGCCGACTACTATGAACTCATCGGCAACGACGAGGGCGTGTTCGGCTGCATGAGCCTGCTTGGCTGTCAGGACGTTTGCCCAAAGACGTTGCCGCACCAGACTCAGATCGCCTACCTCCGACGCCAGATGGCAGGGCAGGGCGCGCGAGCCTGGATCGGCCAATGGCTACCGCGTCGGACGGCGGACTGATAACCGTCGTCGCGATCGAACATCCGTTCGCGCGCGTCACTGGCCACGTTCCTCGGTCGCCACGTCGCACCGCGACAACGCGGATCGCTCGGCGGAACCCCGCCACTACGCCGCGCTCACCTCATTTACACCGCGCGGCAAAACCGATAGTCTTACCGCCCACTTCAAGACACGCAGCGAAAGGTCAACCGCGCGCGTGGCGGGAACTCCGGAGAGATGTCCGAGCGGTTTAAGGAGCACGCCTGGAAAGTGTGTATACGGTAACCCCGTATCGAGGGTTCGAATCCCTCTCTCTCCGCCATCTACCCTTTAAGCCGTTGAAAAACTTGAATTATCTTGTTTTTCAATCGCTT
>JBHJOI010000015.1:0-77869 GCA_050329935.1 Thiotrichales bacterium | reverse complement strand
CCAAGTCGGAGTTGGGGCGTTGGTTGAGCCCGTACATGATCACCCAGGCCATCGATTCGGAGCCGGGCGGTAACGCGGCACTTCAAATGCAGCGGTTGATGGATTGGCCGATGCGTTTCGTCCCGTTTCTGGAGGATGGCCAGTTTGCGCGCGTCGTGGACAAACAGGCCTTCGCTGAACAGGTCGCGCGCATCTTCGTGCGCGAACAGGTTTCGCGGGCGATGTCGATGACGCGTTGATCGCGCCGCGACGATCGTGGCGACACGCGCTTGAGTGCTCATTCGCGCGGTCGCGCACTCGATTTCTCTTGAGCGGCGGCTGGATTCGCGGCCGTCTCCTCAAGCGCTCGAAGCGCATCGGGTTCAAGATCGTGCCCCGTGACCTCGCGAGGCCAATGGGCACGGGGGGGCGGTCCTCGTATGATGGTTGGCTTCGTCCATCCGGAACACCTGTCGGGATCACCCTGTGCTGAAGCAAGTCCTCGCACGTCCATTGCGCGCGCTGCGCTCGCGCGATTTCCGCCTCTATTTCGCCGGGCAATTCGTGTCGATGGCGGGCACCTGGATGCAGCAGATCGCGATGGGCTGGCTGATCTACCGTTTGACCGACTCCGCGTTGATGCTGGGTTTGCTGGGGTTTGCGAGTCAGATTCCGATTCTGCTGTTCGGTGCGTTGGGCGGCGTGTGGTCGGATCGGGTGGACCGGCGTCGCCTGATGATGGCGACCCAGGCGCTGGCCTTGGTGCAGGCGCTCGTGCTGGCGGTGCTGACCTGGCAGGGCTGGATCACGCCCGGGTTGCTGTTGGCGCTGGCGTTTCTGATGGGTTGCATCAACGCATTGGACATGCCGGTGCGGCAGTCGCTGGTGGTCCATCTGGTCGCGGATCGGCGCGAGTTGCCGAACGCGATCGCGCTCAATTCGCTGTTGATGAACACCACCCGGTTCATCGGTCCGGCGCTGGCGGGCTTCGTGATCGCGCTGGCGGGCGAGGCGGTGTGTTTTGCGATCAACGCCGTGTCCTACCTTGGGGTGCTGTTGGCGCTGGGTGCGCTCCGCGCGCGACCCGGCGCCGGTAATCCGCAACCGGCGCTCACGGCGCTGCGCGAGGGGTTTGGCTACGCGTTCTCGCATCCTTGCATTCGCTTGTTTCTGCTGTTGGTCGCGGCGGCGAGTTTTCTGATCACGCCCTACGTGGTGATGATGCCGTTGTACGCGAAGTCGATTTTCGCTGGCGACGCGCGGACGCTCGGCTTGCTGGTCGGCAGCGCGGGGGCGGGTTCGCTGTTCGCGAGTTTGTACCTGGCCTCGCGCGGTACGGTTGACGGCCTGGCGCAATGGGTGTCACTCGCGGCTCGCTCGGCCGGCGGCGCGCTCGCGTTGTTCGCGATCAATCCGTTCCATGCATTGGCGTATCCGATCCTGATGGTGCTCGGCTTTTCGATGGTCATGATCGCCGCGGGCAGCAATACCCTGTTGCAGACCTGGGTCCGCGACGACTTGCGAGGCCGCGTGATGGCGACGTTCTCGATGGCCTTTCTCGGCGTCGCGCCGCTCGGCAGCTTCGCGGTGGGGCACCTCGCGCAGCAGTTCGGCGTGCGCGAGATCCTGTTTGCCTGTGGTGTGTTGACCGTCGCCGCGGGTTTCGCGCACGGGTATCGGCTACGCCGAATCGGTCCCTGACGCGAGGCTGGACCTCAGCCGCGTGGCTCGGCGGCGGGTTGATTCGGGTCGATGATCCTTCGATCCGTTGACGGCCGTTCCTGCCGGGATTCCGTTTAGGTTTTGGCGCCGGTCACGCCCGCGGTCAGTACGAAGCGCATGGCATCCTCCATCCCGATATCGAGCGGGCGGATTTTGTCTCTGGGAACGAGCACCGCATAGCCGCCGATCATGTAGCTCATCGGCAAATAGACCAGTACTTTATCTTCGCGTCGCAAACCCTCGGGTAGTTTGCCCGTATCCGTTTGAGTAACGAAGCCGATCAGCTCCATGTCGGTGTCGCCGATTTTGACCGCGACGACCTGCTGGAGATTGTTTTCCTTTCTGACTGAGAAGTAGTCAAAGAAATCGCGGATGGGCCGGTAAACGGACTTGATCAGCGGCATTCGGTAGATCAACCGTTCCGCCATGGCAAGTAGTTGCTGGAAGACGTAGGCGTGCATCAGCAGTCCGATGCCGAATAGAACGCCGACCCCAGCGATGATGCCCATGCCGGGCCAGTAGAGCGTTTCCGGCAGGATGAGGTGAATCAATCCTCCCAGCAGCGTCTCGGCGGAGATCGCCAACCAGTAGAGCAGGTAGAGGGTCAACGCGATTGGCAGGATTGTCACCAATCCGGTCAAGATGTTCCTGCCCATGAATCCCAACATCCGAGGCCCCTTCGTTACCTGCGTTGTCGCGTACCTGTGATGACGGGGGAGGCGTCGAATCCCGAGCTTCACCTGTCCCGGATCGCGTATCGGAAGGATAAAGCACCTTATCCTAGACCGGAAATCTTTCATCAACCGTGTCCGCGCCCGCGGTCGGCTTCGGCGCTCTCGAAGTATCCGGATCGGAGAATCTTCCTGACGCCGATCGTATGGGCAGTATAAACCACAACGGCAGCTACGATCGCCGGTAGGTGTGCTTCGCAAGCGCCGCTGCAGCGCGGCGCCAATGTCGAACGCGGCAACCGGCTTTCAGGGACGGGATCGCACACGGGTATCGATTGCGCCGACTCGGACCCTGGCGCGAGGCTTGACCTCAGCCGCGCGGCTTGGTGGCGGGTCCGCTCCAGATCACCGGTTCGATGTGCACGGTGGCGTCGCCATCGGTGATCCACACCGCGCCGTCCTGCACCGTGCATTGCAGGCGCATCGCGCGCCGCGCGAGCGCGGCCAGCGCGGCGAGGCTCGTGGTTGGGAGGCTTGTGACGTTGAGGTTGTCCAGCCGCTCGAGACGTTCGCGGTTCTGTGTCCACCAGATATCCGCCGAGCGCCCGCCGTAGCTCAGAACAATGACTCGCGCGGCGCGTCCGCAGGCGCGGCGGATCCACTTCTCCTGCGGTTCGCCAACGTCGATCCAGAGCTCGATCGAACCGGTTAGATCCTTGCGCCACAGGTCGGGCTCATCGTCGACGCAAAGCCCCTTGCCGAACGCCAGCCGCTCGTCGGCGTTCAGCGCGAACGCGAGCAAACGCACCATCATGCGCGCGTCGGTCTCGGACGGGTGGCGTGCGAGCGTGAGCGCATGGTCGGCGTAGTAATGGCGGTCGAGGTCCGCGATTTGCAGATCGGCTTTGAAAATAGTGGATTTCAGGGCCATGGTCGGGTTGTGGTCAGCGAATGCGGGTCGCGGCACGATAGCAGATTAAACATGCGCCGGGCGGGGGGCTGGCACCAGACGCAAGGATTCTGAAACAATCCAGCATCACGGCATCGACGCGCAATCCGACGCGTGGCAAACCAGCACTAGGGGCAACCAATGAAAAACGCATTGCAGGATCAGCTACGCAAGGCGGGCCTGATCGACGACAAGAAGATCAAGAAAGCGAAGGCGGAGCAGCGTCAGCAGGAAAAGCAGCAGCGCAAGGGGCAGACGCCGTTGGCTGCGACCGAATCGGTGGCGGAGGCGGCACGGCGCGCGGCCGACGAAAAGGCGCGACGCGACCGCGAGTTGAATCAACAGCGACAGGCCGAAGCAGCGCGACGCGCGCTCGCGGCGCAGGTCCGGCAAATCATCGAGGCGCACCGACAACCGGCGGCGGGGGAGATTGCCTACCAGTTCGCCGACGGCGGCGCGGTCAAGCGCCTGTTCGTCAATGCCGCGCAGCAGCAGCAGCTCGTGCGCGGCCTGCTTGCGGTGGCGCGTTTCGACGCCGGCTACGCGCTGGTTCCGGCCGAGACCGCGCGCAAGATTCGCGAGCGCGATCCGGAGAGCGTCGTCGTGCTGAACGAGGCGGCAACGGATACCGAGCCGGCCGATGACCCCTACGCGGACTACAAGATTCCGGATGACCTGATGTGGTGACTTGGCGCGACTTGCGAGCGCGATCCAGCGCTGTCACGCTATCGAGTGGTTCTCCTCCTGCGCGAGGCAGGACCGCAAACGCACCCTCCACAACGTCTTGTTATTGGGTGTTAGCACCGGGCTATAATCCGGGCGGAATTAAACTAGGGCTGTTCCGCGTGCATGCGATGCAGTCCTTCGAGCCCATCCACAACGGAGATCATCCATGAATAGCAAGATTGTGCTCGCCCTCTTGGCAGTCACGCTTGGAAGCGGTTCCGCGGTCGCCCAGGTTAAGCCGGAAGATGCCATCAAATGGCGCCAGTCCGGCTACACCTTTATGGCCTGGAACATGGCCCGCATCAAGGCAAACGTTGAAGGCACCTACAACAAGGATGAAGTGATCAAGGCGGCCAATGCCATCCAGGCAGTCGCCAATTCGGGAATGGGTGCGCTCTACCTGCCGGGTACCGAAAAGGGCAAGGGTTGGAAGGACACGCGCGTCAAGCCGGAGCTTTTCACCGACAAGGAAGGCGTCGGCAAGGTGGCGACCAACTTCGTCCAGCAAGCCAACGAAATGGCCAAGGTCGCTGCCGCGGGTGATGCCGAGGCCTCAAAGGCTCAGTTCGGCGAGCTTGGCAAGTCCTGCAAGGGCTGCCATGACGAGTACCGCGTCGACGAGAAGTAATCCGCCCGCCGTTCCGCAACGAATGGCGCCCCATTGGCGCCATTCCATTCGCTGCTTGAATACGCCTTGCGGATCACTATGACGAGCAGACGCATTTACATCTGGGATCTTCCGACCCGCCTGTTTCATTGGGCACTGGTTGTCTGCGTCGTTGGCGCGGTGATCACTGCCCAGATTGGCGGCAACTACATCGAATGGCACGGCAAGTTTGGTCTCGCGGTGGTCGGGTTGATTGCCTTCCGTCTCGTCTGGGGACTGGTCGGCTCGACTTATGCCCGTTTCTACCAGTTCTTCCCGATGCCGGCCAAGGTTGCAGCCTATCTCACGGGCCAATGGCATGGACATGGGCACAATCCCCTCGGCGCCATTTCGGTTT
This sequence comes from Thiotrichales bacterium, assembly GCA_050329935.1. Taxonomy (GTDB): domain Bacteria; phylum Pseudomonadota; class Gammaproteobacteria; order UWMA-0217; family UWMA-0217; genus CAYSFW01. Next base: position 72,818 of record JBHJOI010000015.1, on the reverse strand, counting down.
TCGGTCTACTTGGACTGCTCGCCTTTCAGGTCGGCAGCGGCTTGTTCGCAAATGACGACATCGCTTTCAACGGCCCGTTGCAGGCGCTGGTGGGCAAGGATCTCAGCGACCAGCTGACCGGCTGGCACAAGCTCGCGTCGAATGTGCTGATTGCGCTGGTCGTGCTGCACATCATTGCCATCTTGTTCTACGCCTACGTCAAAAAGGCAAACCTTATCAAACCGATGATCACTGGCTGGAAAGAGGGTGCTGACGGCGAATCCGCTCGTGTCGGCGGCCTGATTGTGCTTGCGCTTGGTGTCGCGGCCACCGCCGTTTATGGTGCCAGTGGTGCTTGGTTGCCGGAACCGCCGCCTCCACCCGCGACGGAAGTACCAAGTTGGTAGACTACATAATCGCATTCGGTTTTCAACTTCTCGCCCGCCCGACCAATGACTACGCAGCGGTTTCTTGTGATGCTCGCAGGTGGGGCGAAAATAGCTGTGGCACGGAAACGCTGATTAAGCCCGAATCGCCGCGCCGCGCGGTGCACAACTTTTTGATTTACCATTGCGAGGTTCCGCCGGTGGGGATCAAATCAGCATTTCGCTAGGATCGTCTGATCAAGGTCTGCGACGGGTAACGAATCGCGTGACCGAATAAGTAAATGCACACCGGCAAGCCGAGGATTAACCCCCAAATACCGAATAACTTACCGCCGATGGTCAGGATAATCAGTACAATCACCGGATTTACCCGCAGCCGCGCGCCGTAGATCAATGGATTAAGAATATACCCTTCCACCATGTGTATTAAGGTAATCATTCCAATGCTCAAGAGCACGAGATTAAATCCGCCTTGGTTGAGTGCAATCAGACAAATCGGGATAGAACTAATGAAAACGCCCGCAACGGGCACGAAGCTAAGCAGAAATACAATCACCGACAAGAATGCAACATGTTCTCCCATACCTAATAAATTAAGCATAACGGCAGTCAGCAAAGTGTTCACACAGGCAATATAAAACTGTGCTTGTATGGTACTACCCAGGACTTTGCCGAACTGGAAGATGTTGTCAGCGACCTCCAGAAAAATGAAGCGTAACCGGGTATTTTCTAAATCCCGCACACTGGCCGCGAGGTGGGGTAGATCCAGCACAATTAAAAAAGAAAACAGCAATGCCAGCAGGAAGGTTGATAGAATCCCCAGCGTCTGACGGCTGATATTGGCAAGATGATCCAGTAGGGCTTTGACCATCTGTCCGCCATCAACGGGTTTGTCCGTGCCGGACAATATACCCAACAATAGGCTGGTCGGCGAATCGCGGAAGTTCCGTGCGGCCGGGGTCGCGCCATTCGTTTGCGGGGCACCGTCAGGCCCATTGGTGGCCCATGTGGGCATGGCTTCTGCAATGGCTGGCGGAGGTGGGGCCGGACGGCGTAGTTCGGGTACGGCGTCTTGCAATAGGGGGTAGCGTTCCGCTAGATCCAGTACGGCATTATCCACTTGCTCCATGTATACAAACAAACTCTTGGCGAAACCAGTGGCCTGTTGGTAAACCTTGGGGGCGAGAAATACGCCGACACTGATAATCGCGCCAAGGAACACAATGCCGGTGAAGATAGCCATCGGGATGCGCAAATGCCGTACCCGCTTCGCCAGTATATCCACAATGCTGGATTGCAGATAAGCAAATACAAACGTTAGGAAGATGAGTGCGAAAAACGAACTGAGTAAATACAGTATCCCGAAAATAATCCCCCACACCAGCAGGCGCATTGCCACAGAGAGTAAATCCTCCCATTGCACCCGCTGCGGCGATGACACCGGAGGCGGTAGTAGCCCGACATTACTATTGTCATTCGTTGATGGCATTCTGGAATCTCGGCATCTGCCAGTGGGAACGGTAGCGCGTTATCCTGTTACATTGCGATCTGGGAGTAAAGGGCTGGACTCGGATTCCCCGTGCCGCCGAGCTGGCAGGCTAGGTGCCGGGAAGTGGCGAGCCGAACCTGGCACTTTTAGCGAGGGTCACGCGATACCGCGATGCGTCGTTTTGATCAACCAAACGCCAGATGCGCACCGCCGTTGGAGCGTTGTTTATTGAGGGTTCTCGGTAGCATGACGGCATTCGGGATGTGCGCCAGTCCGATCCTTTGATAGCAATGCCGCCGATTAGCCCCTGATTGAGAACGGCGTTCCCTGCGAGGTCGTCCCGGGTAGGCGTAACGTCGCGTCGAATGGCGTCGCATCAACACGCGGTTAACCCTAGCGCCGCGTTACACTTTAAACATGACACTGCCGTTTTCACTTCCCACGCTGACCTGGTTCAACGCAAGCTTCGCCGAACCCACCCGGGTGCAGCGTGAGGGTTGGGCCGCGATCGCGAGCGGACAGCATGCTCTACTGGTGGCGCCAACCGGTAGTGGCAAGACGCTCGCGGCGTTCCTGTGGGGGATCGATCGCTTGCTGAATCTTGATCCCGCGGCGGCGGATGGCGTGCGGGTGTTGTACGTCTCGCCGCTCAAGGCCTTGGTCTACGACGTGGAGCGCAATCTGCGCGCGCCGCTGGTGGGGGTTGAACGCGCGGCTGAACGCCTCGGGCGCTCCGGGCGTCAGCTGCGGGTCGATGTGCGCACCGGTGACACGCCGCAAAAACTCCGGCAACAACAACTCAAGACCCCGGCAGAGATCCTGGTCACGACGCCGGAGTCATTGTTTTTGTTGCTGGGCTCGCGGGCGCGGGAGACGCTGCGGATGGTGCACACGGTGATTGTCGACGAGGTTCATGCGCTCGCGCCGACCAAGCGTGGTGTCCATCTGGCGTTGTCGTTGGAGCGTTTGACCGCGTTGTGTGAGCGGGAACCGCAAAGGATCGGGTTATCGGCGACGGTGCGGCCACTGGACGAGGCCGCGCGATTTCTCGGCGGTGACCGCGCGGTGACCTGTGTGGATGCCTCGGCGAAACCGGCGCTGGATCTCCGGATCGTGGTGCCGGTGCCGGACATGGAGCGATTGGCGCCGCCGCCGCGGGAGACGCGTGGCGGCTCGATCCTCGCCGAACTTTACACCCGCGAGGTGACGCCTCGGCAGGAGCAGGGTATCTGGTCGGCGATCTATCCAAGGCTGTTGGACGCGATTCGGGCGCATCGATCGACGCTGGTCTTCGTCAATAGCCGTGGGTTGTGTGAGCGCTTGACCCAGCGTTTGAACGAGTTGGCGGACGAGGATCTGGTGCGGGCCCATCACGGCAGCGTCTCCCACGAAAAACGCGCGGAAATTGAGGAACGGCTGAAACTCGGTGCGATCCGCGGCATTGTCGCTACCAGTTCGCTGGAACTCGGTATCGACATGGGCGCGATCGAACAGGTCATCCTGGTCGAATCGCCTGGGGCGGTCGCGCGCGGACTGCAACGGGTTGGGCGGGCCGGGCACCAGGTCGGCGCGGTCAGCGTGGGGCGGATCTATCCGAAGTTTCGAGGCGATTTGCTCGAATGCGCCGTGGTCGCCGGGCGGATGCTCGCCGGTGAAATCGAGTCGATCCAGGTACCTCGTAATGTGCTCGATGTGTTGGCGCAGCAGTTGGTGGCGATGGTCTGCGACACCCCGCGCACGGTCGTGGAGCTGGAGCGGATCGTGCGCCGCGCCTGGCCCTATCGGGAGTTGTCGCGCGGCGCGCTGGAAGCGACGCTCGACATGCTTGCCGGGCGTTACCCGTCCAGCGATTTCGCGGATCTGCGGCCGCTGCTGGTCTGGGACCGCGCGACCGATTCGCTCAGCCCGCGCAAGGGCGCGGCGTTGCTGGTGCGACTCAATGCCGGGACGATTCCCGACCGCGGCCTGTACGCCGTGCACCTCGGCGCGGACGGCGCGCGACTGGGCGAGCTCGACGAAGAAATGGTGTTCGAGACCAAGCCGGGCGACAACATCTTGCTCGGCGCCAGTACCTGGCATGTCGAGCAAATCACCCGCGATCGGGTCATCGTCAGCCCGGCACCGGGCGAGCCGGGGCGCTTGCCGTTCTGGCGCGGCGACGGACCGGGGCGGCCAATCGAGCTCGGACGTGCGCTCGGCGCGTTTTTGCGGGAACTTGATGCTCAGCCGGCACGGCGCGCGAGCGAATGGCTGACCACGCACGCGCCACTCGACGCGCACGCCGCGGAAAACCTGGCGCGCTACATCCAGGAGCAAAAGGCGCACACCGGCACGCTGCCCACGGATCGCGCGATCACCCTCGAGCGCTTTCGCGATGAACTGGGCGATTGGCGCGTGTGCCTGTTGTCCCCGTTTGGCGCGCGGGTCCACGCGCCCTGGGCGATGGTGCTGCAACGGCAACTATCGCAAGCGAGTGGTATCGAGGTGCAGACGATGTACAGCGACGACGGCATCGTGCTGCGGTGCGCGGATGTCGAGGAGTTGCCGGATTTCGGCCGATTGCTGGTGCCGGACCCCGAGGATGTCGATGAACTACTGCGTGAACAGCTACCCGCGACCGCGTTGTTCGCCGCGTTGTTTCGCGAGAATGCCGCGCGCGCGTTGTTGATGCCGCGGCGGCGTGCCGACGGTCGCAGCCCGTTGTGGATGCAGCGCCTCAAGGCCCAGCAGTTGCTCGCCGGGGTAGCCCAGTACGCGAATTTTCCGATCGTGCTGGAGACCTATCGGCAGGCGCTCGCGGACGTCTTCGACGTCTCCGGTTTCAAACAACTGCTGGCGGATCTGCGCGCGCGGCGGGTGCGCGTCAACGAGGTCGAGACCAACGGCGCGTCGCCGTTCGCGCGCTCGTTGGTGTTCGCCTACGTGGCGAACTATCTCTACGACCAGGATGCGCCGCTTGCCGAGCGCAAGGCGCAGGCGTTGACGCTCGATCGCACCCTGTTGGCGGAGTTGCTCGGCCAGGACGAGTTGCGTGAACTGTTCGACCCGGAGGTGCTTGAGATCCTCGAACGCGAGCTGCAGCACCGCGCGCCGGAGCGTCGGGCCCGCGACGCCGATCAACTGCACGACCTCTTGCGCCGGCTGGGCGACCTGGGCGAGGCGGAACTGGTCGAGCGCGTGATCGAATCCCCGTCCGCCTGGTTGCAGCAACTGAGCACGCAACGTCGCGCGGTATCGATCCGCATTGCCGGCGAGATATGCTGGATTGCCGCCGAGGACGCCGGTCTCTACCGCGACGCCTTGGGCGTCGCGCCACCCAGCGGTTTGCCAGACAGCTTTGTCGCGCCGGTCGCCGACGCGCTGGTGCGCTTGATCCGGCGCCATGCGCAAACGCGCGGCCCGTTTCTCGCGCGCGAGTTGGCGGCGCGTTACGACTTGCGGGTCGCGCAGGTCGAGCCGGCGCTGCGGCTGCTGGAGGGCCAGGGGGTGTTGGTGCGCGGCGAGATTCGGCCGGGCGGCGCGGAACTCGATTGGTGCGACGCCGAGATTTTGCGTCGGCTCAAGCGCCGTACGCTGGCGCGTTTGCGCGCCCAGATCGCGCCGGTCGATGGCGCGCAGTTGGCGCGATTCCTGCCGGAGTGGCAAGGCGTCGATGCCGGACGCAGCGGCCCGAACGTGCTGCTCGATGTGATTCGCCAACTCGAGGGGCTCGCCCTGCCGTGGTCGGCCTGGAGTGAAACCGTGCTGCCGGCGCGAATCGAGGGCTTTCGCGCGGATGCGCTTGATCTGCTCGCAGCGATGGGGGGCGCGGTGTGGGTCGGAGCCGGCGCGCTCGGCGCGAAGGATGGCCGGGTGGCCTTGTACCGCCGTGAGACCATCGCCGAATTGCTGTCGCCACCCAGCATCGAAGGCGTCGCGGTCACGCCGCTGCATGGGGTCGTGCTGAGCCACCTGCGCGCGCGGGGGGCGTCGTTCTATCTCGAATTGGAGGATGCTGCGCGCCGCGCCGGATTGGCGGCGAGCGGCGATGAGTTTCGGTCGGCGTTATGGGATCTGGTGTGGGCGGGACTGATCACCAATGACACCTTCGCGCCACTGCGCGCGCTGGCCGGCGGGCCGCGTGCCGCGACCCCGCGCCGCGCGGTGCGGCTCGCGGGCGGACGTTGGGCGCTGGTCGAACAGTTGGGCGATGCCACGATTGATCCGACCCGACGGAGCATTGCCCAGGCGCGACGGCTGTTGGATCGCTACGGCGTGGTCAGCCGGGAGGCCGCCGTGGCCGAGGGTCTGGTGGGCGGGTTTGGGCCGATCTATCAGGTATTGAAGTCGATGGAAGAGACCGGCCAGGTGCGGCGCGGGTATTTCGTCGAAGGACTTGCCGGGGCGCAGTTTGCATTGCCGGGCGCCGTGGAGCGCTTGCGCGCGGCGCGCGTCGACGAACCGTCGGCGGGCGGGTATGGCGACGCGGATGTTCGGATTCTCGCCGCGATCGATCCGGCCAATCCGTATGGGAGTTTGTTGCCCTGGCCCGCGCGCGGCGCAGCCGTTGGCGCGGGGCCGCGCCGGATCAGTGGCGCCTGGGTGATCCTCGTTTCCGGTTGGCCGGTGTTGTATGCGAGCGCGCAAGCGCGACAGTTGACGACCTTTCAACTGTCGTCGGAGCTGCCGGAATCCACCTTGGCGCTCGCGTTTCGCGCCTTGCACAGGCTTCCGCGTGGCGGCCGGCGCGCTGGTGTCGCGATCGAGAAAGTGGATGGCGAGGCGGTCGGTTTGTCGGTGCATCTGGCGGCGTTGCGCGCGGCCGGTTTCGTCAGCGACTACCGCGGTCTAATCCCGGACCCGCGCCGTGCCTGAGGGGGACACGATCTTTCAGATTGCGACCCTGTTGCGGCCGATCCTGGTTGGGCGACGGATTCGCGCGGCGAGCATGAAGACGGGCGATGCCACTGATTTGATCGAGCGCGCGGTAGTGGCGGTCGAGGCGCGCGGCAAGCACCTTTTCATCGAATTCGACGCTGGGGTGACGCTGCGCACTCATCTGGGTTTGTATGGCAGCTGGCACCGCTACGCGCCGGGTGAGGTCTGGCGAAAGCCGGTCCGGCACGCGGCCTTGGTGTTGGCGACGGACCGCGATGTGCTGGTGTGTTTTCACGCCCGCGAGGTCGAGTGGATGGCGACCGGCGGCACCGCGCGGCGTGTGTTGCATACCCGCTTGGGGCCAGATCTGGCGGTTGACTTGATCGACAGCGCGACTGTGGTGGCACGCGCGCGTGAGTTGTTGCCGCCGGAGGCGCCGCTGGTGGACGTGCTGCTGGAGCAGCGGGTGGCCTGCGGTCTCGGCAATGTTTACAAGTCCGAGGTGCTTTTTCTCGAGCGTCAGTCACCGTCACGCCCGCTCGGCGACGTGCCGGACCCGCGCCTCGTAGCCTTGTTTCAACTCGGCGCCGATCTGCTGCGGCGCAACCTCGGCGGTGGCCCGCGCACGACGCGATTCATCGACGATGGTCGCGGTCGGTTGTGGGTCTACCGGCGGCGCGACCGCCCGTGTTTTGATTGCGGCGAGCCAATACGTCACGCACGGTTGGGCGCTGGGCAACGGGGGACCTATTGGTGCGCGCGGTGTCAGGCGGGTTGATTGCGCGTCGCGTTGGGCCGGCAACTCGGCTTGGATTGCCGGATTTCCGTCCACAAGGCTGTGAAAGCCCGAAGCCATCCGTGGTTTCGGGTCCACGGCAATCCGGTCGAGATGACGATTGGGCGTTCGCCTTTCTGCTTGCTCAAGCGCGCTCGACGCGTTCGCAGCCGGGACCGCGTAGTTGGCTGCGGCCGCCGGGGCCAGGCTCGACCTGGATGCGGGTGGCGATGCGTTCCTTGAGTGCCGCGACGTGGGAGATGATGCCGATGAGTTTGTTCTCGGCGCGCAGGCTGGAGAGCGTCTCGAGCGCGGTGTCAAGGGCATCCTCGTCGAGCGTGCCGAAGCCTTCGTCGAGGAACAGTGAGTCGACGCGGACGTTCTGGCTGGCCATCCGCGACAGTCCAAGCGCGAGCGCGAGGCTGACGATGAAGCTCTCGCCGCCGGAGAGGTTCTTGGTCGAGCGGATCTCGCCGGCCTGGTAGTTGTCGACGACGTTCAGATCCAGCGGTTGCGCCGCATCGCGCGACAAAAGATAGCGATCGCTCATTTTCTCCAGCTGGCGATTGGCGTGCGCGATCATGATCTCGAAGGTTAGGCCCTGGGCGAAGTTGCGGAATTTTTTGCCATCGGCCGATCCGATCAGTTCGTGAAGCGCGTCCCAGCGCTCGCAGGTCCGCTGTTGGGCCTCGATTTTTTCGAGGTGTGCGCGCTGGCGCTCACGTAACCGGCTGTCGTCCTCGAGGCGCTGGGTGGCTGCGCCGATCGCTTGTTGCAAGGTGGTCAGCTCGGCGTCGAGCCGCGCGAGGTTGGCCGACAGGGTTTCGCGCGGTGCGTCGGCGAGCGCGCGCGTGCGCTCGGCCGCGAGGCGTTGAGCCAGATCGGCGCGGCGGATTTCGAGTTCGACCTTGACGCGCTCGAGTTGGGCGGCCCGCTCGGCCAGGGACTGGTATTCCGCTGGCGTAAGCCGGGCGCTCAGATAGTCCTGCTCGTCGGAAAAATACGCCTGCGCGAGCTGGCGGGCGAAGTCGGCGCCCAGTTCGGCCAGTCGCGCCGCGCGTCGTGCGATTTGAACGTCGAGCGACTGGAGCCGCGTCTCGATCCGGACGAGGTGCTGCTGCTCGGTGTTGAGCGTCGCGCGGCGTTCGTTCACCGTCCGTTCCGCGGCCGCGATTTCGGCTTCGAGGGTCCGTTCGACCTGGTCGGGATTCTGGTCGCCGAAGCGTGCTCGTCGTTCGCTGGAGAGTTGTTGATGCGCGTCGCGAAGTGCGTCGAGGCGCTGCTGGGATTGCGCCAGCGCCGCCTGGTCATGGGCCGCGAGGGTCGTGAGTTTATCGAGTTCGGCGCGGCGTTGGGTGATCTCCTGTTCGATCTCGCCACGACGGCGCTGATGCTCGGTCCAATGCGCGCCACGGTCGCTCAGCTCGCGTTCGAGCGCGCCCAGGTCCGTCAGGCGGTCGGCGTTGAGGTCGAAGGCGTGCAGCGCGCACGCCAGTTCGGCCTGTTGTTCCGCGATGTACCCGGCGAGCGTTTGCAGGTTGGCGTGGAGGCGGACGCGTTCACGTTGCGCGGTTTCCAGGGCGTGCGTCGCGCGCTGGTGCGCCAGGTTGGCCTGGTTGGCGGCATCTTGAGCGCGCTGCCGGGCGCGGTCGTGGTCGCGCGCGGCGATTTCCTGGGTCTCGATCTCGCGTATGCGATTCGCGATGGCTTCGATCTCGTGCTCGGTGGCGGCAAGCGGCTCGGCCGGCGTGATGACGGTTCCGGGTTCCAGGTCCAGCGCGGTGAGGAGCGCGGCGCGTTGCTGCGCCGCGTCGTCACGTTGCTGCCGCTGCGCGGTTTGCATGTCGCGATTGCGGTCAAGCTCGTTGCGGAGGGCCACGGCGCGAATTTGTGCGTCGCGGTGGTCGGCCTGCAATCGTTTGAGATCGCGCTTTGAGTCCTCGAGCGCGGTCCGAGCCGCGTCCGGTGTGGGCAGGTTACCGCGTGCGTAGGGGTGTTCAGTGGCGCCGCAAAGCGGGCAGGGCTCGCCATCGACCAGATGGGTTCGTTCGGTTTCCAGGTCGCGTATCCGGCTCAGCAGCGCCAGCTCCCGCTCGAGATGCTCGATGCGCTCGGCTTGCTGGCGCGATTGCGAGTCGAACGCGCCGATGGCGAGATCCTGGGCGGTCGCGGCGGCGATCAGCGCTTGCTCCCGCGGGAGGAGCGACGCGAGGTCGGAGTTGGCGGCTGTCTCGCGCGCCAGGACTTGATCGAGTTGCCGCAGGTGTTCCGCACGCGTCGTCAAGCGCGCGAGCTGATCGCGCCAATCGTGGGTGGCGCGTCCGTCGCCAAGGGTCTGTAACGCATTCAGCTGCTCGGTAAGTCGGTGGGTGGCGTCGGTGAGATGCCGTTGGGCTGCCTGCTGATCGGACTCGGCGCGATCGGCCGTCGTGTGTGCCGAGTCAACCTGCCGTTCGGCGTCGGTGAGCGCCGCCGAGGTCTCGCCGTGTTGCCGCTGGGTCTCGCCGTGGGCGCGAAATTGTTGCCGCAGCCCGGTCAGCGCGTGCGGGATCTGGGCGTCCTTGGCGTGTGCTTCCAGAAACCGCTGAAGCGCCGATAGAGTGGCCTCGGACGCGTGCAGGCGGTCGGTCGCAGCCGTTTGTTGGGCCTGGCGGCGTTCGAGGTCACTGCGGCGTTGGGCAATTTCGGCCTGTGTTTGAGCGATTTGGTCGCTTTGCGTGGCGAGTTGATGGTCGAGCGCGCGAATCTGTTTCAGTTGTTCGCCGGTTGTCTGGCGTTGATCCCGGAGTTGCCCCAGACGTCGTTCCGCGTCTTCGAGTTGTCGTGCGGTTTCATCGCGGATCGCGCTTTGGGCGGGTTCGCGTTCACGTAGCGCGCACGCTTCGTTGTGCTCGATGCCGTGCTGATTTCGCTCGGCATCGAGGGTTGTGTAGGGCTCGCCCAGCCGTATCGCGCGCTCGCCACGCGCCAGGCGGTTGGCCTCGGGCGCGAAATCGGCGCGGATCGCCGCGGCCGCCTCGGTCTCGGCGTGCAATTTGTCGAGTGCTTGCTGCAAGGCGTCGATCTGGTCGAACCAAGCGATCGCGGCCCGCAGTTGCTCGCGCCGCGTTTCGATGCGCGTTGCGTCGCCGCGCTGCGTCGAAAGTTGCTCATGGAGCCGATGTTGTTCTTCCGCTGGCAGCGGTTGCAGGCCGTTGAGTTCGCCGATCAGGCCTTCCAGCGTGGTGCGTTCGGCGCCGCGTCGTTCGTGGGTCGCGACGGAGATTCGACTGTAGATTTCCGTGCCGGTGAGCTGCTCTAGGATGGGCGCGCGGTCATCGGGCGCGGCCTGAAGGAAGGCGGCGAACCCGCCTTGCGCCAGCAGCATCGAGCGGGTGAAGCGATCGAAGTCCATCCCGGTGACTTTTTCGATGTGCGTCGCGACCCCGCGTGCGCGGGTGTCAACGAGCTGCCCGCTGTTGTCGTCGGAGATCTCGTGTTTGGGCGGTTGTAGCTCGCCACCCGGTTTGCGCCGCGCGCGATGCTGGCTCCAGTGGCAGCGGAACTGACCCGCCCGGGTCGAAAACACGACTTCGGCGAAACACTCTCCGGTTTGCCGCGCCATGATTTCGTTGCCGCTCTTGCCGATCTTGTTGAGCCGCGGCGTGCGCCCGTACAACGCCAGACAAAGTGCGTCAAGCAGGGTGGATTTGCCGGCACCGGTCGGGCCGGTGATCGCAAACAGTCCGTCGTTGGCGTAGTCGGGATGGGTGAAATCGACGCGCCACTCTCCGGTGAGCGAGTTGAGGTTCTTGAAGCGCAGACTCAGGATGCGCATCGGCCTAGGCGGCGCGCGTGTCGTCGGTGTGCACGCCGTGCAGGATCTCGGCATACGCCTCAAGTAGGGCCGGGCGCTGGACTCCGGGCACCGCGTTCGCGTCGAGGCAGCGCGTGAAGACCTCCTGTTCGGTGAGGTCGTCCAAGGTCTCGGTGGCGTTGCCGAGGTTCGTGGCACGCTCGATCACGCGGCGGTTGCGGACCTTGATAACGTCGAGCCGACTGTTCGCGACGATGGCGTCGATGCGCGCGCGGAGATCTCCGGCGACGGCATCGCCGTCGTAGCTGACTTCGAGCCAGGCGTCGCTGTCTTGCGCGACCAGGGCTTGCAGGCGTGACTCAAGGGTCGGCCAGTCGCCGCCGATGCGTTCAAGGCGCTGGAAGCAAGGAATCTGGATGAGTTCGACGCGCGGCGTGCTTCCGGTGAACTCGATCAAACAGACGCTCTTCTGCTGCCGCGCTTCGCCGAATCCCATCGGCAGCGGCGAGCCGCTGTAGCGCATCGTCTCGCGACCGCCGACGGTCTGCGGGACGTGCAGGTGGCCGAGGGCGAGGTAGTCGATAACCGGCGGAAAAATCTGGTGGTTCACGTGTACCAACGAACCGACGTAGAGGTCGCGCACGCCGTCGCCATCGACGGTCGCGCCACCGGCGGTAAACAAATGACCCATCGCGATCAGCGGTACCGGTCGTGGCAATTGGACTCGAATCCGTTCGGCGTGGTCGCAGACGGCCTGGTAGTGGGCGCGAATACCGTCGAGTAGTTTCTGGTCCTTGTCCTGGACGCTTTCGTCGGGATCGACGGTCCGCAGGTCGCGATCGCGCAGGTAGGGCACGGCGCAGACGATCGCCTCGACCGCGTTCCGGCTGTCGCGCAGCACGCGTACCGCGTCTTGCGGCTCGGCCGTCGCGGCGCCGACGACGTGCACATCGAGGTCACGCAGCAGTTCGGCCGGGGCATCAAGAAACGTCGGTGAGTCGTGATTGCCCGCGATCACCACGACGTGGCGGCAGGGCGACGCGGTCACCCGGTTGAGGAACCGATAGTACTGCCCCTGCGCGCGGTTACTCGGGGCGCCGGTGTCGAACACGTCGCCCGCGACCAGCAATAGGTCGATGCGTTGACTGACGATGGTCGCGAGCAACCAGTCGAGGAACGCGTCGAATTCGGCGTAACGTTTACGGTGGCCGAGCGTGCGGCCGAGGTGCCAATCGGAGGTGTGAAGCACGCGCAGACGTGATGTTGTGGCGGCTGGCGTAGAGTCCATGGCGCGGGTACGGAAAAAATCGAGGATAGGATTCGCAGCAGCTTAGCAGACCGGCGCGCTCGGGTCAGTCGGCGGGGCTCGGTCGCCGGTGTCGTTGCGGCGGTGCGTCGTAGTCAATGTTTTGATGGCCGTGGTACACGATGAACTGGTGGCCTTTGGCGCGGCCGATCAAGGTCATGCCGGTGATGACCGCGAGTTCATGGCCCATCGCGGTCGCGCCGTTGCGCGATATCAGCACCGGCACGCCCATGCGCGCGACCTTGATGACCATTTCCGAGGTCAGCCGGCCAGTGGTGTAAAACAGTTTGTCGGCGCCGGCAATGCCCTCGTAGGCCATGTAGCCCGCGATCGCGTCGGCGGCGTTGTGACGCCCGACATCCTCGACGTAGAACACGGGCTCGCTGCCGCGGCAAAGACCACAACTGTGCACCGAGCCGGAGGTGCGATAAACCCGATTCAGTTGGCCCACGACGCCCAGAAGCGCGTAGATCTGGCTCTGACGCAGCGACACGGCGGGCACGCGCAGGTCTTCGAACTCACTCATCAAACGTCCAAATATCGTGCCTTGTCCGCATCCCGAGGTGACGATGCGGCGTGCAAGCTTGGCTTCGAGGTCGCGAATGCCGAATCGCGTTTGGATCGCGACCGCGTCCTTGTCCCAGTTTGTCTCGATCGCGACCACGTTCTCGATCGACTCGATCAACGATTGATTGAGCAAGTAACCTAGCGCGAGCAACTCCGGCTCGGCGCCACAGGTCATCAGCGTCACGATTTCGTGACGGTCGACCAGTAATGCGAGTGGTCGTTCGCCGGTCAGCGGTATGTCGCGTGGGTCGCCCTGCTCGTCGTGGACGCGGACCGGCGCACCGATCGGGGCGGGTGTGCGCGTCAGCCGCAGGCGCGTCTGCGGCGACCGATGGTGATGCGGTGGCGAGTTCGACTGCATGCGTCAGTGGATAACCTGGAACGTGTCCCGACGGGTAACGGTCGCACGGGATACCATGCCTCGCAAGTGAGATTTTCCCCGCTACGGCAGGTCGCCGAACCTACACTCGAGTGATTGTGGCGAGCGGGCGCTGTTCAGGCGCCAAGAATGGCGCGCAGTTCGGCCAACCCCGGCGCGTCGCGATCCTTGGGCGATAAGAGAACCTCGACAGTGGGATCGCGCGGCCACTGGATCGCGACATCGGGGCAATTCCAGCGCAGGCTCCACTGGTCGTTGCCTTCGTAGTAGTCCGTGCATTTGTAGTTGAAGATCGCCATGTCGCTCATGACATAAAACGCATGACCGAATCCGGGCGGAATCCATAGCTGGGTCATGTTGCTGTCGGATAGCTCATGTCCAGTCCATTGCCCGAATGTCGACGAACCGGCGCGTAAATCCACCGCGACATCGAAGACCTTGCCATGGACGACCCGCACCAGCTTGCCTTGCGGCCGTTGCCGTTGAAAGTGAATCCCGCGTAGGGTTCCGCGCGGCGATCTGCTCTCGTTATCCTGGACGAATCTGAGGTCGAGCCCGAACCGCGCCAGCGTTTGCTGGTTCCAGGTCTCCATGAAATAGCCGCGATCATCGCGGAATACACGTGGCTGCAGGATCTTGACGTCCTCGATTGGCGTGTTTTGTATTTCCATGTAGCAATAGCTCGGTTGGATGCGGTTCAATTATTCTTGGCGTCGGGTGCGCGGGGCGCGAGTGTATCGATGTTGCGATTGAATCTCACGGTACCCACGAGCACTTGTCAGTAAGCATTCTTGTTGGTAAAGCCCTTGAGAATCGTTAGCAGGATAATCTTGACGTCGAAAAACACCGACCACCGCCGGATGTAATCGATATCGTACAACACACGGCTCTGCATTTTCTCGAGGCTGTCGGTTTCGCCGCGGAACCCGTTGACTTGTGCCCAGCCGGTAATGCCGGGTTTAGTTTTGTGTCGCAGCATATAGCCGCGGATGATGTTGCGGTAGGCCTCGTTGTGCGCGACGGCATGAGGTCGCGGTCCGACGATCGACATGCTCCCGGTCAGTACATTAATGAACTGCGGGAGTTCATCGAGCGACGTGCGGCGAAGCAGGCTACCGAAGCGGGTTATTCTGGGATCATCACGGGTGGCTTGCTTGAAATCTTGTCCGTCCTCCATGACGCGCATAGTGCGGAACTTCCACACCTTTATCGGTTTGCCGTCAAGGCCGTAGCGCGTCTGCTTGAAAATTACCGGGCCGCGCGAAGTAAGTTTGACGCCGAGTGCAATCATCAGCATCGGTAACGCAATGATCGCGAGGATACCCAGCGTGAACACGATGTCCTCGACCCGCTTGACGACGCCACGTAACCCGGATACCGGGTTCTCGAAGATACTCACCGCTGGCATCCCGTTGATGTTCACAAGGTGGGTGAAGTGCGTCTCGATGGAGTAAAAGTCGGGTATCACATACACCGCGACGGTGGATGTCGAGAGTTGGCGGATGATCTCCTGGATCTTGTGTTCGGCCCGCATGGGCAGCGCGATGAACACTGTATCGAAGCTGCCGGCCTTGGCTTCGTTTACCAGCTCGTTGAATGATGCCTTGACCTGCAGACCTTGTTTGATCGTGCCGACTTCTTCGCGCTTACGCTTGTTGATGACGCGTTCAATCTCGAAGCGCTTGTAGGAACGATCGTCGTAGACACCCTGGATCTCATATCCCACCCAGGCGTTGTCCTTGAGCTGCTCGTGTACATAACGTGCGATAGGGCCGGCGCCTGCGATCGCGACGCGCCGAAGGTTGTGACCTCCCCGCCTCAGTACGCGAATGATGCCGTTGATTGCCAGGCGTGCGATGGCGAAGGCGGCGATTGCGAATGCAAACCAGAGGAAGGCAAGTTTGAAGTCAAGCTGATGTATCGACTTGTCGAAAAGTGCGGCAAAGCCGAACAAGGTCAGTCCGGTGGCGAACCAGGCCGTGCCCGCCAGCCCGATCATCCAGCCGGTGTTGCGAATCTTCCAGTTCTGGTAGAGGTGCAGGAACTCGGAAAAGAACTGCATCAGCAGTATCGCCAAGAGCGCATAGAACGCATGGATTCGCGACCAAGGCGTCATCATGGCGTAGGTTGCGGCGTATAGCGCGACCCCAATGCCCACGGAATCGGTAACCCTGGCGATCAACGCCAAGGGCTGCTGAGGGGTGATGATCGCCTTGGATGTGGTGGGTTTGTTCATCGCAACCGTGGCACGAGTATATCCATCGAATGGCAAAGTGTCAGACCTATCGGGGGTTGGGTCGAAAGTCCAGTCCGGTGTCGGCAGGCCCGGGTTTCGCCGGTATAGCGGATCGGACACCCGTTGTGAGCCTCGCCGGAAGCTAGGCGAATGTAACCAAACACGTCGAAATAAGATTGCGGTCGCGTCACAAAAATCGACTTGAGATAGGATCAGACGCGCACATACGGACGCGGCGCTCATGGCCGGAGGCCTAACGTGGCTCGCGCGCGGCGTTCGGGCATATTCCCGGCACGATCAGGACAAGCGCGCCTGGGCAAGAGAAAGTGCTTGAAATGTAAACATTTGAAATAACTGGTAATGTTAGATCAGTGCTGGATTACACTCGATTTTCTCAAAGAGCTTTGAATTTCTCGCTGTGTTCTTGCATAATGCGTCGCGCTACGCGCCCGTAGCTCAGTTGGATAGAGTACCTGGCTACGAACCAGGTGGTCGGAGGTTCGAATCCTTCCGGGCGCGCCACTCTTGTATTGATATGCGATATGGGATCTGCCGCACTTGGACTAGTGACATCCGGGGCGCGCTCCGTCGCATCATGCCCCGCTTCAATGGTTGCCCGTGCTTGACGCGAGGCCTCACCATGCCCAAGGCCACCAGGTTACAAAAACGTGCGCTCGTTCGTGGCTAGATGAAATCGCCGCGCATATACTTCGGTCTTCGAAGTGGCCTCAGGTTCACAACCGAGAAATACGATGTCATCGAAGACCTTAATGCCATGCGCTCGTTTCGAGAAGGTGTGTCTTCGCTAGACGTGTCTGTTTACTTCCTCCCGATTACGCATTGTTTAATTTAGAAAGATAGGTTCAGCATCATGAAAATTGCACGCCTCCTTGCGCTGTTTGCCATCCTGGCCCTGTCGGGGTGTCAGGGGACCGTAATGACCGAGACTGCTGACGCGGCGCCAGGTGCATCCTCGGCGACGCCGCGTCCAGTCGAGGAGTACAAGATCGGCGTCGATGACGTCGTCGACGTCAATGTTTGGAAGAACCCTGATCTTTCGGTAAAGGTCCCGGTTCGGCCCGATGGGAACATCTCCGTGCCATTGATCGGCGATGTCCTCGTCGGTGGCAAGACGCCCTCTGATGTTTCCGAGATCATTACCCAGAAGCTGTCGGCATTCCTGCGCGAACCGCAAGTCACGGTTATTCTCTCCGAGTTGCGCAGTCACGAGTTCCTTTCGCGCGTGCGTATCACAGGTGCCGTCGCCAAACCGGTTTCCATTCCGTACCGCCAGGGCATGACGGTACTCGACGCCATTCTCGAAGCCGGAGGCGTGAGCAAGTTCGCATCATCGGACAGCACAAAGCTGTACCGTAAGGACGGTACCAGCAGCCGCGTACTTGATGTGAGTCTGAATCAGATTCTCAAGCAGGGCGACCTGAGGACCAACTACGCGCTAGAGCCCGGCGACGTGATTACCGTGCCAGAGCGCGCGTTCTAATTTTCGCGCTTCCCACACCAACGCTGTCTATAGAGACGAAATGAGATACTCCGTCGAGACCGATTACAAGTTGCTGCTTCGAAATCTGTCGGAGCATAGATGGCTGGTCGCCATTCTTTTCTGCCTATTGGCGATCGGTGCGACGATCGCGGGTTATTTCGCGCCGAAACAGTACGCGTCCTATTCAACCTTGCAGGTGAATGGAAACACGATCATGACGCCATTGATGGAAGGGGCGGCAGTCGCGACGCCCACAAGCGATTGGACCGTGTTCGCCAAGGATATCGTCAACAGTCGCAAGACGATGACAGAGCTGTTGCGGTCGCTTGGCTACATCAAGGACGACATCGCAACGCAGAAGGACGAGATTCTGATTGAGAAGTTCAAACGCAACACTCGCGTCAATGTAGTGGGTGATACCAACAGCGGGGCGGGCAACTATCTCAAGATCGAGTTTCGGGACTCAGACCCTCACTTCGCGAAGGAAGTGGCTAGCGTGCTGACGGACCTGTTCATCAAGGAAACACATGGCCAACGCTCCGACGAAAGCCAGCAAGCGTTCGAATTCATCGATACACAGGTCAAGCAGTATCACCAAAAGTTGCTGGAATCCGAATCCCGGCTAAAGGATTTCAGAACGAAAAAACTATCGCAAGGAGCGAGTAACGAGGCCGAGATCAATTCGCGTATTCAGCGCTTGCAAGAGGATCTTGATCGATCCGAACTTGAGCTCAAGGAAGCCCAGATCACCAAGAGTTCGCTTGAGCGGCAGTTGAGTGGCGAGGTTCAGTCCGCGGTCAGTATTTCGCGGCAGTCCGTTTACATCACGCAGTTGCAGGCCCTGCAGGATGAAATCGCGAAGCTGCGACTGACCTACCACGAAAACTACCCCGACATCACGAACCTCAAATACCAGATTGACGACGTCAAGAGACAAATCGAGCGCGAGAAGCGATCGACCCGCACCGATGATGCTGGCGTAGGCGAGGCAACGGTCAAGACCAACAAGATCTATCAAGATCTCAAGTTACAGCTCAACGAGTTTCAGACCCGCGTCGCAACTCTTAGCGTTCGAGTCTCTGAGCTGAGAAAGAGTATTCAGCAGGAGCGTCAAAAAGGCGAGGTCGTCCATACCGGCGATGCTCAACTAGCTGAACTGACACGCGACTACGAGGTCAACAAGAAACTTTATGAGGATCTGTTGAAGCGTCGTGAATCAGCTCGGGTATCCAAGGAAATGGATGTTCAGCATCAAGGGCTTGATATCAAGATCTATGAACCCGCGTTTCTACCGCGGACGCCTTCTGGATTGCGTTACTGGCATTTCGTCGTGCTAGGGTTGCTGGCCGGACTGGCGATGCCAATCGGAGTGGTCTATCTCATTCAGTTCCTGGAGAGTTCGGTAAAGTCGCCAGAGCTGATTCAAGCCAAGTTCAAGCTTCCGAACCTCGGCGCGATCTCCTATATCGTCAACGACCACGATGTCAATCGAGCGTCGCGCGACAGGATGTCACTTACGATGCTGGTCTTTCTCGCGATTCTGACGATCGCGGTGGTCAGCTATCTCAAATTCGTCCAGGTTAGCTAGGGGGCACCATGGCCAACTCCAATATCGGTCGTGCGCTTGAAAAGATTATCGGCCAGGGCTTCGAAGGCGCCATCTCGGATACTCGTTACGACAATACGACACGGCAGCGTCGATTCGAGTACGAGGATGGTGTAATCGCGCGCGGATTGGAATCGAAGGAGCAGATCAAGCGTATGAGTCAGCCTTTCCTGTTCAACAGGGAAGAGCTGGTCGCGCATAAGATTGTTCATCAGGGCGACTACAATACCGCGGCGCTTGAGGTTCTACAGAATCTCAGGAATAGAATCGTAATCAAGAACAACGGGCTAGGCGCCACCACGCTGGTGACCTCGGTCGGTGAGTCGGACGAACCAATCTTTCTCGCGCGTAGCTTGGCTGCGATACTTTCAACCGACGAAAGCAAGACGTCGCTTCTTCTCGAGCTTCGCGAAACAGGTTCCCGTCTCACCGGCTCGCGCGACGAAAAGCCGGGGCTGTCGGATTTCGTGTATGACGAATCCAGGGCGGTCAAGGATGTTCTTCATCCGACTGGCGTGCCGCGGACGCGGATCATTCCATTTGGCACTCACGAATTCCTCGGGCACGAATACCTGCGTTCAACCCGGTTGAGAATGCTGATCAAGGACATCACGCGTCGGTATCCACGTGAGCGATTTTCGGTGATCGATGCACCGGCCGTCGATAAAGTACCGGATGTCGAACTTCTCAATGAATATGCTGACCAAATCTTGTTGTGTGTTCCCTACGGACGGGTTTCGGATAAGGATATCGGTCATGCGTTGTCACGACTTGATAAAGATAAGCTCATTGGAACCGTAGTCGTGGGGATGCCGAGAATGCGCGGATTGATTGGGCGTTTGGCGAGATAGCAAAGGCATTTATTGTGAAGAAACTAAATTATCTTACAGCGGCATTTTTGGCTACGGGTCTATGGGTCGAGACCTCATCGGCGCGTGAGTTTATCCCATTGTTTGGCCTTGAGGTTGAACAGCATAGTAACGCGCGGAGAACGAGCACCAACGAAATCGAGGATACGGCGATCAAGCCGTATGTCGGTCTCGAGTTCACGGATAATACCGCTACGACCAACGCATCGATCAAGGCGCGGGCAGCCCATGAGCGATGGACCGATGAAACCTACGACGGACAGACGTTTTACACGATAGACGGTTTCGTGGATTGGATCATTTCTCCGGGGCGGTTTGTCTGGGCAGTCGAGGATTATGCCTATTCACAACGGATTGATCCGCTCGAACTCCCAACGTCGAATAACCTGCAGAACTTCAACGTATTTCAGACCGGACCCGATTTCATGTTCACTCGGGGTCCACTCGAGGGGGTTGCGAAGATACGGCTCGGGAATGTTTTCTACTCTGAAACCGACACTGATAATAATCGAGTCAACGTATCGGGTAGTCTCCGCCGATTTTTGAACGACTATAGCGACTTGTCACTGGAAGCGGCGCTGTCGAAGATCATGTATCGCGAGAATTTCCTGAATGACTACGATGTGTCATCCGTCGTCGGAAAATACCGTCGTGATTTACCCTACGGTCGGCTGTTGCTTGGCGCCGGCCTGGGTCAGATTAGCTATGAGAATGGGGGATCCGAGGATAGCCCGATCGCGCTTGCGAGCATCGCGCTTGGTAATAAAGAAGATCCGAATCAGTTGCGCTTGGCTCTGTCGCAAAATATCTCAGACCCTGCGCTCGATGCAAATGATCCCCTTTTTTCGCGTCTTTACTTATTCGAGGGGGAGCGCTTGATCAACCCTTCAGAAGTGACGGGGGTCGGCGCGTATGAGTTGACCAAAGGGGAGCTTGTTTATACGTTTGCGGGAACGCGGTTCAATTCTAGCATTTCCGGGTACGTCAACCGAAAGGAATACCCCGACGTTCCTGATATCAATACTGATGAAAAGGGTGGTTCGGTTTCCGTGGGTTACAGCCTCGGCGAGCGGCTGGGCATTTGGGCGTCTTTCGGTAAGTCATCGACCGATTATCTTAATGGAACCAATGCCGGAATCTTTGTCAATTCAACCTCCCCACAGGGCGGTATCACCTATCTGTTTAACGATCGGCTTACTTTATCCGTGGGAACATCTCGGATCAAGAATGATAGTAATGAACTGAGATTGGATTACGATGATGACGTGGTCTTCTTCCGAGTGGACTACCGCGGTTTGAAAAAGGAAACCGATCAACTTGTTCAGGAAGGTCGCAACTGATGTACCTTGAGCATTACAAGCTGGATTCAGATCCATTTAGACTGTCGCCGGACGCGAAGTTCTTCTATCCTTCGCTTTCGCATGTAACAGCAAAGAACTACATGGATTACGTGTTGTGGAGTCGGGACAGCTTTATCCTGATTACGGGCGAGATTGGTACTGGAAAAACAACGCTTATTCAAAAGATGCTGCGCGA
The DNA here is from genome assembly GCA_050329935.1 of Thiotrichales bacterium. Classification (GTDB taxonomy): domain Bacteria; phylum Pseudomonadota; class Gammaproteobacteria; order UWMA-0217; family UWMA-0217; genus CAYSFW01. Next base: position 51,536 of record JBHJOI010000015.1, on the reverse strand, counting down.
TGCCGGCCCTAAGCTGACAGTCGCCAAGATACACCAGACCCAGCTGAACGAGATCGAGTTTCTGCAGGCATTGCTCGACCAGTTCGGCGTCAATCCGTTCTCCACCCAGTCCAAGGTAGAGCTCTTGAGCATGCTGAACAGCTATCTCAAGCGAAAATATGAAGAGGGCGAAACGGTAGTTGTCATAATTGACGAAGCCCAGAACCTGTCTACTCGGGTCTTGGAAGAGATCCGGTTACTGTCGGGATTCGATTCCGATCGCGAGAAGCTGCTGAACATCTTTCTCGTCGGCCAGCCAGAGCTTAAGGAGCTGTTGTCCGCGCCGGAAATGGAGCAGCTGCTGCAACGTATCCGCCTGCGTTTCCATTTGGATGGATTGGGCTTCGACGAAATCCGATCCTATATCCGATTCAGGCTGGCGATCGCGGCACGCGACAAGCTGGAACCACTCGACGACACGCGCAAACGGCTGGAGTATGCCCAAACACGCACGCCCCTCAAGTCGCCAGTTGATCTGTTTCCTGACGAGTTGCTCCACCAGATCATTAAGTACACGGGTGGCATCCCGCGATTGATCAACACGTTATGCGATACCGCGCTACTGACCGCGTACGCGAGGGACAGCGCGCACGTGAGTGTTCAGGACCTCGATGCCGCTATTGAAGAGCTCGATTGGGCGCCCTATGCGGAACGCGGAACGAATCGGAAGTATCACAATCTCAAGCTCGGTAAGTACCGCCTCTATGTGACCAAGGAGGGTACGTTGTTATCGGTGGAGAACCTGGCCAAGGACCGTGTAATGATCGGACGTAGTCACGCGTGCGACATTAAAATCGACCAAAAATCAGTCAGCGGCAAGCATTTCCAACTCACGCGCTCGGGTAGTGGGTATATCCTTGAGGATTTGAACAGTTTGAACGGTACTCTTGTCAACGGTGTCAACGTGGGTAAGAAGGTTTTGGCGGACGGCGACGTGATTGAGGTTGGAAAATATCAACTGGCCTATAAGGTGAATGAGTATAGTAGTTCGGAAGATGTCTCCGCAAACTCGCTGAGGATGCTGCAAAAGGCGCAATCCCGCGTTTCGTAGGTGCTGCGCACGTGGTAGAACTCAAGATTCTGATATTGTATTTCGGGGCAGCGGCGATCACTGCCCTTCTTTATAAGCTTATTGGAAAAGAACTTGATATTGAGCCTATTCAGCTATTGGTGGCTTGGTTAATCGTGCCGGTCGCGATACTAGTTACCAAAAATATATGGATTACGTTCGCGTTAATTGTTCTTTTCAAGATCTACTTTCTCAGGAATGACGTACATAAGAACTTAATGTTCTATCTGTTCATGTTTCCGGCGCTGCCGGAGGCATATTCCTTTCCATTTTGGGAGGCGGGCAATTTTTACATCGCCGATTTGAATCTACAATTTATAATGGGATTATTTGTTCTTTTGCCGCTATTGCCTGGGATTTGGGCTATGAATCGAGAAGCGACCGAGGATGGCCAGTCCGAGATCAAGAGAAAATTGCCGTGGCTTGTTCTGGTTTTTGCGTTGCTGCTTATCGTGGGCGCATTTCGAGAGCGATATGAGTTCCGCGTCACGTTGTTCTCCTCAATTCGCGAATCATTCGTAATACTCTTGGTTTTTGCGCTGCCGTTTTACGTGCTGCTAAAGTCGGTCAGGAACTTCCGGGACATTGAGAATTATCTGGGGGCGATCGCGCTGAGCGGGATATTTCTTGGTGTTTTTGCATTTATCGAGGAGGCGTTGCGGTGGAAGGTATATAATGAGTTGGGGTTTTACCTCAATGCGTTCACTCCGGGTAGTATTGCAACGTTCTACGACTTCCGTGGAAGCCTACTGCGTGTATCAGGGAGCCTTGGACATCCAATCACGTTCGGTTTTTACCTGACGATAGTGCTGGCATCCGTAATGTATCTATTGCGGCGAAACTCGCTATCGATTGTCATCACTTTAATGTTTGTCGGGATGTTCACTATCGCAATCCTGTTCACGGTTTCGCGTGGTGCGATGGTCGGGCTCGCGTTATTTTGGATGGTTTTATTCGTCTATAAATTTCACCCCATCGCACGCCGCCTAATGTTTGTGATGTCATTGGTTATTGGGGTGCTATTCGTGGCGGTGGGAGATAATTTACTTAGCACGCGGTCGGTGGAATCCGTCACGCAACTGGATAAGGAAGGTACGTTTAATTATCGGCTGGAACTGGCTAAAACTTCGGTCGTCGTAATGCAGCGTCATCTATTGTTCGGATCCAGAAATTACAAGGGCGAGCCTGAGATGCAGAAGCTTGTTCAAGGGCAAGGTATCGTCGACATGGTTAATGGCTATATTCACATAGCCATGGAGTATGGTTTGGTGGGTTTGCTGGTGTTCCTTGGGCTTATTCTTGGGGCGATACGAACGGGGTTCCGGTGGATTGCGCAGGGAGAATTTCGCGGTGATTCGCGATATACCTACTTGGGGGCGACATTCATTGCGATGATACTTTCGCTTTCCGTCCAGTTTGCATTCACGAGCTTTGATGGATCCATCGTGAGCTATCTATTCTTGGGATTCGCGGTGGTGTTCGCAAGTCGAGTAGTGCTCAGTCAACTCGAAGCGGACGACGAAGGGCTCTCGAGTAAAATAGAGACGGTAACGGAATCAAGGTATTGACGACGGGTCGAGTCCGCGATTCGGTGTTCCCGGAGGTGCCGGGAGGTGCTCTCGGTAAAGGTGCATCCAAGTATTAGCCCTTCGGGCTAGGTTTGTCTGAAAGCGCTTATGTTACGCTTAGGTAGGTGGGGCGTATTGGTAGTTTTGCGCCGTTACATTTGTCGATGATGTCGCGTATGTTCGCCAACGCCCGGGGTTCAAGCGCTTGGGTGCGCTCGCCATGCGAGCAAAGCGCGGATCGAAAGCCGAGGTAATCCGGTTGCAACTCGGCGAGCGCTGAAATATCAACTGCTTTGAGTCCCCCCGCGAGTCCGACCAGGAGTTGTCGCTGCTTTGCCACCGCGACGAATTGGCGTAATGCGTTTCGACCGATGCCGGACAGCAAGTCTCTGCGGGATTTAGTCGCCGTATCGAGCATGACGCCGATGCAACCGGCATCGGCCAGTATTGGTATCCACGCGATTTCATGGTGTCGGTCAGCGAATAGAACGGCGACGAGGCGATGGCGCCGGGTTACCGACGGCAATATCGTGGCAAGCGCTGTTAGGCTCGTTGTGTCCGCGTCGAGGAGCCCGAACTTGATATAATCGACGCCGGTACTCGCGGTCACCTCGATTGATTTGATAAGTGTCTCGAGAGCGCGTATCGAGTGATCTCCCACCGTGGCACTGGTTGGCACGACACCGGCAACGGATTCGACACCGGCGCGCACATTCGCGGTTGGCAGTGAGCCGAGCGCTCCCGATAGCGGATCTTTGAAGTCGATGATATCGGCGCGACCGCGCAATGCGATCTTGGCTTCGTCCGCGCTGGAGACGCTCGCCAGCAAACCCGTCATACCGCGCCTCGATACGCGGTCATCACCTGCATCAGCCACTCCCAGGCCTCGAGCTCTAACGGACCGGCGGTTCTTTCAATCGCGATACTAAGGTATTGGATCTCGCGGACGATTTTTTCGCGCTCCAGCATGCCGAGTCGCGTCGCAAGAATCGCGGCCTCGATCACGGCGGCTTGCGCTCGGTTGTATCCTTGAAATGGGTGGTGATTGGCCTGATGGACGATTCGACAATAAAAGCGCGGACGTAGAACGTCGTCCTCGATGTGGTCGACCGCAATCTCCGTGTGTGCCAGGCAGTCGGCCAGCCTTGGTGCGTTGAGAATCTCCGCGGGATGTGTCGGCCAGTCGCGGCGGCCGGTCACGCAACCCGCGTAAACGCGCACATCATCGGTCTGGTTGATCACTGCAACGCCGTCGCGCTGAAGATTATCGAGTGTTGTCGAGGGCTTAAACGGCGCGACCATCAGCGAGTCTTCGAGCACATGCACGCCCATCGGCGCTACATGTGCGCTGCCGTCATGTCGGTAGGTAGTGATAATGCATTCGCGTATGAATGGCATGGGTGATTAAACGGGTTTGGATGAATGTTTTCGGGTGTGCAGCGTCGGGCCCAGTGGTTTCAGTTGGGTGATGTCCTCGGCCGCGCGCTCGACAGCGCACCCCCAGCTTAACGGCTCATCTTGAGTGTAGCGTTTGCCGAGTTGGACGGCGATTTGAGCCCGTGCCAGTTCCACCCCGAGGTAGAAGGCATGTCCAACATCGCCGGCAACGTCGATCGATGGATAGAGCGCATAGGGATCGTCGCCGAGATGTATGCCGTCGCGATTGAATAAATGTATGCCTTGGTCACTTGCGTGGATTCGGTAGTTTCGATCTTTGACCGCGGCGGCGAGTTCATCAATCTCCTGAGGCGAAAACGGAAATGGCTTGCGCTCGTGCAAAGCCATCAATCCGTCGTCGATATGCCGCGGTGGCGACTCCTCGGCGCGCGCGGCGTAAACGATGCGCCGGGCGAGATCGGCCTCGCGTATCGCGCATCGGCAGTGCGGGCTGACCTCGGTTGTCAGCAGATTTCGAATCCCGAGTTCGGACATGATTCCGAGCATTACGGTATTGACGCCGGCGCTATCGGCATGTGTGAGTTCGGTCAGGTTGCCAATGCCCATCAATATTTCGACTTCAGGATAGCGTTCGCGCACCGCGTGATAGCGCAATAGTGACGCGGTGAATCCAGCGTGAATCGGGTCGAGCACGGGGTCGGCAAGGCATGCACGATTGTTAGAAACGCAGGCCTCGATTGCGCGAAACAACGAGTTCAAATCTCCGGGTGCACGCGGAATCAGAATCGGTGTCGCATCGACCTCGGCGGCGACCCAGAGCGTGTCTTCATTCAAGCTCAGCAAATAATCGGCGCCGGCGCGCGCGCCGCGCAACAGGTCGTCCGTGCGTAGAGAGTCCACACTGACCTGAAATCCGCGCTCCTTCAGTGCGTGCACCGCGAGTTCCAGGTGTGGAAACGGGGTACTCGGTAGACATCCAAGGTCGATCACGTCGGCGCCGTTGCGCCGGTAGTATTCGGCGCGCGACACGATGGCATCGACCTCGCGCTCCGGTGCGTCAACGATCTCGGCGAAAATTCGGATGTCGAAACGTGACAGGTCGATCGGTCTTCCCGCTTTGCCGAAGTAGGCGGGCAAGTCCTTGAGTTCCTCGGGGCCGCGTTCGGTCGGAATGCCGATTTGCATGCTCAGGGCGGCAATGTCACCGCGGCAACGCCCCGGAATGATCAAGCGATCGACGCCCGCGAGTGCATCAAGGCGACGTCCGATCATTTCAGTGGTCATGAGCGCGGCAACGCTGACGCCGAGCTGCCGGACCTCCCAGGTGAATGGCGTGGGGCGTATGGATTCCAGCACTCGTCGCAGGCTTTTTTCGGCGAGTTTTCCGGTGACGAACAGGACATGTTCCTGCATGCGTGAGCGTTGAGCGTTTGAGTAAGTGCCAGATTGTGCGAGCGTATTCGTAGGAAGGTAACACTGAAGGACGCGCTCATGCTGGGATTTTTTCCCGCGCCAGCCGTGTTGGCGTGTCCGCGCGACGCGTATTCCTATACTTTCGAAGTGTGGATCAATACCTACGCCAAGCGTACCTGCGAGTGTTTATGATGGCCAAGTCTCCGCGACGGACGACCTTGATACAATGCCGAAGGCTGGTATTCCTCTGCCTGTTGCTATCGGTAGGGATGGCTCAGGCGGCGCAATCGGCGCTGCGTGTGGGTGTGTTGAATTTCGGCACGGTCAACTGGGAGTTGGACGTTCTTCAGCACCATAAGCTCGACGAGCGAGAGGGCGTGCGGCTGGAGGTTGTGCCCTTGGCTTCCAAAAGCGCGACGCATGTGGCGATTCAGGGTGGCGCGGTCGACCTGATCGTGACCGATTGGCTGTGGGTCACCCGGCAGCGCGGCGAGGGGCTGGATTACACTTTCGTACCGGCCTCTGGGCTAACCGGCGCGATCGTCGTGCGTGGCGATGCCGGGATCGACACACTCGCTGATTTGCGCGGCAAGCGCGTCGGCGTGGCCGGCGGCCCGGTCGACAAGAGCTGGTTGTTGGTGCGGGCCTACAGTCGCAAGGCCTTGGGTGAGGATGTCGCGAAGTTCGCCGCGCCGAGCTTTGGCGCGCCGCCATTGCTGAACGAACTTGCGTTACGTGGCGAAATTCCCGCTGTGCTGAATTATTGGCACTACAACGCGCGTCTGGAGGCGGCTGGCTTCAGGCCGTTGCTGGCGGTCGACGACGTGGTACGCGCACTCGGTGTCGAGCGAAAATTACCGTTGGTCGGTTGGGTTTTTCGCGAGCGCTGGGCGCGTGAAAATGGCGACACACTGGCTCGATTTCTGCGTGCCGCGAATGCCGCCAAGCGCCTGCTGGCGGAATCCGACGCGGAGTGGCTACGGATAAAGCCGCTATTGAAGGCCGAAAACGATGCGACCGCGCACGCGCTGCGGGAGGCTTATCGCGCTAGCGTCATCGATTGTTTTGGTGCCGCTGAAGTCGACGCATCGGCGGTGATATTCGGAATCCTGGCTGAGGAGGGTGGTGCGGAACTCGTCGGCAAACAAACGCAGATCGCGCCCGGCACGTTCTGGAAGGATAGTGGTTACCCGCCGTGCGAGGGATGACGGTCGCGCTCAACGAACGTCCGCACGATGCGCTACGTGGGCTTTCGCTCCTGGGGCTGATTGTCGTATGGCAAATTTTGGCGATGGTGCTGGCGAGCCCCGTGTTGCCGACACCGCTCGAAGTCGTGGCGAGCGGATGGGAACACCTCACCGACGGGGGCTTGCTTTATCACCTGGGCCTGACCCTGATGCGCGTTGCGGTGGCGTTCGCGCTGGCGATGGCCATCGGCACCGCGGTTGGGATGTTGATGGGTTCCAATCGAAAATGGGACGCCGCGCTCGACGGCATTTTGGTGCTTGGTTTAAACATTCCGGCGCTGGTCACGATTATTTTGTGTTACATCTGGTTCGGCCTCACCGAGGTCGCGGCAATTGTCGCCGTGGCCGTGAACAAGATTCCGACCGTGATAGTGACGGTGCGGGAAGGCGCTCGCGCGATCGATCGACGCTTGATGGAAGTCGCCAGTGTCTATCGCCTTTCACGTCGCGATACCTTGACGAAGGTATACCTGCCGCAGCTTTATCCCTACCTGGTCGCCGCGGGTCGTAACGGACTGGCGCTTATCTGGAAAATCGTGCTGGTGGTGGAACTTCTCGGACGCTCCGACGGGGTTGGGTTTCAGCTCAATACGTTTTTTCAGTTTTTCGATATACGCGGCATTTTGGCCTATACGCTGGCATTTGCAGCCGTGATCCTGGTCGTCGAGGCGGCGCTGGTGCGCCCGCTGGAACGTAGACTATCGCGGTGGCGCTAATGCGCGGGTTGCAGGTTTCGATCGCACGTAAGGTTTATCGCCGTAACCAGGTCGTTGCGATCGACGGGCTGACGTTTCACGCCGATCGGGGCGAGTTCGTCGCGATCGTTGGGCCCTCGGGGGCGGGTAAGACGACGTTGTTGAATACGGTATCGGGCATCGATTCCGATTTTGACGGCGAAGTATTGCTGGAGGGCGAAGCGATTCAACATGGCCGTGCGACCACGCAGCGGATCGGTTTTCTGTTTCAGGACTCGCGCCTGATGCCTTGGCTTTCCGTATTCGACAACATCCAGCTGGTGCTGGGACGCGACCGCGCCGCACGCGAGAAAGCCGCGGCGTTGGTTGAGCAAGTGGGCCTCACGGAGTTCACGGCCGCATTTCCGGGACAATTGTCCGGCGGCATGCAGCGTCGCGTCGCGCTGGCGCGGGCGTTCGCGGTCGAGCCCAGATTGCTATTGATGGATGAACCGTTTCAATCGCTGGATGCGCCGACCGCGAATTTCCTGCGTGGATTATTGCTCACGCTTTGGAGCGAGACACAGTCGATCGTATTGTTTGTAACCCACAGCTTGCGCGAGGCGCTCGCGCTGGCAGACCGCGTGATCTTTCTCAGCAGTCGTCCGGCCCGCGCGGTGCTCGATTTCACCGTGGCACTGCCGCGACCCAGGGCACTCGAAAGCCCTTCGATCAACGCATTGCATGACGAGCTGCTGTGGCGCCACCCCGATTTGCTATCAGGATGTTCCGAGGAGGAGTCGCCCCGCCGCGCGCCGGTTGTCCTCGGCGGAGGCCGACCAAATGGGTGAATCCCGCGCGCGCGCAACAGATGATCGGGTGCTCGCGATCGACGGCGTGAGCAAATCCTATGGCACGGTCAAGGCCCTCGATGGTGTCAGTTTCGACGTACGCGCGGGCGAGTTCTGCGCCTTGCTGGGGCCGAATGGCGCCGGTAAAACGACGTTGTTTCAGTTGCTCACCGGCTTGTTCGTTGCCGACGCGGGGCGGATTGAAGTCGAGGGCCTCGATATTCGGCGCGAAATGGTGCGCGTACTGGCCGATATTGGTGTCGTGTTCCAGCAGCCTACCCTTGATCTCGATCTCACGGTCGGCGCGAACCTGCGCTTTCACACCCGTTTGCACGGGATGCCACGACACCTTGCCAACTCGCGCATCGCCGCCGAGCTGGATCGCTTGGGCATTGGCGATACCGTGCATTCGGTGTGCCGAACCTTGAGCGGTGGTAACCGGCGCAAGGTCGAACTCGCGCGCGCGTTGTTGCATCAACCGCGCATCCTGTTGATGGACGAGGCGACCGTCGGTCTTGATCCGGCCTCGCGACGCATGTTGGTGGGGTACGTGAGGTCGTTGTGTCAGGAGCGTCGGCTTGGTGTGTTATGGACCACTCATCTCGTCGATGAAGTGGAACATGCGAATCAGGTGGTATTGTTGAATAGGGGCCGGGTCATGCGTTTAACGACCCCGGCGGAGATGCTGCGTCTGACCGGCGCGGCAACCCTGGCGGATGCGTTCATGGCGCTTACCGGCGATGCGACTCAGTTGGAGGGCGAATCGGTATGAATGGTTACTGGGTATCTTCACGCGGGCGTTGGGTCTTGCCGTGGGCGATCGGCGTCGTTATCTGGGTTTTTGGCCTATCCAGCGGCTTCGCGCAGGGTAGCGGACGAATATTCGTCAGCAGTGAAAAGGACCATGTCGTGACGGTACTCGATGGCAAGTCACTCGACAAGGTCAAGGATATTGCCACCGGCGACCGGCCGCGCGGCATGATGTTCAGCCCGGACCGCAAGCAGATCTATGTCGCCTGTGGCGATAGCCACCGCATCGACATCATCGACCTCGTAACACTCGCCGTGGTGGGCCAGATTGAGGTTGGGGACGATCCCGAGCGTTTCGATCTCAGCCACGACGGCAAGCTGATGTACGTCGCGAACGAGGACGATGGCTTGATGACGGTCTATGACTTGGCGTCAAAGTCTAAGATCGCCGAGGTCGAGGTTGGCGAGGAACCCGAGGGCGTGCTCGCGCATCCCGATGGTCAAAAGGTCTACGTCGCGTCGGAAGTCGCGAATGTCGTGCATGTGGTTGCCACGGATAATTGGCAGGTGACCGCGAACATCGTTGTCGGTAACCGTCCGCGTCGTTTCGCGTTGACACCCGATGGACGCGCGTTATGGGTGAGCAACGAAGTCAGCGGTTCGGTCTCGATCATCGACGTTGCGAACGACAAGGTCGTCGAGGAAATCCGTTTCGAGCCGAAGGGTTTTCGCCCAGAGGACATTACGCCGGTCGATATGGTCATGACCCGCGATGGCAAAACCGCGTATGTGACCCTGGGTGGCGCCAACCGGGTCGCGGTGGTCGATGTCGCCTCGCGCAAGACGCTGGATTACGTGCTCGTGGGCAACCGCGCCTGGGGCTTGGCGTTGAGTCGCGATGAGCAAGCGCTATATGTCACCAACGGCAAGAGCGATGACCTATCCGTGGTCGAGACCGCGACCCGCAAGGTCAAACGCTCGGTCCCGGTCGGGCGAGTGCCGTATGGGGTATTGATCGATGACTGATCGAATCGCGCAATTACTTTGGCTGGGCGTGGTGCTTGCATTGATCGCGGCTACCGATGTAAGCGCGGCGTCCGAAAAGGTATTCTCGATCGGCTATCTCGAGCTGGAATCCGATCAACGTTACAAGGACAAGCGGATTGAGGCGCGCTTGCAAGCACAGCCATGGGGCAGGCCGTTCGCGGGTGCCGAAGTCGCGTTGCGCGACGCGCGTTTCGCCACCGCGGCGCTTGGGATTCGCATCGAGTTGCGACGTCACACCGTGGCAGACGATGCGGCTCTGACGGCAGCCTTGAAGACGCTGCGTGACGAAGGCGTGGACCTAGTGTTGCTGGATGTGCCCGGTGCCGCGGTCAAGGCCTTGGCGAGTGCAACCAAGGGTCAGGACGTGTTGTTGTTCAATCTCAGCGCGCCGGATGATGAGCTGCGGCAAAAGTCCTGTCAGGGCAATCTGCTGCACGTGCTCCCGAGTCATGCAATGCGGATGGACGCGCTCGCGCAGTTCCTGGTTTCGAAAAAATGGCGCGATGTGTTGGTTCTGCAAGGACCACTCGAAGATGACGCGGCGCTCGGTCGCGCGTTCGACCGCGCCGCGAAGCGCTTCGGCTTGAAGGTGGCGGAGCGCAAGCCGTTCACGCTCGGACGCGATCCCCGCCAACGCAACCAGAACAACATCGCGCTGCTCACCTCGGGTGCTCGCCATGATGTGGTGGTGGTGCTCGATAGCGATGGTGAGTTCGCGCGCGAAGTGCCTTATCACACCCAGTTGCCACGTCCGGTGGTTGGCAGCGCGGGGTTGGTCGCCGATGGCTGGAGTTGGGCCTGGGATCGCCATGGCGCGCCACAGTTGAACGGTCGCTTCCAGAAGCACGCGCAACGGTGGATGACCCAGTACGATTGGGCCGCGTGGATGGCGACCAAAGCGATCGCGGAAGCGCTGCAGCGCACCGAGTCGACCGAGTTCGGTCCGTTGCGGGATTTTATACTGGGCGAGCAGATCGTGCTCGATGGCTTCAAGGGTTATCCGCTATCGTTCCGTGGCTGGAATCGACAACTGCGCCAGCCGGTATTTCTGACTACCACGAACTGGGTGATCGAACGCGCGCCCATCGAAGGATTTCTGCACGATCAAAATAACCTCGACACGCTGGGCTTCGACGCGCGCGAAACCGAGTGCGGGATTGCGCCTTGAAATACTTGCGGGCAATGTTCGCGGTGGTGAGCCGCGAAGTGATGAAGTTCTGGCGTCAGCGCGGGCGTTTGTTATCCGCGCTGGTGCGCCCGGCGCTGTGGTTGGTCGTGTTCGCGGCCGGATTTCAAAATGTGTTCGGGGTTTCGATCATTCCGCCCTATGAGACCTATATCGAGTATCAGGTTTACATAGTGCCTGGACTGCTCGGCATGGTGCTGTTGTTCAACGGCATGCAATCGTCGTTGGCGATGGTCTATGACCGCGAAATGGGCATCATGCGGTTGTTGCTGACCGCGCCGATGCCACGCTGGTATTTGTTGTTCAGCAAGCTCGTGGCCGGGACGGTGTTGTCGGTTCTGCAAGCCTATGCGTTCCTCCTGCTGTGCGTCGCGTTTCAGGTTGATATTCCTTGGATCGGTTGGCTATACGCGCTACCGGCGCTGGTGCTCGGCGGATTGATGTTAGGTGCGTTGGGATTGCTGTTGTCGGTCTCGATCAAGCAATTGGAGAATTTCGCCGGCACGATGAATTTCGTAATATTTCCGATGTTCTTCATTTCGAGCGCGCTCTACCCGTTGTGGAAGCTGCAAGAGTCAGGCGCGGAAATCGTCTATCACTTGTCGCGTTTCAATCCGTTCACACACGCGGTTGAGTTGATTCGGTTCGCGTTGTATGGACAGTTCAACACCGTTTCGGCGCTTGTCGTGACGGTGGCGCTGGGCATCTTTTTCGTCGCGGCGGTCTGGGGATACGATCCGCAGCGGGGTGTGGTCAGCAAGATCAAACGGCCTGGTTGAGGTCGCGCTGCTCAGTCGAAGATGATCCAGCCACGGTGCGCCGCGAGCGCGAGGTGCGTCCAGACTCGCCGTGCGGTGTTCGCATCGTCCGGGTGGCTGGTCAGTTTCGCGATGATTTGCGCGACAGTCAGCGACCCGTCGCAGTGGCGTAGCACCAGATCCGCAAGCGTATCGAGCACCACCATGCCTTCCGGATAAAGGAGCACGAACGAGGCTTCGTCGATGTCCCAACTGACGCGCAAACCATCAGCCAGCCTCGGTATGGAGCTTGAGGTGATGCGATGCATGGTCGTTTGATCCCGAACCGCTAGGCGCAACGTCGGATGAGCAGAAACCATGCCACGCTTGCGCGGCGGCCTTGGAAACCGGCCGGCGTGTTATCCGGGGCGCGACAATGGAACGAGTCAACACCCGTGCGTGGTAATCCACTGCATCATCCGCGCGACGGTCCCAACACCCGCGTTACAGTTTGTGTTGGTTTTGCTTTAAGCGCTGGATGGTCTATATAAAGTGACAGATCGGCACGGGTAGTCTGACCGATCGTCTCAACCGGCAAAGTCCGGTCATCAAATTACAATCTCGCAGGGATCGCGGCGACCATCGACACGAGAGGAGCCAGAGTTAATGACATCAGGTGCCGAAGAGCATGGCCATTGGGTGAGTCGCTTCGTAAGCCGGCCTTGTGATAATCCGGTCGGTGCACCAGAGGATTACATCATCGAATCGTGGACGCGATGTGTGCGGCAGTTCGGGCTCGAACCCACCTGTCGGCCGGAAGGCGAGGTCTTGAGCCTCGGAGCGATGCGAGAATCACAAGAGCATGCGGGCGAACTTCTTATTTTGGCGGAACAGGAGTGCCGCGATCTGTTCGCCCAAACCGACCAGTCCGGTTACATCATCGTCCTCACCAATGCCGACGGCGTGGTGCTCAAGACCATCGGTGATCCCAAACTTGCCAGCGTTTTTCGCCAGTATCATCTCTTGCCAGGTGCGGTCTGGAGTGAGCAGCGCCAGGGCACCAACGGCATGGGAACTTGTCTGCAAACGCGGCGGCCGGTCATCGTGCATCGGGCCGACCATTTCTTTAGCGACTACGGCGACCTAACTTGCACCTCGGCGCCGATTCACGATCCGCATGGTGACGTCATAGGTGTGCTCGATGTGTCCGCATTTGGCGTGGAAGGCCAAAAGCGCAATCAGATACATACGCGGGCTCTGGTACAAATGTCCGCCAATTTCATTGAGTATAAGTATTTCCAGCGCTATTTTCAGAACGCCACGTTGATCCGCTTTCATCCGCGGTCGGAGTTTCTAGGTATAGGGATCGAGGCGCTGCTCGCCCTCGACGACAACGGTGATGTTATCGCGGTAAACGATCGTGCGCTCAGTTATCTGGAGATCGATCATCGGGTCGCGTTGATCAATCGACCCATCGATGAGATTTTTTCTGTCAATACAAATCACTTGAGAATGTCTGCTCCGGGTGAGGATCTGGCGGTCCACGCCCTCCGGGACGTGCGCCAGGGGCGGCGATTTCTCGCCACCGTGCAGCGACGCGTGTCGCCGTCGGCGAGCGGCTGTTTGAACGGCCGAATTCAAAAGGCCAAATCCGCGGTCACGGTTCCCTATGTCGCAACCAAGGATTGTCTGGACTTGCGTGCGCTCGGGGGGGGCGACCAACGCATGGCCTACAACACGCGTTGCGCGCGCCGCGTCGCGGACAAGAAGGTTTATATATTGCTGAGGGGCGAAACCGGTACCGGAAAGGAAGAGTTCGCGCGTGCCGTGCACCTGGCGAGTACGCGTCGCGATAAAAACTTCATCGCACTCAATTGCGCGGCCATTCCGGAGTCGCTGATCGAGAGCGAGTTGTTCGGATACAAGCCAGGCGCTTTCACAGGTGCGCGGCGTGAAGGTATGCGCGGTTGCGTGCTCGAATCCTCCGGCGGCACCTTGTTTCTCGACGAGATCGGTGACATGCCTTTGCATTTGCAGACGCGTTTGTTACGCGTGCTCGAGACCCGAGAGATTCTGCCGCTGGGTTCGCAGACGGCCGTCGAGGTGGATCTCCACGTCATCAGTGCCTCACATCGTGATCTGCGGGAGATGACGCGCACCGGCGAGTTTCGGGAAGATTTGTTCTATCGCTTGAATGGTATCACCCTGACGTTACCGCCGCTGCGCGAGCGCGAGGACGTGGATGCGATCATTCGCTGCGTGCTCGCGATCGAGAACGACACCGGGGGGCCGGTGTCGATTGAGGATAAAGCGTTCGAGTGTCTGATGAATTATGCGTGGCCGGGCAATATAAGGGAGCTGCGAAACACGATCCGTACCGCATTGGCACTTTCCGACGACCACATCATACGGGTGGCCGACCTGCCACGGGAGATCGTCGCACCAGGCACGGGTTCGAGTCCTTCAATGCCCATGCCGGATGTGTCGGACATCGCCGAGTTGAGCCCCCTCGAAACCGCGGAACGCGAGGCAATTCTGCAGGAGATTGAACGTAACCGCTGGAATCTCACCTTGACCGCGCAGCGGTTGTTGATGAGCCGCAGCACTTTGTATCGGAAATTGAAAAAGTATCAAGTTCCGGTGACGCCGCCCGAGTAAGGCCAACATCGCGTTACAGCCGACAAGCGTGGCGGCGAGCCATCGCGTGTCAACGCGCTTTCGCTTCGTTGGTTTGCTCGAGTTTCGCTCCGGTGGGGTGCACGTCGTCGCGGCGGCTTTGCACCGTGGTCGCGGACTGTACCAACACGATGGCGTGTCTCGGAGTCTCGTCGTAATCCCGAATCGAATCTCCGGTCGCTTGTACCAAGCGCGGCGTGGCAACCAGTTCGTTGCCAAGCACGCTTCCGCGCGCGTGCGAATGGTTTGGGAGTTCGATTCCCGCGATATCGAGCAAGGTGTCGAAAATATTCGCGGTGCTGATCGGCGCATTCGCATGGATACGCCCGGCGCTGAGTTTGGATGGAAATATCGCGTCGTATCGTTGCGAGGCCCAGAATAGCAATGCAATCGGCAGGTCGTATTCGTTATTTTGAAAATGACTTTTCAATCCGCGCTCATCGTCCATCAAATTCTCACCATGATCCGAGGTGTAGAGCAGCGAGGATGGACCTTGAAACCGCTCCAGACGCGCGATCAATTCGGATAGGAAATAGTCCGTGTAATAAATGCTGTTGTCATAAGTATCGACTAACCATTCCTTGTGACTACCTGCCAGATTCTGCGGAAAAAGTATGAACTCGTCTGGATAGCGCTTGGAATAGTCCATATGGCTTCCTTGGGTGTGCAATACGACGAAGATCTTTGCATCGGGCTCCTGGTGTGTCGCGATCACGTTGTCCAGCTGTTCGAGTAGTACCGCGTCATGACGCCGTTCGAAGTAGCGCAGGTGTTGGGCTTCGGAGGCATAGTGGTTGACCTCGGAGGTAAACGCATCCCACTGCTGCGTCGATAGCCAGTAGGTTTCAAAGCCCACTTCACGATACGCAGATACAATCGACCGTTCCGCGGCGAAATTTGCGCGATTGGCCACGTTCGCGCGGGTCAGGAGCAATGGAACGGATAATCGCGTCAGCGCGACCTCCGCGATCGCATCGGTAAATGACACAAGACGTTCGGTCTGCGCGAGCCTGGGCGTTGTGTTCCGCGCATAGCCATTGATACCCCAGTGGTCTGGTCGGGACGATTCACCGATGACCAGTACGTGCAGCTCCGGACTGGTCGGTGCGCCTGGACGCGTTGCTCCAAAGCGGAAATCGCGTCGTAAGGCGTAATTGCGCTGTGCCTGCAGATTGAGCTGGTAAGCCAAAACCCCCTGGGAAAGAACGCCGAATGGACTGTTCTTGTCATGTGCCAGAACATCCATCAGCGCGAGCTCAAATTCGGCGGGTATTACCTTCATTTGGCGAACTATGGTTGCCGCGTACGTCAGCAAAAAAAGAGTCAACGGCAGCAAGGCCAAGCGTCGATCGAGGGCATGCGTGGCGCCACGGCTCTTGATCATAAGTAACCCATAAAGGAGTAGAAAGAGCGTGCTCCCGCCTACGAGCTCGGGTAGGAAATTGACAAGAAATTCCACCGCGTGCTCGGTTTCATTCAGGACGATGGCGATGTAGCTCGTTGTGAGGCGAGCATCGAACTTCCAGATCAGGAATAGCTCCGCCGCTACGACGATATAGAGGGGGAAAATAATGAGATGGAACTTCCACGGCCGCTTGAATAGCAGCTGAAATGAAATCAGCAGCAATCCAGAGATTGTCAGGTTGAAAAGTACCACGGGATCGCGCAAACCGGAAAGCCCGTCAAGTACCTTTACGTCGTGAATGAGGATCGGCGAAATCAGAAAAATATTGAGCGCCAGCAGCCATTTGTAATTCGATAAGCCACGCGCGAGACGTGTGAAATAAGTTCCCACAATACACGCCCAGTTTCAGAGTCAGGCTAGTTGAAGCAAGGCTGGTACGGGTATGTAGTTTTATGATTATCGGATACCCATCAATGTTACAAAAATATGACGGTTTGAAGATATGGACAAGACGATTCTGGGCTTGCATTGGACTATTTGTTGCAAGCGTGAAGGTCGTCTCAGAATGTGTCATTTTCCGCGTTCAAATTTCTGCCGAGTTCCGTGACTTACGTGTCGCGGAGCGAGCGACCGGATGCGGGTCGAGCGTCGCGGTGATGGTCTGTCGGGTCGCGATGGTGTACCGCGGCAATGCAGCATCCGAGGTATCATGCTGAACAAGGGGATGACCGTCGCGGCGGGTTCGGCTCGAATTTAGGTGGGATCTTCGCTACATTGCGAGGCCCGGATCCGAGTGCCGGGCGTGTACTGTTTTCCAACCTGATGATTGTCCACGGAGGTCCGGTGAACGACATCGTCGTATGGCTCATCATTGTCGCGTTCTATGCGCCGCTGCACTATTTGCTGCCGGTCGGCTTTCTGTTCATTACCGGGCGCGAGGACGATGCGACGCGCCGACGCCTGATCAAGGGGACGCTAATCGATAGCACGCTCTCGATGTTGTTGGCGTTTGGGTTGGTGATCGTGTTGGTGACGCGGGGTCAACTGTTCGCGGCGATGATCATTTTATTGCTTTCGATCTTTTCGCCATTCATCCGGATCTGGCGCCATCGACGCGAGCTCGCCGCGCCGGGCGCTGAGTGACGGTTCGGGTGATCAGGCGCCGATCACCATGATGGCATCCATTTCGACTTCGGCATCTTTCGGTAGCGCCTTCACACCGACCGCTGCCCGCGCGGGGTAGGGGGGGCTGAAGTAGTCGGCCATTACGGTATTCACGACCTGGAAATGACCTAGGTCTGTCAGGAATACGTTGAGTTTGACGATATCCGCGAGCGAACCACCCGCCGCTTCGGCGACCGCGCGTAGGTTCTCGAATACCCGGCGTATCTGAACCTCGATGGAGCCATCAACCCGCAGCATGGTCGCGGGATCGAGCGGGATCTGGCCCGATAGGTAGACCGTCGCACCCACCTTGACGGCTTGAGAGTAGGTGCCAATTGCCTGAGGCGCGTGTTCGGTTTGGATGATTTCTCGTGTCATCGGCGCAGTGACTCGTAAAGGGATCGGAAGCCGGAATTGTACCCGAGCATGGGATTGCCGCCAGCGTGCTCGGGGGACACTTGGTTTTCGCTTCTCCGAATGTGGCTCGCTATACTTGGGGGCGCCGCGCGAGGCTCCACGGGTCATCAAACGCGCGTGTTCGGGATGCACTTCGGCGTGCAGTGTGTTCAGATACGGGCTCTGACCGATTGCGCACGTGCCGCATCAACAACGGGTTGTTACGTCGATGAATTTACTAGAACTATTGAAGGAACAGGTGGCAGCGCAGTTGACCGAGCGCGCCCCGTCGCTGCTGGGCGTGACGGCCGATGACGCCGAAGCCACGGTGGCGCGACTCCTGCCCTCGCTGTTGGCGGGCATGGTGCAGCGGGCGAGTACCGAGCACGGCGCGCGCGAACTCTTCGATGCCGTGACCGATCCATCGATCGATACCAGTTTGGTCAGCAATCCGCTCGCCGGCCTGGTCGGCGGTGAGGCGACCGAGCGCCTGATGACGCACGGCAAGCGGCTGCTTCGATCAGTGTTTGGCGATCGTGCGCCGCTGCTAAAGCGATCATTAAGCGACATCTCCGGTATCGACGAAGCGCTCGCGGGAAACTGGCTGCATCTCGCTCTGCCGTTGTGGGCGGCCAATCTGAAGAAATTGATCTGGCGCGAAAATCTCGACGCCAAGGGCTTCACGGCCTTGCTCGCGGGTCAGGGCCGCTTTCTTGAATCGACTCTGGATCCTCGCGTACTCGCGGCCTTGGGTGCCGCCAATGGCGCGGAATTATTCGATGGCGCGGCCACGGTGAGCGCGCAGTTTTCAGAACCGGCCCGCCAGCGGAGTCGGAGTACGCGCGCGGAAGATATGAGCGTACCGACCAAGTCGGGCGTCTCCGTTGGATGGAAAATACTCGCCTGGCTGCTAGTGCTGCTGCTGTCCTTGGGACTGTTGACGATGTGCGATCGCGAATTCTGGAGTCGATTCAGTGACTCACGGCAGGCGGTTTCGGAACAGACGCCGAGCGTGAGCGTTGAACCCGCGAGTGAGCCGAAGGCCGTGGCCGATGAGCCCCCCTCCGCCGTTACCCAAATCCGCACGGACGATGCAGCCAGCGTCGACCTGAGGGTTGCGCCCGATGTCGCCGGCGAATCTACGCCGGCGCCGACGCAAACACCCGAGGCAACACCGGAGGTGGCGGCCGATGACGTCGCCACGCCGACGCCAGACGCTT
The DNA here is from genome assembly GCA_050329935.1 of Thiotrichales bacterium. Classification (GTDB taxonomy): domain Bacteria; phylum Pseudomonadota; class Gammaproteobacteria; order UWMA-0217; family UWMA-0217; genus CAYSFW01. The sequence continues at coordinate 32,696 of JBHJOI010000015.1, read as the reverse complement.
CCAAAACCGAAACGCCGGGCGCGGTTGAGCCTACATCGGACGCGATAGCCACGGCCGTGGACAGCGCGCGCAGTTCTGGCGAGGCCGCGGCGCAAGCGGCGCAAGGTTTGGTGGGTGCGGTCGGTGCGGTGACAGATAAGGTGGTCGAGAAGATCAGGGGCGTTAAATTACCCGATGGCGCGACACTCGAGTTAAGCGAAGGTAGTCCTGTTGATCAGATCGTTCAGTTCCTGACTACACGCGACGCGGCGGTACCGGCGACATTCATTCTCGACGGACTGAGCTTTGAACGCGCCTCCTCTCGGATCGCGGATGAGTCCATGAAAATCGTCGTGGATCTCGCGACGACGATGCAGGCTTATCCGCAAGTGCATATCCGACTCGAGGGCCACACCGACAATACGGGGTCGTCAAGAAACAATAAGCGTCTGTCGGCCGAGCGCGCGGCCGCGGTCCGTGAGGCATTGATCACGCATGAGGTCAACGGCGACCGAATCACCACCCTCGGCCTTGGACCCGAACGGCCAGTCGCGGACAATGCAAGCGCAGCAGGTCGTGCGCAGAATCGACGGGTGGAAGTCATCATCACCCAGCGGTAAACAGCTGGCGTTCGGTAGATGCGCGGTGTTCATGTACATGGAATCGTACGCGGATATCGAACAGCCTTGGAGATGGTGGCGCTTCGCGCGAACGGCCCGAGTGCTCGCGAGTTTGAAGGTCACGCGTTACTTTTCTGGTGCGTTTCGTCCGCGCACCTACGCTGTGGGGTGTCGTTGGCGCCGCCTCGCACGCCTCGATCGGCGGTGGTTCGGTCGAGCACTGAGTGTTTGTTTGAGCGCGTTTGGGAAATAGCTCCTGGACCATTGGAGTTACGCTGGACGACAGTCTAACCGTCTTCGCGTGCATCTGGCGGAAAAGCCTACTTTACAGCGACCAAGGATCAACAATCGCTGCGGCTGTCCGCGATCGCAGCTTGCTGAACGCGCGTCCGAACGAACTGGACGTCAATGACGTCGAATTACATCATAATGTGAGCAAGTCCAAAGTCATCCGTTGATGAACTGCGGGAGACTTGTGGTGAAGGTAACAATTGTTTCGCCACAGCTTAAGGATCGCGACGCCTATGGGCATTTTGTGGTTTGTATTTTTGCGGTGTCGAGGTGATGTGTTGTTCCATGCAAGGACGCGACGACAAGAGGGGTACGAGCGGTGACGGTTCCGGTGTAATCGCGCAGGGATGCAACCAGATTAAGTTGGGGTGAGGCAAGCGGAAGGGGAAGGCGATGCATAGTGGCGTGGTGTCCGAAACGGACACAATCAACGGGGAAAACGGCGAACGGCAGACCGGTGAAACGGCGGTTTCCGGAATCAACTTAGCCGCGGTAGCGGACCCGAGCGAATTCCAGTTAGCGGATCCTTACCTCATCGTTGTGTCTTGTCCGTTCTTCGACAAGGGCGACGGCAAGCTCTATGTGAGCGACGATTGGCGTAACGATCTCGAACAGCATTTTCACTATATCAAGCATCTGATACTGGCGGCACCCGTGCGCCCGGCACCCGTTGGCATGGTGTTGCACGCGTTCGATGACATCGTCCCCGATGACGTGACTGCCGAGTCGGTGCCGCTGCCGGCCGACAATGGGATTATTGACGCGATCCTGAACTTGCCGCGGGTCACCTGGAGACTTTGGCGCGCGATCGCGCGCTGCACCTTTGTTCACTCGGATGTGATCGACGGCGGTCATGTGTATCCCTATGGACTGCTCGCCACTCCGATCGCGCGACTTTATCGGCGTTTCATTATTCATTTCGTTGAGAATATTGCGCTACAGTTGGGCGAACACCCCTCGCGGCGCGCCAGGTTGCGGTCGCATGTGATTGCGCGCATGGCACATCACTGCCTACTCCGCGCTAACGTCGCGTTTGTGTCCTATCGCGAGTCCGCGACGCGTCTGCTAGGCGCCGGTCACGGCAACGTTCACGTCTTACCTTACGTGTACGTGCATGGGCGGGATGTCATCACCCCATCGGAGTTTGATCAGCTGTGGTTCACGAAAATGCAGCCATCGACACCGTTGCGCGCGGCGGTGTTTTCGCGTCTCACGGAATCAAAGGGCATCGCCGTGCTCTTGCGGGCATTGCACACCCTTGCGAACCGCGGCGTTGCACTCGAATTTGATGTTTACGGGAAAGGCGAACTGCAATATCAGTTGCATGCGCTCGAGGCAATCGCCGCAGGGCCAATGCGCGTTCGCTATCGCGGCACGCTTCCTTATGACCATGGATTCCTCGAAAATTTGCGCAATTACCATGTGATCGTGATTCCGTCGTTGTCGGACGAACAACCGCGAATTCTGTTCGATAGCATGAGTCAGGGCACGCCGGTGATTGCATCGAGTACGCTCGGCATGAGGGACTACATTGCGGAAGGCGGCGGATTTCCGGTCCGCGCAGGTGAGCCGGATGATCTGGTTACGACCTTGAGCGCCCTGGCTGGCGATCGGAGTGATTTGCCTCGGCGTGCTGCGGCCGCGGTCGCGGTTGCGCGAAAGTACAGCATTGAAAGCAATCACGCTGAGCGTTCGCGCGCCATTCACGCGAACTATGCGAGGTTCAAGGCGGAGCAGCTTCTGTCCGATGCGAGGGGTGTCCGAATCCGTAGCGCTTAAGCGGGTGGGTTTTTTCCCGCGCGGCCGTTGCCGCCGCGCGTGTGGTCGATTATCAGGATTTCCGAGCACCGCATTTGCACGTTACTGGCGATCAACGGCAACGATGATCCAGCGCTCGCGGGTGATTGGGTTAATCCGCGCCTTGTTCGGTCAGGGCGCCGATGGGGCGTCGATGTCCTTAAGATCGTCGAACGTCAGCGGGTTATGCGCCTGATGGCTGGGTTGCGGTCGCGCGGCAATGCAGTGCGAGCGGCGCGCATCTGGGGGGCGTCTCGGCAAGCCGCGTTCGCGCATTTCCTGCGTTATAATCCGGCCTTTGCGCCGCTTCGCGGCGTTGTCTTCAGGCAATAGGATCACTCTCTGTCATGACGCTTGCGCTATACAATACCGAGTCGGGCCAAAAAGAAGTCTTCGAGGCGCTGAATCCGGAACGGGTCACGATGTATGTCTGTGGACCCACGGTTTACAACTTCGTCCATATCGGCAACGCGCGCCCCATCGTCGTGTTTGACGTGCTGTTCCGGGTGCTGCGGGCGTTGTTTCCCGAGGTGGTTTACGCGCGCAACATCACCGACGTCGATGACAAGATCAACCAGGCCGCGAGCGCGAACAACGAGCCGATCAGAGCCTTGACGGACCGGTACATCGCGGCGTTTCACGAGGACATCGCGCAGCTCAACACGCTGCCGCCAAGCATTGAGCCGCGCGCGACGGATCACATCGACGCCATGATCCGCATGATCGAAACCTTGGTCGCCAATGGCCACGCCTATGTGGCCAAGGGCCATGTGCTGTTCGCGATCGCGTCGATGCCGGACTACGGCAGGCTATCGCACCGTCGGATGGACGACATGATCGCGGGCGCAAGGGTGGAGGTGGCGCCATATAAACGTCATCCGGCCGATTTCGTGTTGTGGAAGCCGTCAACCCCCGATCTGCCGGGGTGGGCGAGCCCCTGGGGCATCGGGCGTCCGGGGTGGCACCTGGAATGTTCGACCATGATCGAGGCCCACTTGGGGCAAACGATTGATATCCATGGTGGTGGCCAGGACCTGATTTTTCCACACCACGAAAACGAAATCGCGCAAAGTCAGTGCGCTCACGATGGCGCCCTGTTCGTACGCTATTGGTTGCACAACGGTTACATCACCGTCAGCGGTGAAAAAATGTCGAAGTCGCTCGGCAATTTCTTCACGCTGCGTGAAATACTGGCCCAGGCGCCCGGTGAGGCCGTGCGATTCGCGTTGCTTTCAGGGCACTACCGCTCACCGCTGGACTGGTCGGAGGAATCGCTCAAGCAAGCGCGGGCGAGTCTGGACACCTTGTATAACGCCCTGCGTGCGGTCGCGGACGTCGTCACCGAAACGATGCCGGTCGACGAGGTGTTTTTCGAGGCGCTTCGGGACGATCTCAACACGCCGCTCGCGATCGCCCGCTTGCACGAGCTCGCGCGCCAACTCAACAAGGCGGAAGACCCGCTGGAGCAACGCCGTCTCAAAGGTTTGTTGCTGGCATCGGGCGAACTACTTGGCGTATTGCTTCAAGCGCCCGAGGAGTGGTTCCGGTGGCAGCCGCCGACAGCCGAGGGCATTTCGGACACCGAGATCGAGGCCTTGATCTCGGCCCGTCAAGCGGCGCGAGCGGCGCGTGACTTCGCACGTGCCGATGCCTTGCGCGACCAGCTGCAACAGGCGGGCATCGTGCTTGAGGACGGCGCTGGCGGCACGCGCTGGAAACGGGCCGGTTGAGCGAACGCCCAGCGATGCCGGCCCCGGTTGGCGTCTTCGATTCTGGCGTGGGTGGCTTGAGCGTGCTCGCGGCGATTCGTTCGACGCTGCCGCACGAGGATCTGCTCTACCTGGCGGACTCTGCCCATGCGCCTTATGGTGACAAGACCGAGGCGCGGATCCAGCAACGTGCGCGAAGCTGCGTCGAGTTCTTGCTGGAACGAGGCGCGAAGGCGATCGTGGTGGCCTGCAACACGGCAACGGTCGCGGCGGTCGAGGTGCTGCGCGCGGCCTATACCTTGCCGATCGTGGCGATGGAGCCGGGCGTCAAGCCGGCGGTGCGCGAGACCCGTTCCGGCGTGATTGGCGTGCTGGCGACAGCGGGTACGGTGCGTAGTCAGCGATTTCAGGCCCTGCTTGCGGATCACGCGAACGGCGTCGAAGTCATCGCACAGGCTTGCCCGGGTTTGGTGGAACAGGTCGAGCGTGGCGCATTCGCGACCTCGGAAACGCGGCGATTACTCGATCGATATCTGGATCCATTGTCTCGACGCGGGGCCGATACGCTGGTGCTCGGTTGCACGCACTATCCATTTCTATCTGCGGAGATCAGCTCGCGCGTCGGCGACGCGGTCGCGGTGATCGACACCGGACCCGCGGTCGCGGCGCAGTTGGGTCGGCGATTGGAGGCACAAGGTCTCGCGGGCACGCAGATACACCAGGGTACGGTGCGCTATTTCACCACCGGCTCCGTTATGCAATTACGCCAGTTTCTAAAAACGATCGGTTGCACGGACTGCCACGTCGAACAGGCGACAACCGAGTCGTGATTCGTGAGCATGGGGTGCAGGCGCCCGGCCGTCAGGGCAAAGATGAACAATAGCGCGCGGCAACCCAGACCGCCCGCGCGTCACCGATACCGGGCAAAATCACTACGTGTCGCTCGTTGAACCCGCCAGCACTCTGTGTCCAGCGATTGTGAGAGAAAAAGCCGAGTCACGCTTAACGCGTGCCTCGGCGTTGCCTGTATGCGCGGTTGCCCGCGCTCATTTACTCACCGGCCACGGCGATCCGGCGCGGCTGCACCTTTTCGTGCTTCGGAATCGATATGGCGAGCACACCGTTCTGGCTGCGGGCCGAGATGCGTTCCGCGTCCGCAGTATCGGGTAGCGAAAAGCGCCGATAGAACGAGCCGTATACGCGTTCGACTCGCTTATATCCGGCGTGCTCTTCCTTGGATTCCGACTTGCGTTCGCCCCTGATGGTCAACACGCCGTTTTCCATGTGCACCTCGATATCCTTCGGGTCAACACCCGGAATATCGGCCAGCAGCAGAAACTGATCCGGATCTTCCTTGATATCCACTGCGGGCGCCCAGTCGGCGGTCGCGACCTTGCTGCCTTCGTCATTGCGATTGGCGATCGCGCGATCCATTTCCTTGCGCATTTGCTCGAAAACATTCCATGGGTCATAAGTAACTAGTGCCATTGTCTTAGCCTCCTTAAAGTGAGCTGAGGGTTGAACTTGCCAATGACATATAGGCGTATCGAAAATTTTCAAGCATGACGCCCCGGGCGCGATCACGGCGCGACACCTTCGAAAATGCGTTGCCATGACGCCAGACTCCAGCTAAGCTACGACGCTTTTTACCACCCCGGCTCCTTGTCTCACCGGCCCGCCGGGAGACTGCCACAACCCAGAAGGAGAGTTCGATGCGACATTATGAAATAGTCATTCTGGTACACCCGGATCAGAGCGAACAGGTCTCGGCCATGGTCGAGCGCTATCGCAGCCTGATCGAGGGTGCCGCCGGCAAGATTCACCGTCTCGAGGACTGGGGGCGGCGCCAACTGGCTTATCCGATCTCCAAAGTGCCCAAGGCACACTACGTGCTCATGAACGTCGAATGCGACGCGGCGACCCACGCCGAACTCGAAAGCGCGTTCCGCTTCAATGATGCGGTTATTCGTCACTTGATCATGCGTCGCGACGATGCCGTGACCGAACCCTCGTTGCTGGTTCGTGGCGATGAGGGCGGATCGGACCGCGCACCGCGCCGTCCGCGAGCGAGCGAGGATACGGCCGATGATACCGATGATTCGGATGACGACGATTCCGGCGACAAGGCCGCGACCTGATTCCGGCGCCGTTCAAACAGCATTCCTGGCACGACAGATTTTGAGGTAGATAGTTATGGCACGTTTCAGTCAACGTAAGCGTTATTGCCGTTTCACAGCCGAAGGCGTAACCGAGATCGACTACAAGGATCTAGAGACACTCAAGCAGTATTTGACCGAGACTGGCAAGATCGTACCGGCGCGGGTGACGGGCACGAGTGCCCGGTTTCAGCGCCAATTGGCCACCGCGATCAAGCGTGCGCGGTTTCTCGCGCTGATGGGTTTCACCGACCAGCACTAACGTTCAACGAGTCGACGGCCGGACGCGCCGCTTCGACGCGAGGGTGGGCACGCGTCCAACCTCAAGCGGCGCTGCGCCAAGGTGAAATCATGATCTTGCAATCACTGGGTCGCTTTGTCCTTGCGGGGATGCCGCAAGCGGTGCTTGCAACCGTTGGCTTCGCGGTACTGGCCTTGGCGTTTCCGCCGCTCAGTATCCTGAGCGGAACCGTGATGGCGTTGGTCACCCTGCGGCTTGGGCACAACACGGCGTTGCTGGTGATGGTCGCAGGCGCGGTGTTGCTCGCGCTGGGCGGACTGTTGCAGGGCTTTCCGATCTGGATTGGGGGTGTCTACGCCGTAGTGCAGTGGGCGCCCGTGGTGCTGTTGGCCTCGATTCTGCGTCGCTCGACAAGCTGGACGTTAACGTCTCAGATGGCGATCCTGATTGGCTTGATTGGCGTGATTTTGGTTCATGCGATGGTGCCGGATGTGGCGTCGTTCTGGGAACAGCGACTAACCGAACTGATGCGGCCGGTATTGGAACAAACCGGGGACGCGTCGCGGCCGATGGGAGCCGGATTCGCAGCGATCGCCCGGCATCTGACCGGGGTCATGTTTGCGTCCAGTGTCCTGGGGGCGTTGATCACGCTGATGTTGGCGCGGGCGATCCAGGCGCAATTGTTCAACCCGGGCGGATTTCGTTCCGAGTTTCATGCGTTTCGCCTTGGGGCCTGGCCCGCGATGGTGGCGATCGTAGTGTCGGCGCTGACCTTGGCGAACGATCATGCGTTACCGAGCGATCTCGCGTTGGTTTTGATCGCAGTGTTTGCGATGCAGGGGCTGGCGGTTGTCCACCACACGGTGGCGAGCCGCGGGTTGCATCGCGGTTGGTTGGTCGGGCTGTACGCCTTGATGGTGTTATTGCTGTGGCCAATGGCATTGTTGTTGTCGGGGCTCGGAATCATGGATGCCTTTGCCGATTTCCGCCGACGCTTCGATGGTTCCTCGACGCCCTGATTAACTCGGTCGGCTTCGCGGAGCCTAGGCTCAAGAATTTTGTACGTCTCAACGACGAAAGGTGATTTGGATGGAAATTATTCTGTTGGACAAGGTTGAAAACCTAGGAGATCTTGGCGACAAGGTCAAGGTGCGTTCGGGGTACGCCCGAAATTTTCTGATCCCGAGTGGCAAGGCCAAGTTCGCGACGACCGCGAACATTGCCGAGTTCGAGGCGCGCCGCGCCGAGCTCGAGAAGCAGGTTGGCGAGCGACTCGCGGTGGCGCAGGCGCGTAAGGATACGATGGCTGATCTGGTCTTGACGATCGCCGCGAACGCGGGCAACGAAGGTAAGTTGTTCGGTTCGGTGGGTCCCGGTGAGATCGCCGACGCGGCGACCGCGGCCGGAGTGCCGGTCGAGAAGCGCGAAGTGCGTTTGCCGGAAGGTCCCATTCGCAACTTGGGTGAGTTTGAGGTCGATATACACCTGCACTCCGGGCTGGACGCGACCATCAAGGTCAATATCGTACCCGAAGCCTGAACGGCGTCCCGCGATCGATAGCGATCGCGGTAGGGTTGGTCGGTGTGCTGTTAGCAACACGATCGGCGCCTGCGTCGCGTGGCTCCGGCCTAACGCTCATGGCAAGGACGCCGCCGCGGAGGATGCAAGCCGCCCTGGGTCGGTTGGGCGGGAGACGGCGTAAGCGCATCCGGGGAGGGGCTCGACGGGTGCGTCCGTGCGGCCGAACTCCGGCCGACCCAACCTGGAGCGGCACTGCCCGTGAATCGGGCGTTTCACGTCAATAGTCGCCCGAGATCGTCGTCGATTATTCGGCAGGTGCGTACGATCGGTCGCGAGGGATGGCGCGTTCGAGCCGACTGCGTGTCACACGATTCAACAGACCGGCGCGGGTATTGCCGCACGATCCATCATCCGAGAATCCCGTTGTGCGGCCGCGCGGGTGCATTGCCGGCGGGCTTCGGGCGCGGCGGAAAACACCGTTCGCGTTCCGCTACGCGACTGCCACGCGCGTTAGGGATCCTGCAGCAAGGCTCGCGTCGAGTTATCATGGTGACCTTGCCGTTTTGGAACGCCCGCGCTCGCAATCATGTCAGATTACCCTGTTCTCGCCTCGCGTCGCCCGGGTCCGGTCGACGATCTCAAGATTCCACCCCATTCGATCGAGGCCGAGCAGGCCGTATTGGGCGGGCTGTTGCTCGACAACGCGACCTGGGACATCGTCGCGGATCGGGTTGATGAACTCGATTTCTATCGTCAGGACCATCGACTGATCTTTCGCGCGATCGCCGCGCTGGCGGAGCTCGGTCGACCCTTTGACGTGGTGACCTTATGTGAGTGGCTGGAACCGCGCGGCGAGCTCGAGAATGCGGGCGGGCTCGCCTACGTGGGGCGGTTGGCGAAAGATACGCCGAGCGCCGCGAATATTCGCGCCTATGCTGACATCGTCCGCGAACGCTCGGTGCTGCGCCGACTGATCGCGATCGCGGGAGAAATCTCGGATAGTTCGTTCAACCCCGGTGGACGCGAGAGCCGCGAGATTCTCGACGACGCGGAACGAAAGGTTTTTGAGATCGCGGAGATGGGGTCGCGTGGTCGCTCGGGCTTTCGTAGCCTGAATTCGCTGGTAAAGCATACCCTTGACTACATCGCGGAAATGGGCGACCGCGACGAGGCGATCACCGGCCTGCCGACGGGGTATTCCGATCTGGATGAAATGACCTCGGGGTTACAACCGGGTGACTTGGTAATCGTCGCGGGACGGCCGTCGATGGGAAAAACCAGTTTCGCGATGAATATCGCGGAGTACGCCGCAATCAAGAAGCATAAGCCGGTCGCCGTGTTCAGCATGGAGATGGGTGGCGAGCAATTGGCGCTGCGTTTGCTCTCCGCATTGGGACGGATCAGCCAGCAGCGGTTACGCACAGGGCGGTTGCGTGACGATGACATGCCCCGTTTGAGCAGCGCGGTCGAGATCTTGCGTGACGTGCCGTTGTTCATTGACGATACGCCGGCGCTGACACCGATGGATCTGCGTTCGCGCGCGCGACGCCTCGTTCGGGAGCAAAAAGAGTTGGGTCTGGTGTTGATCGACTACCTGCAGCTCATGCAGGTGGCGGGTTCGACGGAGAATCGAGCGACGGAGATCTCGGAGATTTCCCGCTCGCTCAAGGCCTTGGCCAAGGAACTCAAGGTGCCGGTCATCGCGCTGTCGCAGTTGAACCGAAGTCTCGAACAGCGACCGAACAAACGTCCGGTGATGTCCGATCTGCGTGAGTCCGGCGCGATCGAGCAGGACGCGGATATCATCATGTTCATCTATCGCGACGAGGTTTACAACGCGGATACGGCGGACAAGGGGGTGGCCGAGATCATCATTGGCAAGCAGCGCAACGGCCCGACCGGGACAGTTCGACTGACGTTCCTGGGTGAGTTCACGCGATTCGAGAACTACACGCCCGATGTGTATTCGAGCGAGGGCTTTCGGTGAGGCGCGCCGCAACCGCGCGGATCGATCTCGCGGCGTTACGGCACAACTTCGCACGCGCCCGTTCATTGGCCGGCACGAGCCGGGTCATGGCGGCGATCAAGGCCAATGCCTACGGTCACGGCATGCTGGAAGTCGCGGCGGCGCTGCGCGAGGCCGATGGATTCGCGGTCGCGTGTGTCGGCGAGGCGTTGCAGTTGCGCGCGGCGGGTCACGCCCAGCGTATTTTTGTGCTGCAAGGCGCGCGTTCGTTCGAGGAGCACGAAGCCGCGGCACGACAGGCCGTGACGCTGGTGGTGCATCACGAGACCCAGATCACCTATGCCGAGCAATCTGGCGCGTCGCGGCCAGACTACTGGGTCAAGCTCGACACCGGCATGGGGCGGCTGGGATTCGCCGCTGACTGTGCCACTGAAGTGCTGCGGCGTCTGGGCGATACGGTCACCGGGATCATGAGTCATTTCGCCAATGCGGACCTGCGGCACGATCCACGTAATCTGCGCCAGCTCGAGCGTTTCATCGGCGCCACGGCGGGGTTGGGTCTTGACCGCTCGATGGCCAACTCGGCGGCGATGTTTCAGTTGCCGGACGCGTGCTTTGACTGGGTGCGTCCCGGAATCATGTTATACGGCGGTTCGCCACTCGCGACCGAGCGCGCGGAAACGCTTGGTTTGCGCCCGGTGATGCAACTCACCGCGCCGCTACTGGCCGTCAATTTGCACCGGCGGGGCGATGAGATCGGTTATGGCGGGCGCTTCGTCTGTCCCGAGGATATGCCAGTCGGTCTGGTTGCGATCGGTTACGCCGATGGTTATCACCGAGTGACCGCGGGCAGCACGCCGGTTCTGGTAAACGGGGTCGCCTGCGCGTTGGTCGGTAGGGTATCGATGGATATGCTGGCGGTCGATTTGAGGTCGCAGCCGACCGCCCGCGCGGGCGACGTGGCGGAACTCTGGGGTCCGGGACTGGCCGTCGATGATGTGGCGCACGGCGCCGGCACGATCGCTTACGAGTTGTTGTGCGCGGCAGGCGCCGCGTGCGTCCGCGAGTACCACGACACGAGCGGCGTAGAATGGGTGTCCAATTGAGAAACCCAACGTCCTGCCATGCCGCGGTTGATTTTCGTCAGCGCGGATACCTCTTTCCGACCCCACACTCCGCGCGATGAATATTCCGGCCGATACGCTGTCGCCTTTTCTCGAGTGGACCGCGCTCGCACTGTTCTGCGGCGTGTTCGTCGTGGCGTTATCGACGGCGCCCTGGCGCATCTTGCGCGAATCCGAATCGCTGCACGTGTTTCTGGGTGCGCTGACCGTGAGTCTCGTGCTCTGGAATCTGCGGGCGGCGGTCGTACCCGGGTTCGAGTTCCACTTTTTCGGCCTGACGGCGCTCTGTTTGATGTTTGAATGGCAGTTCGCGGTCATTGCCGCCGCGTTGCTGACCGCGGTCTCGACCTGGAAAGTCGGTGCGCCGTGGCAGCTTTGGGGCGCGAATGCGTTGTTGTTGGGCGTGTTGCCGATACTTTGGGTGCGCGGGTTGTTGTATATCAGTCAGCGGCGGTTGCCGCGGCATTTTTTTGTTTATATTTTTGTCAATACATTTTTTGCCGCCGCCCTCTCGGTGCTGTTGATCGGAGCGACTGCATCGTTGCTGATGGCCGGCGCGGCTGGATATGGTCAGCTCGATCTGGCGGATGAATACTGGATCAGCCTATGGCTGCTCGCATTCCCCGAGGGCTTGATGAACGGATTCATCATTACCCTGATGGTGGTCTATCGCCCGGAGTGGGTCGCCACGTTTCATGATCGATGGTATCTGAAAGGTAAATAGTTCTCTGTTCACGCCCGTGTCACCGGTAGCCTTTTGCTGCTGTGCCACGTGCGACCGAGGGTTCTTCGATCAAGTCACGCTTACGATTTGCGCGCTCGTTCGTGTCTGGCTTATGCTACGCCTATCGGGTAGTGGCGACCTCCAGTATTTGTGCTGTGCACAAGTGAAGGTCGTGCGAATAACTACAATAGAAGAAACATGTTGGGCGGGACGCTCGCGTGATTTCTCCAGAGGGGTGAAAGTTACGCCGGGCCTAGCGCACGGCGTTTTTTTTGGTATCGGGAACCAACGCGGCCTCCTCTTTTTGAACCCCGTGTTTCGTCAAAGCTCAAGTATCGATCGCGCGAGGGCGCGGATGCGAACGGCAAGGTGTGGGCGACCCGCGTCGCCCGGAATGCAATTCGTCCAAGCGTTTGCGTGACGGGACGGCGGCGGCACCGAATGGCCGGTTGGATGCCGCGCAGTGGCGGTACATCGCCAAGTGCGATACCGCAATATCGGGTGCTCGAATTTCCGGTCAAGAATTTTTCCTATCCAAGGGAGTCCTATGAAGCGCGTCGAACATGAACTTGAGAAATTCATTTTCAACAGTCGTTGGTTGCTAGCGCCATTTTATCTCGGTCTGGTGGCCGCGATTGGATTACTGCTGCTGAAATTCATCAAGGCGTTCATAGCCACGCTACCGATCGTATTCGACGGTAGTGGTAGTGAGGCCATGCTGGCGATACTCACGCTGGTCGATATCACGCTGGTGGCCAACCTGTTGCTGATCATCATTTTCGCCGGCTACGAGAACTTTATTTCCAAGATCGATACCCAGGGTAGCGAGGATCGTCCGGAATGGATGGGACACGTCGGCTTTTCAGACCTTAAACTGAAGTTGATCGGTTCGATCGTCGCGATCTCCGGCATCGAGCTACTCAAGTATTTCGTCAATGTCGGTCAACACACTGATCATGATCTGATGTGGGTAGTGATCATCCACGTCACGCTGGTTTTCTCGGGCGTGATGTTTGCGTTGATGGATCGTATCTCGGGTGCTAATCATGGTTCGGTACCCGACTCGCGCGATTCGTCCGATCATTGACGATCCGCGGGCGCCGGTGATCCCGCGGAAAATCTTGCTTCGCCACGGCGCGATCCGGCGCGTGATCGAGATCGACCGGTGCCGCGCCGATGCATTCTGCCGCGATAACGCGCGACGATGACCGAACGCAATGGAGTCGGCGAGAAAACACGCTATCTTTATATTGACGAGTTCATCAATTGGAGGCACGTCATGACCGTATGGATCGTTGTTGCCGACGCCGCGCGCGCGCGCTTTCTAGCCGCCGATAAGCCCAATGCAGTGCTGATGGAAATTGAGGACCGGGTGCATTACGCCTCGCGCCTGCACGCCCGAGATCTCGAAAGCGAACGGGCGCCTCGGGTTCATGACTCGCACGGACTGGGCAGGCACGCGATCGAACCCGCCACCGACGTCAAGACCATCGAGGCGGAGGCGTTCGCGCGTGAGGTCTGTCATCACCTCGAGGAGAGTCGTAACGCGGGTCGCTTTCAAAAGCTTTATCTCATCGCAGCGCCGCAGTTTTTGGGATTACTGCGCGGGGGGTTGAGTCAAGGTGTAAAGAATTTGGTCGCTGGTGAAATGGACAAGAATTTGACCCAGCACTCGCTCACCGACATCCGAGGTCAACTGCCACAGTATCTTTAACGACGCCTGTGACCGGCGAGTCCATGATCAAGCCGGTCGACGCGGGGGCTGAAATGACGCATGCGATTCGGTTGCGTCCCGAAGAGTTACGCAACCGCTGCGACTTGTCGGGTTTTGAGTTCGACGATACCTCGACCCTGGAACCGATCACCACCGCATTGGGACAGGAGCGTGCGGTCGAGGCGCTGCGGTTTGGCGTTCGCATGCGACACGACGGCTACAACCTATACCTGCTGGGATCGGAAGGATTGGGCAAGCTGCAGTTGGCGCGTGATCTGCTCGCGCACGAGGCGCGGGCTCAAACCGCGCCGGATGATTTCTGTTACGTCAATAATTTTGTCGATCCGCAAAAGCCGCAGATATTGCGGTTGCCGGCGGGGCGCGCGCGGGCGTTGCGTCTGCAGATGCGTCAACTGGTGGAGGATCTCTTGATGGCGTTGCCGGCGGCGTTTCAAACCGATGAGCACCGTGCCCGAATGCAGGAGCTGGAAGAGGAGTTCAAGGAGCGTCAGGAAAAGGCCTTCAATGATCTCGGCGATCGTGCCCGAGCGCGCGACATCGCCATCATGAGCACGCCGGCGGGCTACACCCTCGCACCGCTCGCGAATGGCGAACTCATCAGCCCGGATCGTTTCGAGCAACTCCCGGAGGCGGATCGCGCGCGCATCGAGGCGACCATCGAGGAGATCCGCAAGGACTTGCGCGAGGTCGTGCGCCAGATCCCCGTGTGGCAACGTGAGCACCGGCAGCGCGCGAGGGCGCTGAACGAGGAGGTGTCGACGCTCACCGTGGGTCAGCTGTTCAATGGCCTCGCGAAAGACTATGCCGAATTGCCTGCGGTGCGAGCTTACCTGGAGACGGTTCGGCGCAACGTCATCGAAAACGTCGAGGCGTTTCTGCAATCCGAGGAGGGTCAGGATTCGCGAAACGTGAAGCAGCGCGCCGAGGATTTGACCGATTACAGCGTCAATCTGCTGGTGGATAACGCCGAGACACATGGTGCGCCGGTAGTATACGAAGATAATCCGACCTACCTCGACCTGATTGGACGGATTGAGCACGTCGCGCAAATGGGCACGCTGAGCACCGATTTCACGCTGATCAAGGCTGGTGCGTTGCTCCGCGCGAACGGCGGCTATCTACTGCTTGATGCGCGCAAGGTTCTGCTGAACCCATTCGCCTATGATGGCCTGAAACGCGCCTTGGCGTCCCGCGAACTCCGAATCCAGACCCTCGAGCAGATGTTGAGCCTGGTCAGCACGCTGTCGCTGGAACCCGAACCGATTCCACTGGATCTCAAGGTCGTTCTGGTCGGAGAACGTTTGTTGTACTACTTGTTGAAGGCGTACGACCCCGAGTTTGGATTGATGTTCAAGGTCGCGGCGGACTTTGCAGAGGAATTGCCGCGCGACCTGGCGAACACGCTGCTGTACGCACGCTTGATCGCCGCGATTCAGCAGCGCGAGGCGCTCCGACCGCTCAATCGCGCGGCCGTCGGACGCGTGCTCGAAGCGTCTTCGCGCCGCGTGGAGGACCGCGAAAAGCTCTCGCTCGATACGGAATCGCTGGGTGACTGGCTACGCGAAGCCGATTTTTGCGCGGCTCAGGCCGGAGAACCGATCATTCGGCCGCAGGATGTCGACGAGGCCGTGCGGCGTCAGGAGTATCGCCAGGCGCAGCTCCGGGAACGGGTTCATGAGATGCTGCGGCGCAAGATTCAGTTGGTCGACACAACCGGCAGCCGCGTTGGGCAGGTCAATGGTCTGTCGGTGATGCAACTCGGTGACTACGCGTTCGGTCGGCCGTCGCGCATCACCGCGACGGTGCGCCTCGGCTCGGGCAAGGTGATCGATATCGAACGTGAGGTTGAACTCGGCGGTAGCCTGCACTCGAAGGGGGTGATGATTCTTTCCGCGTGCCTCGCGGATCGCTACGCCCGCGAGCGGCCATTGCCGATTTCCGCCAGTCTGGTGTTCGAGCAATCGTATGGCATGGTGGAGGGTGACAGTGCGTCGACCGCGGAGCTGTGTGCATTGCTTTCCGCGCTGGGGCGTATGCCGTTGCGGCAAGGCCTCGCGGTCACGGGGTCGATCAACCAGCACGGCGAAATCCAGGCGATCGGTGGCGTCAACGAAAAAATCGAGGGTTTCTTCGAACTCTGCGCGGCGCGCGGGTTCGATGGCGAACAGGGTGTCATTATTCCGCGCGCGAATCGCGCGCATCTGATGCTGCGGGCCGAGGTGATCGATGCGGTGGACGCGGGAAGGTTTTCGATCTACATCGCGAGCGATATCGATGACGTCATGGCGCTCTTGACGGGATTGCCGGCCGGCGCGACCGACGCCGAAGGGCAATATTCGGAAGGGAGTTTCAACCGCGTTCTGCAGGATCGGGTTGAGCAACTGTGGCGGCAACATCAACGCTTCCAGGGAGACAAGGGCAATGCCGACGCCACCGGGTCCGACGCTTGAACTGGCCGGTCCGGCGCGCCTGATAGCTTTGCCGCGGCCGTTACGAATCATGCTGGAGCTCGATGCCAGCGCGATGGACTGGCGTGCGCTAGATCTCGCGGTCGAAATCGCAGCGTTGTTAAGCGGCGAGTTGCATGGACGCTTGATACAAAATATGGACCTGTTGCGTGTCGCCGGACTGCCGTTCGCGCGCGAAATTGGCATCTCCTCGGCGCTCGATCGCGGCTATGGCGCCGAGCTCATGCTGCGTAGCCTGCGCGCGGCGGCGCGCCATATCGAAACGCACTTGGCGCGATCCGCCAAGGCCGCGAACGTGCGCTGGAGTTTGCAAGTAATCCACCGCGGCCCAGCGCCAAGCCCTACCGCCGAGGAGCTTTTTGACGTCATGGTGCTGGGACCGGCCCGCGAGTGGCATTTTCGCCCGACCGCGAGCCCAGTCGACAAGCGCCTGCGGCTGCTTTGGTGGGGGGCGGGTCCGGGCAGTCCGGCGGGTCCGATGCAGGCGCTGCTCGGCTTACTGGCACGGCGTGGCCAGATCGAGATCTTTCTGTTGGGCGGGGACAACGACGCGCGCGAGGCGTGGTTGCGGGACATGAGAGTGCCCAGTCATCGCCTTGGGCCTGGCGATGATCCGCGTCAGCTGCGCGGCGCCCTCTCGGCGTGGCGCATCCGGCCCTCGTATTGCATCGCACCGCGTGCGCTCGGCAGCGTGATGCTTGACGCGATCGCGCGCGAAATCGGCTGTCCGGTGCTGGTGTTTGGGGAGTAGGCGTTCCGAGTTATTTGGTCAGAATCAATTTGTTCTGGCGCGTGATGCGTAGACGGTAGGTTTGCCCTTGATGGTCGATCACGATTTCGGCATCGGCGCCGAAGAGTTCCGCGGTGGAATAGACGCGAGCGTGCGCGAGCGCATCCAGGTCGGTTTGGATCGCGTGATCCGGAGCTTCGGCGTGGAACTCCGCGCCGTTCGCGCTGTTGTCGGAATGCGATTTCATCTGCCTTGGAAATCTTCGGGTTTATTTTGCAGGCTAGACAGCACCGGCTCGGCACCGTGGCGAGGCGCCGGGCAGTTGACGCGTGCGTGCCGCGCGCCTTGACGGCGTATCGGCAGGATCGAGTGGTTGGGCGGGGGCACGCGTATCAGTTACCGCGCGCACCAATTTCCGCCCGTCCCATCGCGAGGCGTGCGACGCCGGCCGCGAATCCCGCGAGACCCGAGTGCTTGAGCATCACGCAGGGCTTTTGGCTCTGCTTGCAATGGCGTTTCAGGCGATAGTAGGCGTTGTGGCTCACACAATCGGCGGCGCAAATGACCGCGTCGGCGGCGTTCAACAGCTCCGGCAGGCGCGCCAGGTTTTCCTCGCGACCGCCGTCGTGCAGCATGAAGCGCCCGCCAAATCGTTCGACGACTTCACGATACTGCGCGAACACGGCCGTCCGACCGCCCACACAGAGCACGCTACGTCCCGCGAGGTCGATGTCCGAACACAGCTCGGAATGGTCGCAGGTCGAGCATGGCGAGGCGGGCGTCATGAGCCGTTCCAGCGCGTCGCGTTCCTCGCGCAAGGTCTCGGCTTGCTGTTGAACCGAGGCATGCGCCTCCAGCAGCGCTTGATGCGCATCCTCCAGTCGTGCGACGCGTTGAGCTTCGAGTTGCAGTTTGGCGAGCGCTTCTGCCTGCTCGGCAACCTGGGTCCGGAGTTCGCGCAACGCGGCGCCGGATTCGAGCGCGGCGAGCGTGCTTCGTAGCCGTTCCAGTTCGACCAGCGCGCGACGAGTTGTCTTGAGTTCTTGTTGCTGCTCGCGGATCTGTGCGTCGCGCTCGGCCAGGGTATCGGCATACTGCCGTGCCGTGCGTACCGCTTCCTGGCGCAGCGCGGCGTTTTCGCGCTCGAGATCGCCGCGCCGGCGTACGTCGGCGGCAATGCCGGCGCCGACCTGATGCGACAACATGTGGACGTCACGGTAGGCGAGGTGTCGGGTATCCGGGTCGGCCGCGCGGTGCGTCATGATCGCCCATAGTGCCCCGGCCACTTCGCCGCGATCGCGGTGTTCGCGCCACAGTTCCAACAAACGTTCTGGTGTTCGCGCTTCGGCGAAGCGGTTGAGCCAGCGCGCGTATTTCTGGTCGAGCAACTTTTGCATTGCCTTGGAAATTGCGTTGCGTGACTCCGCGATGCCCACGGCTTCCACGTGCAGATCGTATTCCTCAAACTGGCGGCCACCGTAGCCGGCTTTGCGCGCGATCTTTTTCAGTTCGTCGAAACTCAGGCAAGTGCCAATCACCGGGCAATGAAACTTGTGCTCAAGGTCCCACAGCTTGAGGGCGCGCGGAGCTTGTTGGGGCGTGGCGACTCGCTCGGGCAGCTCCGCGTCGTCAACGGCAATGGGACCCGCGCTAACGACGAACGGGACGAACGCAGGTTCAATGCGACACATGACGTGCCCCCCACGGCAGCGCGTTGCGAGACGATCCTGGTTCGCTATCGAGCGTGCGGCACAGGGTGTCGATTCGATCGGCGAGACTGCGACCGGCGGCCCGCGTCTCTTCGCTCGCACCGGGATCGTGCGAGAGACGATCCAGCATCGCCATCGCGAGATAGGCCGAGAAGGCGCGCCGCGAGCGCAGAAACAGGGTCAGATGTTGCAGCGCGGCAACCAGCAACGGCGATTGAGAGTGCACTGGATTGGCCATGAAAACCTCGGTTGGGTCAACTTAAGTCATCGGGCTGGCTGGCTGAGGTGCGTCCGGAATGGCGACCCTGGCTGGTCATGCGAATAAGAATAATTCGCGATTGATTTAAATGCAAGTGATTCTTGTTTGCGCGGTACGATCGCGGTTATCGGATGCTACACTGTTGCGCATGTCGTCCGAATTCACCATCGAGGCTTCCGCCAGTGACTTGCTAAAGGCGAGCGGCGAGCGTGTCACGCGCACCCGGATCGTGGTCCTGGAGGTGTTGTTGGCCGCGCCGCGCGCGCTGACCCACGCCGAGATCGTTGCAGCGGTGCTTGGGCATGGACTCGCACTTGATCGGGTCACGCTGTATCGGGTGCTTGAGTGGCTAGTCGCGCGCGGTCATGCCCACCGCGTGGAAGGACACGATCGGGTCTGGCGCTTCAATGCGGTGTCGGAGCATTCGAAAGGGCATGCGCATTTTCATTGTGAACGCTGCGCGCGCGTCTATTGTCTGGAAGACTTGCGGCCGGCGGTGGCGGTGGGGTTACCGCCGGGGTATACCTTGAGTCGTTCCGAACTCACCTTGTTCGGCGTATGCGCCGCGTGTAAGAACCTGGCTGGTCGCGATTGAGGAGCGCGCCGCGGCGGGGCTTTGTCCGTGGGGACTCTGGCGCCTGGGCAGTCGAATGAAAATTCCGATGCAACTAGGTTGCAAGTCGTTTCTCGAGCGTCGATGATATGCAACGCAGTTGCATGAATTGAGACGCAATGAGTTCGAGTTCCGCGATTCCCATTACCCTACTGACGGGATTTCTCGGCAGCGGCAATACGACCTTGCTGAGCCGACTGGTCCGACAGGTGCCGTTAACGGCCGTGGTGATGAACGAATTCGGCCAAGTCGCGCTCGATCATCGTATTTTGCGCGAATTCGACGCCCCGCTGGCGCTGTTGTCGGGTGGATGCGTCTGTTGCCAGGTGCAGGGCTCCCTGGGTCCTACGTTGAGGAACCTTTGGCTGGGACGTGGCGATGGCACCTTGCCGGCGTTCAAGCGCGTGGTGATCGTGACGACGGGTATTGCCGAGCCGGCGCCCATCGTTGAAACGCTGTTGCGCGACCGATGGGTGGCCAGGCGCTACGCGCTGGACGCGGTGATCACAACGGTTGACGCGGTGCTCGCGGAGCAGCAACTCGATAGCCATTTCGAAGCGGTACGTCAAGTCGCGGTGGCGGATCGGTTGTTGCTGACGAAAGTCGATCTGGCCGGCCCGGAGGCCGCGCTCGCGGTGAGGCATCGACTATCGCGGCTGAATCCGACCGCGCCGATACTCGAGGTGCCGCATGGCGAGATCGCGCCGGAACAGGTACTTGATCTTGGCGTCTTTCGCCCCGATGCGCGTCACGGCCGGATATCCGACTGGCTTGGCGTGTCGTGCTTTGAACCGATCGCGCCCAAGTTGACCGGATTGAGCCGTCGGCCGGAAGCCGCCGCGACGCCCCACGACCAACGGATCCGAGGGTTCAGCTTCAGTATCGAGCAACCGATGGACTGGTCGGGCATCGCGGACGCCGTGGCAAGCTTGATCGAATTCGCCGGCGCGCGTCTGTTGCGAATGAAGGCCATTGTCAATGTGGTGGGGCAGTCGCAACCGGTCATTCTGCATGCCGTGCAACACATCCTGCATCCGCCGCAGACGCTCGAAGCGTGGCCTGACACGGACCGCGCCAGTCATTTCGTCTTCATCACCGCTGATCTTGACGCCGATTTCGTTGCCGGGCTGCTAGGCGAGTTCGCGCTCGCGGCTCGGTCGAATCCGGGCGTCCCAACATCTGGCCAAACCGTGGTCATTAAGGAGTCCGACTCATGACGTCTGCCGATCACGTGTTCGTTGCGAGCGAGATCAACGCCGCCAGCGTCGTCGAAGCGAGCCAAATATCCGACTTGACGGCGATTTTCGAACCCGAGGTTCAGGTCTGCTGGCTGCCTCGGGAGCCGCTCGGCGCCATCGCGGACTACCTTGATCGGGCCAGCGCGCCGGGAAGGTTGCGGGGTACGGAGCGCCAAGTGATCGCGGCCGGTACATTACCGGGGTTCGCGGGGTTGCCGGAAGCGCCCGGATATGCCGACCTGCGACGCGACGCGGCCGCCTTGATCGAACTATTCACAACGTTGTTGGGTTGCCCGGGCGTCGGCGTCCGGCTCGAGGTGCTGGAGCGGGCCATGTGTCCGCGTTTTCACGTCGACCGCGTGGGCATCCGGCTCCTTTGTACCTACCGAGGACCGGGGACGGAGTGGCTCGACGAGCGTTGCGCAGATCGACGCTGGCTCGGTCTCGCCGGTCATGGCAAGGACGACGCGGAATCCGGTTTGATCCGGGATCCCGCCGGCATCGAGCGCGCGCCGACTTTCGCAGTGGCGTTGCTAAAGGGTTCCGCGTGGCAGGGCAACGCGGGTCGCGGCGCGATTCATCGTTCGCCGGCGGTGCCGATCGAAGCCGCGCCTCGCGTAGTGCTCGCGCTGGATGCGATTTGGGATGACTGATCAGCCTTCATCAATCCAGGGGAGCAATCGATGAACGCAACCATTGACTCACGTTTGCCCGTCACCGTTCTGTCCGGGTTTCTGGGTGCCGGTAAGACGAGCCTACTGAACCACATCTTGAACAATCGCGAAGGCAGGCGCGTCGCGGTTATCGTCAACGACATGAGCGAGGTCAATATCGACGCTCAATTGATTCGTGATGGCGTGGAGTTGCGCCGGGGCGAGGAGCGTCTGGTCGAGATGAGCAACGGCTGCATCTGTTGCACCCTGCGTGAGGATCTTTTGCTCGAGGTCGGGAAGCTGGCGCGTGACGGGCGGTTTGACTACCTGGTCATCGAATCGACAGGGATCTCGGAGCCACTCCCGGTCGCTGAAACCTTCACCTTCGCCGACGATCAGGGACGTTCGCTATCCGACGTGGCGCGCTTGGACACGATGGTCACGGTCGTCGACGCGGTGAATTTCCCAGACGACCTCGACACGGCGGATGATTTGCAAGCGCGTGGCGAAGCGCTTGGCGATGAGGACCAACGTACGGTGGCCGATTTGTTGCTCGATCAGGTCGAGTTCGCCGACGTGATTTTGTTGAACAAGATCGATAGGGTCAGTGGCGCGGAGCGCGAGCGCTTGCAGCATGCGTTGCGTCAGCTCAACCGTACGGCCAGAATCGTGCCGGCGACCTTTGGCAGCGTCGCGCTTGAGACGGTGCTCGGCACCGGTCTGTTTGACTTTGAGCAGGCCGCGCAAGCACCGGGTTGGCTTCAGGAGCTGCGTGGCGCGCATGTTCCGGAAACCGAGGCCTACGGTATTTCGAGCTATGTCTTTCGCGCGCGCCGCCCCCTGCATCCGAAGCGGTTTTATGACGCGATGCAAATGGAGTGGCCTGGAAACGTGTTGCGGTCAAAAGGCTACTTCTGGTTGGCGTCGCGACACGATTTCGCCGGGCAGTGGTCGCAGGCCGGAGGTCTGGTTCGGCACGGCCCGGCCGGTTACTGGTGGGCTGCCGTGCCGCGGGCGCGCTGGCCGAACGATCCTGAGTACCTGGCCAATATCGAATCCGAGTTTTACGGTGAGTATGGTGACCGCCGACAAGAGATCGTATTCATTGGTCAATTCCTGGAGCCGGAGGTGATCAAGGCGCGGCTGGAGGGTTGCCTGCTGACTGACGCTGAGCTTGCCTTGGGCGTGGATGCCTGGAAGCGGCTTGCGGATCCATTTCCGCCCTGGACGCGCGGCGAGATCGAGGCTGATGGTTAAGCCATCGCTACGCCTCGCGGGTCGACCGGCGTGGCGTCCGCGATTTCGCCAGACTGAAGTTCGGCATAGAATGGCCCTTGGAGGAAGAACTTAATATGCGCCGTAAGAAATTGATTTCACTTGTGTTAATGCTGTTTCCGTTGACTGCTGCGGTCGCTGGCGAGGTCCACGAACATGGCGCTGCCCGCCTCGACGTTGGGGTCGAGGGCAATGCGCTCAGCTTGCGGTTGGAGTCGCCGCTGGACAACGTGCTGGGTTTTGAGCGGGCACCGCGCAATGACCAGGAAAGGGACAGGGCGCGGCTCATGGCGAAACGACTGCACGGCGCGGAACAGGTGTTTGTGCCAACCACTGAGGCGCGGTGCGTGCTGAAATCGGTCAGACTGAGTTCGGCGGTGCTCGATACGGCGTTGTTGGAGCCGGCGCGGGACGGGTCTGGTCCTGTGCAAAAACATACGCACGACCACAAGCACGACCACAAGCATGACCACAAGCATGACCACGATCACGCTCACGATCACGCGGAGCTGGTTGCCGAAATCGAGTTCGAATGTGCCGCGCCCGAGCGCCTGGTCGACGTGAAGATCGATTTATTCGATGCCTTTCCAAGGTTCGAGCGCCTCGATGTTCAACTGGTAACGCCGACCCAGCAGATGGGCGCCCGACTGACGCCGGCCCAGCGCACGCTTTCTTGGTCGCGGTGAGCCCCCCAGTTGTCAGTCTCCGTGATGTGGTGTTCAGTTGGCCAGGGGAGCGGCGCGTGTGTCTGGAGCTTGCATCGCTCGAGGTTGGTGCGGGTGAATCGGTGTTCCTTCATGGGCCGTCTGGCAGTGGCAAGAGCACTTTGCTCAATCTCATCGGCGGTGTGTTGTCACCGCGGCGGGGCGTCATCGACGTGCTCGGTCACGCGTTTTCCACGCTCGGCTCGGCTCGGCGCGATCGCCTGCGGGCCGACCACATCGGCTTCATTTTCCAACAGTTCAATTTAATTCCGTACCTGCCGGTATTGGATAACGTGCTCTTGCCGTGTCGGTTTTCGCCACGGCGGTGGTCACGGGCATCCCGCGACGCCGGCAGCATTCGCGACGAAGCCGCGCGGCTGCTGACCCACCTTGATCTGGATTCGACGTTGTGGCGGAAATCCGCGAACCTGCTCTCGGTCGGTCAACAACAGCGGGTCGCCGCGGCGCGCGCGTTACTCGGCGCGCCCGAGTTGATCGTCGCCGACGAGCCGACTTCGGCGTTGGATGCGGCGCGCCAATCCGCGTTTATCGAACTGTTACTGCATGAAAGCGCGGCGAGCGGCAGCGCATTGATATTCGTCAGTCACGATCGGCGGCTGGCCGAACATTTTGACCGAGTACTCGCACTGGAAACACTCAACTCCGCCGGGCGGGACGCAGCATGAGATATCTGTTCGCGTTGGCGGCGCGCAGTGCCTGGAATCGTCGGTTGACGCTCGGATTGGTCGCGATTTCGATCGCGTTGTCGGTCACGCTGTTGTTGGGCATTGAACGGATGCGCACCGATCTGCGCGCGGGTTTCGCCCAATCCGTGTCGGGCACCGATTTGGTCGTTGGCGCCCGGACCAGTGCCGTGCAGCTCATGTTGTACGCGGTGTTTCGTATCGGCGAGGCAACGCAGAACATCCGCTACGCCAGCGTTGAATCGCTCGCGGCGCATCCCGCCGTGGCCTGGGTTGTGCCGCTGAGCCTCGGCGATTCGCATCGCGGGTTTCCGGTACTTGGTACCGATCAAGCGTACTTCGAGCACTTTCGCTATGGCGACCGCCGCGCGTTGCGATTTGTTGACGGCCGCCCGTTCACGGATGTGTTCGAAGCCGTGCTGGGGGCGGAGGTCGCGGAACGTCTGGGCTACCGTCTCGGCGATCGCATCACGTTGACTCACGGCATCGGACTCGGTCAGGCCGCGGCGCACGCGGACAAGCCGTTTGCCGTCGTGGGCGTGCTGGCGCGAACCGGAAGCCCGGTGGACCGGACCGTGCATGTTGGCCTCGCCGCGATTGAGGCGATTCATCTCGACTGGCAGGGCGGTGCGCCGGTGCCTGGTCTATCCATCCCCGCAGAGCACGTCGGCAAGTTTGACCTCAAACCGAAACAGGTGACGGCCGCGCTCGTCGGTCTGAAGTCGCGTGCCGGGGTGTTTGCGTTGCAACGCCACGTCAACGAATCGCGCGAAGAGCCCCTGCTTGCTGTGCTGCCTGGGGTCGCGCTGGATCAACTCTGGCAGGTCGTTGGCGTTGGCGAGCGTGCGCTGCGCGCCGTTTCGGCGCTGGTGGTCGCCGTCGGGCTCGCGGGTCTGGTCGCGGTCATCATGGCCGGGCTCAACGAGCGGCGCCGTGAACTCGCGATACTCCGCTCGGTCGGCGCGCGGCCAGCGCATGTGTTTTGGTTGCTCGCGCTTGAAGGCCTCGCGGTGACGCTGGTCGGCGCGGTGCTCGGCGTGATTCTGCTCAACGCGCTAACGCTGATGCTCGCGCCATTGATCGAGAGCCGCTACGGGTTGGCGTTGAGTTCGGTCGGGTTGTTTGCGAGTGAACTGCGATGGCTGGTCTGGGTGATCGGCGTGGGATGGGTCGCCAGCTTACTGCCTGGGTTGCGTGCCTACCGCCTGTCGCTCGGCGATGGATTGACGCCGCGAGTCTAACGGTTGACCTTGCGCGTGAGTGGTGTTTCTCTCGCCGGCACCGAAGCGTCCACTCGGGGTGGATGCGCGGCCCGGGTGTGCAGTTCAACTTTTAAGGTGTTTCGAAAATGCGATTCGCGTTTGGCCTGGTTTTAATTGTGATCGGCGGCTCAGGGCTGCTGACCGGCTGCGGGAAATCCGAGGATCCAACGGCCCCTTCCTATCAGATCGGCGATCGCCTGGCGGGAACGTCACAACCGCAGGTGCCGAGTGCGAGCGACTATCGCGAAATCGGATGGGACGACTTGATCCCGCCAGACTGGAATCCGGCCAAGGTGTTCGAGGGGCTGGATCTTGCGACGCTGGAGGACGATGACCCGCGCGCGATGGACGCGATCGACGAAATGAAACGGGTTTGGGCCGAGGCGCCGACCAATCCGGCACTTGAAGGCGCAAGAATCAGAATTCCAGGGTTCATCGTGCCGCTGGAATGGGGGCGCGACATGTCGACGGAATTCATCATGGTGCCGTACTTTGGCGCTTGCATTCACACCCCGCCGCCGCCGGCTAATCAGATTCTCCATGTGTTTCCTGACCCACCCGCGCAGGGGTTACGCAACATGGACACGGTGTGGGTCAGCGGCGTGATTGAAACGGTGCGCGCCGAAACGCCGATGGGGCATTCCGGCTATCGAATCAAGGCGAGCAAGGTCGAGCCTTACGAAGCGACACGGTAGGCGCCAGACATGGCGTGCGATCGCTCGACGGAGCCTTGGGTGTGTGCGCGTCTGACGGCGTCATCGCGGATTACCTGCGAGGTTCGCGGGACGGTTGACCTGCGGGATGCAGCGTTAGCCACCTCGTTGCGTGAATCTCAAGTTCTTCCAGCGCCGGTTACGCCGACGTCGAAGATGCGGGCAATCGGTCGCCGAGCAAAATGATCGCTTGACACACA
Source organism: Thiotrichales bacterium (assembly GCA_050329935.1). Classification (GTDB taxonomy): domain Bacteria; phylum Pseudomonadota; class Gammaproteobacteria; order UWMA-0217; family UWMA-0217; genus CAYSFW01. Next base: position 6,305 of record JBHJOI010000015.1, on the reverse strand, counting down.
TTGGCGGTTTCATTAGATTACGCGCTTCCTTTTTCGGGGCTATAGCTCAGCTGGGAGAGCGCTTGCATGGCATGCAAGAGGTCGGCGGTTCGATCCCGCCTAGCTCCACCAAAACGAGGCGTCAACTGAATGCATCGTGTTGGAAGGGTCGTTGCTTACATCGGTTTCGTGGTGACGCTCGTGTCTCTGGTACTGGGATTTACGGGAATGTTTCGTGAAACCGAATCAGCAAAGTTTTTTTTGATGATGATTCCGGTGGGTTTTCTGGTACTATTCGCCGGCGTTGTCACCACCTTCATGGCTGGCGAGCCAAAACAACGCAACGACTGAAATAGTTTCAGTCCCCTTCGTCTAGAGGCCTAGGACATCGCCCTTTCACGGCGGTAACAGGGGTTCGAATCCCCTAGGGGACGCCATCTTTACCAAGCACATTGAGAACCTGCGCGACGGCCCCAGATGGGTTACGTCGGCAGTGTCTCGATTGCCTACCTCAGGCCGATGCGCCCATCCCGTGTAAGGTTATAGGTCGAGTGGCCGCACAATCTCCAGCGGAAGTCCGCGATGATGGTGACTCGGTAGCACGATAGGCGCTGACTGCTGCCGCCCAGATGAATGAGACTCCGAGCAAGGGTAGGCAGGAGACGCCGTGAATTCGTCCCTGTGGCCAATGCTTCCGCCTACCCAACCGAGAGCGGTGAAGCCTTCTGTACCTCCGGCGATTCACGTTAAGCTAGGCCAGAGGTAAGTGAAGGACATGGTTCAGTTTTCGTGGAAAGACAGCGTCTATCGACAGCGTGAGCAGCTCGCGGGTATGTTGCGGAATCCGATCGCGTTGCTCGCGCGGCAGTGCGCGCCGGCGTGGGGTGATCGCGATCGTTTGAATGGCGTCTTGCTGGAGGGTTTCGCAAGCATCCCGCACGCGGCGTACTTGTATTGTGTAGGTACGGACGGTGTGCAGATTTGCGACAACGCTGGACCCTCCGGTCTCGTTGTGGGTCACTTTGGCCGCGACCGCTCGGATCGGCCTTATATGAACGAGTCGATGCCGAGCTGGGGTTTTCTGTTGTCGGATGCCTACATCAGTTTGATGAATCACCGTCCGTCGCTGACGGCCCTGCAGGTCGTCGAGATCGATGCGCGGATCGTGGGGTATCTCGGGGTGGATTTTGACCTTCGCGACTTGCCGGTGACCGCCGAGCTTTACGAGGAGCCGGGACATTGGCGTCAGGTCAAGGGCGATCCGGCGATTCGTGGCACCGTCATGTTTCAACGTCGCGTCGAGAGTCCGATGGATCGAAACCTCGACCGCGCGCTGTCGATACTCGAAGAGCTATTGACCCAACGCGGTGTGTTTCAGTGCCTGATTCATTTTTCGAGCAGTCAGTTCACGATCTGGACCGTGTCCGATCCGTTTCGCTATCGCATTCTGGATCAGGATGCCCTGAGTGATCCCGACATCTGCTTGTTGTACCCGCTACAGCCGTACTCGCCCGACGCGGTAATGCCGATGCCGGACGTCGCGCGTATCCTGGAGACCTTGCGAGCCCTGCGCATGGCCGACGAGAATATTTACTTGCGCATGTCGTCGATCAATCTGTTCAACGGCATGGTCAGCCTAACGTTTTCCTGCGACGGTACCCATTACATGCGCTACGACGAGTTTCTCGGCAAGGGCATTCAGTTCTGGTTTGGGTCAGGCGGTTGAACGGTACGGGTTTTCGGGGCGCTGTTCGGCGCATCACGGTTGACGAGCAAGCCGTTGATCTAGCGCGACCAGAATCGCCAGGACCTCGTCAGAGGCTTGTTCGACAAGCCGGATTTCCCGAAGCGCACCTGCCAGATCGCCGCGATTATAACGGTCCACGGCTTGGCAGCCGTGATGATGAACCTTGCGATGAGGTTCCGCGAGTCGCTGGAAATCAGGACTGCGGCGGATCGCGGGTGTATTGACCGCGTTGTACCATGTGCCGAGGCGGCAATGATGATGGTCCGTGAGTCGGTCCGGATCGATCGTTTCCAAGCCTACCACCATGTTGACCAGTTGCTTTTTCCAAGCCACATGATCGGCCTGGGCAAGCTTCAAAACCTTGTTATGGGATTCCTTGGTGGCCAGATCGGTGAGTGACGCGGATACGTGATGCTCGACCGCCGCGACGGCGTCGACGATGCGTTCGATGTCATTGACGCCGGCCGAGGTGTTGCCGGCGATTTCATTGATACCGTTGGAAACGAGCTTTGCCGCGCTTTCCTGCTCTTTCAGTGTCGCTTCGATCTGCCGAGTGCTGGCGCTGACGCGTTCTATTTTGCCGCGTAGATCCGTCATGGACGTCCCAACCACGGCGATCGCGCTTTGTCCGCCTTCAACCGCGCGGGAACTTTTGCGCATCGCATCGACAATGTTGCCGAAACCCTCCTGCGTCTTTCTGACCATGTCCTCGATGGTTCGGGTTGCCTCTGCCGAGCGCTGCGCGAGATGACCGACCTCCTTGGCCACCACCGCGAAGCCACGACCCGACTCGCCGGCTCGCGCGGCCTCGACGTTGGCATTCAGAGCGAGGAGGTTGGTTTGAAAGGCGATGCTCTTGATGGTTTCGGCCACTCGAGCGATCTGAACCGATAGATCCTGTAACGCCTCGACCTTGGTCAGCGATGCGGTCGCCGCGTGCGAGATATCGGACATGGTGCCGACGAAGCTCGTCACGGCGTCGCTGGTGGTGCCGACTGATTGTTCGATTGATTGCATCTCGCGCGCGATCCCGGCGCCATAGGCGTTGATGCTACCGATTGAGCTTTCGAGTTGCTCGACCGCCGATGCGATTTCCTGGCTCTTGTGGTCGACGGCGCGCAGATTCGCGACCATTTGAGCCGACTGGATGGTTGCCTCGCTGGTGCCGATCGAGATTTGCACGGTGCGGTCCAGAGCTTGCAACGTCGAACGCTCAAGCCCGTCTATCAACAGGTTGATCGCGTTGGCTAGACGATTTTCGCCATTCAAGCGGATCTGGTAGTTGCCCTCGATTACTTGCTGAATGCAATCGATGATCTCGTCGGCCTTATTCTTAGGCGTTTCAGTTTGGGCAGATGGAAACGGAACAATGCGGCTGGGGTGGTCCACGAACGATTTCCTTATCATGTCGGGTATCAACCTGCCGAGTTTACTCGATGGCGTGCATCAAAGTGCTTGATCGCAGCCACATTTTCGCCGCCATACGGGCGCCGCGGAGCGGTGTTGGGGCGATGCCGTGAACGCGCGGCGAGTCGGTGTTCGCGGCCATGGCTGGGTGTGCGAAGCGCAAAGGACATTCTTCGCGGACTTTCCCGCGACCGGCCGGATTGATCTAGACTGTCGCGAGATCGCGGGTGGGTGGGAGTGATATGCGAAGTCTTTTTCAACGGCTGTTCTTAGCGGTGGCGGTCGCGAGCGGCGTTGGTGCCGTGCTCGGATTCTTCGGCCATTTTCATTGGGTTTTGGACCTGTTTTCGCATTTTCGTTTGCAGTACGCGATCGTGCTGCTACCTGCGACGCTCGTTTTCTGGCGGCGCGGTTTGCTGGGGGTAGTCCTGATTGGAGCGACCCTAGGGAACGCCTGGGCGATCTACCCGATTATGAATGGCAAGATTGCGTTGGCCGACACCGGGGGCGTATTGCGGGTCGCTACCATCAATCTTAACTACAAGAATCAACGAATCGATGCTGTGTTGGCGTACCTCCGTGACGCCAACGCGGATGTGTTGCTGTTGCAGGAAGTGACGCCAGAATGGGAGGCCGCGCTACGAACGTTGCGCGATGGCTATCCATACGCCTGGTTCGCGACGCGCACGGACCCGTTCGGTATCGCGCTGCTGAGTCGTCGCCCGTGCACCGATTGTCGGGTCGCGGATTTTGGGGTGACGCCCGCGATCGTCGGACGATTCGAGGTTGCTAGCGGCGAAATCGAAGTGGTCGGGATTCATCCGCCGCCACCAACCAGTGCAGGGATGACGGCCGCGCGCGATGCGCTGTTGTTGAGCGTTTCGGACTACCTGAATCGCGGGCGGCGCCACCGAATCGTATTGGGTGATCTCAATGCCACGCCGTGGTCGGCGGGATTTCGCACCTTCGTCGCCCGATCGGGACTCGGTGCGGACGGAACGTTGCACTCGACGTGGCCGAGTCATATTGGTCTTCCCTTGATACCGATCGACCACATTCTTGTATCGTCCGAGCTAGGTTTGACTCGCGTCGCGCGGGGGCCAGACCTCGGATCGGATCACTATCCGCTGCGGGCGGATATCGTGCTGCGCTAGGTACCTGTCTGACGCGCGAGGGAGATCGCGAAACCGGGACGAGCGCGGTCGGTTTCTCGATCGTTCGAGGCGAATCGTCGTGTCATCATCGCGGTCAGGCCCGGAATAAGCATTCGCGCCCACACTGTTACAGTCGAGTCATCTCAGGTCGGACAGGCACCTGGGTATCCCGCATCGTTATAATGCGGATCCAATCGTGGGTCTGAGTTGTTCAACGCGGCGGCAATGGCTAACCTATCGGCAATCCGGGGAGGGCGCCGCGATCGCAACCCGCACTTTCGTAATCAACTAGACGGAGATACGCATGCGCCGCATTCCCGAATTCCGTGGATTCAGTGCCGTCCTGGCGGCCTCGCTCGTGTTGGCTGCCTGTGGTCAAGACCCGCAGGAGGCTGCGAGCGCCAAAAGTGGCGATGGCGCCGTGCAGGTCGTGCGCCTGGGGCATGTCGCGCCCTTGACCGGTCCCCAGGCTCACCTCGGCAAAGACAACGAAAACGGCGCACGTCTCGCGATCGACGAGCTAAACGCGAAAGGCGTGATGGTCGACGGAAAGCCGGTCAAGTTCGAGTTGCTTGGTGAGGACGATCATGCCGACCCGCGCGCGGCAACGATCGTGGCGCAAAAGCTGGTGGATGCGAACGTGGTGGGTGTGCTTGGGCACCTGAATTCGGGGGCGACGATTCCGGCCTCGAAAATCTACCACGAAGCGGAAATTCCCCAAATCTCACCGTCCGCGACCGCGATTGCCTATACCACGCAAGGTTTCAAAACCGCGTATCGGGTCATGACCAACGATGCACAGCAGGGGCGCGTGCTCGGCGACTACGCGGTGAAAAAACTCAGTGGACAGCGGGTGGCAATCATCGACGATCGTACCGCATATGGTCAGGGCCTGGCCGATGAGGTGGAGAAGGCGATCAAAGCCGCTGGAGGGGACGTCGTAGCGCGCGAGTTCACCACCGACAAGGCGACCGATTTCACCGCGATTCTCACCGGAATCAAGGGCAAGTCGCCGGACGTGATCTTTTTCGGCGGGATGGATCCGCAAGCGGGTCCGATGGTGTCGCAAATGAAGCGCCTCGGCATCACCGCGCAGTATCTAGCGGGTGACGGCGCGCAAACGGCGGAATTCCTCAAGCTTGCCGGACCGGACGCGGAAGGCGTGATTGCATCGAATCCGGGCGTACCGGTCAAGGACATGCCAGGCGGTCCGGAGTTTCTCGCGAAGTTCGAGGCCCGTTTCGGCCGTATTCAGAACTACGCGCCTTACGTCTACGACGCTGCCTACGTCATGGTTGATGCCATTCAACGTGCCGGTTCAACCGAATCGGCCAAGATTCTGTCCGAACTCGCAAAGACCGATTTCCGGGGCGTGACCGGGCGGATTCAGTTCGATGGCAAGGGTGATCTGACCGGCGGCAATGTCACGCTGTATCAGGTGCGCGGTGGCGAGTGGCAGGTGTTGGAGACGGTGGCTTCCGGGGGCGACTAGGGCGCGATACCTGGGAGCGGTCGCATGGATATTTTTCTGCAGCAGCTGATCAACGGTTTGGTGCTGGGCAGCATCTACGCGCTCGTTGCACTCGGCTACACAATGGTCTACGGCATTCTCGAGTTGATCAATTTTGCCCATGGCGAAATTACGATGATGGGCGCGATGATCGCTTTGGCGGTCATCGGCGCGCTCATGCAGGTTTCGCCGGATACCTCGGGCATCCTGATCGTACTGGGTGGGGTGTTGGTGGCGGTGCCGGCTTGCATGCTGCTGGGTCTCACGATCGAGCGCGTCGCTTATCGGCCCTTGCGTAACGCGCCGAGATTGGCGCCGCTGATTACCGCGATCGGTGTTTCGATTGTGCTGCAGAATGTCGCGATGATCATCTGGGGTCGGCAATACATTTCGTTTCCACGGATCCTGCCGGGCGGTCAGCATGAAATAGCGGGGGCCACGGTCTCCGATTTGCAGATTCTGATCGTGACGCTTTCGCTGAGTCTGATGGCGGGACTGGTATGGCTGG
>JBHJOI010000014.1:0-16954 GCA_050329935.1 Thiotrichales bacterium | reverse complement strand
TATTGCGCTCAGTGTCACGGCGCGGATGCAGGTGGCAGCACCGGTTTTCCAAGTCTGAAGGACGGCGACTGGTTGTGGGGCGGCGATTTCGGCGCGATCAAGACCTCGATTTTGGACGGACGCGCGGGCGTGATGCCGGCCTATGATGGCGTGCTGGATGCGGCAACAACCGCGCAAGTCGTTGAGTATGTGCTGACGCTAAGTGGACGGGAAGCGGATGCATCCGCCGCCGCGGCCGGCAAAGCAACGTTTGAGGCGCAGTGCGCGGCGTGTCACATGCCGGATGGCACCGGAAATGTCGCGATGGGCGCGCCGAACCTGACGGACAAGATCTGGGTCTACGGTTCGACCAAGGCCTCGATCACCGAGAGTATCGTCAAAGGTCGGGCTGGCCAAATGCCGGCATTCCGTGATTTCCTGGGCGAGGATCGCGTGCATGTGCTGTCGGCCTATGTAGCTAATCTGTCCGCGAAGTAAATTTCGCGCTGAGCGGCGATCCGTGATAAAAAGCGGATCGCCGCTTTTTGTTTTTTGTACAGAAATCTCTCGAACGCTTTGATTTTTCTTAAGGAGGCGAGTATGGCTCAGGCGTTAGACTCCGAATCACGCAATACGATCAGCCGGTGTCAATCGATCTCCGCGGTGTTATGGCCGTCTTTTCTGATGGCGGGCGTGGCAACGATCATTTTCTTCACCGTGTTCGATCCCGAGCAAATGCACGGCCTTGAGGACTTCAGCCGAATAGCTGTCTACTCGACCGGCTTTTTTGTTTTCTGGGGTCTGATGGCGGTATCGAGTTGCGCGACACAGTATTTTCTTAAACCGTGCGACCAAGTGAACAGAAAGCGTAATAAATGAACAAGCCGGCCGACAAGCCCAAGCAGGACGACGTCCTGGTTGAGTTTTATAAGAAACGCGAGAAGATCTACCCGAGACAAGTCACCGGAATCTTCGCGACCCTGCGATGGGCGGCGGTGTTGGCGCTGTTGGGACTCTATTATGTCGTGCCGTGGATCGAATGGGGCGGGCGTCAGGCGGTACTGTTCGATCTGCCAAACCGCAAGTTCCACATTTTTGCGGCGACGTTCTGGCCGCAAGACTTTTTCTACCTTGCCGCGATACTGATCATTGCGGCATTGTCACTGTTTTTCTTTACCGCGGTGGCGGGTCGGTTGTGGTGTGGCTATGCCTGCCCACAGACCGTGTGGACCGAGGCCTTCATGTGGATCGAGCGTCGGTTCGAGGGCGACCGCATGAAACAGATGAAGCTCGACAAGGCACCCTGGAACGCGCAAAAGTTGCTGCGTAAAGGTGGTAAACAACTCGCCTGGGTACTTTTTTCGGTTTGGACCGGTTTGACGTTTGTCGGGTATTTCACGCCGATTCGTGAGCTGGTACCCGCGTTTGCTTCGTTCAACACCGGCCCTTGGGAGACGTTCTGGATCCTTTTTTACGGCTTCGCCACTTATGGTAACGCCGGCTGGTTGCGGGAGCAGGTGTGTATCTACATGTGTCCCTACGCGCGATTCCAGAGCGCAATGTTTGACAAGGACACCTTGATCATTTCCTACGATACGGCCAGAGGCGAGCCGCGTGGAGCGCGCAAGCGCTCGGTCGACCCTAAACAAGCGAACCTCGGCGATTGCATCGACTGCACAATGTGCGTGCAGGTTTGCCCGACGGGTATCGACATCCGTGACGGACTGCAATATCAGTGTATCGGCTGCGCGGCGTGCATCGATGTGTGCGATGAGGTCATGGACAAGATGGGCTACCCGAAGGGGCTCGTCCGATACACCACGGAGCACGCGTTGGAGGGTGGCGATACCAAGCTGTTGCGTGGCAGGACGGTCGTCTATGCGACGCTGCTGCTGGGGATCACCGTGGCCTTGTTCACGGCGATCGCGATGCGCGTGCCGTTGGAACTGGGTGTGGTGCGCGATCGCAACGCGTTGTATCGCGAGACCGGCGAGGGCCTGTTGGAAAACGTCTACACGCTCAAGATCATCAACAAGGATGAGGTGACGCATCAGTATTCGGTCGTGGCGTCGGGTCTCGAGGGTATGAAATTGTCGGGCGCGGAGAATGTCGTCATTCCGAGCGGCGAAGTGCGCGATCTCGTGGTTTCGATCGCCGTTGACCCCGAGCACGTGCCGGCCGCGAGCAACAAGATCAAATTTAATATCGAAGCGCTTGAGAACTCGAATATTAAAAAAGAAGAAACGGTGCGTTTCATTGGTCCCGAGCGACGTTGACGCGCTAACCTGCGCACCGAAGGGAACAGCGCGAAGTTTGCGAGGCGTGGACGCGTTGCCACGCAGTCGCGCTTGAGCAGTGGCAGTCAAACGGATTTGCTCTGTGCAGCGGGTTGAATGTCGGAATGGAAGGCCTCAGGAGCCTATGCCCGCCTAAAGCCTAACCATCACCACAGGCCTGATTCTGAGTAACACTGGGCCAACGGAGAACCTACGCGAATATGAACATAGCGACTGATAGCAAGCCCTGGTATCGACAATTCTGGCCCTGGTTTGTGATTTTCTTTCCCACGGCCGCGGTGGTAGCCGGCATCATCACATTGATTATTGCGGTGAAAACCTACGACGGGCTGGTCGAGGATGACTATTACAAGCGAGGGCTGGAGATCAATGAGTCACTGGAGCGCGATCGCAACGCGGCCGAGCGTGGTCTGACTGGATTCGTGCAGGTCAACCCGGAGACTGGATTGGTCGAGCTGCTCGTCCAGGGACGCACCGACGAGGTTGGTCCTGTCCTCAAGTTGCTGCATGCGACGCGCGCCAATCAGGATCGTTTGGTCGAACTGAAACCCGTGGGTGACAAACGGTGGCGGGGCGATATCGCGGCACTTTCGCCCGGTAAGTGGCATGTGCGGGTTGAATCGGCGCAGGAAAATTGGCGCTTTGGCGGTACGTTCAAGTTCCCTGACGAAATGTCGGCGCGTCTGGATTCCGAATTTCGCTAGGTGCCGGTGTCGGACTCGGGACGAAAAGGGTGTCGCTGCGTTGATATCGGAACACCTCTCCTGGTGTTTAAGTTTGCCGTCGCTGCGAACTCCAATCTGCGGCTAGCCGACCGTATTTCGATACGGTAAGGGCGCATTTCGTGGTGTCCATCCGACTCGTTTCGATGAGGCGCGGCGTTCGACGCCTCGAGTCACGATGCTTTTGGGGGCTCGAATAACAGCGGTTGCTCGAGCCTTCGTCCATCGAATACGACTGCGCCCTCACCTAGCGACAAACGTCCGTCACAGAACCATCCGACGACAATTGGATAGATTTGGTGTTCCAGCGCGAGTACGTCCGCGGCGAGTGTGTCTGACGTGTGCGTGGGCGCCACGGATAGGCGTGCTTGCAGGATGACGGGACCGCCATCCAGATCCGGCGTGACCCAATGCACCGATGCGCCATGTTCGGTCGCTCCGGCCGCGAGCGCGCGCTGATGCGTTTGGAGTCCCTTGAAGGCGGGCAGTAGCGAGGGGTGGATATTCAGCATGCGGCCCTGATAGGCGGCGACGAAACCTGAGGTCAGGATCCGCATGAACCCGGCGAGGACGATCAGGTCTGGGGCGAACTGATCGATTCGCGTGCCCAACGCGGTGTCGTAGCTTTCGCGGTCCGGGAAGTCGCGATGAGGCACGACGGCGCTCGCGATGCCGGCGGATTCCGCGAGCGTGAGTCCAAGTGCGTCTGCGCGATTGCTGACGACGCCCACGATTTCACCGGCGACGCGACGCGATCGAGTTGCCTCGATCATGGCGCCCAGGTTGGAGCCGGTGCCGGAAATCAACACCACGATCCGGCACGATCGGGGCATCACTGATAACGTACGGCCGGTTGGGTGCCGGTTGCCGCGATGATCTCGCCGATGCGTGTAGCCTCGATTCCGAAGGTCCTAAGCGTTTGCCGGGCCAACTCGATCTGGTCGTCCGGCAATGCGACGACCATGCCGATCCCACAATTGAATGTGCGCAGCATCTCGGATTCATCGATACCGCCACGTGCCTGCAACCACGAAAAAATCGCGGGCCGTTGCCAGCTCGATAGGTCGATACGCGCGTCGGCATGTTTCGGAAGGACGCGCGGGATGTTTTCGGTCAATCCGCCGCCGGTGATGTGAGCGAGCGCGCGGACGTCGCAAATCTCGATCAGACTGAGCAGTGGTTTGACGTAGATCGTGGTAGGTGCGAGTAGGTGCTCGCCTAGCGTTTGGTCGCCGAGACGTTGCTCGTGGCCGGCGCCACTGACAGCCAACACTTTTCGAATGAGTGAGTAACCGTTGCTATGTGGACCCGAGGACGCCAGGCCCAGCAACGCGTCACCGACCTGAACGCGGCTACCGTCGATGATTTTTGGCTTGTCGACGATTCCGACACAGAAACCGGCAAGGTCGTAATCGCCCGGTTGGTACATCCCGGGCATTTCAGCGGTTTCGCCGCCAATCAACGCGGCGCCCGCTTGCGCGCAACCGTCCGCGATGCCCTTGATGACCTCGGCCGCGACTTCGACTTCGAGTTTGCCGGTCGCGTAGTAATCCAGAAAGAACAACGGCTCTGCACCCGACACGACGATGTCGTTAACGCACATCGCGACCAGGTCGATACCGATGGTGTCATGTTTGCCGATGTCGAGCGCCAGTTTGAGTTTGGTGCCGACGCCATCGGTGCCGGAGACGAGCACGGGCGCTTGGTAACGATGAGGCGGTAGCTCGAACAATCCGCCAAATCCACCTAAGCCAGCCAGGACTTCGGGCCGTCGAGTACGTTGCGCGTGGGGCTTGATCAGTTCGACGAGGCGGTTGCCGGCATCGATATCGACGCCTGCGTCCTTGTAGCTCAAGCCTTGCGGGGAATCAGGTGAGGTCATCGCGAGAACCAGCGGGAGAAAAGTGCTCGGATGGTAGCGGTGAGCATTGGAACTGTAAACAGCGATCCGCATCCTCTGCGGCCTCGCCATGAAAGTTGGGCCGTCGGCTAGGTTCATCGCGTGGCCCGTATTGGCGGAGAACGAATCTTGACACGCGGTAGTTATCGGTTATTTATATCGATAAATCCGATGTAAAAGCAATACGCGCCCTGAAATGGACATCGATCAAGCCCGTACTTTTCTTGCCATCGCGGCCCACGGCAGCTTTCTCGAGGCCGCCAAGCGGATACACGTCACACAGTCCACCGTCAGCGCGCGTATCCAGAGTCTTGAAACGGAACTCGGTGCTCAGTTGTTTGTCCGCAATCGCTCCGGCGCTACCTTGACGGCCGCTGGGCGTCGGTTCATGCATCATGCAAAGGCGCTCGTCCTGACGATCGAGCAAGCGCGTCACGACGTTGGCTTGCCGAGCCGCTATCGTGCGACGGTTCGCGTTGGCGGGCGTATTGCGTTGTGGGATGGGTTTCTGCCCGCCTGGGTCGGCTGGATGCGCCGAACCGCGCCCGACGTGTCCATCCGTGGAGAGATCGGATTCGAGGAAGATCTGATGCGACGACTTGTCGAGGGTAGTTTGGATATTGGCGTCATGTATACGCCAAGTCACGCGCCTGGCTTGATCGTCGAACACCTATTCGACGAGACCCTGGTGATGGTGAGCACGAACCCCGATATGCGCTGGCCCGGTGATGACTATGTCTACGTCGAGTGGGGCCCCGGATTTTATGCGAAGCACCAGGAGAGTTTTCCCGATTTCGCGCGACCGCCACAGGTGGTCAACATCGGTTGGCTGGGCGTTCAGCTGATGCTTGCCAACGGCGGGGCCTGCTATCTGCCTATTCGCATGGCACGCTCGCTGATCCTCGGCGGCCGTCTCCACCACATCTCATCGGCACCTGAATTCCCGCACCCGGCTTACATGGTGTTTCCGCGCGAATCCGACAGTGAAGGCTTGCAGTTGGCGGTCGAAGGCTTACGGGCGCACGCGGACAAAGAACCGGCGCCGGTGTAGCAAGTGGTGTCGAAGTTGCAGCCCGGGCGCGGATGCGTGCCTTGTTTGATGGGATTAACCGGATCCACGATGGTGTGGTTTGCGTCGCTTGTAATGATGTCAGGCCGCATCGCGCGACGACCATTTATCGAGATAGGCTAAGCTCGCACCCGTTCCCAAGTAACCAAGGCATTTGCCATTCGGGTGTGTGGTATCGTAACTTTCCCTCGGCGCGACAGGCGAAGTGAGATCGGACGATCCTTCGCGCGGGTTGGAAGGTGGCATAGGTCATTATAATTAAAACAAAATTCAGGTAACGTTCGAGCATGTTGCAAGCGCGCGATATTCCAAACATCATCACCATCATGCGGTTGATCCTCGTGCCGCCGGTTGGGTGGGCCATTCTGGTGGGCGAATATCGCTTGGCATTCTGGTTGTTTTTCCTCGCGGGTTTTTCCGATGCACTTGACGGATTTCTCGCCCGGGCTTTCCATTGGCAGAGTCGGTTGGGCGCGACGCTGGATCCGATTGCCGACAAGTCGCTCATGATACTGGCGTTTTTCTGCCTGTTTTGGGTCGGGCTGATTCCTTGGTGGCTATTCGCGGCCGTGTTGCTGCGCGATTTGGTCATCATCGGCGGCGCACTTGCATACCAGTATCTGACCCACGCGCTTCATATGGAGCCCTTGTTGTTGGGTAAGCTCAATACCGCACTGCAGATCCTGGTGGTGTTGGCGATATTGTTGCACCTTGCGTTTGGCTGGTTTGCGCCTGAGTGGATCAATTACATGTCGCTGTTGCTGCTTGCCACCACCGCGATCAGTGGCGTGGCTTATGTGATCGAGTGGGGTCGACGCGCACGACGGTATCGCGCCTCATGAGGATCTCGGACTCACAGAAGTGGTTCGCTTTGGCGGTCGCGCTGGTGTTAGGCGGGCTACTGTATGTGCTGGCGCCGATCCTGACACCCTTTCTCGTCGGGGCGCTTTTGGCTTATCTGGGCGATCCGCTCGCGGACCGGCTCGAGCGCCGGGGATTATCGCGCACAGTGGCGGTGGTTCTGGTCTTTCTGGGCATGACCCTGGCGTTCGTGGTGGCGTTGTTGTTGCTGATCCCGCTGGTACAGACTCAGATCTCGCTGCTGATTCAGACGATTCCGTCCTATTTCGCCTATGCCAACGAACGCGTGTTGCCGTGGGTGGAGCGCACGCTCGGAATTGCACCGGAGCGTTTCGATCTGAATGCACTCACGGCATGGTTGCGGGCGAATCTGACCGAGGCCGGCGGAATCGCGGCGAGCGTGGTTTCGTATGTAACCCGGTCCGGTACCGCGATTGCCGCCGCGCTCGCGAATCTGCTGCTGATTCCGGTGGTTACGTTTTACCTGTTGCGCGATTGGGATGTCCTGGTCGCCTATCTACACGACCTGCTGCCGCGCAGTCTGGAGGCCGATGTGGCCCACATTGTGCGCGAAGCCGACAGTGTGCTGGGTGCGTTCCTGCGCGGTCAGCTATTAGTTATGGCGTTACTCGGGATCGTGTATTCGGTCGGATTGTGGTTAGCGGGACTCAAATTCGCGTTGTTGATTGGATTGCTCGCCGGATTGGTCAGTTTTGTGCCGTATCTCGGCGTCATTTTTGGGATTGTCGCCGCGAGCATCGCAATGTTTTTCCAGACGCAGGAGTTATTGAGCCTCCTTCCGGTGCTCCTGGTTTTCCTGGTCGGACAAACCCTGGAGAGTCTGCTGCTCACGCCCTTGCTGGTGGGCGATCGTATCGGTCTGCATCCGGTCGCGGTCATTTTCGCGATCATGGCCGGGGGACAGTTATTCGGTTTCATGGGAGTACTTCTCGCCTTGCCAGTGGCCGCGGTGCTCGCCGTGGTTGTACGCGATCTGCATCGGCGCTACCTGGTCAGCGGGCTCTATCAGCTGGGCGAAGACGGTTCGGTGCTGGCATCGGATAAGCGCGACGGCACGGATATCACGTGAAACAGCTCGTACTGCCGGTGGGACTGGACACGCGGCCGAGCTTCGAGAATTTCGTGGCGGGCGGAAACCAGGCATTGCTGGCCTGCCTCGAACGGTTGGGTACGCGCGACGGTGAACCACAAGTTCTGATCTATGGCGACGCGCCGCGCGGCAAAAGCCATCTATTACAAGCGGCCCGTAATCGCGCGACGGAGCGCGGCCAGTTGGCATGCTACGTCGCGTTGGCAGGTCAAGCAGCGCAGCGTCCGGACGCGCTCACGGGCCTGGAAGAATTCGCTCTGATTTGTGTCGATGATCTGGACGCCGTCATCACGCAACGGCGATGGGCCGAAGCCTTGTTCCATTTGATCAACGCGCAACGTGCGCGTGGTCATGCGTTGCTACTGGCGTCGCGAGCACACCCCCAAGCGATGGCGATCTCGCTGCCAGATCTGGTTTCGCGCTTGATGTGGGGACCGTTGTTTCAGGTTCAGCGTTTGGACGATGTTGCATTGGCGGCCTTGGTGGTCCAGCGGGCGGCGGCGCGAGGCTTCGAAGTGCCGCCCGAAGTCGTCAACTATCTGCTGACCCGGTGCGCGCGAGACGTTGGCAGGCTGCTTGAGATCGTTAACAAACTCGATCTGGAGACATTGGCCCAGCAGCGCAAGGTTACCCTACCGCTACTTCGGGAAGTGCTCGGTAGCACGACGCCCGGTGCGAGTCAGTCATCGTGACGAGGATGGCGTTGGAATCCCCGTCATAGGTCGCGGTTCGCGACGCAGGCCGTCCCGTTACGGTGAATGCCCCTCAAGTGCGCGCCTGCCACCGCACATACAACAGCGCGCTCGTGAACCAGAGCAAACTCAATCCGATCGCGCCGTAGCCGACGCCGCGCGTCTCCGGCAGCGCGGCGTCGCTTACGCCGAGCACGAAGTACCAAAGCGCCAGGAAGCTCGACCAGGCGTGAGTGTAGGCTTTCCCGTACAGTAAACCGCGGAGCGGGAGCAACATTGGCCCGATCAGCGCCAAGAGCACAAGCGAGCGCGGCAGCCCCTCGGCGGGTCGCCAGCCGATGGTCCAGCCTAGCAGCAGGAAGAACAATCCGAAAAAGGCCGCGAGGGTAACGGCATGCGCGACGCGTGCGCGCGTCGCGATCATGTGGCTTTTAGTTGCGTCGCGAGACTGGCGATCCGTCGTCCGAGTGCCTTGCACAGCGTCGCTTCGTCCTGACTGATACCCGTGGCGCTGTCGGTGCCGGCGAGATGGCTGGGGCCGTAGGGCGTGCCGCCGGTGCGGGTGGTCAGTAACGTTGGTTCGGAGTAGGGCACTCCGACGATGAGCATGCCGTGATGGAGCAACGGCAACATCATCGAGAGCAGCGTGGTTTCCTGGCCACCGTGGAGACTCGCGGTCGAGGTGAAAACACCGGCGGGCTTGCCGGCCAGGGTCGCGGCGAGCCAGAGATTTCCGGTCTGATCGAGAAAGTACTTCAGCGGGGCGGCCATGTTGCCGAAGCGGGTCGGACTGCCGAGAATCAGGCCGTCGCATTCCTGTAGATCCGCGAGTTCCGCGTACGGCGCGCCTTGCGTCGGCACTGCTGGTTCGACGGCTTCACAGACGGTCGAAATGGCGGGTACGGTACGTAGCACCGCGCAGGCGCCGTCGACTTCCTCGACGCCATGCGCGATATGGCGTGCCATCTCGGCGGTGTTGCCGTAGCGGCTATAGTAAAGAATCAGAATGTTGGTCACGATGAATGGCCGTCGGTCGGTGCCTGAATGAGATCGAGCACGCGCTCGGGCGGGCGGCCCAGGATCGCTTTTCCGCCCGCGATGACGATCGGGCGTTCGATCAAGCGCGGGTGACTCAGCATCGCGTCGATCAGTTCATCGCGCGTCAAATCGGGATTATCAAGGTTGAGCGCGAGGTATTCGTCTTCCTTGCGGCGCATCAGCGCGCGCGGCTCCATTCCGAGCAGTGCGAGGACGCGCCCGAGTTCCTCGCGTGACGGCGGCGTCTTCAAATACTCGATCACGGTTGGCTCAATGCCACGGCCGCGTAGCAGTTCAAGTGCCATTCGCGATTTCGAGCAGCGAGGATTGTGGAAAATGAGGGTCGTGTTTTCCGAGTTATCGGTCATGAGAGCGTTCTGGTTGCGGTGCATTGGATCTTGAAAACAGGGCCGATTCTAGCAATTCGTAGATTTCCGCGATACGCTAGCCAACGGGCGAACACGGGGTGTCACCAGATGAAAATAGTTAAGAATCCGCGCGCAGCGATAATGGCCGTTGCATTGGCGATCACGGGTTGCGCTGCCATTCCAGCCCAGGAGATGAGCGATGCTCGTCAAGCATTGCGTGCCGCCGAGGAGGTCGGCGCGGCGACCAAGGCTGCCCGGGACTTTGACGAAGCGCGCGTGTTACTGGAGGACGCCAACCGCTTTTTGAATGAAGGTCGCTATGAACTCGCACGGATCGTCGCGCTCAGGGCCAAGAGGCTGGCGATCGATGCGAGGCAGTCGAGTCTCGGCGACAAAGCACCGCCAACACCCTGATAGACGCGGCTAGCCGTCGCGCTCGATTTCCTCATCGATTCATCCTTGACCCGCTTTGCCACCCGGTGTTGGCTCGGGTGTTGTTCTTTCGATACAAGACAGCCGACAGCAGATGATATCTGCGGCTGTCCTCGGGCACCTTCCGTTGGACTTGAGGCGCGAACTGTGAAGCCGAGCACGTTTCACGCGGGGGCGGGAGCGATCTACGCTCGGCGCGTGAGGTAGATCAAACCATTCCTCGGGACAATCGGATTAGTCTTCGGGACCAGATCTCCGGGCTATTTGATGCCTCGGAGGTTCGCGGACCCCGGAGGGTCTAGCATTTGGGCTCGTGATGTCTTGGGCCCCGTCGTGTGACGAGTGCATGACCCTGGAACGGTGATGAACACAAGGAGCGTGAATGGCTAATCAGCTAACCGTGAGCGAGTGTGGTGCCAGCGTAGGGGGCCGGCATCGCGACACTGCGCGGGAAGTGCTTACCGAGCAGGCACACGCCCTCGGGGCGATGATCGCTCGTATCGGCGACGAATTCGACCAAGCCGTCGACCTCATACTCCGTACCAAGGGGCGGACCATCGTCCTCGGCATGGGCAAATCGGGGCTGGTTGGCAAGAAAATCGCGGCGACGTTTTCATCCACCGGAACCCCAAGCTTCTTTATTCATCCTGGCGACGCCTTTCATGGCGATCTTGGGATGATTCGCCCCGAGGATCTCGTGATCCTGATCTCAAACAGCGGCCGGACCGACGAGATCCTCCGGATGCTGCCGCCGCTCAAGCACTTCGGCAATCGAATTATCGCGATGACGGGGGGAGCGGACTCGCCGCTCGCGCAAAACGCCGATGTGGCGCTGGATGTCTCGGTCGAGCGGGAAGTCTGCCCCAACAATCTGGCCCCGACGACGTCCACGCTCGTTACGATGGCGATGGGCGATGCGTTGGCCGTCGCGTTGATCAAGGCACGAGATTTCAAGCCGGATGACTTTGCTGTGTTTCACCCGGGCGGAGATATCGGTCGACGTTTGCTGACGCGGGTGCGCGACGTCATGCGTTCGGTCGATTTGCCGACCGTTCCTCCGTCGCACCTCCTGCGAGATTGTCTATTCACCATGACCTCAAGCCGCCTCGGTCTGGCGATCGTTATGGACGAAGGTCGATTGGTCGGCGTATTGACGGATGGTGATTTGCGCCGCGCGATGCTGCAGGATCCCGCGACGCTGGACAAGCCGGTCCGCGAGTTCATGAACAAGCGGCCGGTTACGATCCGCGCCTCCGCCAAGCTGGTTGAGGCCGACGCGATGATGAAACGGCGCAAGATCAAGGTCTTGATCGTTACGGGAGAGCGCCTCGAATCCGACCACGAGGACGTTTGCGGCGTGCTCGAGATCTACGACTAGGCACGACCATGGAGCGAATGCGAACACCCTGGGAAATCGCGCGGGCGGTACATTTTGCCCTGCTGATGCGCGAGATGAAGACCCGGTTTGGCATATATCGACTCGGCTACGCGTGGTTGTTGCTCGAACCGCTGGCGCATGTCGCGATGCTCGCATTGATGTTCGGTTACATCATCGGACGAACGATGCCGGGTGTGGACTTCACCTTGTTCCTGATCACCGGCATCGTGCCTTGGTTGATGTTCATCAGCACCGTTAATCGGGGCATGGCGTCGGTTTCCTCCAATTCTGGGTTATTTGGCTACCGCCAGGTGAAGCCAATAGACGCGTTTCTCGCCCGCATTGGATTGGAGTTCCTGATTCACTCGGCGGTATTCATCGTTTTGATCACGCTCGCATACTGGTTCGGATTCGACGTTCAGATCGCCGATCCCTTGGGATTGGTCGCGGTATTCATCTTGCTGTTCTTATTCTCAGCCGGATTTGCGCTGGTGCTATGTGTCGGGGTGACGCTTTTTCCGGAATTGCAGAAGTTCATCTCGATCGCGCTCAAGCCGCTCTATTTCATGTCGGGCATATTCTTTTCACTGGCGAATATTCCTTCCGAATATCGCGTCTATTTGTTATGGAATCCGGTTCTGCACGCGCTGGAATTGATCCGCGATGCGTTTTTCGTCCAGTTCGAGACCGTCGGCGGTAGTCACGAGACACTAGCTATCTATGCGATCGTGTTCATGCTGTTGGGGCTTGCATTGTATCGGCAAAACCTTACCCGGATGGTCGCGACGTGATCGAGCTCAAAGCACTGACCAAGAGCTATCGCACTCGCGCCGGTCGTCATTACGTGTTTAGGGATCTCAACCTGACCATCCCCACCGGCGCGAATGTCGGGTTGCTCGGACGCAATGGTGCCGGAAAATCAACCTTGATGCGGATCCTGGGCGGCATTGACTTTCCGGATACCGGCGAGGTGTTGACCACGAAGCGAGTCTCATGGCCGCTTGCGCTCTCGGGTGGATTTCAAGGTTCGCTCTCGGGACGCGAGAACGTCAAGTTCGTCTGCCGGGTTTATGGACGCGAGCACGAACTCGAAGAAAAGGTCAATTGGATAAAATCGTTCTCTGAACTCGACGACTACTTCGAAGAACCGGTCAAATCGTACTCATCGGGCATGAAATCCAGACTGGCGTTCGCGATGTCGATGGCGTTTGACTTTGACGTTTACCTGGTGGATGAAATCACCGCCGTCGGCGATCAGGCGTTTCGAGATAAGTCGAGGCAAGCATTCGCGGACATGCGCGAACGGGCGTCGATCATCATGGTTTCGCATGATCTTGGCACGTTACAAAAGCAATGTGACGCGGGCATCGTCTTGGAGGCGGGCGAGGCGCGGTACTTCGACCGTATCGATGATGCCGTTCAATGTTACCAGCAAGTTCAATAATGATTTCCAGACTCAGAAACGGCAAACAGCCGATCGGACAACTCGTATTTGTCTGGATACCGATGCTGCTCGCTGCCTTTTACTGGGGTTATTTCGCATCGGATCGTTACGTGTCCGAGTCGAAATTCGTTATGCAGCGCAGCGGAAACGCGCCGACCGCGGGCATGGATCTGGCGGCGATGATCGGCGCCGGGGGCTCCGAGAGTCGGGATTCGATGATTCTGCGGGAGTACGTGCTTTCGCATGACATGCTCGATTATCTGACCGCGACGTTACAGCTGCGCGATCACTTCAGCGCGACGAGTATCGACTACTTGTCGCGACTTGATGCCCAGGCCTCGCGCGAGGATTATCTGGAATACTATCGCAAGCGTATCAGTGTCGAATTCGACGCGGCGTCGTCGATGATCACTTTACGCGTACAGGCGTTCAATCGGGAAATGGCGCGACGAATCGTCGAAGCGATCGTCAAACAAAGCGAGCGGTTCACCAATGTGGTCGGACATCAAATGGCCGAAGAGCAGATGGCATTTGCGACCGGTCAATTGCAGCGCGCGCAGGACCAGTTGCGCAAGGTCAAGCAAGGAATGCTCTCGTTTCAGAATGAGCACAACATCGTCTCGCCAAAAGGGGAGAGCGAGGCGGTTTCTTCCATCATCATGGGGATGGAGGTCGAACTGGCGGGCAAGAAGGCCGAGCTCAAGACCGTGACGACCTTCCTTAATCCCACGGCGCCCGAAGTGGCGCGACTCAAGGCCGAGATTGACTCCCTGGATAACCAGATTCGTGCCGAGCGGAAAAAAATCGTCGGCAGTGACGTCGCGTCACCGTTGAACGATCTCACCGTACGCTTCGAGGAGATGCAGATGAACCTCGAATTCGGCAGCGATATTTACCGTTCGACCTTGAGTGCGCTGGAAAGCGCGCGGATCGACGCGTCGCGCAAGCTCAAACATCTGGTAATCGTGCAATCGCCCAATTTACCGGAGTCCGCGGAATATCCGCGACGTTTTTACAACCTGGTTACGTTTTTTGCATTCGTGGTAATGCTTTACTGGATCGGCCGGCTCGCGGTTGCGACCATAAAAGACCATAAGGATTAGGTAATGCTCGGTGCAGGGATACGTGTTCTATTCTGGATTCTATTCGCGACACTAGGGGTCGCGTCGGCCAATCCGCTCCAGGGGACGCCCTTCAATAATCAGAGCGGTGCATCGAATGGTCGAGAACCCGTGTCGCTGGGTCCGACCGTGCAGGCGGAAGCGGCGCGCTCGATCATCGAAACCGCGCCGACGGTACCTACGGTCGCATCGGATGTATTCGGCGCGCAGCTATTTACCGGCGCGTTCTCGCGCAATTCGTACTCCGGATTCAACCCTAACTATTCGATCGGCATTGGCGACAGCATTACGCTCAAGATGTGGGGCGCGTATGAACTTGAAACCGTTCTGACGGTGGATGCGCAAGGCAATATTTTCGTACCGAGGGTCGGTCCGGTTAATGTCGTGGGCGTGCGCAATAGTGAACTTGGCGAGGTCGTAAAGCGTAAGATTGCCACGGTCTATCGCTCCAACGTGCACAGCTACGTCAACCTTGCCGCCGCGCAACCGGTCAAGATTTTCGTGACGGGATTCGTCGCGCGTCCGGGCTTGTATGCCGGTTTGTCGTCAGACAGCGTACTGAACTACCTGGATCAAGCCGGCGGTGTCGATCCCGACCGCGGCAGCTATATCGATATCCGAATTCAGCGCGGCGATGCCAACTATCGGACGATTGACTTGTACGCGTTTCTACTTGATGGCCGAATGCCCGATGCGCAACTGGCGGACGGCGATACCATCGTGGTCGGGCCACGCCGCAGCACGGTCAAGGTCTCCGGGTTGGTGCAGAACGACAATCGCTTCGAGTTTCCATCGTCGTCGATCGCGCTGGACGAGATTCTGGCACTCGCCAAGGCTCAGCCTTCCGCGACGCATTTGCGCGTGATCCGAAACACGGGAACCACGAGAAATGTCGAGTATTACTCGCTCGATGAGGCTCGCGCGATCACGGTAGTCGACGGCGATGCCGTGCAACTTACTGCGGATAAGCGGCCGGGGACAATCACGGTCCGCGTCGAGGGCGAACATCAGAGTCCCCAGGAGTTCGTGCTTCCGCACGGCAGTCGCCTTGGTGAGTTGATGCGGAGCGTGCACATGAACGAGCGTTCCGACGCACGCGCGATACAACTGTACCGAGAGAGCGTGAAGGTTCGTCAAGCGGAGATGCTGGAACAGTCGCTGCGAGCGCTGGAGCATAGTGTCCTCACCGCGCACTCCGCGACGAACAGCGAGATCGAACTACGCAAGGGCGAAGCGGAACTGGTACTCAAGTGGATCGAACGCGCGCGTGGGATTGCCCCAAGGGGACAGGTCGTGTTGGCGCAGACCGCCGAGATTGAGAGCCTGCTGCTCGAAAACGGCGATGTGATAAAGGTCCCGGTTGAAGACGGGATCGTACTCATCAGCGGCGCCGTTATGTTCCCGAACGCGACGGTGTACAACGATCGCCTCTCGCTGAGCGAGTACATCGATCAAGCCGGCGGCTACGCGCAAAGCGCGAAGAATTCGCAGATTGTCATCCTGCACCGCAATGGCTCGTTCACCCGCGCGTCGGAAGGCGGTTGGGGCAGGGAACCCGATGCGCGAATCCGGCCAGGCGATGAAATCCTGGTCATGCCCAAGGTCGACGTCAAATCGGTACAAATCACGAAGGATTTGACCCAAATTCTGTACCAGATCGCGGTGAGCGCGGCGGTTGTGATTGGACTTTAGACGCGCGCCGAACTGGACGTGCACAAAGCGGCGGTCATGGACTACCGCTGTAGAGGAGTTATTCGAGTTGTTAAGTCGCCGCTAATCATGGCGCCTTGGTTGGATTCCGATCGTAACGACAGTGGATTCGACCAAATTATTGCGAATACTTTCCGGATTTTGGTCGGCGTCTTGAGCTAGTCTTACTGTATCGAGGCCAGGGTGGGCCGAAGGCGAGCGACCGGATGGACAAAAGGTCTAAAAAATACCTAAGGGACTAGGAGTTCAAGGAAATGAACAAGTTACTGATCGTCGGACATCCACAGTCCGGCTACCAAGATGTTGAGCGCCAACTTGGCGCCTGGGGTATGCAATCCGCGCAACCGTCGCGGCGCGAGGGATTTTCGCCTGAGCAGGTCACCCAGACACTCTGCAAGGCCCACGGCGCGAAATCGGTGCGTGACCTGCAATCCGCAAAAGAAGTGAGTCAAATCGAGCCCACGCCGCTGTGGCAGGGGGTCGCGCTGGATCTTCTACTCGGCAACATGGACCAGAAGTTCTGGGGCTGGGCCGACCCGCAAGCCGTGCATCTAATGAACTACTGGCGCGATGTTGATCCCGAACTGGCATTCGTGCTGGTTTACGACGCGCCGCGCGCCGCGCTGACGCGGTCGGTCGGTGATCATGGTGCGTCGTTGACAAATAAGGCGTTGACGGAAGGCTTTCGAAACTGGGTAGCCTATAACGAGGCGCTATTGCATTTTTACAACCGCAATCGGCAACGCTGCGTGTTGGTACACGGGCAACAAGTGTCCGAGAAACCCGGTGAGTTCTTGAAGCTGTTGTGTACCTATGTCGACGTTCCAGCGTC
>JBHJOI010000013.1:0-17210 GCA_050329935.1 Thiotrichales bacterium | reverse complement strand
GGAGATTTCCTCGCATCGCCGCGTAAGTACAGGTGTTTGGGCCAAACGACGCATTCACCTTTGCGTTGAAGCCCCGCTGCCACGCAGGGCGAGATTGTCCGCGATGCGACGGTTGCAATGTTGGTCAAACCCGCGCTGACGGTGCCTTCAACGGAGGTATGCGGGGTCGAAGCCCCAACGGTAGATGATTCCGTGCCGCGCTGCGCGGACTTGAGCGCGAACCGGATTCGAGTGGCGCCGGGTTCGGCTCGCGCGGCGT
This sequence comes from Thiotrichales bacterium, assembly GCA_050329935.1. Taxonomy (GTDB): domain Bacteria; phylum Pseudomonadota; class Gammaproteobacteria; order UWMA-0217; family UWMA-0217; genus CAYSFW01. Next base: position 16,951 of record JBHJOI010000013.1, on the reverse strand, counting down.
GATCCCCCGGGCAGCCGCGCTGCCGTGGCTACACTGGCAGGATTCCCCGCAGTAACACCAGGGCGCCGTTTTCTGTTTTCAGGCGGCCATGGGTCACGCCAGGCGGTGCATAATGGAAATCCCCGGCCTTCAGGATCACGTCGCCAAGGCGTAAATCGCCTTCAAGCATCAAGCATTCCTCGCCGACCGGATGCGGATGGGCGGGCAGTGAGAACCCCGGGCTGAGCTTCGCCAAATAAGTGACCGCACCGGTGGCGGCGTCGGTGCTGAGGATTTTTATCCAGCCACCGGGAGCGGCTTCGATCCATTCGCCCTCGTTGTGGCGGATTGTGATGAAGCCCGGCAACGCGCCGGCGAGTTCGAGCGCCAAGGTTTGGTCCAGTCGCTGACGCATCTTGTCGCGCAGCCCACTGGGCAGTCAGTTCCACCGTTTTCACGCCACTGGCCAGCGCTTCGAGGATGTCGTCGTCGAGGGCGTTGAATTTATCGGTCATGATACCCAACGGGCCGAAGGCGCGTTCGGCCTGTTTTACCGCCAGGATTTCTCGCAGTGTTTCCTGCGCGCGTCGGAGCAAGGCCTTTACCGATCCCAGCGGCATGCTGAGGTAGTCGGAAATCTCGGAGTGACTGTAACCGCGGTAAAAAGCCAGTTCGATGGCGTGCCGTTGCGCGGTGGGCAGGCGTTGCAGCGCGGCATTGATGATATCGCGTTGCTGATGATTCTGGGTATGCGCTTGCGGGCCGGGATTCGCGGTGTCTTCATGTTCGTGCGTCTGCGCCACCAGCCGTCCCTGATGCACATGACGCTGACGCAAGGCATCGATGGCGCGCGAGCGGCACAGCAATAACAGCCATCCGGTTGGCGCGGCGCGCTTGGCGTCGTAGGCCTTCGCCTGACGCCAAGCTTGCATATAGACATCATTGACGACTTCCTCCGCGAGGCTCGGCCGCTGGGTAATGCGCAACGCCAGGGCATAGACGCGGGGTACGGTTTGGTCATATAGCGCGGTCAGGGCCTGGCGTTCGCCAGCGGCCATTTCCTTGATCGGCGCGACCAATTCTTCTTGATTGTCCACCCGCAAGCGGTGACCCGTGGCTGTGTTGTTAAGAGAGCTGAGTATATTCAATTGTGCCTCGCATGCAGCCAAACCTGTATCTCGCGCGTGTTCTCTGGCGATCGCCATGACCTTCGACGCACCTCTGTGAGATTGCGCGGTGCCCGCCGGGAGGCGGCGGAGGTCGCGATTCACCTATGCGTGGCCCTGATGCCGCATCAAAGCGACTTCATGTATTCCACGATCGCGGCCTTCTCGGCCTCACTCAAGGCGTTGACGATACGCCCGGAATACACATCCATCACCTCGCCGAGCGTCGCTGCGCTGCCATCGTGGAAATAGGGCGCGGTGGATGCGATTCCGCGTAGGCCCGGAGTCTTGATACCGCCTGCGAGGCCACCAGCCGGTGTGGTCAGGGTAATCCTGGCGGTGACAACGGGGCCGGTGAATTCGGCTGTGCGATGGCAACCGGCGCACTGTGCCTTGTCGTTGAAGAGCGTAAATCCCTGCTCCGCCAGTGTTTCGTCGAACGGCTGAGGCGCCGGGCTGACCAGGCTGCGCTGAAACGACTGCAAATCGAGCAGTGCCTGCTCGGGGATGACGTTGCCGGGTTCCGCCGCCTCGGCCTCGACCAGTGCGGTCACCAGCGATTCTGGCGGTGCCGCGCTCAATTGCGGCGCTACGGTGCCGGTGCTGGTGCCGAAAGCGCCGTTGGCATGCATCACGAGGTCGTAAACCGCCTCGGCCTGGCTCGCGAGCGCGAGTTCCGGTTCGCTGCTGCTTCGGAACAGTCCATCCCAGTTGAAGGCGTAGCCCTGCGCGGTCAGGTCGGCAAAGTTCCACAATGGCGGAAAACTGGTTGGATTCGCCACGCTGTCCTCCAGCGGATTATCGGGCAAGGCGCGCACGTCGAAGCGACCGGGGCCAAAGCTGTTCAAGAACTCGACCGTGGGCGCACCCGCGGCGACCGCAAACGGGGTCAGGGCGAGAATCGCGCCCGCATCCATGCGCAAGTTCGGTTGACCATCAAGTTTCAGTGCGCCGATGGGCAACGGTGACAAAACCCCCGGCGCGAGTTCAAACTCAGTAGTCGCGACATTCACATGGCAGAGCGCGCAAGTGATGCCGGCCGCGGTCACGGTCGTGCTGTCGGCGTCCGCGAAGGTTGCTTTTACGCCGATCACCGCGTTGGCCTTCAGCAGCGCGCGGGTCACCGCGGGGTCGGCCAGTGCCGTCTGCTTGGCCGCGAAATTACTGCCAAGCAGGACGTCGACGATCCCTTGCGGCATCTTCGCCAGATCCACCTGAACCCCGGCCGCAACCGCCGCTGCTGGCGAAATGTCGTTGAGCACCGTGTGCAAGCCCAGCGTTCCGCCGAAAAAGGCCTCGTTACCGAAGGTCTCGTCGAGAAACAGGGCCTGCCCGCGCGTCACGCCGTCGCCGGTTTCGGCCAGCAGTCTGCGCAGCACCGGACGGTAAATGCCTTCGGCCGAGACGAGCGACACCACGGTATTGGTTGATGCGCGATGGAAACTGCTCCCAGTCCGTTGCCATTGCTCGGCCGCGAACACTGCGGATTCCCCCAATTGCGGGTGAGTGGGTGAGTTCTGGAGCTTGAATTCGAGACGTATGGGCGTCGCCAGCGTCACGTCGGGCGTGAAGTCGAGTTCGTAAGCCGCGCCGGCTGCGGTCATCGCGCCGGTGGGGCCGGTAAGCTCGCGAGGGCGGATCGTGACCTCGGTGTTCGCACTCAGTGCGCCGGGCGGAATGGTGGCCGAGAACCGCTGGTCGATGGACGTGACCACGCCGCCGTCGGTGGCATTGATCGCGCTGCGTATGACGTCGCGTCGGGCGGGGTCGTCGTCGCTATCGAAACAGCCGGCGAGCAGCAGCGGCAGCCCCAGCAAAGTCAGTGCTCCGGACGAACTTTGGCTTGCTCGGTGGCGGACTGGCCGGCGACCCGCGGTTGCGGCGGGGAGGGTTTTGCGGTGGGCGGCGAAAGCCTCGACTCGTTCGACGGTATTCATGCCTACAGGCTCCTTGTTCGGGTTGGATTCGCTCCGCATTACGCGGGGCCTCGCGCGGCTGGATAAATACGGCGCCCGGTGTAGGGCCTTTGCGACAAAAATCGGTATCAGATTTCGCCTGCGTGATGTTCGTGGTGCGGGTCGCCACCCGCGCGCCGGAGGCGCAAACCGAAGCTGTGTCGAGGCAAGCAAGGACTTGACCTGAATCAATATAAATACTAATCATTCGCATTAGTATCTCGTCAGCCAGCCAACAGCGAACCCGTCTGCCAGCCAGCCATACCCCGATCATTACTGGAGTCAGACATGTTCAATGTTCGTAGTGCGCCGCTCGCGATTGCGGTGGCGGCGGTGATGCACAGTCCCGCGCTGTTTGCACAAACGGTCGAAGCGGAGTTGCCGGCGGTTTCCGTGACGGCGAAAGGCTACGCTTCGGCCACCGATGAAACCCCGCAGGCGTTGGAGTTGTTGACGCCGGACGCTGCCGCTGTGGCCGCGCCGGCCGGCGCGCTGTTCCGCGGCGAGGCGGGTTTGGCCACGCAGTCGGACGGCGCCTGGGGCCAGAATCCGGTCGTGCGCGGCCTGAAGAAGGAGAGCATCGTGGTGATGATGGACGGCGTTCGTGTCAATTCGGCGCAGCCGCAAGGCGCGATTGCGTCGTTTCTGGATCTTGGGCTGGTCGATCGGGTCGAAGTCGTCAAGGGACCGAGTTCGGTCCTGTATGGCAGCGGCGCGATGGGCGGGGTGGTGAATCTGCTCACGCCGGAGCCGGAGTACGCGAAGTCGCCAGCGTGGGGTGGGCGCTTCGGTGTCGGGGCTTCGAGCGTCGACTCGGGCCACTCAGCGAGTGTGCTGGGGACGTTCAGCGCACCCGCGACCGCGGCGGTCGTCGGCGCCGCGCTACGTCGCGCCGAGGACTACGAGAGTCCGACGGGGGAAATCGCCAACAGCGGTTACGAGTCCGACTCCCTGCTCGCCAAGTTCCGTCAGCGGCTCAGCAAGGACGCGAACCTGCGGCTCAACCTGCAACGCCATGCCGATCACGATGTGTGGTTTCCCGGCTCGGCGCGCACCGGCGGACAGCCGGGCGGAGCAGGCGTCCCACCCGTGCTCGGTACCGTGACGATCCATTCGCCGGACCAGTCGCGGACGTTATACGAAATCGGCTTCGACACCGCGCTTGGCGATGGCCAACTGGATTTCAACCTGTACCGGCAGGAGGTGGTGCGCGAGATCAAGGCCTTTTCCAGCCGCCTCGGGCGTGACTACGTGCGCAACGAGGTGACCTTTGCCACTGACGGCGCGCGCGGCAAGTACCTGATTTCGCTTGGTGATAGCCACTTGGTCACGGTCGGGATCGACGCCTGGCGGATGACCGGCGACCCGGAACGCTACCAGGACACCAACCCGCCGTTGTTCAACAACAACCTCCGTACCGATCCGTTTCGCAAGGGCGAGGTCCAGTCCACCGGCCTGTTCGTGCAGGACGAAATCACGCTCGGCAAGACGCAGGTCGTGGCCGGCGCGCGCTTTGACCGCGTCGAGGGCGACGCGGCGCAAATGGGCAGCGGCGCAGCGGCCAGGACCACCGGACTCGCACATACCGACGACACCGTGTCGTGGTCACTCGGTGCGATCCACGCGTTCAGCCCGCTGCTGCGGCCGTACTTCAACGTCGGCCAGGCCTATCGCGCGGCGGACATGCGCGAGCGCTTCGAGGACTCGGCGCGCGGCGACGGCTATTTCGTGCTCGGCAATCCGCAGCTAGACCCCGAGCGCTCCACCTCGTTCGAACTCGGTCTGAAGGGCGGTGCCAAAGGCGCCAACTACCGTGTCGCGGCCTTCCACACTACTGTCGATGACTACATCGCCGGGCGTATCACCGGGGCTACCCACCCCACCACCGGGCTGCCGATCAAGCGCAGCGAGAACCTCGACAAAGTGGTGCTCTACGGACTCGAAGGTGACGCTGAAGTCACGGTCGGTGCGTTTGTCGCTGACGCCGCGCTGACCTGGCTCAGAGGCGAGAACCGGCAGGACGACGAGCCGCTGGCCGAAACGCCGCCGCCGGAGCTGCGGCTGGGGCTCGGTCAACCCGCGGAGCGCGGCTTCCACTGGCGCGCGCAGGTCCGCACGGTTGCCAAACAGGACCGTATCGGAACACGGTTCACCAACGGCACCGAGAACACGACTGACGCCTTCAGCACGGTTGACGCCACGCTCGGCTGGCACTTCGGCAAGGCCGGCGTACTCGCGCGGCTCGATCTGGCGCTCAATCTCACCAACCTGTTCGACGAGACCTACCACGAGCATCTGACGCAAGGCATCTCGGGGCGGGAGAACGCGGCACCCGGCCGTGGCGTTGCGGTCGCGTTGACCGGGCGGTTCTGATGCGACGCCTGCTCCGTCTGACCTTCGCGCTCGCAGCGATCGCCCTCGCCGGTTCCGCAGCGGCTGAGAAGTTGCCGAAGCTGATCCTCGCCGGACCGCCGGCGTCGGTGTCGAACCCCCTCGTGCACATGGTCGAGTCCGGCGCGCTGGCGGACCTTGCCGAGCAGGTGGAGTTCGTGCCGTGGCGCGACCCGGACCAGTTGCGCGTGCTCGCGCTCGATGGCAAGGCTGACTTCGTCGCGATGCCGACCAACGTCGCGGCCAATCTCTACAACCGCGGCACGAAGCTCAAGCTGCTCAACGTGTCGACCTGGGGCGTACTGTGGATGGTCTCGCGCGAGGCCAACCTGAAGACGCTCGCCGACTTCAAGGGCAAGGAAATCGCGCTGCCGTTTCGCGCCGACATGCCCGATATCCTGTTCGGGTTGCTGGCCGAGCAGCAGGGGCTCGATCCCAAGCGCGATTTCAAGTTGCGCTACGTGAACAATCCGATCGACGCGATGCAATTGCTGGTGATGCGCCGGGTGGACCACGCACTGCTCGCCGAGCCGGCGGTGTCGATGGCCCTGCGCAAGACGCAATCGTTCCCGATTAGCGTGATCGCACCGGAGCTGCACCGTAGCGTGGATTTGCAGCAGGAGTGGGGCCGGGTGTTCCAGCGCGAGGCGCGTATACCGCAGGCCGGGCTCGCGGCGCTCGGTCGAGCGGGCGAGGATGCGGCGCTCGGCGAGCGGGTGCTGCGCGCTTACGCGGAATCGCTCGCCTGGTGTCAGGCCAACGCGCTCGCCTGCGGGGAAATGGTCGCCAAGCGCGTGGATCTGCTCACCCCGGAAGCGGTTGCGGATTCGATGGCCGTGAGTCAGCTGCGCTCGGTTTCGGCAGTCGAGGCCCGCGCCGAGCTGGCGGTGTTCTTCGAGCAATTGCACGCGAAAAGCCCGGCGCTGCTGGGCGGTAAGCTGCCCGACGCAGCGTTCTACGGCGGCGGCGTGGACCAGCCTTGAAACTGACACTGGCCTGGTTGCGCGCGCTGCCTGCTTACCTCTGGTCCGGCTGGGGGGCGATCGCCAGCCTGTTGATGTTGCTCGCGCTGTGGGAGTGGGGCGCGCAGGTGTACGGGCCGCTGGTGTTGCCGCGGCCTCTGGAGGCCTTCGCCACGCTGGGCGATCTGTTCGCCAGTGGCGAAGCAGGAACCGAATTGGTGATCACCGCACGACGCGCGATGCTCGGTTTCGCGGTGTCGGTGCTGATCGGCAGCGCGCTCGGGCTGGCGGCGGGGGTGTCGCTGACCGCTGCGATGATGTCGCGCCCGATCGTGACTGTGCTGGTCGGTATGCCGCCGATCGCCTGGCTGGTGCTCGCATTGCTGTGGTTCGGCGCGACCGACGCGACTCCGGTGTTCACGGTCTTCATCGCCAGTTTTCCGATCGTCTTCGTCGGCGCGCTGCAAGGGGCGCGCACGGTCGATCGCCATCTTAAGGATTTGGCGCAGGTTTACCGCCTGCCGTGGCGCATGCGCCTGTTCGACCTTTACTTGCCGCATGTGTTTTCCTACCTGTTTCCGGCCTGGATCGCCGCGCTCGGCATGTCCTGGAAGATCGTGGTGATGGCCGAACTGCTCGCAAGCAGCGACGGCGTTGGCGCGGCGCTCGCAGTGTCGCGCGCGCACCTCGACACCGCGGCGTCGATGGCCTGGATCGCAGCGGTGGTTGGCCTGCTGCTCGCGGTCGAGTATCTCGTTCTGGAACCGATCAAGCGCGAAGTCGAGCGCTGGCGGGAGGTGCGCGAATGAGCGGGCTCGTCGTCACGGATCTCACGCACCGCTTCGGTCCGACCGAGGTGTTGAGCCATGTCCAGCTCCTGGTCGCGCCGGGGGAGACGGTTGCGCTGGTCGGCCCGTCCGGTTGCGGCAAGACGACGTTGCTCAACCTCTGCGGTGGGCTCCTGCATCCAAGCGAAGGCGAGATCGTGAATGGTTTTTCGACCACCGCGTGCATGTTCCAGCAACCGCGTCTGCTGCCGTGGAAAACGGCATCAGCCAATATCGCGCTCGGTCTCAAGGCGCGCGGCATGCCCCGATCCGAGCGCGAGGCGCGGGCCGCGGCCCTGGCGCTGGAAATGGGCCTCGCGCGCGCGGACCTCGACAAGTTTTCGCACGAACTCTCCGGCGGCATGCAAAGCCGGGTTGCCCTCGCGCGCGCCTTCGCCATCGCGCCTGATCTGCTACTGCTCGACGAGCCCTTTTCCGCGCTCGACATCGGCCTGAAGGCGGAGCTTTACGAGCTGCTGCTCGCGCACGTCGCCGAACGCCAGGCCGGGGTGCTGATGATCACCCACGATTTGATGGAGGCCGTGCGCCTCGCGCACCGGGTGCTGGTGATGGCGCCCGAGCCGGGACGCATCGTGCAGCGGTTCCCGCTCGCGAGTGATCCGGCCTCGCGCGACGACGACTTCGTCTACCGCACCGCGGGCGAGCTGATGCGCGCGCCGGCGGTGCGGGCGAGTTTCGGATTGCGTGCGCAAGCGCGTCACACCGACGCGCCGAAAGCGGACCTGGAGAGGCAACAAATGAGTGTCAACTAGTGCCAACAGTGTTTCCTGCAAACCCAAGTTCAGTCGTCGTCCACGCACGGAAAGCGCCGCACAAATCCAATCGCGGTTAATACAGCCGCTGATTCTGTGGGAGCGGCCGTGGCCGCGATGAAACGACAGACGAATCGACCGGCGCGTCGCGAGGCAAACGGTGGCTACCTGGATCCCGCCCCGGCGGCGCCAGGCTCGCCACGAATGGAGCTAAGCGCTTGCCGCCATCCAGAGTGGGTCGAAGGAGTTGAGCCGTGTTTCCGAAGGTCATGGGTACCCGCCGCCGCGGCTACGGCGGCACTGGCATGGTGTCTCGTTCACGCGACCCGTGACGAGATATCTCGCTGATTACCAACCGAGCAGTCCGTATGTCCGTATCACCCATTTCCACCACGATCACGCCTAGTCCATGGTTGCTGTGTGGCTTTCGCCCGTTCTATCTCGCCACGGCGGCTTACGCCATCGTGCTCGTTGTGTTGTGGGCGATGGCCCTTTCCGGCGCGGTGTCGGTACCGGTACCGGCGGGCGCGGGGGGCGCGGTCGCGTGGCATGTGCACGAAATGATTTACGGTTTCGCGCTGGCGTCGGTCGCGGGGTTTCTGTTAACCGCCGTACCGGAGTTCACCGGCGCGACACCGGTGTGCGGGCGCCCACTATTCGCGCTGATGCTTCTGTGGGTCGCGGCGCGCGCGGCGTTCTGGCTCGCCGGCGTGTTCACGCCGTGGCCGGCGCTGGCGCTCAATTTGGGCTTCGCTGCGGCGTTGCTGGCGATCTTCGCGCCGGCGATCCTGCGCGACCCGACGCGCGCGCATCTGAGTTTCTTGTGGGCGCTCGCCGCGCTGGCGGTGGCGCAGGCGGGATTTTTCTTCGACGTGTTGACCGGCGCGGCGACGCTGCGTTGGCTCTATGTGGCCGTTGGCATCGTGATGATCCTGATCGTGATCGCGATGAGTCGCGTCTCGATGCGTTTGTTCAACAACATTCTGCGCGATGGCGAAGGCGTCGAGGTCACCTATTTGGCACGCCCGCCGCGGCGCAATCTGGCGACCTTCGCGATTGGGCTCTACACGGCCGTCGAGTTTTTCGCGCCGGGCAACGCCATAGCCGGGTGGCTCGCGCTCGCCGCCGGCGCGGCGTTATTCAACCTGCTCAACGACTGGCACCTCGGGCGCGCAACGTTCAACCGCTGGATTCTGCTGCTGTACACCGTCTACGCGCAGATGGCGGTCGGTTATGCGCTGCTCGGCTTGTCCGTGCTCGGCGGCTGGGGATTGGCAAGCGCCGCGCGGCATGTGCTGCTGATCGGCGCGCTCGGCGTCGCGATCTTCGTGATCATGGCGATCGCCGGGCGTATCCATGCCGGCTATTGGCTGGAGCGGCGGCGTTGGGTGCCCATCGGCGCCGTGCTACTGATTTTCGCCGGACTCGCGCGGGTGCTGGCAGTGGCCGATCTGCCGGGCGTGACCTACGTCACCGCGATGGCCGGCGCCGCGCTGGCGTGGATCGCGGCGTTCGGGATTTTCCTCGGATTCATGTGGCGTACGCTGACGGGGCCGCGACCCGACGACGCGGGCGGCTGCGCCGAACCCGTCCGCACCGCCGCTACACCGGAGGACGCGTTGGCGTGTTAGCGTGAAAACGCCCAATTACGAGGGCTACCGCTCCGGGTTTGCCAGGCGGGAGCGTCAGCCGCAGGGCGGCGGCTACCGCGCCGACAGTGCGTGGTGCGCCGGGGTGAAGTCGCGGAAGTGGTGGCGCGGTTGGTCGCTGATCTACACGTGCTGTGTTGCGTGCAGGGCAGCCCCCTGGGGACCTGCTGAACATGTAAGCGAGACACTCACCGGCGAGCAGGCGGGACTTCGGCGCCCTTAAGCCGATGGGCGCGTTCGCCATGAATCGGCGGCCAGCGCGGGCAAATCCGGCGTATTGGCCCGCTTTCGGTCGGGCCTTGTCGCAATCGCAGGCCAGCGGCGAGCTGTTCGACCCTACGCCAGACCCGATCCGGCCTGTCACCGGGGAAACTCCAAAAAGATATTTTCTACGGCGCTCCAAACCCGGCGCTCCGAAACCGGGCTCGTCCAACAAACGGTTCAGATCGTGGCTCGCTTCGCTCGCACTCTCTAACCTTATTCGTTATGCAGCATGTAATGGTTTAATCCGATCAACTTCCTTCTTGACCGATTGAGCTGCAGTCCACAGATCAACAGCACGCTGTGCGTTCAGCCAAAACTCTGGGGAGTTACCAAATAACCGGGCAAGCCGAAGTGCCATTTCAGGACTAACAGCACGGCGTTCACGCAACAGCTCATTCACTGACTGGCGAGAGACGCCTAGAGCTTCAGCAAGCCCCGCGACAGTCAGGCCGTAGTCTGGCAAGAAATCTTCTCTCAACATTTCACCAGGATGAGTCGGCTTGCGTTGAATACCCGCAGTATTAGGAATAGCCATAATCATTACCTCCCTCAGTGGTAGTCACACACTTCGACCTCGTACGCATCGCCATCTTCAAAACGAAAACAGATACGCCACTGATCATTTATTGAAATCGCATGCTGCCCCTGCCTGTTTCCGGAAAGTGGGTGAAGACGGTTGCTAGGCGGCACTTTCAAGTCTTCCAGCTGTTCGGCCAAATTCACGTATTCAAGTTTTCTGGCGGCTCTTTGAGCAACATCCGCAGGAAACTTCTTTGATTTACCCTTGGAGTACAACTCTTGAGTTCGTTTGTCAGCAAAGGATTTGATCATACTCCACAGTGTAACGCGTCACGTGACGCGCGGCAACTGGAGGGGTGGCCGCATAACGCCCGCGATAACCCGCCGGCAAGCAGCAAGCGAAGCGCCGCTGTTTGCCGGTCGGGTTATCGCGTTGTGTACGCCTGACATGGGCATGAACTGATGGGGTGCGAGTCCCTCAATCCAACCAAGACGAAATCATCCTCAATATGCAGCGGCGTGCTTGTTTTCGTCCGCGGCCGCGCTCTGCGTATTGCGCAAAGGATAGCGCGATAATTTCAGACTTCCTGATCCCTCGCTCATTGGCATTGGCACCCATTTCGTAGGTTGGGCTTCCTTCGTCAGCCCAACCTACATATATGATGCCACCACCCATTCCGGATATCGGCTCCAGAAGCCGGAAGGGATCAGGAAATCTGAATTTATTCGGAAACGTGATGCGTTTATCGTTCTCGGTAGCCGAGCGGGTCAGTCGCGCGTGTTGCAACGCCCGCGCGTAATTGTGAGGTGGTGCATTCAGCGCGGCATTTCGTCCCTTGCATCCGGCGGCGTGGCCGGGTTGGCGTCGAGCCAAGCGTCGAAAGTGACGTCGTCGCCACGGGCGATGCGTTCGCGGAAGTGGCTTTCGGTCTTCGGCGCCGACACTTTTTCAGCAATGGCGGTCACGAAAAACTGGTTCATCGAGACTTTTTCCTCTTCGGCGACGCCGCGAGCGTATTCGAACAGGGATTCGGGAACGCGCAGTGCGTAGTTGGCCATTTCAATTCTCCTCGGCAGGAAGTCGCAGATGTTGTTGATAGAACGCGCCGGGCATAAACAAGTTCAGGCGGAAGCGTTTCGCCGCCTTGGCGAAATCCGCCGTATTGAGGCTGACCAGGGCGTCGGCCCGGCCGTTGAGGGATTTCATTGGCGGCGTCACGCGTTTGCGGTCGCCACAAGTCATGCAGGTGCACCGGTTCGATATGCAGGCGGAGGGCGTCAAGAAAGGCATCGACCATGGCGGGCGTACGCCCGCCAACCTGCAAGTGCACGGGGCGTTTGAGCACTGCTTCGTATTCCAGCATCAGCGGCACGGAAACCAGTGGCAAGTATCGTTGCTGGCGCAGCGCCCGCAAGACGGCAAACGAAGCACCCTCCCAACTGTGGGCGGCGGACACCAGAATGTTGGTATCGAGAACGATACGTTTCATATTCCCCGTGATATGAATCGAGTCATGGATCGTCAACTCGACCTGATAAGGAATCACGAATGAAACAAATTTTTCACCATGCTACGACCTGGCTGCACACCTGGATGGGCCTGGTGCTGGGCTTCGTGCTGATGGGCGCTTTCTTCTTCGGCGCGCTGTCGGTGTTCGACCGTGAGATCGACCGCTGGGCGATCCCGCAGACCCGTTTCGAGCCGCAACCGATGCCGAGCTTCGAAGCGGTGCTGCAGCCGGTGTATGCGCAACTCACGCTCGACCCGGACGACATGATCGCCACGCAGAAGCGTGTGATCGGGCCGCTGCCGCGTCCGGATACCAAGCCCATGTCTCGCTCCGGGCTTACACCACGCACCGCGACCCGGTGCTGGCCATCGGCGTGGGCTTTGGGGTGCCGCATCCAAAGAATCCGGACGACCACAACCACATCCATGGCGACGTGACCATCGACCCGCGCTCGGGCGCGCTGGTGCCCGACGATGTGCTCAAGATCGGCAGCCGCTGGTTCTACCCCATGCACTACCGTCTGTACTGGGCCTGGAAGGACGTGGGTTACTGGATCGGGGGTCACCATGCTGGTGGCGCTGGTGACCGGGGTGATCATGGGCGGGTCCGTGTCGCTCGCGCGGAGCGCGACGCGGGCGACCGCCAAACCAACACGCGTGCATGGGTTGGGTTCGGATACCCCGTGGAGTTGAGCGCGGGCCAGACGGTCGTGGCCGACGACAGTGGACGTATCGGACCGGTGGCCTGCGAGGCCAACGCAGATATCGTCCTCTGGCGCAAGGGGCGCATCGACGCTCGCCCAAGCCATCGCTGAATTGTAGCGTTACGGCCGCACCGGCTTGATGGTGCGCGACCCCACTGTCGCCGCCCTGTTGGTGGGCGGTAGCTGCGGGCTTGAGCAATGGCAACGCTTTGTCGAGACCCTGCCCCAGGTGCCGCCGGTACGGCTGGTACCCCAGGGCGAGGTCACGGAAGTGGTGGCGCGGTAGTCGATTTAACCCTGGACGGCTACTGCGCCTACGCCGTACGGACGGTCTGATGCTTTTTTCAGCAACTCGAATATAAATCCCTAGCGTCGTTGCCCCAAGTCAGCGGGGAACGGCGGCCCTACCCGCAGATGTTTGAGCGCGTCGAGCGCCGGTGGCAGAGTGCCCGCCCCGTCGGGCCAGGCCGCGGGAAATTCGAATACCGCGGCCGCATAGGCCGATTGGTTTGCCGGCGCGGCCAACCAGAGGGCGAGTCGGTCGGCGCCCGCTTGATTGCCGCCCTCGCGGGTGACCGCGATACCCGAGAGATTGCCGTAAAGGCCCGATGGCTCATGTTCTGGTTTCGGCCCAAATCTCAGCATGCCGAGGCGCTGCCGTAATTCCAGGTCGTCGGTCTCGTGCAGCATGCGCGCGAGGTAGTAATGATTCACTACCGCATAATCGCATTCCCCCCGCGTGAGCGCGCGGATCTGGTCGCGATCACCACCCTCGACCGGTTGCCGGGCGCCGTGAACGGCCGCGGCCCAGCGTTGTGCCGCCTCGTCGCCGTCGCGCCCGGCCAGCCAGGTAAGTAACCCTCGGTTGTACACATGATCGCCCCCGCGTACGCAAACCCGCCGACCGTTCGCGACCAAGTCGGTCAGTTCGCGATAACCCACCGAGCCGCCGTCGGTCGGTTGCAGCACCGCCCGCAGGCGCCAACTCAATCCCAGCCAGCGACCTTGGGTATCTCGCCACTGCGGTGGAATCTGCTCCAGTGCTGCCGAAGGCAGTGCGCGCAAAGCCCCGGCCTCCGCGATTCCGGCCAGGCGCTGCGAATCGACGACTACGATCAGATCCGGGATCGGACCTGCCGGTGGCGACGTGAAATACTCCACCACGCCCTCGCCACTTCGTACCTCCAGTTGGGTCGGAATATTGGTTTCGGCGGTGAAGCGTGCCAGCAGCGGTTCCATCACTTCGTCGGGGCGGTAGCTCAACACTCGGACGGGTTCAGTGGCCGAGCCGGGTGCGACCGCGGCGCTTGGCTCCGTCTTGCCGCAGCCGCCGAGCAGTCCGACGCAGCAGATCAAAGCAACCACGACCTGGCGACGCGACCCCATGTCCCTGATTCGTGCCCATCTAGAAGACATATCTTACCCCCACGCGGAAGTCCCGGCCCGGGTCGAGCGTCGACAGACCGACCTCGCTCAAAGTGCTATGCCGGCTGTAGCGCTTGTCGAAAAGATTACGCGCGGCGAACTCAAGGCTAAGACCGCGTGCGTCGCGCGGCTGCCAGCCAATGAACAGGTCGTGCGTGGTGTAGCCGGGCTTCTCGATGTAAACCGTTTGATTCGCGGGCACCTCGTCGAGACCGGCGACGGCCGTGGCGGTATAACCCAACTCAAGGTTGTCCCACACCGCGTAGACCAGATTGAGCACGGCCTTGTCGCCGTGAGGCGCGCCAAACCGCGCGAGAAACTGAGGCAGCTCCGGCAAGTCTTTGGTATCGAGGTGCATGAAGCTCAAGTCTGCCCGCAGCGGTCCGATGGTATAGCCGGCGCGCAGCTCGTAGCCCTTGAAAGCGGCGGTCTTATCCGCGTTGTAAAGCTCGGTCACCGGACGTCCTCCGAGACCGCCGGTGCCTGGTTGCGCGAATAGAATAGCGTCCCCAATGCGGTTCTGAAACGCGAGAACCTCGGCGCGCAGCCGTCCGTCGCTGCCTTCAGCGCCTTGTTGCCAGCGCAGTCCGGCCTCACCTTGACGCGATCGCTCGGGCTTTAGTTCGCCATTCGCTCGGCCATTGATCAAGGCGCCTCCGGCGACGATGTTGCCGGCGAAGTGAACAGGAATCGTTCCCGCGCCCCGCGCGGCTTCGCCGTAACCCGCGAACAGGGAGATCCCGCGATCGAGACGAACCTCTCCACCGAGGTTGAAGGAGGTGGCATCGTTGTTTGTACGTGTCGTACCGTCGCGGAAACTTGCACCGAAATCGTCATGGCGCACACCGAACCAAACATCGCCCGAGTCGGCATTCAGACGGTTTTGCGCGTAAATGCCGGTATTGTCGTAGCGATTGCCTCGGCTGGGGCGGTCACTTCTGCGATTGATTCCCTCGTCGTCAAGGTAGTCGACCCCCAGGGTAAGTCCGCCGCGCCACCGTTCACCGCCGTAGCCGAAGGTGTTGCGTAAATCGGCGCCTTGCCCGTTACTGTCGAAACCTTCCACGAAAAGGTTCGGCGGTGGCGTCCTGCCCCGCCATTCGTTACTGGACTGATACAGGCGCAATTTCAGATCAACCAGTGGCGAGGCAGGGTCGAAGCGATAGTCGAGTGTGTGCTGTTCGCGCGTGAGCGTCTGATCGACCGGCGGCCGCGAAGTGAGATTGACCGGCTGAAACTGCCAGGGATAGTCGCCGCGCTGTTGAAAGTTCAAGCCACTCGCTTCGTTGCGCTCGCTGCCGATTCGCAGCTTATGAGGCCCCGCTTCGAGCATGCTCAGCTTGAGCAGGTAGCCTTCATCCTCGCCGCCCGAATAAGGCGTGCGTTCGCCGCCCCCGACGCGCAGGTCCTCATAGTTGGACCGCGAGAAATGCCCCAATAGACCAACACCCTTCCCAACCAGACCATAGGCGCTGATGGAACCACGCGCGCCTTCGTCCGCGCTGGCATACCCCGCGTATAAGCGCGCACTCAGCTGCTGCCCCGGGGCGAGCAGATCCTGGGCATCGACGGTTTCCATTCGAATGCTGCCGCCCAGCGCGCCGTGGCCGTCGTCGGCCGCGGGTGGACCGGGACGAATTTCAACCTGCTTCAGGATGTCGGGATCCACGTTGCCCAGGCCACCACGATGGTTGTAGAGGTTTTGCCCCTGACGCGCGCCATCGACCGTGATGTTGACATTCGTCCCCTCGACACCGCGCAGAAAAATCCGTTGCCCTTGCCGCACGCCTCCCCCCACATCGGCGTTGACCTCGCGACCCAGCACATCCCTCACGTCCTTGGCTTGCTCTCTTTCCAGACGTTCCGCGACTTCGCTCGTTGCCGTCCCATGCACCGTGACCGCCGGCAAGCGAGCGGCGTCATCCGCCCGCGCATCGGCACCAATCGCGATCCCCAACACCGCGATTGCACACGCTGCCGCGTTCAAAGGCATGCCGCGCTGTTTACTGTCGCGACCCGCGCGCGCCGTGCGGTAGGCCGCGCCTGCGGAGGCCAGGAACCGAATACGCGAATTCACCGAAATCGCCGGCAACCACGCGCGAACCGATGCGCCCTCGTGTAAAGCCGACCGCGAGAAAGGATGTGACATAGATTGGTCTCCATGAACAGGATTTCATAGAGCTGGCTGCCTAGGCGAACGCCCGTCGGTGGCTGGCTTTGATTGATTGGATAAGAGCCGCTCAAACGTATTCGACTCCCATTCGCAAATGATATCTGCTAGCGATTTTGTCGTAAAGAATTGAAGCATGTGATTTATCTATTCACCCTAGGCCAGCGAGCCTAACTCCAGCATCGCCCCTGGTGTGATGGCCGTATCCGCCTCGACCAGACCCTACTGGCCCAGGCTATCGCCGAGTTCGAGCGCTACGGCGGCACCACCGGCCTGGTGCTGCGCGACCTCGCCGTGGCCGCCGTGCCGATGCGCGGCAGCTACAGCCTCGAGCAATGGCAGCGCTTCGTAGAGACCGTGCTGCGGGTGTTGCCAGTGCCGTTCGTGCGCCGGGGTGAAGTCACGGAAGTGGTGGCGCGGTTGGTCGCTGATCGGCGTCTTCGGGGTGACGGCTGATCAAACGTGGAGGTCGGCAACTCATCGCCAGCTTCCGGCAGCGCATCAGCGCGGGTCGCCAGCCGGACGCCTCTCGAAGTATTCGGCAACAACCGCTGCCATCTCCAGATTGACATCGCCCGAAGCCAACTCGGCCTTTTGCGCCCGGGAACCCTCTTGACTTCCCTACCGGATCTCCCAAGCTGGACATGTGCCGAGCAT
>JBHJOI010000012.1:0-55068 GCA_050329935.1 Thiotrichales bacterium | reverse complement strand
ACAGTCGTCGCGCGGCGCGCGACCCGCCGAGCCGAGGCAGTAACCCTCATTCATATTAACCGATCGGGCTTCAAACCGTGCGCAGCCCGCGAATCCACACGTTCAACCGGGCGCCAAATGCCACCTGGCGACGCGTACACGCTTACGGCGGTGGATTTAACAATACCGCCCGTCGGGTAGCGCTATCCCAGCCCGGACCTAACGCCCAAGCCCAACGCTACCGACTTGCCGACGGTACCCTCCACGGGGTCGAATGGGCGGCCGGGATTACGTTGAATGCGATCGCAAACGAAATCGGCCCGGCGTGATTGCCACGCGCCCGGCCCGATGGTCGCCAGCCGGCAACGAGTCATGCCAACGCTAAAGACTCCAGCTCATGTGCCGATAGTGAAGGCGAAGGAATAGCCACAAGTATCGATTGGATGAATGCTCTGCGACTCAGTCCCAGTATCAGTGTGACCCTTGGGCTGGTCTCGCTCACGGTATTGTTGTTCTGGATGCTCGATTTCGCGGTCGGCATCGTGCCCGATGAACAGCGCACCCAACGCCTGGTACGCGAGCAACTCAGCACCCAGTTGGCGCTACAACTCGGCGTTTTGCTCGATCGCGACGACAATGCCACGCTGAACAAGACGCTTACCCAAATCCAGCAACATAACCAGGATATCCTATCGATCGGCATCCGCCGCACCAACGGCGAAATCATCGCGCAGAGCGCGATGCACTGGCGTTTCTGGATTCCGCCGCCGCAAGGTAAGTCGACGCTCGATCACCTTCAGGTACCGATACTCGCGAACCATACGCCTTGGGCCTATGTCGAAATCAGTTACCAGCCTAGCAACCCTGGCGGGCCGCTTGGCGGCCTGATCGGACCCTCGCTGACCGTGCCGCTGTCCATCGTCGTGGGCGGATTCCTTTTTTTCTACCTCTATCTGCGACGGGTATTGCAGCACCTCGATCCGACGCAAGTGATCCCGGAACGCGTGAGCGCGGCGCTCGACACCCTGACCGAGGGCGTGATGATTATTGATTCCACCCAACGTATCCTGCTCGTCAACGCCGCATTTAGGCGCCTGGATCCTGCCGCGGCACGCGTAGTCATCGGGCAAAAAATTGCCGCTTTGCATTGGTTGATGGCCAGCGTACAAACGATCGAGAACACTCTGCCCTGGCGCATCGTTCTAAATGGCGAAGACGCACGTGCGCCGGAGGCAATCGATTTGCCGGGCGGACCGGACGGCGTGCGGCGCGTCATGATCAGCGCCGCGCCGGTGCGAGACGGACAAGCGAAGTTGCGTGGCTGCCTGGTCATCTTCCGCGACGTGACCGAACTCGAGCGCACGACCGCGAAACTGCGGCAAGCGCTAATCCAAATCGAAGCGCAGAACAGTGAGCTGCAACGCCTGGCGAACCACGATCAGCTCACCAACCTGCTGAACCGGCGCGCGTTCTTCGAACGCGGCACCGCTGCGGTCAAGGAAGCCCTCAAAACACGCCAACCGCTGACCTGCATCATGTGCGATATCGATCACTTTAAATCGATCAACGACACCCACGGCCATCCAGTCGGCGACGAGGCCATCAAGGTCGTTGCAAAGCTCCTGCTGGGCTCGGTGCGACCTAACGACATTGTCGCCCGTTACGGCGGTGAGGAGTTCTGTATTCTGCTCCTCGGCATACCGAGCGCGTTAGGCACCCAGGTTGGCGAGCGCATCCGCAGTCAAATCGAAACCCAAGCGGGTCTCGGCGTGCGCAGCGTGCAGGGTCTACGCATCACGTCGAGTTTCGGTCTGACCACGTTGGAGTTAGGTGCCGCCAACCTCGAGGACCTCATCGGGCAAGCCGACGAAGCACTTTATCAATCGAAAAAGGGCGGGCGTAACCGGGTAACGATGTACGCACACCCGACGTCTGCAACGGGCACCGACGGCTGAATCGGCGGTACCGCTCCACGCCAAGGCTCGGGCAACGGAGCGAGCGACTCAACGCTACGAGGTCGTTTCGATCGATCCCAGCAAACGCTGCATTTTGACGATGGCCGACGAATCCAGCTCACCTCCACCATGCCCGACCAATGCGTTGATCAGCTGCGCCGCGAGTGCCGCGCCCGGTAACGCGACGCCGAGATCCGCCGCGGTTTGGAGCGCGATCCCCATGTCCTTGCGATGCAGCCTGGCCTTGAAACCAGGCGCGAAGTTGTTGTCCAGCATGCGTTGACCGTGAACCTCGAGAATCTTCGAGTACGCAAAGCCTCCTAACAAGGCCTCGCGCACCTTGGCCGGATCGACGCCCGAGGCCTCGGCCACGACCATGGCCTCGCCGACCGCCGCGATGGTCATCGCGACGACCACTTGATTGCAGGTCTTGGCGACCTGCCCGGCGCCGTTGCGGCCCACATGCACGATGTTCTTGCCGAGCAGCTTGAGAAACGGCAAGGCTCGCTCGAACACTTCGGCACGCCCGCCGACCATGATCGACAAAGTAGCAGCGACGGCGCCTTGCTCGCCCCCCGACACCGGTGCGTCGAGCATTTCGATGTCGCGCTGACGTAGTTGTTCCGCGATCGCGCGCGTCACGGTGGGCGAGATCGTACTATTGTCGATGACCACGCTACCCGGATTGGCGCCTTCAATGACTCCCCGGTCGCCCAACACGACCTGCTCGACATCGCTGGTATCGGAAACATTGATAAATACGATATCCGAATGGCGAGCGACCTCGGCAGCCGAATCGCACGGGTTAGCACCGATGGCAACCAACGGAGCCAACGATTCGGGACGACGCGCCCACACAGACATGGGATATCCGGCTTGAATGAGATGGGTCGCCATCGGCCGCCCCATGATGCCCAAACCAATGTACCCGAGACGATTATTCATAAGGTGCTCCCACGCAACGATTGAGGTAATGGATTACGGCTGTATCGTTCTACAATAGTCGAAGTCGACGCGGTCTGTAATATCCAGACCGCAAGGGCATGGGCTCGCTCGGGAACGCATTCCACCGCAAGCACCTCGGGTTGTTTGACTTACGACAGATTCGCGCGCGACTCGAACCACTACACTTTGCGTACTCGACCACCCGCAATTGACGCCCATCATGCCCGATAAAACACTCGCATTACTGCTCGCCGGGGGCGTCGGCTCTCGTCTGCACCCGCTCACCGCCGATCGCGCGAAGCCTGCCGTCCCATTCGGCGGAAAGTACCGCATCATCGACTTCACCTTGTCGAACTGCCTGCATTCCGGAATCCGGCGGGTACTGGTACTCACTCAGTACAAATCGCATTCGCTGCAGAAGCACTTACGCGATGGCTGGTCGATCTTCAATCCGGAATTAGGTGAGTACATCACCCCGGTTCCGCCGCAGATGCGCGCGGGCGAGCGTTGGTATGCCGGTACGGCCGACGCTGTATTCCAAAATCAATACCTGCTGGAACGCAGCGGCGCCGAACGCGTATTGATCTTGTCCGGCGACCACATTTACCGGATGGACTACGCCGAAATGCTGCGATTTCATCGCCACTGCGCCGCAGCGGCCACCATCGCCTGCATGGAGGTGCCGCTCGCCGACGCCTCGGCATTTGGGGTGGTCGCAGTGGATGCGAAACAACGCATCCTGGAGTTTCAGGAAAAGCCCACCAATCCCCGCGCCGTGCCCGAGAAACCCGGTGTTGCGATGGTCTCGATGGGCATCTATGTATTTTCGAGCGAAATCCTGCTCGACGCGTTGCGGATCGACGCCAGTGATGCCAACTCCAGCCACGACTTTGGCAAAGATATCCTGCCACGAATGATTACGCGCGAGGCCGTCTTCGCCTATCCGTTCGGCGGACTGAGTGGACGCGTGCAACCGGATCGCTATTGGCGGGATGTCGGGACCATCGATGCCTACTACGCCGCCAACATGGACTTGTTGAATCGCGTACCGCCACTCAATCTCTACCAAACCAACTGGCCCATCCGCACCTATAACGGGCAGTATCCGCCCGCACGCACCGTCCCGGGCGCCTCGGGACGCGAAGGCGCGATAATCAACTCCATCGTCGCTTCGGGTGTCGTGATCGCGGGCGGTCAAGTGCAGGATTCGCTACTGTTCAATCAGGTTTTCGTCGACGATGACGCTCAGGTCAAACACTCCGTTCTGTTCGATGGCGTCCAGGTTGGCCGCGGTGCCCGCCTTAATCGCTGCATCGTCGACAAGCAGGTCCGCATTCCGGAAAACGAATCGATAGGCTTAGATCCGACCATGGACCGCCTGCGCTTCACCGTTTCGGACGCAGGTGTCGTCGTGGTCGCGAAAAACTGCGATTTCAGGCCGCGCCCGGAATCCTGATCGGGGTGGTGCGAGCCAGCGTCCGTTTATCCGGAATTTCGACTCCACGAGGACCCATCCGCGGGATCTGTGATCGACGGCAAATGACTGTGCGCGTCCAACGAATAAACTGTGACGGGTATTCCGCGACCATGTGAGCGTTGCGCCTTTCGCGCACCTACCTAACGAAGCGCGGCCCCAAGTCACTCGATATCCGTGTTTCGCGGGTGTGTCGCAGCCGAGGTTCAATGCCGTCATCGTCCGACCAACTCAGTCTGCGTGTGGCCTTGGTGCTACTGTGCGCGGCAGTCTTACCCGCGATCATCGTTGCGGTCATGGAACATCGGTTCCGGTTATTGGAACTGGAGCAATACGCCACTCAACAATTGCAATCGACCGCAACCCACACCGGTATTCAACTTGAACAATGGCTCGATGAGCGTCGGCGAGCCTTGCAAATAGTGGCAGGCACCGTCGAACTCACGACCGCGGAACCCACCGCACCGGTAGCTGCGCTGCGCCGGATTCAATCGATCTACCCCGAGCACCGCGCTAGTGAAATCACTGACACGCAGGGTCGGTTGATAACCCAGGTCGGTCAGACGCTACTTGATCCCCTGGCCAGACGCGACGTTTTCGACCTCGCGCGCGCGGGCGGACAAGGCACACACTACGTTGCCGCAAGTGCGTCGGGGCAGCACGGATCAATCCTGATCGCCACTCCGATTCGCGACGTCGAACAGCGCGTCACCGCCGTCGCGACAGCCGAATTCAACACTGACGCACTCGCGGAACTCGTCGCCAATGCCGGACGGAAATCCGGCGTATCCATCACCCTAACCAACGCCAATGGTCGCGCGGTGGCGGGCGGAGATGTCCGCTTCGACGCTACGCCGCCAAATCGTGAGTTCGTACATACGTTCGCGTCGGGTTGGCGTGTCGTTGCGCGGATGGAATCCGCGCCGAATGCGACACCCGATATGTCGTTGCTGATGCGTATCGCGATGGCCGTCGGTCTCGCGCTCACCGTGGCGACCGCGTTAGCGGCACTGCTTCATTTCGCCGTCATTCAGCCACTGAGGCGCAACGAATCCGCACTTGGCCGAGCGGTGGCAGCGGTCGCAAGTGGCGATTTCAGCACCGTCGACGACACTGTCGAGCCTCAAGATCGGTCGCCGATCTCGCTGGTGCGCGCGATCCGCCGTCGGTATCTCGCGATCGTAAAAGGAGGACGGATTAGCGTACGCATGCTCCACGCCAGTGCACAATCGATCAGCCAAGGGTTGGAGCGGACCCAGCATCTGCTCGTCGCCCATGTCCGGTTTGTACAGCAACTGACATCACATATGCGGGAATGGGAAACGGACGTGGCGCGCCGCACCGATCACGTCAGCTCCGCCGCACAAATCGCACTCGTCGCCCGTCAGCAAGCCGAGCGCGGCAGTTCGGAACTGAGCGAAACGACACGCGCGATTGACGCGATCCAGCACGCCAGTCACAAGGTCGCGGAAAGTCTTGACGCAATCGAACGCATCGCCTTTCAAACTAATTTGCTGGCGCTCAATGCCGCCGTCGAGGCCGCTCGCGCGGGCGCGCATGGCAAGGGATTCGCGGTCGTCGCGAACGAGGTTCGCGCGCTAGCGCAGCAAAGCGCGCAAGCCGCGCGACAAATTAAAGAATTGATCGCGCATGGTGAAAACACCATCGCGCACGGCAACCGCGTGGCGACTGCTTCGGCGCAAACGCTCCGCGAAATTGCCACGTCGATCGACCAGCTGTACGAACATACGACCGAGATCGCGCTCGGCGTCGACACTCAACGGTCAAAGGGGCAGCGATTGAGTGACGCGTTGCTCCAATTCAACGGACGCGCAAACCCCGCGACCGCCACCCTGGAGCAAACCGACCAAGCGTTCAGTGCGCTCTACCAGCAGATCAACGCGCTCGCGAGACTCGTTTCCGGATTTAAATTGCCTGCCGCCCCGCCACCCACCGCGGAGCTGCTGCCAGCACGACGACCGCCGCGCAACCCGGTTAATGCCAACTCGACCGCGCCAAAGGCATCAACTCTCAATCGAGCAGACGCGAATACTGGACAACTTGAAACCCGCCACGGGATTCCATAGAGCCTTCGGAATCGAAGTCGAGCGCAAGCATCCGCCACCGCCCAGATACGAAAAAGGGCGGAAAACCGCCCCTTTTCGCCACAACAACGCGCCAAATTGCTAGCGTTTCGAGAACTGAACCGCGCGACGCGCCTTGCGCAAACCGATCTTTTTGCGTTCCACTTCACGAGCGTCGCGAGTCAAGAAACCTTCGCGCTTCAAACCGCCGCGCAGATCCTCGTTGTACTTGAGCAACGCCCGCGAAATTCCAAGTCGAATCGCGCCGGCCTGACCGCTCGGACCGCCACCTTCAACTGTCACCTTGATATCGAACTTCGATGATAGATCGGTCAACTCGAGTGGTTGCCGAACGATCATACGCGCGGTCTCGCGACCGAAAAATTCATCCAGCGGGCGATGATTCACCGTGATCGCGCCGGATCCCGGGCGCAGGAAGACGCGCGCGGAAGAAGTTTTGCGCCGACCAGTGCCGTAGTACTGTTCTGTTGCCATGTTGAACCCTGTTTAGATTTAGATCTCGAGCGGTTTCGGCTGCTGCGCAGCGTGATCGTGCGCGGGACCGGCGTAGATCTTGAGCTTCTTGAACATTGCCCTACCCAGCGGGTTTTTCGGTAGCATGCCTTTTACCGCGGTCGCGAGTACGCGATCAGGGGCCTTTTCGAGCAACTTTTCCAGACTGATCGATTTCATGTGACCGATGTAGCCTGTGTGGTGGTAATAAATCTTGTCCTTGAGCTTGTTGCCTGTCGCGCGCACCTTCTCGGCGTTGACCACGACGATGTAATCGCCCGTATCCACGTGAGGGGTATAAATCGGCTTATGCTTTCCGCGAAGGCGGTGAGCAATTTCAGTCGCGAGGCGCCCCAGGGTCTTGTCGGTTGCGTCCACGATAAACCAATCGCGTTTGACTTCAGCAGGTTTGGCGCTGAGCGTCTTCATGTATTTACTCCGGAAACCAGTGCTTTAGAGCAGAACTAAAGGCGCGAGAATATACTTGAGAACGGGTCGAACCGCAAGCATCGCCGGTTAGCCTTGCGCCGTCACTTCCAAGAATCACACGCAGTAACCTAGGGTCCATACCTAGATCGGACTATTCACGCGGGAAGTCGAAATGTATAATCCGCCGCACAAAAAAAAGCGCAGCGTGCCGAAGCAACACCGCGCCAAGTACCACCAAAGGAGGATGGAGGAAACGGTTTGAGCCGAAGCTCAAAAACTATATTACAAGTTTCTAATATACCGGCCCCCATGTCAATCCCCACTTGCCGATCGGCGGCGGGGATTTTCTTTTTGACGGTTGCCAGCGGCGCCACGCGTCAGATCTTGAGACGCTCCACCGGAACCCCCTTGAGCAGATGCTGCTCCACGATTTCATCGATATCCTCCTGATCCAGATAGGAATACCAGACGCCTTCCGGATATACGACCGCGACCGGCCCCTCCTCGCAACGATCCAGACAACCGGCTGTGTTCACTCTGACGCCACCCTTGCCCGCGATGCCCAAATCCTTCACACGTTGCTTCGCATAGTCACGCATCTCGCCCGCCTTGAAGTTTTGGCAGCAGCTTTTTCCCGGATCACGCTGATTGGTGCAAAAAAAGATGTGGTACTTGTAGTAAGTCATGCTGGATCCGAGTGGATGATTACTCATTCGGACAACCGGAACATGTTGTCCGCTCACGCGAAAGTACGCCTTTCGGGCACTACGCGAACTGAACTCCGCACGATCTCGACCGCCAGAACGATTCGGCATGAAACCCGCGCTGCGGTAGTATATGCAATCCTGCACTGGAGATGGATAACGTATGCGGCAGTACACTTTTTTCGACAACGTCCTGATGCAACTTGAAAAAGGCGTCCACGCGATTCATGTCAGCCAACCCGGCACCGACCGCAAGGCCCCGGCCGCGAATACCGCTGAAAGCGAACTTAACGACGTTGAACGCCGGCACGCGGCAGGCCTCATGCGAGTCAACCATTCTGGCGAGATCGCCGCGCAAGCGCTATATAACGGACAAGCCCTGTTTGCCAGACGGCAAGACGTGCGCGAGCGCCTTGAAAACTCCGCTCGCGAAGAAGCTGACCACCTCGATTGGTGCAAGGAACGGCTCGAACAACTTGGGGCCGGCACCTCGTTGCTGGGTCCGATGTGGTACTGGGGTTCGTTCGCGATTGGTGCGCTAGCGAGCGCTACCGGTGACCGATGGAGCCTCGGCTTTATCAAGGAGACCGAGGATCAGGTCATCGAGCACTTAAAGGGACATCTACAATCACTGCCCGAACGCGATCTGAAAAGCAAGGCAATCATCGAACAAATGATAGAGGACGAGGCAAAACATGGCGACGCGGCCGTGGAAGCCGGCGCCGCATCATTGCCCCTGCCGATCAGGCTGCTGATGCGCGCGACCGCCAAGATCATGACTACGGCGAGTTACCGCGTTTAACCTAGAATCTTCGAGGTGATTCCATTGCAAGGAGTTGCAACGTAGCCCTGCGCCGCAAAGGTCGTTCAATTCGCTGGTGCGAATTGAACGACCACAAGCCGGCCCGCAGGGCGAAAGACAGAATGCCCGGAGTAATCCGGCACGTAGCGCGCCAAGCCGGAGCGTGCCGCAACGCCCGACGCAAAACTGCTCGGTGAACAACACGTTACGTTCACAATAGAGCGGTCAACCGAGGATTTTGGTTTAGCACAACGCACCTAGCACAATCTATCCGACAGGCATCGTCGCCGTGCGCCTCTGCTAAACTCGATTCTGCTCGCTGACTCGGTCAATGCCGTTTTAACGACGCAGCGTCGGCATATTTCGCCCGTAGAAGATCTCGGCTATTTCGTGGTACAGCTGCCGCTCGATCTCCGCAATCTCGGTTGCCGTATAGTCGCCTCGCCCCTGGCCGAAGAGATAGTTATCGACAGAAAACTCTTTGAGCATCATCTTTGTATGAAAGATGTTTTCTTGGTAGACATTGACGTCAATCATCTGATAGCGCTCGAGCGTATCGTCGGCGATATAGTTCTGAATCGAATTGATCTCGTGATCGATGAAGTGCTTTCGACCCGACACATCGCGAGTAAAGCCGCGGACCCGATAGTCCATGATCACGATGTCGGACTCGAAGCTATGAATCAGGTAGTTAAGTGCTCGCAGCGGTGAGATCCGGCCACAGGTCGAGACATCGATATCAGCACGAAACGTACTGATGCCGTGCTGCGGGTGCGACTCCGGGTAGGTGTGTACCGTGATGTGGCTCTTGTCGAGATGCCCCACGACGGTCTCCGGCAATGGCCCGGGTTTTTCCTCGTTCGTGATACTTTCCGAGACCACCGGCTCTTCGGAAATCAACATAACGACGCTGGCGCCTTCGGGATCGTAGTCCTGCATTGACACGTCGAGTACGTTCGCGCCGATGATTTCGGCGACATCCGTCAGAATCTGCGTCAAGCGCTCAGCGTTGTATACATCGTCGATGTAGTCGATGTATTCGTCCTGGTGGGATGGCCGGCTCGCGAAGGCAATATCGTAGATATTGAAGCTCAGCGATTTGGTCAGGTTGTTGAACCCGTGCAGCTTGACGGCGTCTTTTGCGGGATCATTAGTCACCCCGGGCTTCCTCCAGGTCGATGCGAATGTCAGGAACTAGCGAACGGCGGAGTGTAAGGTAAAGCCCAAGGCGAAACTAGGTTTTTGACGCGCGACCATGCCCTTGAAATAAAAGCTTCATGCGAAACGGCAGGGCAGGACGCGACTCACGATCGAACCTCGAAGTCATGGCTGATTTCGACCACCTGCCCGAGCATGATCGAAGCGGAGCAGTATTTTTCGGCCGACAGCCGAACCGCCTTCTCAACCTGCTTTTCCGATAGACCCTCCTGCCCCGCGACCACATAGTGGATATGAATGCGGGTGAATACCTTCGGATCCTCGTTGGCTCGCTCCGCGTCGAGTTCCACCTCGCAACCCGTCACCGGCTGGCGCGCTTTTTTCAAGATATGAACCACATCGAAGCCGGTGCAACCGCCCAAACCCAGCAGCAGCATCTCCATCGGGCGCACCCCGAGGTTTTGTCCACCCAACTCGGGCGGACCGTCCATCACAACGGCATGACCGCTGCCGGACTCACCCACGAACATCATCGGCTCCAACCATCGAACGCGCGCTTTCATTGCTACCCTTTATCGGAAATTCTGCACATCTATTGCATGTCACTGTTTTTATTGATACAAAGTTAACATCCTGATTCTACATCAAAGAAGACTCAAGATTTTTCCAATTAGGACACACGCATGCCCGCAATCGCAAGATCAGTGCCGGAGTTTAGTCCGGTTCTCGACAGGTTCATAAAACACTGTCACATCAAGCATTATCCGCCTCGCTCGGTGATCATTCACGCTGGTGACCCACCGGAGACGCTCTATTTCATTACGCGTGGCTCGGTCACTGTGATGATCGAGGACAAGGATGGTCACGAAATGGTACTCGCCTATCTCAACAAAGGCTCGTTTTTTGGCGAGATGGGGTTGTTCGACGAGAAGGCGCGCAGTGCCTGGGTCGTCGCGCGTGGCGAGTGCGAGGTCGCCGAGATCCACTACAGTCAGTTCAAGAAACTCGCGAATGACGATCCAGAGATTGTCTTTTCACTCGCGACGCAAATGGCGACTCGGCTGCGCGAAACGAGCCGCAAGGTGATCGATCTCGCATTTCTCGATGTCACGGGTCGAATCGCGCACACCTTGATGGAACTTTGCAACCAACCGGACGCGATGACCCACCCGGAAGGCATGCAGATTCGCATCACGCGGCAGGAGATCGCGAAGATCGTCGGCTGCTCCCGCGAAATGGCTGGTCGGGTACTGAAGGAACTGGAAGACCAGGGTCTGATCACCGCGCACGGCAAGACGATCGTGGTCTTTGGCGCCCGTTAGGCGCCGAACTCGTCACACCGAGAATAGTTCATGCAGCGCCTGACCCGGGTCAGGCGCACGCATGAAGGCTTCGCCCACGAGGAACGCGGAGACATCGGCGTCAAGCATGCGCCGCACATCGTCCCGCGTGAGAATTCCACTTTCTGTCACGATCAGACGTTCGGCCGGTACTCGGTCGCGCAGTGCTAGTGTCGCTTCGAGATGTGTTTCGAATGTACGCAAGTCTCGATTGTTCACGCCGATCAGGGGCGTTTCGAGGCGCAACGCCCGCTCCAACTCGGCCGCGTCATGCACCTCCACCAGCACGTCCATACCAAGGCTATCCGCCACGCTCGCCAACTCCGTTAAGCGTACGTCGTCCAGTGCCGCCACGATTAACAGGATGCAGTCCGCGCCGAGCACGCGTGCCTCGTAAACCTGATAGGAATCAACCGTAAAGTCCTTCCGCAACACCGGGAGGTCACAGGCGGCCCGGGCGGACACGAGGTACCTATCCGCGCCTTGGAAAAAATCTTGATCGGTCAGCACCGACAGACAAGCCGCCCCGTTCGCGGCGTAAGCGCGTGCGATCGCCACCGGATCGAAATCAGACCGCAGTACACCTTTACTCGGCGAAGCCCGTTTGATCTCCGCGATCACCGCGGGAAGTCCGGCTGCCCGTTTGTCGACCAGCGCCTGGTAAAACCCGCGAACAGGTGTCGCATCGGGCGCTCTAGCGCGCAACTCGGACATCGGCACCGTCGCCGAGCGCTCGGCGATCTCCTCGAACTTGCGCGCCAGAATCCGCTGCAATACATCAGGTACGTTTGTCATGCGGCAGCGAAACTCCGGGTCTTGGCGATGAATGCGTCAAAGCAGCTCAAGGCGCGCCCGCCCACGAGCTGGGCTTCGGCTGTCCGTATTCCTTCGGCCAGGGTCGGGGCGAGCCCCGCGACATAGATCGCCGCGCCGCCATTCAGCGCCAACACATCGCGCGCGGGTCCCGGCTCGCCGCCGAGCGCACGACGCATCATCGCCAAACTGGCCGCCGCATCGGCGACCCGAATCGTGTCGAGCGGCGCGGCCGCGAAGCCATGATCTTCGGGCACGATGGTCAACTCGGTAATCGCGCCCGCGTCCAACAGCCGCGCATGCGTCTTACCGCTGATGCTGATTTCATCGAGCCCATCCTCGGCATGCACCACCAGCGCCCGGCGCGCACCGAGTGCCTGCAACACCTGAATCATCGGCCCGAGTAAACGCTCGCTAAAAACACCCAACACTTGATTCGGCGCGCTGGCTGGATTGGTCAGTGGCCCCAATAAATTGAAAATGGTACGCACGCCCAACTCCCGGCGCGGACCGATCGCATGCTTCATCGCACTGTGGTGATTCGGCGCGAACAAGAATCCGACACCGACCTCGCGCACACACTGCGCGACCTGGTCAGGGGTGAGATTCAGATTTGCGCCCGCCGCCTCCAGCACATCGGCGCTTCCAGATTTGCTCGATACGCCCCGATTGCCATGTTTCGCCACATGGGCGCCCGCCGCGGCCGCGACAAAGGCGCTCGCGGTCGAGATGTTGAATGTGTTGGAAGCGTCACCGCCGGTACCGCAGGTATCGACCAGATAATCGACATCGACCCGCACGGGCGTCGCCAAGGAACGCATCACCTGGGCCGCGGCCGTGATCTCCTCCACCGTCTCGCCCTTCATCCGCAGGCCGACGAGAAACCCAGCGATCTGCGCCGGTGTCGCATTGCCCGACATGATCTGACGCATGACATCGGTCATGTCCTCGGCACCCAAATGCGCATGCTCGAACATGCGCTGGATCGCCTCCTGAATATTCATGCTCTGACGCCTCCACTCATATTGACGAAGTTCCGCAGCAACGCGTGACCGTGCTGGGTCAGGATCGATTCCGGGTGAAACTGCACGCCTTCGACCTGCCACTCGCGGTGTCGCACACCCATGATCTCATCGCGCCGCCCCTGTTCGTCCTCGGTCCAGGCGGTCACTTCGAGACACTCCGGCAGGCTCGCCTGCGCGATGACCAATGAGTGGTATCGCGTCGCCTCGAACGGATTAGGCAAACCGGCAAAAACACCCAGATCGCGATGATAAATTGGTGAGGTCTTTCCGTGCATGATCTGCCGGGCGTGCACGATTTCACCACCGAACGCCTGGCCGATACTTTGGTGCCCCAGGCACACGCCGAGAATCGGCAAGCGCCCGGCAAAACGGCCGATCACGGCGAGTGAGATTCCGGCCTCGTTAGGGGTGCAGGGCCCGGGTGAAAGCACGATCTGCCGCGGATGCATCGCTTCGATTTCGTCGAGATCGGTTTGATCGTTGCGCCGCACGACCACCTCGGCACCTAGCTCACCCAGGTATTGCACCAGGTTGTAGGTGAATGAGTCGTAATTATCGATCATCAGCAGCATGGCAACGCGATTCTCCGGACGTGAATACACCGGCGGCATCGAGCGGCCAGGTAAATCGCCACGATCGACCAGGCACTCGGTGACACATAAACCGGCGCTAGCCGGGGTAGGAAGGATAAAGCAAAGACATGGGGAGAGGGAACGGTGACAGGACGCGATCGACACGACACAACCACGCTATCCGGGTGCTTGATGCGCCAAGATCAATCCAACTCGACTTAAACCCGGTCGGTGTCGGTTTCCGCGGCGCCACCCGATGCGCCTGAGGAAGCAATGAATTACCCAAGTTCCGCGCGACTCAATGCCAGATAATCAATACATTACGCGCCGCGCAGCGTAACCCTACCGCGTTGATCACCGCATCCCTAGAGCGCGTTTGCCTCTTTCGAGCCCAAGTCCAGATGAGCGACGCCGCTTTGTTTGGCGTCGACCTGCTTACGAAGCTGCTCGATTGGCAGAATGCTGACGCGCTTCTTGTCGCTGATCACCTCATTGACCGTATCGGCATCGATCTGTGACCGCTCCTCGGCATACCCATAAACCAGTGCCGTATCGGAAAGAATATTCACGATCCGAGGAATCCCCCGACTATG
Organism: Thiotrichales bacterium; assembly: GCA_050329935.1. Lineage (GTDB taxonomy): Bacteria > Pseudomonadota > Gammaproteobacteria > UWMA-0217 > UWMA-0217 > CAYSFW01. The sequence goes on along the minus strand of JBHJOI010000012.1, from coordinate 40,682 downwards.
CTTATAGATCTGCGCGATGGCATCGGTATCGAACAGGTCAGGATCGGCGCCCGCGACTCTTACTCGGTGGCGGATGTACTGGAACACCTCCTTGGGACTGAGCGGTTCGAGAAAGTAATCGACTGCAATGCGTTGTGTAAGCTGGCGCAACTCGTGCTTCAGCAGCTTGTCGCGCAGCTCCGGTTGACCCACGAGAATCAGTTGCAACACCTGACTCTTGTCAACGTTGATGTTCGACAGCATACGCAGCTCTTCCAGCGCATCCTCGCTCAGGTTCTGCGCTTCGTCGATCACCAGCGCGACACGCTTGCCAAGACGGTACTCCGCCTGCAAAAAATCCGTCAGGTTTTTATAAAGATCGACCTTATCACCTGCGCGGTAATCGAGGTTGAACGCGAGATTAACCCACTTCAAGAGCTCGCCGAACGACTTATGCGTGTTCGTGATCGAACCGACAACCAGCTCCTGCTCGTGGTTGGCCAACATATGCCTAATCAGCGTCGTCTTCCCGCATCCGATCTCCCCGGTGATCAGGATAATGCCGGCACGATGCGCGAGACCGTACTCCAGCATCGCCAACGCCTCAGCGTGACGTTTGCTGAGATAAAGGAAAGCCGGATCGGGCAGCAGCGCGAAGGGTTTTTCTTTAAACCCGTAGAAGGTTTCGTACATCGTCCAAGCCCATATTAGTAGTAGTACTTACTGTAACCGTAGTAGCCGTAGTAGTTCATCGCGACTTCGCCAAACTTGTTGAGCACGACGCCGACACTGTTCATGTGTTGGAGCGTATCGATGACCCGCCGCAGATCCTCCTTTTTCGCCTGACCCGCATCGGTGACCAACAAGTATGCGTCCAGGTTGTCCTGAAACGCGAGCACATCGTCCGCGACCAGCACCGGAGGCAAATCATAGATCACAAATCGTGACGGGAAGTACGTATTCAGTTCGTTGACGAACTGCTTGGTCTTCTGCGACGAAATCAACTCCGAAGCATTGTGCAATGACTTTCGTCCCGGAATGATCACCAGCCCCTCCATACCGGGTGAGAACATGATCTCGGATAACGGTACGTTATCCGTAAAATAATCACTGATGCCGAATGCTGGCTCGATCCCGAGCTTAGAGTGTATCGACGGCCGCCGCAGATCCATATCGACCAACACCACGGTCTGATACACCGACCGCGCCAACGCATAAGCGAGATTGATCGAAGTCGTCGACTTGCCCTCGCCTTGCACCGAGCTCGTAATACCGAGCGTCTGCCAGCGATTCTTGATCATCTTCTGATAGATCTGGGTACGCAGCATCTTGTACGCCATGATGAACGATTCGCGCTCATCGCCGCGAAATACGCGATTGCCGCGCAGACGTTTGCTGTCAAGGTCGATATTCTTGAGGGTGAACCCGTTGGATTTCTGAATATCACCATCGAAATCACTATTTGTAATGGGCGTCGCCGCGTAACCCGCGCCTCCGTCCATCCGCCTGCGCTGTAGCGCCTTCTGAATCTTTTGCATCTCGGTCAATCTCCCACCGGATCAGAAAAACAGGATCGTCCAGACTTGCATCTGCCGCAGCGCCTGGAACCATAAGACATCCAGCGGCAGCCACAATAAGTGGAGCAGCAGCAGCACGCTCAGAATCGAAATCGATATGCCGCCGTACACCATATTCCGGTTGCGTTTGCGTCGCGCCAGTTCTTCCTCCTCCGACTTCTTATAGATCTGCGGAATAACGACAAGGGGCGGTTGCCCGGTGATCGACATCAAAGCGCGAAGACTTCCGATGCTGTTATCCTGACTGTCGATCAGGAATGCCAGCCCAAACGCGGCACCCAACGCCAGGATCGTTCCGAGCAGAATGATCGCGGGGCGGTTCGGCTTGACCGGATCGGCCGCGACGATCGGGGGTTCGATCAGGGTGAAACGCTCGCCTTTCTGCTCGCTTTCCAACGACTCGGCCATGCGGGCCGATTGCAGTTTCGCCCGCACCTCTTGGTACTTGGTTGTGTTGTTTTCCAGGTCGCGGCTTAACTGGCGATACTCCTGCTCCACCGCTGGGGCGCGCACCAGCTTGCTCTGAAAGTCATTGACGCGGCGCTTGAGTTCCTCGCGCTGCTGATACAAGCCCTTGATTGTCGCGTTGTTGCCCTGAATCGTCGCTTTGAGCTGCACGTAGGCGGGATTGTCGAGCTTCTTTTTATTGAACGACTCGGCCGCCGACGGTCCGACATAACCAGATTGCGCCACCTCGCGGCGCAGCCGATCGACTTTCGACCTGAGATTACGCACCGTGGGATGGTCGTCGGCATATCGCTCACGCGCCTGCAACAACTCGTTCTCCGCGATCGCCAGATTGTCGCGCATCAGGCTGCTGCCGGAGTCCGATACGCTACCGCCGAGCGCTTCCAGTTCGTTACGCACGCGTAGCACCTCGGGATGCTCATCCGAATACTTCGCGCGAAGCGCCGAGTACTGCGCCCTGAGGATCTCGGTTCGCCCCTCGGCGCTCAATACCTTTTCGCCCTTCTCGGTCAACAGCGTGGTGTTGTCCTGAATCAGGTGCGGTTCGACCAGCGAGAGCTGCGCCTGGGTCATCACGGATTGCTGTTGTAACGTTTCGATGCGTCGATCGATTTCCAGCAGCTCGCGCTCGGTGCGGTCCATAATGGTCAGATTCATTTCGATCTGCTGCGGCAACAGGCCGGTATTGGACTCCTTGAACCGCGCCACGCGGTCTTCGAGCGTGTTGATTTTCTCCTCAAGCTTTTGCGCCTCTTCCTCCAGAAAGGTGGCGGTTTCGGTCGCCTGCTTGGTCCGCTCCTTAAGGTTTTCGTTGAGGTACAGTGACGTCAGCTCGTTTGCCACCAGCTGTGCTTTACGCGGATCGCGCTCGTAGTCGAACGAAACCTTGAACGCGATGTTCGCAGACGCGGGACGACCGCTGCGCGGATCGATCACATCGGCGCTGACCATGTCGATTTTGATCTTTTTCCGCATCTTGGCAATGAGTTGCTCACGCGGAATATCGTTCTTGACCTCCGCATAGAGATCGTATTTGTTCACCACGTCCCAAAGTTGCGCCATCGTCATTACCCGCTGACTGATGACCTGCACCCGCTGGTCGGCAAAACTGGTGATGGTCGAACTGACGTATTCCTTCGGAATGTCCTGCTGCTCGATCAGAATCGTGGCCGACGAGCGATACACCGATGGCAGGATCGCGGCCAACAACAATGTTAGGGCCAACACGCCCAACAAAACCGCGAGAAACCACTTCTTGCGGCGTTTGATGATATCGAAATACTCCGACAGACTGCGCTGTTCGGCATCCTCCGGGGCAACCGGGTATTGCGGGTACTGTGGGTACTGTGGGTACTGCGGCCCTTTCGGGTATTGATACTCAGCCGGTGCATTCATCGTACTTTCTCACTCCCTCCCGGGACTTACGCTCGATTCCTGAAAACTTCGCGGTGCAAATGCCTGGTTTGGATGAACCAGTGCCACACGCTCAAGTGGCGCCATTGGGCTCTAGGTGCCGCCACTCACTATTGGCCCTGCTTCAGGCCGCGATACTCCACGCCCATACGCAGTACGTTCGAGTCCGCATCGTCGTTTTGCGAGGCGTATTTCTGCCAACGGTAGTTGTATGACCCGGTCAACCACCACTCCGGTAGCCACTGATACGACAACGACGCGTTCAGATCACGATAGTCGCGGTCACTGGTCGACTGCTCGAACGCATCGTTCTTCAGCAGGGTGGCCCCGACGCTACCCTTGAGCTTTTCGGTCAGACGCCGGGATGCAGTCACCCTCAACGCAGTCTGCTCCTGCACATCGCCTATGGCGCTTGGAACCACCTTTTGGCTGAGCGCGGCTTCGAGTTCCGTCAGCTCGAGTTTCGCGGTGATGCCCAGCTCGCCGATCGTCCCGCTCTGGCTACTTTCGAACGGAAACACGCCCAACACGAGGAACTTGTAGTCCGTGGTGTGGGTACCCAACATCGCCCTGCCGGTCACGAACTCCGAGAACCGCCGCGAAAGCCCGAGCTGTAGCCCGGTCGTCGTGGCTTCCGAGTCGATGCTTGTCGCCTGATAATCCTGACGGTACGCGGTAACACTCAAGTCATCCACCTCCGTGAGTCGATAGCTGTAGGAGGCCGAGAGGGTATCGCTGCGGTAATCGACCAAATCGGTACGACTACCTTGGTCGTAATCCGTACGACTGAAGCCGGCGCTCGCCGTCACAGTGCTTCGCTCGGATAGCTGATAGGCCGCGCTCGGATTCAAGCTGTAGTAATTGCGATCGGTCGTGGTCAACAGGTTGCCGGAATCCTCGAGCTCGCTGACCAAGGTCGTGTCCCGGCGAATATCGGCAGTCAGACCAAGCGCCGCGCGCTCCATACTATGTTTGATGCCGCCCTCCAGGAGCGCGATGTTTGAATCAAGATCGCTGTCGGCCTGATACCGCTTGAGCTGAACCGACGGCGTCAAGGTGATTTTGGTTGTCTCGGACTCATTGCTGAGATCCACGCCAGCGTCGAGGACGATACCGGTGACAACTTCCTGATTTTGGGTGACCAAGCGAATATTGTCGTTGTGCTCCAGCGATACCGACGCCCGCGGTGCAATGAACCATTCTTCCGCCGGAACGATCGGCGACCACACCACCGTGGCCATGGCCACCAGCATCGGCAGGCATCTCAACTGAAACCTGGCGCGCGACAACGAGGCCCCGACATGACACCCCTCAACCATGTTGTTATTGCTCCCGATGGTTCCCAGACCCCCACTCAAGGCACGACGACCGTATCGCCGGCCTTGAGCCGAATATTCATTTCCAAGCGTTCGCCGCGGCTGACTTTCTTGTAGTCAAACGGAATCACGCTCTGCTCGGCGCCCAGCGACTCGCGGCGCAGAATCTTGATGCCACCCAGATCGGCGAATACCGTGGTACCGCCTGCCATGCTCAGCGCCTGCATCACATCGATATCCGAGTTCAACACGAACTCGCCGGGCCGATTCACCTTACCAACGACAAACACCTTGTTGCCCGCGACCTTGCCGATTGAAACATCAACCGCGGGGCTCGGGATGTAGCGGGTAAGCCGGGCCGTGATGTCCGCCCGAATTTGGGCAACGGACTTGTCCTTCGCGACGATATCACCCGCGAGTGGAAACGATATTCCGCCATCCGGACGCACCAGCACTTCGCGCTGCATGTCTTTCTCGCCCCATACCGATATGAACAGCACGTCGCCTGCCTGCACGCGATAGTCCGCATCGACCTGAGCCGGCATGGGTGCCTGGGCATTAACAAATGCCCCCAGCGAAATCAGCACGCTGAACAAGAGCCCCACGATTAATGAGTGGTTTTTCATATCAATTCCTATCGTTTCGTGACCGGTTGACCGATCAAGGTTTCTTCACGTCGCTCACGCTGACCTCGCGCGACAACTGTTCAATCTCGTGTCCGAGCTGCACGTATTCCCGCTTCCGGAGCTCCAGCACCTTCGCCGAGGCCTCGTGCTTCGCAGCCTGTCCCCTTTCCGTCAGCTCATAACTATTCACCAGTCTGTGGCCATGTTGATCCGGCACGATGACGCGGACCATGCCACCATCGATCAGGGCTCTCAGTTCATAGTTCAACTTGCCGACACTGATACCCAATTGTTGCGCCATTTCGCGCTGGCTCAGCCCCGCCTGCCGTTCGATCAACTTAAGTAATCTGAAACCGCAATCATCTAACACATTGATTCACTTATAATCACCGTAACGTAACGCATCCTGCCTGTGATTGCGTCGTTACCCTGCCTAACGCCCAGTGGCGGGACTCGGCCCACCCCTACTTCCCTTGATTTTCTAAGTAATTTCGAGAACACACGATCATTTCGCGGTAACGCCGGGGATTCCAACAGAATAAGCTACCCGGGTTTCGATTCAATGCGGCCTAGACCTGCGTTCATCGGGTGAACATTAGCATTGATCCGGGACCAGGATGCGTGACACGATTCTCAATACGTTCGAGCGCCGGCGTATTGAACGTCGAGATGTGATGTAGCCACCAAAAAAAAGTGGATGTGATTCAGCCGTCCGCCGGCCGGTACGGGCAGGTCATGTGCCACCGGTGGGCGTCGGTGCGCTGGTCAAAGATCAGCGAGCAACTACGTGTTGAAGAACTTAAGGCTCGATTAAATCGAATGAACCTTACACGTTAGGGCGGCGACCGCAGGCAACATCACTAACCCTTCATCGCGCGACGGCGGTCAGCCAGCGCACGTAAGCGAATAGTCACTGTCCACCTCCTCCCCCATCGCGGCGGGCATTCGACGCACATCGAACACACTGTGCTCGGCCACCCAAACAAAATCGTTGTTTTACGGCGACTGGACCGCTCCCTAGAGCCAGCCCTTCGCGATCGCACCCCCCACGCGGATATAATCCAGATCAAGTTCAGCGCGTCTCGCCGGCGCGATTGATTTCAATCAGTATTTGCCAGACGCCGAGCCAACTATTATCTTAACAAACACGCGGGAATTGCGTGGATATTGTCCGATTCTTTCCGTAACTCCAATCCAGAAGGTGAGACGCTCATGCAAAAATCAAAACTCGTATTGATCGCCGGCACGGCCCTGCTGATGCTGGCTTCGACTTCGGCCAGCGCTTGGTGGGATAACGACAATTGGAACCGTGGCTGGCGCGGCAATAACCCTTGGGGCTATGGCGGAGGCCCGTGGGGTGGTTATCCCGGTTACGGCTGGGGCGGCGGCTACCCGGGTTATGGTTACGGTTATCCAGCGTACGGCGGTTGGGGTGCGCCTGCCTATGGCTATGGTTATCCCGGATACGGCTATGGCTACGGTTACGCGCCGGTCGCACCGACTGTCACACAACCCGCCGCGCCTACGCAAACGCCGGCGGCACAATAGCTATCCAATCGGCTTGATTCAGACCTGCGCCCGGGCGGCTCGTTGCCGTCCAGGCGCAGGATCTCCGGTTCTTGACTGCGCAACGCCGACACTGGCACATCTCTTGGCTACTCACCTCTCCGCTACGCGAAAGCACGCCCGTCATATCCTAAAATATAGTACGTCCTGTATTATTTAATTCATTTCACATTAGTCCATGAGCAAACTAATCTATGCATACATTAGCAATTGCTAATATATTTCTTAACTAAATCTATAGGTTGAAACACCATGACTGAATCGCAAACCATCCAGACCATGCCGCGATTGAACGAACCGGCCCCGGCTTTCGAAGCTAAAACAACCCAGGGCATGAAAAAACTCGCCGACTATCAGGGCAAGTGGGTCGTGTTGTTCTCGCACCCCGCCGACTTCACCCCCGTGTGTACGACGGAGTTCACTGCCTTTGCCAAGGCGTATCCGGAGTTTCAGAAACTCAACTGCGAACTGATTGGACTTTCGATCGACAGCTACTACGCGCACGTCGCCTGGGTCCGCAACATCAAGGAGAAGTTTGGGATCGATATCCCGTTCCCCATCATCGAGGACCTATCGATGAAGGTTGCAAACGCCTACGGGATGATTCAACCCGGCGCGTCGGATACCTCTGCGGTGCGGGCCACATTCATCATCGACCCCAATGGCATCCTGCGCGCGATGGTGTACTACCCCATGACCAATGGCCGATCCATCGCCGAGTTCTTGCGTCTCGTCGCGGCATTGCAGACCTCGGACACTCACAAGGTCGCGACGCCGGAAGGCTGGCAGCCGGGCGACAAGGTGATCGTACCGCCGCCGGGCGACGTCGCAGCCGCCGAGGCGCGTATGAACGAGGGTTATGAGTGCACCGACTGGTATTTCTGTAAGAAATCGCTCTAACCTTGCAGGCACCCGATAGACCTGGCTGGAATACCAGCCGGGCCTATTCCACTACTCGACGACACCACCCGATCGCGTCCAAAACCATCTGCCACGGACGCTGACCAGAAAAAGCCCATGACTCTGCCCTAGTGAATATCCATACCAGGGCGAAGGCGAACTCAGGATACAGTGCCGGGGGCAGACATCCGATTGTGCGGATGAGACCGTGCGGCGGTCACCCGTAGGCAGCCTTCCTGGCCGGGTTGCCCTGAACCCGCACAGGGAACATCGGTGAATGACGCGCACCCTGCATTGAAAAGCGCGACGATAATGCACGTTTGACTGCCTCGAATCACGCTCGGCTAATCGATGGGCGACTGCTCCGGGCGCGCGCTTCCGGGCTCACGAATTGTTGCACCACCCTGCGACTCCAGAAGTGGCTGCAACCGTCGCACGACCGCATCGGCACTGCTTTGAACCGCTCTAACGATCAAGCGCCGAAACGGCAACATCATCGGCTCGGGCGCCAGTTCGAATTGAAACGTCAGTCGGGTCGCCTTCGCCACGGGCTCGAATTGGTAAGTCACGCGAAACCAAGGTCGCGTCAACGCCTCAAAGACCAAGCTTCGATCCACTTCAAACCGCGTAACCCGAAACCGAGCTGTTGTGCGATACCCGAAATCCCGCCGAACTTGAACGGCGGTTACCCCTTCGGCGATCGGTCCCGGCATGGTCTTCTGGAGCGATACGATCTCGGGCGACCATTTGGGATAGTTCTCAAAAAACTCAACCGCGACGAACCGAAACACCACCGCCAACGGCCGCTCGATCAAGATCCACGACTCAGCCCGGATCATGACCTTCGCCTTCGGCTAGTCCCCCCACCACGCACCGGAACCGCGCCATCCCGGTCAGCGTAGCGCAAGGAATCCCGAGCGCTCGGGTGCTAGGAGCCTGTCGGACTTGAGATGAATCGGCTGTAAAAGTGGGAGAACGGTCCCTTTTTCCGATCCTTTGATTCCGGGCGTCCTGCGCTCCACCCCGCGGGTCGGCCGAGCCGTTCCCTTTCGCTCCCAGCGAAAGGGTCGTTAAATAGCTACGGCTATTCGCCTCAAACGATCGAAAAAATAGCCTCGCTCTCCCACTTTTTCGCCACGATCCCCTCAAGTCCGACAGGTTCCTAGACAGTCCGAGTTCAACGCGCCCGTTAACGTAAAAGGTGGGTGGACTGCTTCAGCATATCCGGCGTGACCAACACGATACCCTTCTGCGACACCCGAAAACCCCGCTCCCGATCAAGCTCATGATCCTCGCCGATCACCAGTCCTTCCGGGATCTCGCAGCCGCGGTCGAGAATCGCGCGGGTGATGCGTGCGTGACGCCCAACCGAGACATCGGGCAGCACGACTGTTTCGTTGATCTTGGCGTAGGAATTCACCTTGACGTTGGAAAACAGTAGCGCGCGGTCGAGTTGCGCGCCGGAGATGACACAGCCGCCGGAAACCATCGAATCCACTGCCATGCCGCGTCGCTCGTCGCTATTGAATATGAATTTTGCCGGCGGCAACTGTGCCTGGTAGGTCAGGATGGGCCAGTCGCTGTCGTACAGATTCAGCTCTGGGGTGACGGTAAGCAGCTCCATGTTGGCTTCCCAGAACGCATCGAGCGTCCCCACGTCACGCCAGTAGGCGCGCCGCCCGGTCGATGGATCGCGAAATGGATACGCGAACACCCGGCTCGACCTAATGATGCCCGGAATGATGTTGTTGCCGAAATCATGTTCGGAATCCGTGCGATCCGCGTCGGCGATCAATTGTTCATAGAGAAAGCCGGTATTGAAGATGTAATTACCCATCGACGCCAGACAAAGCCCCGGTTTACCCGGAATCTCGCGCGGCCGCGCCGGCTTCTCCTCGAAACCAATAACCCGCCCATCATCGTCAACCTCGATCACCCCAAACGCGCCGGCTGCCTCTTCGATCGGCACTTCCAAGCATGAGATCGACATATCGGCGTTCTTTTCGGCGTGGAACGCCAGCATCGCACCGTAGTCCATCTTATAAATATGATCGCCGGACAGTATCAGAACGTACTCCGGCCGATGGGTGCGGATGATATCGAGGTTCTGATAAATCGCGTCCGCAGTACCGCTATACCAACCGCTATCGATGCGTTGCGACGCAGGCAGAATCTCGACGAACTCGCCAAGTTCCTTTCTGAACCCGCTCCAACCATCGCCCAGATGGCGCACCAACGAATGCGCCTTGTACTGGGTAAGCACCCCGATCCGTCGAATTCCGGAATTGAGTGCGTTCGACAACGGGAAATCGACGATGCGAAATTTTCCACCGAACGGCACCGCCGGCTTCGCCCGCCAGTCGGTGAGTTCATACAAGCGCGAACCTCGCCCCCCGGCGAGGACCAACGCGAGGGTCTTACGGGTTAATAAGCTGACAAAGCGCTGATGGGTGTGACTAATCATCGGAAATTCCAGAATTCTTGCGAAAAAAAGCTGCGCTTGAACGGGCGCCTGGAGACACGTGTTACGCCAGACGCAAGGCCCGCAAACCGGCACGCGCGGCGCCGCCACTGATATCGGGCACAATTTCAAGTTCCAACACCGACACACCACCTAGCGCGACGGAATACTCCTCGATTTCTCGCGTCGTTTCGGGCGGCGCGAAATTGAATTGCTGACGTACCGCCTCGCGTGGGTGCTCGCCCCCCTCGGTCGACCACCGCAGCACAAACTCCTGCGTGCGCGCGTGCTCCAACTCCTCAAATTCCAGATGAACAAACGCGATCGACCGTGGCTCGTCGAAGTACAACCGGATACATTGACGACCAAGCCCGGATGCGCGCCAACCCGGTCCTTCGCCCGGATTCACGGCAGACTCAAACGGACAAGCCGCATCCTCGGAAGTGAGTTCGACCCGGGTGAGTGCCTCGATGTCGAGCCAGGCACGCGTTTTCGATCCAACGGCCTGCTCTACTTTAGCGATGATACTCTTACGCACGATACCCCCTGCGATAACTTGAATTCCGCGCGACGGACGCGGCGCTCGCGCGCCACATCCGCGTGACAGAGCCGAACCGTCCAGCGTTGCGTGCAACTACTCAAGCGGACATCTGCCGCTACTCAATACGCGATAATCTGAATCCTAGTGCGGCACAACACCCGCGTCGAGCCACCCGGCTCATGATGCGCCTTCAAGCAACCCGAATCGGCGGTTTCGTTGACCTAGATCAACTTCGATTAGAACCAGTCTAAGTACCCTTACCTCGCTTAATGATATAGGGAATCCCGCGAATGCACCCTATCCCTGTCGGGTTGCGTCACGCGAGACTTCTGGACCGATCCCCTTCTGACGAACGGAACCACAACCCGTCGCAGATCGCTATCCACAAGAACGGAGCACCACGATGAGACTCAAGCCGATTCCAGTCATGCTTTGCGCCGCGTTGGCGACAGCCGCGTTCCCCGCGCTGGCCGATGACCTTCAAGCGCAAGCGAAAAAGCTCTTTGAGCCGATCCCCACAACGGCGCCGGCGCAGAAAGACAACCCCACGTCCGCTGATAAGGTTGAACTGGGCAAGATGCTGTTCTTCGATCCGCGCTTGTCGAAAAGCGGCTGGATCAGCTGCAACAGCTGCCACAACGTCGGCACCGGCGGCGATGATAACCTCCCCACCTCGGTCGGACACGGCTGGCAAACAGGTCCACGTAACGCCCCGACTGTATTGAACGCGGTATTCAACGTCGCACAGTTCTGGGACGGTCGCGCCGAAGATCTGAAGGCGCAAGCAAAAGGCCCGATCCAGGCCGGTGTCGAAATGGCGAACACGCCCGAAAACGTCGTCAAGGCGCTCAAGAGCATGCCCGAGTATGTCGAGCGCTTTAAGGCGTCATTCCCGGGCGAAGCCGATCCGGTCTCGTTCGATAACATGGCCAAGGCGATCGAGGTTTTCGAAGCGACATTGATCACGCCGGATTCGAAATTCGACAAATTCCTCACCGGTGACGCCAACGCCCTCAATGCCGAAGAAAAGCAAGGCCTCAAGCTGTTCATCGACAAGGGCTGTGCCTCCTGCCACGGCGGCGTCAACTTTGGCGGTCAAGGCTATTATCCGTTCGGTCTGGTCAAGCAACCCGGCGCGGACGTGCTACCGCCGGAAGACAAGGGTCGCTTCGCGGTCACCAAGACTGCCACCGACGACTATGTGTTCCGGGCCGCGCCGCTGCGCAACATCGAGATCACCGCGCCATACTTCCACTCCGGCCAGGTTTGGGATCTGAAACAGGCGGTCGCGATCATGGGTGACGCCCAGCTCGGTGCCACGCTCGACGACAAAGAGGCTGGAGCGATTGCTACCTTCCTCAAGACGCTGACTGGCAAGCAACCGGTGGTCGAATACCCGATTCTTCCGGTAGAAACCGCCGCAACACCTAAGCCCGCGCTCTAACGCAGGTACTTTTCGAGGCCTCGACGCGTTTTTCGCGTCGAGGTTTTTCGAATGCTTCGCGATCCGCCAAATCCGCAATCGTAAAATATTCTTGGAGCCGATGTGCCTTGACGGTTTATCGTCGATAATCCATGCACGATCGACCTTTATCCTATGGGCCATGCACCTCAAACGTCTCCTATCCGCGTCCAGTTGCCGATCCGTGCTGAGTACGCTGGCATTCATAGCCCTGTTTAACGCCAACGCGAGCTTGGCCACCCCTTCGACAACCAAGGGCGGAGAATCCCTGCCACTCCAGGCACAAACGGCTACACCCAACGATTACGTTCGGATCGAAGCAGAAAACCGAAAGCGCGAAGCCGAGAACACCGCACTGCGTAAGCGCATGCAGGAGCTTGAAGCCGCGGTCAAGGAAAAGGACGCGGTCTCAGCCCAGAAGTCCCAGCAAATCGAAGCAATGACTCGACGGCCCCGCGTTGACTCGAAACCGTGATCGGGCGGATCCGATCTCGCTGACGTGAATCTCAGGTTTCGGTAGACGGTCGCTGCGGCGGCGACGACGCGGTCACCGAGCCCCGGACGGGTTCACGGCGTCGCCTGCCTATCTCCACTCGGAGAGACTTTCGTCCTCCGCGTCGGCAACCTCGCCACAAAGGTTAAGCGCGACTTGCCATCGAAACACTGGCCACGAAGCCATGCTCACGCCTCCCCCCGAAGCCAACCCATCGCCTTCCGTTCCGCACGCAATTAAGCCGGCGTTAAGCGGCCATGCGTCAGACTCCAGGCCATAGTCACGATAAACCGTCCTGCCACGGAGATTTTCATGCAGCAACGAATCAAAACTCGGCCTCGCGGCGTTGCAATCGCACTTGCAGTGCTTGTGTTTGGAATCGCACCCCTCGCGTCGCACGCGATACCCGCGGAAATTTCCGCCCCGCAAGTCAGCGCCGGACTGCCTGATTTCGCGGCGATCGTCCGCAACAATAGCGCGGCCGTCGTCCACATCTCGGTCCGCAACGAGTCAGAACCCGCGCGCGGCGCGCAGGCACTACCCGAACTCCCACCGGACTCGCCACTCAACGAGCTGTTCCGACAGTTTCGGATTCCGCGGGATCAAGCGCCTGGCCCCGCACCGAGTAACCGTTCGCACAGTATCGGTTCCGGTTTCATCATCGCGGCGGACGGCTACATTCTCACCAGCAATCATGTGGTCGAGGGTGCCAAGGAGATTCGCGTCAAGTTGGCCGATCGGCGCGAGTTCAACGCGACCCTGGTGGGCGGTGACGCACACTCGGACGTGGCGGTACTTAAAATCGACGTCGCGGATCTGCCCGTCGCGCGCATGGGTGATGCCACTACCGTCGAAGTCGGCGAATGGGTGCTCGCGATCGGCGCGCCGTTCGGACTGGAGCGCACCGCGACCCAGGGCATCATCAGCGCCAAGGGGCGTTCATTGCCCAATGACACCTACGTTCCGTTCCTGCAAACCGACGTACCCATCAATCCCGGCAACTCCGGCGGTCCGTTGTTCAATTTGCGCGGCGAGGTGATTGGAGTCAACTCGCAAATCTATAGCAAGAGCGGCGGCTACATGGGGCTATCGTTCTCGATCCCGATCGATGTCGCGATGAATGTCGCCGACCAGATACGCGCCAGCGGCACGGTCACCCGCGGCTGGCTCGGCCTCACCTTGCAGGAGGTCAACCAGGATCTGGCGCAAAGTTTCAACCTCGACCGACCGCGCGGTGCCCTGGTCGCCGACGTCGATCCAGAAGGCCCGGCCAAACAAGCGGGGCTGAAAGCGGGCGACATCATCGTTGCCTTCAATGCCATATCGATCGAGACCAGCGCCGACCTGCCGCCGCTGGTCGGCGCCACACGTCCCGGCTCCGCATTTACCTTGACCCTGATCCGCGACGGCGCGGAGCAGCGCATCGGCGTAACCGCGGGCACCTTGCCGACAACCGACGCGGCCACCGTGGCCGAGGCCGGAGACACCCACGGTGGCGACAAACTTGGACTCGCCGTCACCGACCTGACTCCGGAACAGCGCGAGGAAATGGGTGTGGCGCATGGCGGGGTTCTGGTGGCCGAGGTCGCCAACGGTCCGGCGCGCGATGCCGGCGTCCGGCGCGGCGACGTACTACTGAAGCTCGACAGCAACGATCTCCGCTCGGTCGCGGAACTGCGCGATTTGGTGGAACGGTTGCCGCTGGGACGTCCACTCGCGCTGCAGATCAAGCGCAATGGAACGCCGTTGTTTCTTGCGCTCACCGTTGGCAAGAAGCCCATCGGCTAAGTACATCAATGAACGCCGACTCACCTCAAAAACCAGGAAGTCGCTACCGTGAACTTCGACGCGCGGCCGTTCGCCGCGCACACGGTTCGGCACCCGCGAGCGAGGCTACGCAAGAGCTCGCTTTTGCTCTGTTGCGGCGAACACTGGACAAAGACTCGGCATCTCCGGTTCCGCGTTCGCGTGAAGAACGCTCCGAAACCCGTATTGCCGTACTGATAAAGCGCGCCGAAGCCGAGGACCGGCAGCGCCTCGCGGCTGCCAGTCGCGCGGATAGGATTGCAAGGGAACACCCATCGAGTCCGCGCGTCGTGCCCGACCGAATTCGAACATCGATCACCACCGCAGCACTCGCGGCGGAATCGGGTGATACCACGTCGTTTCCGCCAGACGCCCATCACCACGACGACGTCTGACGAAAAACAGGGCGGAACCGCGTCCAAACCGGAACCGCCCTATCTTCGACCTGACTGGGTTGGTCCATCGTAGCGAGCCGCCCGTCTGGCAAAGCGGTCACCGCCTCTTACCCGGAGACGGTGCTTCTGCCGTGAAGTTCTAGGTTTCTTGTGTCAGCGCGGTCCATAAACGGCGCGTGAGAAGCTTCGCGCCGGGAGCTGGCGGCCCGACCACGCATCAGTTCAGCGCGACATCAATCCAGATGGCATCGACACGCCACATAAAAGCCCTCGCGATGGGACTCAATCCGCACACACCGGTTCCAGACCTAGAGCAAGCGCCTGAAGCGCACATTGACGCACAGCCCTCCACCAATCGCATCCTCTAGTTCGACGGTCGCCTCGTGCCGGTCCGCGATCGCCTTGACGATCGCGAGCCCCAAACCACTGCCGTTGACACCGTTTTCGGCCACCAGCGCCGCGGCGCCTCGATAGAACCGATCAAACACGCGTCCACGTTCCTCGCTAGAGATTCCAGGACCACTATCGATCACTTGCAAGCTCACCCACTCGGACTCGACCTGACAGACCACATCCACCGTGCCGCCCGCTGGCGTATACCGCAGCGCGTTCCCGACCAGATTATTGAGCATCACCCGAATCTGATCGGGATCTCCTCGCGTCATGCCGGACACCTCGGCATTCGCGCCCAGGTCAATACCCGCCACTTCCGCCCGCCGACTGAAATCAGTGACCACCTCGCGCGCCAGCACGGCGAGATCGACCGGTTCCGCGGCCTGAACCAGGTTCTCGGGCGCCAGGCGAGACAGCTCCAACAGCTGCTCGATCAGATGTTGGGCTCGATCGATTCCCTGTTTCAGCGTCGCGGTCGCCTCCGCGCGCCCGGCGACCGTCTGCGCCCGTTCAAGTAATTGCAGCTGTAACCGTTGCGCCGTGATCGGTGTACGCAACTCGTGCGCCGCGTCGGCTACGAACTGCTGTTGGCGCAGCAACGCCTCCCCGAGTCGCCCCAGCAAGCGATTGATCGATTCCACCGTGGGTCGCATCTCCTCGGGAAAGGCGTCGGGCGCGATCGGTTCGAGCGAAATGGCGCTGCGCTGTTCGATCTCGTGCGTCGCCCGCTCCAGCGGCGACAAACCGCGCCGCAGCGCATAAACTAAAAACGCCGCGATGACCGGAAACGCCACCAGGATCGGAATGATCAGACGGCTTGCGCCGTTGGCCGCCAACGTCTTGCGGACTTCCAGGGGCTGCGCCGCCTGCACCACGAAAATGGGTGACGCCAATGTGTAAACTCGAAACCGCACTTTCTCGATCGTCTCGGTACGGTAACCCTGGGTACGCTGTAACGGCAGATAGAATTTTCGATTTGAACTGAACAACAGCGAGCCGGTGACGGTCGAAACCTGCGTCACGAACTCCAGCTCTTTCGGCGTGGTTTGCGGACTGGGCGAAAGCGATTCGTGAAAATGCGCCAGCGCGCTCAACGCAATCTCACGCAAATGGCGATCGAAGACTTCATTTAGCTCAGTCAGCGCGATCCAGTATGCCCCGGCGAGCAACATACCCGCTCCAAGCGTGAGCGCACCAAGCAACCAGGCCAACAGATAGCGGCGCAATGAGCGCACTCAGTCGACCTCGACCACCCGGTAGCCAACACCGCGCACGTTCTTGATGAACTCGGCACCGAGTTTGCGCCTGAGATGGTGCAGATGAACCTCGATCGCGTTGCTTTCCACCTCCTCGCCCCACCCGTAAACGGCCTCCTCCAGCGTCGCGCGTGACAGCACCGAACCCGGCTTCTGCATCAGCGCCTCCAGCAAACTGAATTCGCGCGCCGAAAGTTCGACCGGCTTTTCGCGCAACTTGACGACTTTATGGATCGGATCGAGTTCGAGCACACCGCAAGTCAACACGGGCGAGGGGCTACCCGCATACCGCCGCAACAATGCATGGACCCGCGCGATGAGCTCATCGAGATCAAAGGGCTTGACCAGGTAATCATCGGCACCGGCATTCAAGCCCGCGACCCGCTCGGCAACCGCATCCCGCGCGGTGATGATCAATACCGGCACGTCCTGTTTACGAGTGCGCAGTCCCTGCAAGACCGCGAGTCCATCCTTGCGCGGCAAACCCAGATCGAGCAAAGCCAGGGCGTACACGTCATGGCCGAGTGCAAGTTCAGCGGCGTGACCGTCACGCACCCAATCGATGGTAAAACCAGCATCGACCAAGCCCTTGCGAACCGCTTCGCCGATCATCGGATCATCTTCGACCAACAACAAACGCATCGCGCGATTCTATACCCGCCGCGAATGGAATTCTCGCGTTTGTCGTGGGTAGGGCGCGCGCCCAAGCCAGGCATTGCGAAGTGAATGGCTCAATTGTGGGACGCCATGAAACAGTTGCGCCGTGCCTGTTACGTAGTTCGGGCACGGGTGCTCCGGTTGGTGAAGGCGAATCTGCGCTGACCTCACGGTGCGCGACGACGACGCCGCGAACAGTCAAACATCGAGTTGATAGCGCTTGATCTTGCGCCACAGGGTGGATTTGTCGATCCCCAAGATCTCGGAGGCCAACGCGCGATCGCCTTGCGTCTCGCGCAAGGTCTTGCGGATGAAATAGGCCTCGATTTCCTCGAGACTTTGCGGCGGAAGATAATCGAGCGCCTTGGCTGGCGTCACCCGCGCTTCGGCAAGCGGTTGCGGCAATACATCCGAGCGGATTCGGTCACTTTCGGTCATGATCAACATGCGCTGGATCATGTTCTCCAATTCGCGCACATTGCCGGGCCAGTCGTAACGCAGCAATGCCCCCAACACCTCGGTGTCCATCCCCTTGACGGACTTGTTCATCCGCGCGGTGTGCTTGTTCAGAAAGTAATACGCCAGCAGTGGAATATCATCGCGACGCTCGCGCAACGGTGGTACGGCGATTTCCATCACCATCAAGCGGTAGTAAAGATCCTCGCGAAAGCCCTCGTTCGCAATCAAGGTCGGAATTGATTTATTACTGGCCGCTAACACCCGCACGTCGACTTTGACCGGCGTGACCTCCCCCATTGGAAAAAAACTGCCATCCTGCAATACGCGCAATAACTTGGCTTGCAACGCCAAGGACGCATTATTGATTTCGTCGAGAAACAAGGTGCCGCCGTTCGCGGCTTCGAACAATCCGATCTTATTACGCTCAGCTCCGGTAAACGCGCCGCGGCGAAAGCCGAATAGCTCGCTCTCGACCAGATTTTCTGGAATCGCCGCGCAATTGATGGCAATGAATGGTCGCTTGCCGCGCACACTTTGGTGGTGAATCTGTCGCGCCACCAACTCCTTGCCACAGCCACTCTCGCCGGTAATAAAAACACTGCAATCATAGGCCGCGGCGGCGTCCGCGAGCTTACGCACCTTGGCCATCGCTTGTGATTCACCGACCAGATTGCCACGCTCACTCGCGAGCCGCTGCTGCTGCCGCAGACGCTGATTCTCACTGTTGAGTAGGTGATGATGGAGCGCGCGTTCGATCGTAATTCGCAATTCGACCGTCTCGAACGGCTTGCAAACGTAGTCGAAGGCACCGCTCTTGAGCGCTTCGACCGCGGAATCGACCGTCGCATATCCGGTCACCATCACGACCTGGATATTGGCGTCGCGCCCGCGCGCGAAACGCAATAGATCAAGTCCGTCGGCGCCCGGCATGCGCAAATCGGTGACCACGACGCTGACCGGATGGTGCTCGATATGCTCCATCGCGAGATGCGCGTTTTCGACCGCGACGACATCGAACGTCATCGTCGATTCCGCCAGCACATTCGCGATCAAATCGCGCATATGCTGGTCGTCTTCGACGATCAGCACCACGGCCCGTTCGTCGGCTTCGTTCGCCGTCACGATCGCAGGCTGGAGCGGATACTCCCTCATGTTGACAACCTGCGCGGATCTACAACCGGCAAGCTGACGACAAATCGCGCCCCGGCCTCATACTCGGGATCAAGCCGAATACGGCCACCGCGTTTTGCCAGCAACGCGTGCGAGATCGACAATCCCAGTCCACTGCCGGAACCCACATCCTTGGTGGTGAAAAACGGCTCGAATATGCGGCTACGCATTTCCTTCGGTACACCGGGGCCGTTATCCTCGATCGCCACATGCACGTAGCGGCCGGGCTCGTCCCAGCTGTGGACCAGAATCCGGGGATGCTCGACGCCTTCGAGCGCCTGAATGGCATTCAGCAACAAATTCGAAAACACGATATCCAATTGGCCGCAATCGCCTTCGACCATCAACCCCTCGGCCTCCAGTTGAAGATCAATCGCGATACCGTAACGCTTCATACGGCAATTCAGAAAAGTCTCGATCAACTCCTCCAGCATCCTTTTGATATCGCAGGTCGCGCCGCTGCATTTCTCGCTACGGGCGAAATTCAGCAACTCCTGTACCACGCGCGAGCAACGTTTCGTTTCACCCACCACGACATCGGCAAATCCGGCTAGCTTTTCCGGATTGCCAAGGTTGCTCTGGATCAATTGGGCGTAGCCGAGAATATTCCCCAATGGCGTATTGAGCTCGTGCGCGACACCCGCGGCAAGCTGGCCCATGGCGACCAGCTTCTCGCGGGTCGCGACACTGGACTGAAGTTCACGATAATCCGTGATATCGAGCAGCGTGATGATCGCGCCCATATCGGCGTCGCGATCACTCACGAAACCGAGATTCAGCGAAAACCATCTTGTCTTGCCCTCCAGTGTGAGCGCGACTTCCTGATTTCGGATTGGAGTCTTGTATAAGAAGGCATCGCGCATCAAATTGCGGTCGTTTTCGTTGAACGCGATCAGATCGAATAGATTGGTCCCCAGCAGGCGCTCGCTCGCGCGGCCGAACATTTCCTCGGCCTGCGAATTCACCATTGTGATATCTAAATCATCCGCCACGCTCAACAATACATCCGGCAGACTGCGGAGTATCGCGTTGATCTTGTTGCGCTCGTCAAGTACTCGACTTTGGCATTCCTCGACCGTGCGAAACATCGATCGCAACGTGGCAATGGTGATGTTGTAATCGTTGACGACGCGACGCACGAATGGCGGCACCAGCCCCGATGTGCGTGCGGGTTCCAGCAAGCCCTCGCGCGCGTCAAGGATGCGCTGATGCAAACGCGACAGACCCAGACGATATAACACTAGTAATATCAGCGCGGCCACGCTCATCGACAGGCCGACTACCGCCCACTCGGGCATATTGGTCAGGTTGGTGCTCATCTTCGGGCTGGCCCTCGCGGTGCTTGCGTGATCTCCATGGTTCTGTAATCCGGCGACGAACGCAACCCTGGCGTTCGATCGCATGACGAAAACTCGGGATACGCGCACGCCGGGCTCGCCAATTCGTAGTACGAGCCGGGATGCCATGATTCGCCAAATCGCACCGGCACCCGGTCGTACCCACGCCGATGTGACATTGACCCCATTTTAGCCGACGAGTTCGGGCGATGGACCGTGCAGGTCGCCAAGACCGCCACCGCCATGCGACGCGGCCCCAGAGGAGACCGCGTCGCGGCGAGCATCAAAAGATCAACTGCAGGGCAAGCGTCGTCTGGTCATAGTCTTGCTGCGACGGATTCGCCGGATTCTGAACCTCGAATTCGACCTGGGCATGCTCCAGCGTCACCTTAAGATTTTGACCGTCGATGTAATAGTTTAATCCCAATCCGGCCCAGGTTTGATCAAGGAAGCCACTCGCCAGATTGTATTCCGAGTTTTCAAAGCGACCGTAAAACTGCAAGCGTCCGATCCCGACCTTGTTAGGCAACAAATAGGCTGCTTTCACATAACTCGCCTCCAGTTCGGTCGTGACCGGGAGCGAGGGATCGGGATCCTGGTTAATCGCATCACCGACGTCGTAGTCGAAATAGGCGCCCGACAGCGTGTAGGTACCACTCTTGGTCGGTTGCTCATAAAAGAAATCGGCGGTCACGCCGGTGTAATCCTGACTATCGGTTCGACGGGTGAAATCCGCGTAGGCCACGTCGGGTTGGTAGTCGTAAGCCGCGCCCAGCGTAAACACTCGGCGCGTACCCAGATAGGTTCCGCGATAGCCGTAGTCGTATTCCGCATCAAGCGGACTCCAATGCACCCTGGCAGTAACGCGTGGCGAGTCCTTGGCCACCGCGTCACCTTCGCGACCATCCGATACCATCAGGCGATACTGAACCTTGGCATCCCAGAGATTGCCCCACATCGCCACGCCGGTGTCGCGACTGCCGCCAAACGGGGTATAGGCAACAACTTCGCCGCGATCGATCGTCAACGGCTCAAGGCACGCCTCGAGGTTTTCGCGCGAAAAAGTGTTCTTGAACCGACCGACGATAAAGCGTAGCGGATCACTGTAGTCGAGTGTGATATAGGCGTCGCGGTAATACACGCTACGATTGTCCTGCTCGAACTTGCTGTCGTTGCCCGCTTCGAGCTGCGCGTAGAAGCCTACCAGGTCGTTGTACTGCCCCGACACCGTGATTCGATTGCGCCGCAAAAACGTGTCGAATGAATCGCCTGAATCGGTCGCTGAACTAAACCCGCGCGCTTGCATCCAGACCTGCAGCGCGTACCCCAAGGTCACCGAGCCTTCATCTCCGAACGCGATTGACGGCCCGGCGTGCACGGCACCCGAACCGAACGCGGCAGCCAGGAAGACGCCGGCGACGGCGCGATGCATGGGCGTTGTTTTGATTTTCATGGGTCGGCTCCTTATTTGGTGATCGCGGTGTATTTTTTGTTGAGCGTTTCAGAATCGCCGCCCTTGTGACAACTGACACAACCGGCCGCCACATCCGTACGTGGGTCATTCAACATGCCTTTATGCGCCATATCCTCTTTCATCAACCGTGGGTTCCCCTGATGGCACCCGGAGCACGAGTTATTGACGGATTTGTGATCGGCATGCCAAGGCGCCGTGGCGGACTCCATTGACGGGGCAGCCGCACGTTGTCCGTTATGACACTTGAAACAGCTTGAAGCACCGAGACCACAAGCATTGGCCAACGAGATCGGCGAGAACTGGGCAACGTTGGTATGCAGCGTCTGCAACGCTTCACCGCCCCAACCGTTCGCCGACGAAACGGCTTCGGCATTATCAGATGGTCCGGAAATCGATATCGCCGCCAACACCGCGCCGAGCGTGATCGCCACCGTTGCCAATACCGCGCCTAACAGCGGTCGCAGCAACCGCGTCAACTGAATTCTTTTCATTCTCGCCTCTCCTCTACTCTACTGATGGTTAAAGATTCGTTTAAACAAATCGATTGCGATATACCGTAACCCCGACGGGTCAGCGCCCCGTGTCGCCATTGCTCTCGATACGCTCGAGCTTGCGTCGCGCCATCGCTTCGCTGATTTCCTTCTCGCTGGTCCCGGTCGAACACATACAAACCGAACCGCTGCGAAATTTAAGACGTGGTTTCTTGGTCTCCAGTTGCGCCGCGCTCGCAGGTTGAACCGCTTGAACCCGCTCTGGTTCAGGTTGCGTATGCGCCGACGCGCCAACACCCCACAAAATCAATGCGAGCCCCGTTTGGCCGACGGTAAATCGAAATTGTTTCATGCTCCCGCCTCGATCGACCCGATGCTGTCCCGCTCTGCCATGCATGACACATGCCACTGAATTATTGTGCGTTAAATCAATAAATTAAGGATGCTCGATTTGCTTTCACCGATTGCATCACGGCACTAAGTCAGGCTCTGGTTTCAATTTGCAATCGACGTCTCTGGAATTTTTGCACGCAGCCGCAACGCCTCGAAGCGTGCGGCCCTGGCCTGGTTCAGTGCTGCCCGCAGTTTGGTAACGACCGCGTCGGGCAATCGATCCGCTTGCGCGAGACTTTCCGTGAACATGCGTTCGTAATGCTCCTTCGGGGCGACCTCAAGGCGAACCTCCACCTCCCAATCCTTCATATCCGGCGACAAATCGAACTCCTGGGTCATTAAACGCTGCCCACCGGCCGGAATCCGGGTATCGAACAGCTCTTGAGTCAATGCGACATCGACCTGCCATCCGATCACTTGGCGACCAACATCGAGCACGGCGCCGGTTTGCGGGTTGACGAGCGAAAACACCACGGTCACCTTGGGCACCATATAGGTTGGAAAATGGTGCCCCGCGCCGGTATTGCTCACCCGCAACCGGGCGGCAACCCGATCGCTCGCGACGCGGTCAACATCGAGTGCCAGCCTAAGCGCCCGCCTGACCATTTCGGGATCGTGAATCCCGCGAAACTCGTGGCGACGCTCCGGCATGTGGCAACTTTGACAGGTTTGTTCGGATGCGTGCGGACTCGCCAGCCACTGCGTATAGGTATCTTCCTGCAATTTGCCATTCACGCGCGGGCCAGTCTCAGGAAACTGATGGCAAAATGCACAAAAGCGACTGTCCTCGAACGCCGCCTCGGGTTGAAATCCGCCATGAGGCGCGTCGACCGGCGCACGTTCGGTACGTGCCGGCGGACCAAAGCGCTGATGCGCCCGTACGTGACAGGCGGCGCAGACCAGTCCTTGGTCCGCCAGGTCGGCCGGCACATAACTCGGCGGCGCAGAGGTCGGCGCATTCGGCCATCCGTGGCGCAATGCAACCAGCGCCTTTTGTTCCGCGAGCGGCGCGTGGCAGCGTAGGCATTTGTTGCCTTGACCCTGATCCATCAACGCCAGTTGCCAGGCAATGCCATCGCTCATTGTGTGACTGTGGAGGCTCGCGCGCCACTGCGCATATTGCTCGGCATGACAGCCGCCGCAGTCATCCGGCGCGAGTGAGGCCTCGAGTGCGGCAAAGCCGTCAGGCGGATTGCCTTGCGGCGGGAGCGGATCGACCCAGTGCCGGGTGAGAAAGGCATCGATCGGGTCTATCGGCGACCGGGCTCGATCCGGTTCGCCGCCACACCCGGCCAACACCAAGCCGATCGCTAGGATAAAAGCGAAACAACGCAACCCAGACGTCGCGAAAAAGAAAGGCCTGCGGCGAGCCGCAGGCCAAAGCGGGGGAACCAAATCAGGCGCTCCTAGCCGCCACACGGATTCGGCGGTAACACGGCACCGGCGCCACCGCCGCCGCTACCCGAAACGCTGGTTCCGGCCTTGTAGGCCCGATCGGCCAGAACGATCGCGTTCGTATGAGTGGCGTAAGGATCGTTGATGATCCGCTGCGCGACCAAGCTTGGGTTCGCGGCCGGGCGGAAGTACGAGCGGACGTCGGTGCGCCAGGGTGAATCCGCCGGCAAGATGAAATTACCCGATGCGTCCATCAGATGCGAAAGCGAATTCCATTCAACCATCGCCCCGTCGTAAAACCGCGTTGGCTTGCCCATGATGACCGCCGACGCAACGCCGGTGATCATCGCGCGGAAGGTCGTCTCGCAAAATGAATAGACGATATCGTTGGGCTGCACTGCGTTACCCGCGCCGACTTTCGCATAGGTACCGTCGACGAAACCGCGACCTGCCGCGTCGGCGCCACCGTTGAAGTAGTGCTCGATATCGGCCTTGTTCTTGTAGCGGAACCCTTCGGTCGCCAATAGCATGTTCGTGAAGTTGAGCTGGAGACTCCCGGTCGGGTGGCCCTGGCGCGACCCATTGTTCTGGAACGAACACATGTAATCACCCGAAGCGCACGTGAACTTCGCCGGCATGTTGCCCGCTTCGTCGATTTCACCTGCGCTGAACTGATCGATGCTACGCGCGTCCCAAATGAACACGCCGTCATTGGGCGCGTTGTTATTCGACGCGGGCAGCACGGCCATCAGATCCTGCAAGGTCGCTTGCAGCGCGGTGTTTTCCTCGGTCAGGTCACGCACGGAAACCGTGCCGGTGTTCGGTGGCGAACTGGTCGCGGCAGCGAAATCGGTGGCGGCCATTACCCCCGAAGTAACTTGCCAATCGTTCGAGCCATTTAAAATCGCGAGTTGCTTGGCCGGCATGCCCCAATACCGCAACGCGTACCAGCAACGTCCCTGCGCCATCGCATTACCCGTTGAACCGGTGCCCAACGCGCACACGACCATGTCCTGGGTGGGATCGATATTGTGCTTCTTGAGCAGCGCATCCATCGTCGGCCCATCAGGCACCATGCTCTCGGTCAGGATGACGCCGTTCGAGCGCGTCTGAATCCAGTCCGCGGTGGGCACGAGGTACGTAAACACATTGCGATTGTTTGGCTTGATGTATTCGGCCGCCTCCGGACCCTTGGTCACCTGCAATACCACCAATTTACCGGTCACGCCGGCGGGTCGCTGCCCAAGCCAGTCATCCTTCCAGCGTTTGAGCGTCGCGCCAGTGATGATGCCGTTGACGTTATTGTTGTAGTCGTAGTCGGATGCCTGCGCGATACTCGCGGGCGTACCGATCCTTAGTTGCGCCGCGGTCGCCGTCGTGTCTTCACTACCTGAGCAACCTGCCATTGCCCACATCGAGCACGCGAGCACGATCCAGGCGCGCCCCCCTGCCTTGAGTTTCGCCAGTGCGAACTGATCAGCCATACCCATTCTCCTCTGCGATGTTAGTTGTTTAAGACGTGGCGGAGGCGATCTGCCGGCATTGCACGGCTGCCTTACCACCTCTGTACTTTAACGCGTGCAACTTGCGTACCAACACCTAACACCGCACGCAAACCTCGCGTTTTCATAAAGATACGAGCTCACAATCTGACCCCTTGGGTAACTCGACGATTGCAAGACGCCCAAAGCAAGCCGCCGACTTCTTAATCTGCAATCGATGGCAGGCTTGTCGCACGCTTATTTCACCACCACCGGAATGACGCGCCCGGCAACGGCATCGAGTACGGCCGCGTAGTTTTCATCGATCACGAGTTCCTCGAATGCTTGCCCGGAGTCGCGTAACTTCGCGACCAGGCTTTCGCCGAGCGCCGAATGCTCGCGCGTGGGATACAGCAATAAAACCGCTTTTTGATCGTTCATAACATGTATACCGCGTCCGCCTCTAAAACCGCCTCGACCAACTGCTCCGCCTCGGTCGCGGGATCGACCAGACGGGTGATCGGCACGTCGGCAAACTCCAGCGAGTCAAGCTGGGTTTGAACCTCTGGATCCTCATCATCCAGCGGCCCGCTGACGAGCACCCGAACCTGGGCGTCGAGTAGCGTCAAACCACTCGCCATTCGTAGCGCTTCGGTCGTCTTATTGCGGGCGACGACGAGCACCGTTTTCGGTGTCCCAGACATCATGACCTCCTCACAACACAATGACTTGATCGCAATGCGCGACCAATTCGGCGTTTTGGTATTGCCCACCCACGACAACACCGTGCTCTTCGAGTCGCCGCGATGGTGCCTCCATGTGAAAGCGCTCGGCGCTCATTTCGCACAGCGCGATTTCGCTCCGGCGCGACAGACACACGCGCTCGAACGACGGGTCCTGCAATAGCCGCACACCGGAGTCGGTCAGGAAACAGCGTGTTTCCCATCCCCTCGTCGTAGCTGCGTCGATCAGGCCAACCGCCTGGCGGGCAAACGCCTCGTCTGTCACCACTACCCCTAGCTTCACGTACGTCACCCCTTTCTGATCATCCACTCGAACGAGCCGTTACCGTCGTGCTGTTCATAAAGGTCATTGCCCTCGTTTTCGCACATCAGTGCGATCGACTCACCCGACGATGGATTATCGAATACCAATTTCAGCACTTCGCCCGACGCCATTTTCTGCAACGCCTTCTTGGTGTAGACCTGCGGGTGCGGGCAACTGAAACCACGCACGTCCAGTTCATACAAGCCTGGCCCCGTCTGCCCGAACTTGACTGCCATACTCCACCTCCACTCATATAACGAGTTAAGAAAACCCCAGATCAATCGGCACGCGCCCCATACCCACGCCGCGTCGCTGCGACCGGGCGGACGCGAACCGCGTCACGCGCGCGTTACAGCTCGCACTCGTCGAGCTTCGAAGCGCGCCATTCAATCCAAAGATTAAAGGCCTTCACGCCGAGGTAAGCCCCGAGCACCATTCCAGCCAAAAATACCCAACCGCTCGGATCGCCATTGGTCACGGTGGCGAAAAACGCCCCGATATTGCATCCCATCGCAAGACGTGCGCCGATACCCATCAGCGTGCCGCCAATCAACGCGAATGCTGCGGTTTCCGCACTCGGCAGCTTCCATTTGAACTCACGACGCAACAGCGCAAGCACCGCGGCGCCAAGAATGATGCCAATAGACATAAACCCAGGCGCGTTGAAAACAGGATTCGGCAAGCCGTTTTCCAGACCGAAAAAGACGTTATCCATCATGTCCACGCCGAATTGCTGAAGCACCCACCCCCCCCACTGCGCCTCCTGGGTCGTGATATACCAATAGCCCGGGTCAAAAACGGTATCCTGGATCGAAAGCCCTTGAGTCACGCCAAGCGACGGCAGCATTTCTCCGAAATTAAAGATCTGATAACGCTCGCGGAGTACACCGGTGACCCACATGTGTAAACCCGCGAAAATGCCCAGTCCGATGCCCGCAATCGCGGTGTTTCGAGATGACGTGATCATCGCCCAGATGCCACGTAGATGATCAGCCAGCGCCGGTTGTTGAATCTTGGCGCGACGAAGATAGCCCTTGCGGAAATAGATGACGTACAACGCGAGCAGAATCAGCAACGTCGGCAATATTGCCACCAGCAGCGCGTTATAAAAAAAGTTTGCCATAACGGGATCGCTCGCGCCCATCGTAGTCGCGAGCGTCGCGCCTTTTAGATCCCAGATATAACCAGTCGTGAAGAGGTCGAACCAGCCCTGCTGGACCGACAATTCCTCCGGCATATCCTTCGCCGCGGCTGATTCGACCCAGGACGCAGGCACCAAGCGATCGAACCAACCGCTCGCCGCGACAAAAATGGCCTGCGAAAATGAGATCGCGACAATCACCAACATCGACCCCATGTTGCCTTCGCCAGCTTTATACAACGACCCTGACGCGCAACCACCCGTAAATACAATGCCGAACCCGAATATCGCGGCGCCGATCAATACGTGCCAACCGATCGGATGCGGATGCACCGTACTGAAACCCGCGGCCGCCACCGCGGCGGCGATCAGCGCGTACAACGCCACCGCGATCATCACGCCGACCGCCATTCGAGGCACGCCCACGGCGAACAAATCACGCACTGCGGACGCCATGCAAAATCGGCCGTACTGCAGAAACATGCCGTAAACGAGCCCGAACCAAACGTAGACCAACAAATACAGCCAGCGCGTATCGATCGATAACACCCAGATGGACGCTACCGCCACCAGCGCGACGATCGCGGCCGCGTATTGATTATTTTTGGCCGACCACCATACGCCGGACCAGATACTGGGCATTGCGAGCCCTGCCGCACTCGAGTTCTTCATCGCGGTTTGTTCCCCTCTCTCGATGTCACGTAAACAAAACGCCGGCGAATCACCAGCATTCACTATCGAATCAAGCCATGCGCGCCGGTGCTTAAAGACCCTTGCGAAGGTAGATCCTCCAGACCTGCCCGTCGCGCAACGTCGCCAAATGCGTGCAGTAAAGCACCATGGCCAGCGCGGGCAGCGTCTCCACCGAAGTCGGATTATCGGAGACCACTTCCAGCACCTCGCCCTCGGCCATCTGCTCAAGCAGACTTTTCGCCAGTAATTGCGGCCGCGGGCAACTCGCCCCGAGACAATCCGCGCTGCGCGAGACCGAAACCGTTCCGACTCGTGGCAACGCCACGAAACGCGTTTCCAGCGACACCGTGCTTGGACGCAATAGCCAGTGCCAGCTAAACCAGGTCATGACCAGCGTTCGCGCCAGAACGCGCTGTCTTAGTAAATACGAGCGCATGTCCATGTAGCCCAAGAGGCAGAATTTGTGCCATTTTCAGTATTATCATTAAAATCATTGTGTTATGCCCATCAGGCCGTCAGCGATCGCGTGACAAATTGCAATCACCGACGCGCCACACTGACGCGCCGTAGGATTTTGCAATCCCGCCTTTAGCCCCTGCCCGAGCCACGCGGAAGCCCGTCCAACGGCGGTGGATAATTTGGCAATATGCGAACGCGTGACTACACCTTAGATCGAGGCACGGCACCCGAGTGCCCGAAAAAATTCGCGTTCGAGAGGTTGTCATGCAGGCTTACCCACTGACCCTGAAACTGACCTATACGATTGTAGGCATCGGCCTGCTGTTGGTGCTTTATTCCGCATTTGTTCCGCACTTCTCGGCCGGTTATCGTCTCGCGGTCGACCTGTTAGTCGTCGGTGCGCTCCCGTATACGATCGTTGGGGTCGCCGCTGTAGTCGTCCGTGGCTGGACACTCCTGTTGCCCGCGATCACGCTCGTGGTCGACATCGTGATGAGAATCAATGGCGTAGTGCTAACCGATTCCGCCTACAGCGCCGACTCCCTTTACAGTGTTCCGATCTTGCTCAGCGCCGTCGTACTACCCCTCGCGTTCGCGGTGGGTGTCTACCTCGACCGACGTTCGCCGCCGACCGAGATGCCCAGCCTCTAGCCCCACGCGCCGCCGCACCTCGATTACGTGACGGACGACCTCGTCAGAGTGGCACCCAACTTGCTTCAATGTAGCTACCTCCCTCTGGATCATGACCGTCATGTCAAACGATAACTTTCTGGTTTCATTAAAAAAGGCGCGATCTTATGGCTTGCACGAGTTCCTTGAGATCGTCGGCGAACTGTCGCAGGAAAGCACCAAAAAAGGGCTGATCGGGCGCAAATGCAAGGAATTGATCACCCTCGGCATCGCGCTGCAGAAGCAGTGCAACCGCTGCATCAAGATTCACCACGCGGAGTCGGTCAAGCTCGGCGCGACCGCGGAAGAAATTTCGTTGGTCAACCGCATCGTATTGTTCCTGAAGGCGAGCCCGGGTCCGGGAGAGCTTTGGAGCCACTGGGAAGACTCATGGCGTGAGTTCGCGCTGGCGCGCGCCGCGCTCGAGCACCATCACCGTGAACTAATCGCGCTCGGAATCGCGCTGGTGCGTCAGCAGCCAGAACATATTAGCTTGCACGCCAGCGCGGCGCTGGGATTCGGCGCAACGCCGGAGCAAGTGTTCGAGGTGATGCCGATCGCCTTGTTGATGGACGGCGCGCCCGCGCTCTCGCAGATACCGCATTTGGTGCAAGCGCTGGAGCCACCGCTGGCGGCGACCGCCTGATTCGGACGGCCGCCCCCGAGCCCGGTTGCCGCACCGGGCGCGTAGCCGGCGCCCTTGCGGCGATCGGTCGACACGCCGCGCCGCCACCAAACCCTGTCCGGCACGCCCAACACGCCGGCCAGGCTCGATATACTGCGATGCCCGTCATCCCGAGAACCTTCGCGCGAATGGGCGACCATCAGATCCTCTACCAAGACCAGGACGAATATGGCCCGATTTTCATTGCTGACACCGGCACCCAGCGCATTCTCGCGTTTGCAGGCGGCGATGAGCAAAGCCGGTGCCTGAAATCCGCGCCCCATGTTCCGCAACTGGAATACATTCAGGCGATGCTGCTGGTACTGTTATTTCTCCAGCCAAAGCGCGCATTGCTACTGGGGCTCGGCGGCGGCAGCCTGATGACTGCGTTGCATCACCTGCTGCCGAGCGTGCGGATCACCGCGGTCGAACTGCGCGAGCGCGTGATTGAGCTGGCTTACCAGTACTTTCAACTACCGCGCGGTAAGCGTCTGAACGTCATCCACCAGAACGCGACTGATTTTCTCGGAGGCGACCACCCGCACCGCTATGACGTGATCTTCGCCGATCTCTACCAAAGCGAAGGGGTCGATCCGGCTCAGCTCCAATCGCGCTTTATCGGACACTGCGTCCGACGGCTGAAGGACGACGGCTGGCTGGTGCTGAATGGATGGAGCGAGCACCGCGAAAATGCCGCCTTCATTCAAACCCTGAAAGAGCATTTCGTCGATCTGCGCGCGGTGCTGACCGGCAGTCACAATTGGGTCATCCTGGCGGGCAGGACATCGGACACCCAATCGCAGAACGCCCTGAAGGCGCGCGCGTTTCGGCTGTCCACGTCACTCGGCTTTCCGCTGACGAGGCATTTGGCGCGCTTGCGTTCGCTTACGACCCCGACCCAACCGTGGTAGCGCGGATGCCCCGGCGAAACGCGAGCCGCGCATAGGCCTGTCGTGACGCGGCGCGGGGTGGCCTCGCAACGCACAGGCACAAATAGCCACGCCGCCTCCTGAGGTGTCGCGTACACCGCCCCGTGTGTCCACCTTTCCAGGGTCCGCCTTGGACCGCGGCTTGGTCCGTCGTTCGGATCGTGGTAAGAGTGTCCGAGGTTTGCATTACCCCAGAAATAAGCGTGATCGATAGCGTCGGCGATAGCGTTTTATGCCCACCGCGGGTCATCGAGGAAATCGAGTCCATGCGGCGGCGTACGTTGCGTACGCTCCGAAGCCTTTCGATAGTCGCGCCGAGATCACTAAGCCCTGAACGGGCGGCACCATGAATCCGTCGCTGCCCACCGCCATCGGTGGTTTGACTTTTCTATGTCGTCCCGGCTTTGAGCCGGAATGCGCGAGCGAGGTTCAGTCGACGCTTGCGGATCGGGCGATTTCCGGCTATTGCAAAACAAAAACTGGCGACGGATTTGGCGTGTTTCACGCCCACGACCGCGCGGGAATGGCGCACGCCGCACCCCATGTTGACACCCGCGCCCTGACCTTTGTCCGGCAAGGTATCTGGTTGACCGGCATCGCCGACGCCCTGCCCGAGCACGATCGGCTGAGCATGCTGCTCGATCAGCTGCCCGCCGGGCCGTTCGGCGCGCTGCGGCTTGAATCCCCGGATACCAACGCCGGCAAGGCGGTGCAGACCTTCTGCAGGCAGTTCGCGCCACACATGGAGCGCGCCCTCCGGCAACGAGGCATGCTCCGCGAAGACTCCAACGGACTCCCGAATTTGCACCTGCTGTTCCCGCATTCGCGCGCCGCGTACATCGGCGTAACCGATCCGGCGCGCGCCTGGCCCTGGCTGGGCGGATTTCCGCGCCTGAAAATGCCCCGCGACGCGCCGAGCCGTTCGACGCTCAAACTCGATGAGGCGATTCAGACGTTTCTGACCCCGGAGCAACGCCAACGCTGGCTGCGCCCCGGTCTGTCCGCGGTCGATCTTGGTGCCGCGCCGGGTGGCTGGACCTGGCAACTCGTGCGGCGCGGGCTACATGTGACCGCCGTCGATAATGGATCCATGGCCCCCGAACTGTATGCGACAGGCTTGCTGGAGCATTGCCGCGCCGACGGTTTCCGGTATCGGCCGTCGAGTAAGGTCGATTGGCTGGTCTGCGACATGGTCGAGCAACCGCAGCGCGTCGCCCGGCTTGTCGCCGAGTGGTTCGCGCGCGGCGACTGCCACCACGCCATCTTCAACCTCAAGCTGCCTATGAAACAGCGCCACGCGATGGTTCAGGACTGCGCGGCGTTGCTCCGCACCGAGCTGGAACGCAACACGCCCGCGCATGTCTTGCGTCTACGACAGCTCTACCATGATCGCGAAGAAGTCACCGGATTCGTGACCGTCGATCGCGTCTGACGCCGACCCACTGTGTGCAGCCGCGAGCGCCGCCACGATCTGCAAGACGCTTAATTTCGATCAATACCGACCACGCCATTCTCTGCTAATAGTGGATCCAACGAGGCAATACGTCTCGCGGCTGGAGCGATGAGCGATCGCCATGGCAACAGAGGTTACCGCGCATCTTCGCCGAAACTTGGCGAACTCGAACGAGTGCGTCGAGGTTTTCCACGCGGAAAACATCACCAAGCGCTATCGGATGGGCGAAGTCGAGGTGGACGCGTTGCGGGGCGTCGATCTGGTGCTCCATGCGGGCGAATTCGTTGTTTTGCTGGGCCCCTCCGGCAGCGGCAAATCGACCTTGCTCAACATTCTCGGTGGGCTTGACGTACCCACGAGCGGCACCGTCCGTTACCAGAATCACGATCTCACCACCTATGACGACGCCGTGTTGACGCGCTATCGCCGCGACCACGTCGGATTCGTATTCCAGTTTTATAACCTGATTCCAAGTCTGACCGCGCGCGAGAACGTCGCCCTCGTCACCGAGATCGCGCGCAACCCC
Source organism: Thiotrichales bacterium (assembly GCA_050329935.1). Lineage (GTDB taxonomy): Bacteria > Pseudomonadota > Gammaproteobacteria > UWMA-0217 > UWMA-0217 > CAYSFW01. The sequence continues at coordinate 7,592 of JBHJOI010000012.1, read as the reverse complement.
ATGGCGCCGGAGGATGCATTGCGACTCGTCGGCCTCGGCGATCGGCTCGACCATTTTCCGGCGCAACTCTCCGGCGGCGAACAACAGCGCGTGGCCATCGCGCGCGCCATCGCGAAACGCCCCGACGTATTGCTGTGCGACGAGCCCACCGGCGCGCTTGATCTCAAGACGGGTGTCGTCGTATTGGAAGCGATCGAGCGCGTGAACCGCGAACTCGGCACAACCACCGTCGTAATCACGCACAACGTCGACATCGCGCGGATGGCGGATCGCGTGATCCGCTTGATGGACGGCCGGATCGTCGACATCGCGCTCAACCCCGAGCGCCAGTTGCCCTCGACGCTGCGATGGTGAGCGCATGAAAGCGATCGACCGCAAACTCTGGCGCGACCTGTGGCACCTGAAAGGCCCCGCGTTCGCGATCGCGGCCGTCATCGCCAGCGGCGCGGCCAGTTTCATCATGTTTCTCAGCACGCTGGATTCGCTGCAACTCAGCCGCGAGCTGTATTACCGCGACTACCTATTCGGCGGATGTGATCGACCGTATCGACGCGCTCTTAAAGCGTTATGGCGGCACCGGCGCCTATGCGCGCGACGACCAACTCTCGCATCGGTTTCTCGCCGAGGAGATCAACCAGCTCGATAACCTCGCCGGGATTTTTCCGTTCATTTTCCTCGGCGTCGCGGTATTTCTGTTGAATGTCGTCGTGTCGCGCCTGGTCACCACACAGCGCGAACAGGTCGCCGCGCTCAAGGCTTTTGGATACGGCAACAGTGCGATCGCGGTGCATTATCTGAAGCTGATTCTCGCCATCGTACTGACCGGCATCGTACTCGGCATCGTGGCCGGCAGCTGGCTCGGGCGGGTCCTCAGCGAAGTCTATGTTTTGTTTTTCCGATTACCGTTCCTGCACTTCGTGCTCGAACCGGCACGCGTGGTACAAGTCAGCCTGATTACCCTGGCGGCCGGTATCCTGGGCACACTCGCGGCCGTACGGAACGCCATTCGCCTGCGCCCGGCCGAAGCGATGCGCCCCGAGGCACCCGCGTTGTATCGCCAGACGCTGGTCGAGCGGATCGGCCCGCGACGCGGGTTTTCCACCCTCACCCGAATGATTCTGCGCCATATCGGTCAAAAGCCCGTGAAATCGTCGCTGGCCGTGCTCGGGATCGCGCTAGCCTTCGCGATCCTGATGACCGGGCGTTTCCAGGAAGATACCGTCAACTTCATGGTGACCCTGGAGTTCGGACTCTCACAGCGTGACGATCTCGCGGTGACGTTCAGCGAACCCACCTCGATTACCGCGCTGACTGAACTCAAGCATCTGCCCGGCATCACTCACGGCGAAGGTTTTCGCGCTGTCGCGGTACGCTTACGCAGCGGGCACCGCGCTTACCGTACGGCGATTCAGGGTCTCGCGCCCGCGGGCGATATCCGACGTCTGATCGACACGGAACTCAAGGTGATCCACCTACCCGCCGCGGGTCTGGTGCTGAACGATTATCTCGCCCGCGAAATTCTGCGCGTGCAGACAGGCGACACAGTGACCATCGAAGTGCTCGAAGGCAGCCAACCCGTCCGCCAGATTCCCGTCGTCGCGCTGGTGCGTCAGTTCTTGGGCGTCGGCGCCTACATGGACCTCGACGCGCTGAACCGCCTGCTGGGTGAAGGCCCCACGATCAACGGCGCGCTGCTTTCCGTCGACGCCGCGCACGCCGAGTACGTTTACCAGCGCTTGAAACAAATGCCACGTGTCGCGGGTACCCGCATTCGCCACCATGAACTGCGCAGTTTCCATCGCATGATGGACGAAACGATGTTGTTCTGGACCTCTGTCTCGACCGTGTTCGCGATCATCATCGCCGTCGGTGTCATCTACAACAGCGCACGCATCACCCTGACCGAACGATCACGTGAACTCGCGAGCATGCGCGTGCTCGGTTTCACCCGCGGCGAGATCTCCTATGTATTGCTCGGCGAACTCGTGGTCTTGACCGTGCTCGCGATCCTGCCGGGGTTGTGGTTGGGACGCGCGCTGTGCGGATACATCGCGCGCACCGTCCAGAACGATTTGTACCGCATTCCGCTGATCCTGGAACCCGCCACCTATGCGTTCGCCGCGCTGGTGGTGTTGCTCGCGGCAACCGTTTCCGCGCTGCTGGTGCGGCGCCGACTCGACCGCCTGGATCTGATCGAAGTCCTTAAAACCAAGGAGTGAGCATGAAACCGAATTGGCCGCGGCGCGTCGTCTGGATCGTCGTCATCGCCGCCATCATCGCGGTGTTTGCGTATAGCTTTCGGCCGCAACCGAAGCTCGTTGACATCGCCACCGCCACGCACGGGCCACTGGAAATTACGATCGAGGAGGTGGGCAAGACCCGCGTGATCGATCGTTACACCGTCTCCGCGCCGGTCGCGGGCACCACCTGCCGCACCGACCTGCGGATCGGCGACCGTGTCACCCAAGGTCAGACGCTACTGACGATCCGACCCCAGCCATCGCAGGCGCTCGATCCACGCAGCCAGGCCGCCGCCCAAGCCCGCATCGCGGCCACCGAAGCCGCCTTGCATGGCGCCGAGCAGCGAGCGACGTCCGCGACGGCGGACGCAGACCTCGCGCGCAAGGCCTTCGAGCGCCTGCAATCGCTCGCGACCCAGGGCCATGTCGCGCGGGAACAACTCGACCAGGCGGCGGCACGCTTGCGCGGTACCCAGGCGTTGCAACGCTCCGCCGACTTCGCGATCGAAGTCGCCCGACACGAACTGGAGGCCGCGCGCACCGCATTGCGCTACACCGGCGTCGATGCGGCGGTCGATCCGGCCGACATCGTGCCGGTTCGCTCACCGACGGAAGGCCGCGTGCTCATGGTGCAACAGACCTGTGAAGGCATCGTCAACGCTGGGCAAGCCCTGATGGAGATCGGCGACACGCAGTCGCTGGAGATCGAAACCGAGGTGCTTTCGGCTGACGCGGTCAAGATCAACGTCGGCATGCGGGTCATCTATGATCGCTGGGGCGGGGAACGACCGCTGGAAGGCACAGTGCGCCGTGTCGAGCCGGTCGGATTCACGAAGGTATCAGCGCTAGGCGTCGAGGAACAGCGCGTGCGAGTGATATCCGACATCACCACACCGGTCGAAGTCTGGCAATCACTCGGCGACGGCTATCGCGTCGAGGCACGCTTCATCCTGTGGGAAGAGGCCCGCGTATTGCAGATACCCGCCAGTGCCTTGTTTCGATCGAATGGCAATTGGGCCGCTTTCGTGGTCGATAACCGCCGCGCCAGGCGCCGCGAAGTCACGCTCGGGCAGCGTAACGGACTCGCGGCACAAATAGTCGACGGAATCGCGACGAACGACCTTGTCATCACCCATCCCGACGACGCGATCGAGGATGGCATCGCGGTGAGAGCGCGCCGTTAGATGCCACCGCATAAGACGAACGGATCGGTTTTGTCAATATAAATACCATTAATCAGTTACTTGCCACCTAATCATACACCGAATTTAATCTATTTAATCGATTGTTATGATACTTTCAATCCATTGGAAAGTTTATCATTTATGGTCTTTAATAGAGGTACTCCGGTTTGGAGTCGTACATCGTTAGGAGAGTGCCATGACCGAAAAATGCCCGTATATCCCTGCCAAGGCCGGCGAAGCCACATCGAATCGCGACTGGTGGCCAAACCAGCTGAACCTAAGCATCTTGCACCAGAACTCGTCCCTATCCGATCCGATGGGACAGGACTTCGACTATGCCAAGGCATTCCAGAGCCTTGATCTGGCGGCAGTGAAAAAGGACCTGCACGCACTGATGACGGATTCGCAGGACTGGTGGCCGGCCGACTATGGCCACTACGGCCCGATGTTTATCCGCATGGCCTGGCATGGCGCCGGCACCTATCGCGTCGGCGACGGTCGCGGTGGCGCGGGAACCGGCCAGCAACGTTTCGCGCCACTGAACAGTTGGCCCGACAACGTCAACCTGGACAAGGCACGCCGTCTGTTGTGGCCGATCAAACAGAAATACGGCGACAAGATCTCCTGGGCCGACCTGATGATCCTCACCGGTAACGTCGCGCTGGAGTCGATGGGCTTCAAGACCTTCGGCTTCGGCGGCGGACGCAAGGACGTCTACGAGCCTGAAGAAGACACCTACTGGGGCTCCGAGACCGAGTGGCTCGCCGACAAGCGCCACACCGCCGAGCGCGACCTCGACAATCCACTCGCTGCCGTGCAGATGGGCCTGATCTATGTGAACCCGGAAGGGCCTGGTGGCAAGCCCGATCCGCTCGCGTCCGCCCGTGACGTCCGCGAGACGTTCGCGCGCATGGCGATGAACGACGAGGAAACCGTCGCGCTCACCGCGGGCGGCCACACCTTCGGCAAATGCCATGGCGCTGGCGACGCAGCCTTGGTGGGACCCGCGCCGGAGGCTGCGTCCATCGAAGAGCAAGGTTTGGGCTGGAAAAGCAGCCACGGCAGCGGTAAAGGCGGCGATCAGATCGGCAGCGGCCTGGAAGGCTCATGGACGCCGACCCCCACCCAATGGGATAACACCTATCTGGACATGCTGTTCGGCAATGAGTGGGAACTGACCAAGAGCCCGGCCGGCGCCTGGCAGTGGACGCCCAAGGTCATGAACGACAGCAACCTCGCGCCCGCGGCTGACGATGCCTCCAAGCGCGTGCCCATCATCATGACTGACGCGGACATGGCGATGCGGATGGACCCGATCTATGAACCGATCGCGCGCCGCTTCCACCAGGATCCGCAAGCGTTCGCCGATGCCTTCGCACGCGCATGGTTCAAGCTTACCCACCGCGACATGGGACCTAAGTCACGCTATCTCGGCCCCGAAGTGCCCGCGGAGGATTTGATTTGGCAGGATCCGGTGCCCGCGATCGATCACCCATTGGTCGATGCCGCGGATATCGAATCGCTCAAGTCCGAGGTCCTGGCGTCGGGGCTATCGGTCGCGCAATTGGTTACCACCGCTTGGGCCTCCGCGTCGACCTTCCGAGGGTCCGACAAGCGCGGCGGCGCGAATGGCGCGCGCATACGTCTCGCGCCGCAAAAGGATTGGGCGGTCAACCAACCAGCACAACTCAATTACGTGTTGAAAACCCTGGACGGCATCCAGGCCGAGTTCAACAACGCGCAATCGGGTGGCAAGAGAATCTCGCTCGCGGACTTGATCGTGCTGGCGGGGTGCGCGGCCGTGGAACAGGCGGCCAGGAACGCCGGTCACGCGGTGACCGTGCCGTTCACACCAGGTCGCACCGACGCGACTCAGGCGCAGACCGATGCCGAAGCCTTCGCGGTGCTCGAACCCATCGCGGACGGATTCCGCAATTATCAGAAGGCAAGCTACTCGGTCTCGGCCGAGGAACTGTTGGTCGACAAAGCGCAACTGCTGACGCTGACCGCGCCCGAAATGACGGCACTCGTCGGCGGCATGCGTGTGTTGGGCGCCAATGCCGGGCCGTCCCAGCATGGCGTGTTCACTCAGCGGCCAGGGGCATTGACCAACGACTTCTTCGTCAACCTGCTTGACATGGGTACGGAGTGGAAAGCGACCTCGGCGGACAAAAGCACGTTCGAAGGACGCGATCGCAAATCGGGAGGGGCGAAATGGACCGCCACGCGCGTCGATCTCATCTTCGGTGCGAATGCGCAACTACGCGCCCTGGCGGAAGTGTATGGTGGCGCCGACGCGGGAGCGAAGTTCGTACGCGACTTCGTGGCGGCGTGGAACAAGGTGATGAACCTGGATCGATTCGATCTCGCATGATCGCGCGGTCTAGCGCCTGAGGCATGTGGTCTCGGCCCAGTCTCGATTCGGTATCGGGTTGTCCCGAATCCGATCGAGGCTGGGCGCTCGTTAACTTGATACCGACCCGTCCCGCATTGAGCCAACCACGGCAAACTTACGACCGATCCGCACCTTGCCGCGGTGGTCGACTTCGAAAGCTTCGCTTACCCCATCTACACCGCGCGAATAACCGTCGCACGCAGCGCCGACCTTGACCTGCCACAGCTGAATCGCCGGAACGCTACCCGTGAGGTGCGTTTCACAGAAAGAACGGCGCGACCGAGAAGTAGAGAATCAGGATAACCGCGAGCAGGTATATCGCGAAGCGGACCGGATGCGCGAGCAATTCCCCCAGGAAGGAGGGATTCTCCCCGATACGCGCGCGCGCTTCATAGGCTGCCCGTTCGCGCCGGAAACGCTCCGTCTGGTATTCGTCGATCAATTTCCGGGCGTGCGCGAGCTGCGTGTCGTCGCGCAGCCAGATCGCGGGCGATGAAATACCCCAGCGTCCCGAAGCGGTTTCGTAGACGTCGATCGCGCTCGCCGCGAGCAGCGCGCGTATCTCGTCGGCTTCTTCGTCTGGTACGTTTCTAAGCGAGAACAACAACGTGGCCACGGTATCAACTCATGAATGCAACACGGTGCAGTCTAGCGCGGCGCGCGGCGATCACCAGCCTGTCAGACCGCGTACCAGCACGATCGTGAGCGGCACCAGCAAGATGAAACCGACCCGATACAAACGCCGGTAACGATGCATGTCGATCTGCATGATCACCTCGATACCGTAAACCAGCACCACCATGTAGATCGCAAGCTTCGCGAGCAGCATCGAACTATTGTCGCCGCGGGCCAGCTGCGGCAGGATCACCACGACCGCGACGATCAAGAGATCAAGCGGTCGCAGTGATAGATCACGACGCTTCGCGTAATGCATACCGACCACGACCAACACGGTCAGCCCCAGCAATACGACATCGGTCAACCGCCCCAGCAGCGGCACGGGCGCGATCGCAATCTGTAACAAGTAAAGATCGAGCGTGACCACCGCCACCAGCGAGACCCGCAATACCCAACCGCGCACTTCTCGACTGGAAGCAATCGTATCCCACAGAAAGAAATTCACGAGCACGATACCCGCGATGATCGCGTAGGACGCGTCCACTGCTTCGACCAGCAGCGGGACCGCGACCAGGAACGAAGGCACCCCGACCACCAGCGCCACGGTACTCCAACGTCCCAGCAGGTGCGCCTGGGCGAAATAGCGGTTGATACCATCGACCCACGTCATCGGAAACAACCCGCGCGGCAGGCGATACAGCACCCAGGGCACGGCATGCACCACGACCAAAAACAAGATGAACAGGCCGATGACGCGATAATCCAGCGAAAAGCGCGACAGGTAAGCCGAGGCTACAATGCTCACTTGAATCGCATAGATGAAAAAAACCGCCACGTAGTGATTCAAACCGACATTCATCAAGCGGTGGTGCAGATGATTGCGATCCGCTGCGAACAATGGCCGCCCCTTGAGCAACCGTCGCCCCATTACCAACAACAAATCGAGCAATGGCAGTCCGACCAGCAACAACGGCAGCGACGGCGCGTAGATGTCGGAGGCGTGGTGGGTGAGGTGCAACGCCATGAAAGCCAGGCTGAAGCCGATGAACTGGCTGCCTGTGTCACCCATGAACAATCGTGCGGGATGACTGTTGAACATGAGGAAACCAAAGATGCTACCGGCCAGCGCGAGGCCCAGGAATACAATCTCGCTCG
>JBHJOI010000011.1:0-10465 GCA_050329935.1 Thiotrichales bacterium | reverse complement strand
GTCTCCATCGACAACCTGAACAAGGCGCTGATCGAGGGCGTGGTGCTGGTGGTGGCCATCGTCTTCGCCTTCCTGCTGTCGGCGCGCGCGACCGCGATCAGTCTGGTGGCGATCCCGCTATCGCTGGTCGCGGCGATTCTGGTCATGAAGGCGATGGGCGCGACCATCAACACCATGACCCTGGGCGGCATGGCCATCGCTCTGGGGGCATTGGTGGACGACGCCATCATCGTGGTGGAGAACATCGTCCGCCGGCTGCGTGAGAATGGCGCCAAACCGGCGGAGCAGCGAGCCAACACGCTGCATCTGGTGTACGAGGCGACGCGCGAAATCCAGGGCTCGATCGTGTTCGCCACGCTGATCATCATGCTGGTGTTCCTGCCGCTGTTCTTCCTCTCCGGCGTCGAAGGCCGACTGATGGCGCCGCTGGGGCTCGCTTACGTGGTGTCGCTGGCCGCCTCGCTGGCGGTGGCGGTCACGGTGACGCCGGTGCTGGCGTCGCTTATGCTGCCCAACTCGAAGACGGTGCGGAACGCCATCGAGCCGCGCTTCATCCACGGCCTGAAGGCGGGCTACCGGCGCGTGCTGGACGCAACGATGGTGCGCTGGCAGGTGGTGGCGGGAATCAGCATTGCCGCGCTGGTTGCCGCATTGATTGCACTGGGCTTCGCCGGCCGCGCCTTCCTGCCCGACTTCAACGAAGGCACGCTCACCGTCGGCATGGCGACGCTGCCGGGCACTTCGCTGGCGGAATCCGACCGTCTCGGGCGCATGGTGGAGAACATTCTGCTGGCGCATCCCGAGGTGGTCGCCACCGCGCGCCGCACCGGGCGTGCCGAAGGCGATCCGCACGCGATGGACGTGTCGGCCTCGGAAATGGAAGTCACGCTGAAGATGGGCGAGCGCAGCAAGGAGGACTTCCTCGCCGCGCTGCGCGCCGACCTTGCCAGCGTGCCTGGTACCCAGATCGTCGTCGGCCAGCCGATCTCGCACCGCATCGACCACATGCTTTCCGGCAGCCGCTCCAATATCGCGGTGAAGATCTTCGGGCCGGATCTCGGCGAACTGCGCCGGCTGACGGCCAGCGTGAAGAGCGTCGTGCAGGAGATTCCAGGCGCGGTCGATGTCACCGACGAACAGCAGACCGACATTCCCTTCCTCACCGTGCGCTTCAAGCGCGCGGCGTTGGCGCAGCATGGACTGTCGATGCGCGAGGTATCGGAGGCGATCGAAGTCGCTTTCTCAGGTATGCCGGTCGATCGCGTACAGCAGGGCCAGGCCAGCTTCGATCTGGTGTTGCGCTTCGATCCCTCGACGCGGGCGAATATCGAAGCGGTGCGTTCAACCCTAATCCCCCCCGCCGACGGCGCCCGCCTGCCCTTGTCAGCGCTGGCCGAAATCCGCAACGACCGGGCGCCGTATTCCATCAGCCGCGAGAACGTGCAGCGCAAGATGGTGGTAATGGCTAACGTCGCCGGGCGGGACCTCGCCAGCGTGGTGGCCGACATCCGCCAGCGGGTGGCGGCGGGTGTTCCACTGCCGACGGGCTACCACATCGAGTACGGCGGCCAGTTCGAGAGTGCGGAAGCGGCTTCGCGCACGCTGCTGATTCTCGGCGCGGCGGTGACGGTGGGTATCTTCCTGCTGCTGTTCATCGCCTTCGGCACCGCGCGCGACGCCTTCCTGGTCATGCTCAACCTGCCGCTGGCCATGATCGGCGGTGTGGTCGGTGTGTTTGCCAGTGGTGGCGTGCTGTCGGTGGCGTCGATCATCGGCTTCATCACCTTGTTCGGCATCGCCACCCGCAACGGCGTGATGATGATCTCGCACATCCACCATCTGGTGGAACACGAGGGCGTGAAGGACGCGGCCGAGGCGGTGAAGCGCGGTGCCGAGGAGCGGCTGGTGCCGATCCTGATGACCGCGCTCGCCGCCGGCCTCGCGCTGGTGCCGCTGGCGCTCGCCGCCGGCCAGCCGGGCAGCGAGATCCAGGCGCCGATGGCGGTGGTCATTCTGTGCGGTCTGTTGAGCTCCACGCTGCTCAACATGATCGTCGTGCCCGCGCTCTACCTGCGCTTCGGCGCCGTCAATCAATTGCTGTCCAACCCCGCCTCGCTCATTGCCCATGCTGGCGACGGCGTTGCATCCAACCCTTTGAACTGACAATGGAGTCGTTTATGAAATCGACGTTCTCGTCCCTCGTCCTGGCCTGCTCGATGTTCGCGGTCATGCCCGCGTCGGCCGGAACCGGCCACGATCACGGCCCTCAATACGGCGGCGTCGTGCGCGAAATGCGCGATGTCTCCTACGAGCTGGTGGCCAAGCCCGACAGCTTGACGCTGTATGTCAGTGATCACGGCAAACCGGTTGCCACCGAAGGCGCCACGGCCGAAGCGGTGATCTACGCCGGCAACGACAAGTCCGTCGTCAAACTGGAGCCGGCCGGGGACAACCGGATGGCGGCGAGCGGCAGTTTCAAGGTCGGGGTCGGTGTCAGAGTCGTGGTCACGACGACCTTGCCTGGAAAGCAGGCGGCCAAGATTAGCTTCAACTTGAAGTGATGCGCGGCCGATGAACGCCGGCGACCCGCCATGAGGCCTTATCGCGCGGCCATCGTCGCCGCGATCGCCGCGGCCGCGTTGTTCGGCGGCAGCACGCCGATGGTCAAGCTGCTTGTCGGGAGCCTGTCGCCGCTGCTGTTGGCGGGGCTGCTCTATCTCGGCAGCGGCTTGGGTCTGGCGATCATTCGGCTGGCGCGCGATCGCCGCTGGGGGCCGAGCGGCCTGGCGCCGGGCGAGTGGCGGTGGCTGGCGGCGGCGATCGGATTCGGTGGCGTGCTGGGTCCGGTGTTACTGGTCTTCGGGCTGACGCGGGTCGGCGCCGGCACCGCGTCATTGCTGTTGAACCTGGAAGCGGTATTCACCGCGGGGCTGGCGTGGCTCGTGTTCAAGGAGAACGCTGATCGCCGCATCGTGCTGGGCATGCTGCTGATCGTGGCCGGAGGCGCGGTACTCGCGTGGCCGAGCGGTGATGCGGAAGTATCGAACGCGGTCGGACTCGCGGCGATCGCGGCGGCTTGCCTGTGTTGGGGCATCGACAACAACCTCACGCGACGGGTGTCCGGCGCGGATGCGATGTTCATTGCCAGCAGCAAGGGTCTCGTCGCGGGCGCGGTCAATACCGGTCTTGCACTGGTGCTGGGCGTGTCACTGCCGAGCTGGACCGTGCTGACCGGCGCGATGCTGGTCGGGCTGGTGGGCTATGGATTGAGCCTCGTGCTGTTTGTCGGCGCCTTGCGCGACCTCGGTACGGCGCGCACCGGCGCGTATTTTTCCACCGCGCCATTCATCGGCGCCGCGCTTTCGGTGCTGGTGCTCGGCGAATCGGCGCCGGCGCCGTTCTGGTTGGCCGCCGCGCTGATGGCGATGGGCGTCTGGCTGCACCTGACCGAGCGTCACGTCCACGAGCACCGTCACGAGCCCTTGATCCATAGCCATCGGCACAGCCACGATCGACATCATCGGCACGCGCACGACTTTGACTGGGACGGTCGCGAGCCACATACGCACCCGCATGCGCACGAGGCGTTGACGCACAAGCATCCGCATTTTCCGGACCTTCACCATCGCCACGACCATTGAACCCGAATACCTCGGATTGCCGTTGGGCGTTCTGACGGTATAGAGTCTGGATGGTGTCTTGATAATCCAGCACCGCAGGGTGGATTTTTTCACCAACGCTCATCACATCGAGACCAGCGCCATGGGCCAACCCGCACCCAAACCCGCGACCTACGAAGACCTGCTCGACCTGCCGGAACGTATCGTCGGCGAGATCATCGCCGGCCGGCTGGTAACGCACCCGCGTCCCGCGCCACGGCATGCGCTCGCGTACTCCGCCATCGGCGGCGCGATCTTCGAGCCATTCGGCAGCGGGCGCGGCGGCCCCGGCGGTTGGTGGATCCTCGACGAACCCGAACTGCACCTCGACGCCGACATCCTCGTCCCCGACCTTGCCGGCTGGTGGCGCGAGCGCATGCCTAAACTGCCCGAAACCGCCTGGTTCGAACTGCCGCCCGACTGGATCTGCGAAATCCTCTCGCCCTCCACCGCCAAGGTCGACCGCGTCGAAAAGCTGCCGATCTACGCCCGCCACGGCGTCCAGCACGCCTGGCTCGTCGACCCCGACCAACGCACGCTGGAGGTCTTTGAGCTATGCGAAGGCAAGTGGCTGCTGCTGACCGTGCTGGCCAACGACGACGCGGTTTCGCAACCGCCGTTCGATGCGATCAGCTTCGGGCTGGCGGGGTTGTGGGCGGATTAGGCGATTGTTGGCTAGCTCGGGTGGGCGTCGATGTCATCCAGACGTTCGCCGAGGTCACCGATGGGGCCGGCGGTGAGGGCCTTGTCGATCATCGCTTGATGCCGTGCTCGATGTTCCGAAGCGTAGCCGCAGGCGGTCGACGCGGACGGCGCGCGGCCGGCGTAGCCGAGCCACTGGTCCCTGCGAATCACCGCCCAGAGGTGGTGTTGTATCTGGTACCACGCGCCCTGGTTGCGCGGTTCTTCCTGGCACCAGACGAGTTCGCGCGCCCATGCGTAGCTCGCGAGCAGCGGTTCCAGCGCGCGGCGCGGGAATGGGTAGAGCTGTTCGACGCGCAGGATCGCGATGTCCTTGATATCGCGTTCGCGGCGTGCGGCCAGCAGGTCGAAATACACCTTGCCGCTGCACAGCACGACCCGGCGCACGCCCTCGGCGGGCAGCGGATCAATCTCCGGCAGCACGAGTTCAAGTCCGCCGTCGGTCAGCTCGGCAAGCGGGGATTTCGACAACGGGTGGCGCAGCAGGCTTTTCGGCATCATGACCACCAGCGGGCGGCGGAACGTGCGGTGGAGCTGGTCGCGCAGCAGGTGAAACAGTTGCGCCGGGGTGGTGGGCACCCACACCCGCATGTTCAGCTCGGCGCAGAGTTGCAGGAAGCGCTCCAGGCGCGCCGACGAGTGTTCCGGTCCCTGACCCTCGTAGCCATGTGGCAATAGCAGCGTCAATTGACACAACCGTCCCCACTTCAGGTAGCCACTGGAGATGAACTGGTCGATGACAACCTGCGCGCAATTGGCGAAGTCGCCGAATTGCGCTTCCCAGATCACCAACGTGTTGGGACTTGAGGTCGCGTAGCCGTATTCGAATGCCAACACGGCGAGTTCGGAGAGCACCGAGTTGATCGCTTCGAAGCGCGGTTGAGCGTCGAACAGGTGTTCCAGCGGTGTGTGGCGACCTTGGTCGCGCTGATCGTGCACCACCGCGTGCCGATGCGCGAAGGTGCCGCGCTGCGAGTCCTGACCGGACAGCCGCACCGCGTATCCTTCGTTGAGCAGCGTCGCGTAGGCGAGCAACTCCGCGGTGCCCCAGTCGAGCGGCTGCTCGTCGTCGAGCATGCGCTGGCGGTCGGCATAGACCTTCGCGACCCGCGCGTGCAACTCGAATCCGCCCGGCAGCGCGAGCATGCGTTGGCCGAGGGACTGCAACGTGTCCCTTGGGACTTGCGTGACCACCCGCTCGCCAGGACGCGCGCTCAGGTAGCGTTCCCAATGCGCCTCGTATCCGGTATGCGAGCCGTGCAGGTACTCGCGGACCACGACCTGGCCCGCCTCCAGCGCGGTGAGGTAACGTTCGCTCAGCGCGGCGGCCTCGCCAGCGGCGATCACGCCCTCGCGTTCCAGCCGCTGGGCGTAAAGCGCCCGCGTCGTTTCGAGCGCACGGATGCGCCGATACATGTCGGGCTGCGTCAGCATCGGCTCATCGGCCTCGTTGTGGCCGTGTCGGCGGTAGCACACGAGGTCGATCACGACGTCCTTGTGGAACTGCATGCGGTAGTCGAGCGCGAGCTGGGCGATGAACACCACCGCGTCCGGGTCGTCGCCGTTGACGTGGAAGATCGGCGCCTGCACCAGCTTCGCCACCTCGGTGCAATACAGCGTCGAGCGCGCCTCGTCGGGACGGTTGGTGGTGAATCCGACCTGATTATTGATGACGACATGCAGCGTGCCGCCGGTGCCATAGGCCGGGGTTTGCGAGAGGTTCAGCGTTTCCGTGACCACGCCCTGGCCAATGAAGGCCGCATCGCCATGAATGATGACCGGCACGATCAGATCACGCGCGTCGCCGGCGTGACGATCCTGCCGCGCGCGCACGCCACCTTCGACCACCGGCCCGACGATTTCGAGGTGCGACGGGTTGAACGCGAGCGACAGCCGCACCGATTCGCCCGGGGTCTGAATGTGGGAATAGAAGCCTTGGTGGTACTTTACATCGCCTGAGCCGTTGTGCGCGGCATTCGCCGCCGTGCCCTCGAATTCCGAGAACAGCTCCTGCGGCGCCTTGCCCAGCAGATTCACCAGCACGTTCAGACGACCGCGATGCGCCATGCCGACGACGATATCGGTCACGCCGCGCCGTCCGCCGCGCTGCACGACCTCGTCGAGCAGCGGAATCAGCGACTCGCCGCCTTCCAGCGAGAATCGCTTCTGGCCGACGTAGCGACGGTGCAAATAGCGTTCCAAACCTTCGGCCGCGCTCAGATCGCCGAGGATGTCGCGGCGCACAGCGGCGGCGTGCTGCGCGGCCCAATCGCCGTGGGTCGACTCCAGACGCTGTTCGATCCAGCGCCGCTCGGCCGAGGCCGAAATATGCAGGTACTCGCAAGCAACGCTGCCGCAATAGACGCGTTCCAGCAGCGCCACCACCTCGTGCGCCGGACGCGCGCGATTCGGGTCGAGCGAAACCACGTCGAGCGACTGTTCCAGCGCGTGGGCATCCAGCCCGTAATACGCCGGATCCAGCTCGACGGGCCGCACGCGCGCCGTCAGTCGCAGCGGGTCGATGTCCGCCATCAGGTGGCCCAATTGGCGATAGGCGAGGATCAGGTGCTCCAGCGCGCGCTGGGTATCGGTGTGTGCGCGCGCGTCGGCGGGTTGCGCCGGGCGCGCGGCACCCGGCGACGCAGCGGCGCCGGCCATCTCGAAGCCGTAAAAATAATTGCGCCACTCGGGCGAAACGCTCTCGGGCGCGGCCTTGAACGCTTCGTAGAGCTGGTCGATGTACTCAGCGTTGACGACACCAAAGCCGGGTGAGCGCCCGGCGGTGTCCGTATTCTTGTTCATTGATCTCGTAATCCTTGCGGCTGACCGAACGTCGGAGTGTTGATGTTATGTCGACGTGCGGGTGTTGTTCTCGAGGTCGCGAAAGACGACTTGATCGGGCCCGCGTAGTTTACGGCGTGAACGCGGCGCGCGGTATTGATCCATGGCAATCGGCGGCGGCAATCCGCTCGATTGCGGTGACGAACACGGATCGCCTCGGCCAGTGGCGCGTTACAACGTCAACTCAAACTCACTCAGTAGCGCTCCGGGCAGCAACGCGCTGGCGGTCGAGCGTCCGCCGTAGGTGCCCGGATCGAGCAGCAATTCCCGCTCGGCGGTGAGATCGAGCAGGTATTCGCCGAGGATGCGATACAGCGTGTCGTCGAACCGCATGACCGAGATCGGGCCACGCACCACACCGTTTTCGACCCAGCGGGTCGCGAATCGGGTCATCCCGGTGATCCGGCCGTGGTTGCGGTCGGAATAATTGCAGTACCACAGGTTGGATACATACAGGCCGGTGTCGAGCGCGGCCAGCGCGTCGGCGTTGGCGAGCGTGCCGGCTTCCATTTCCAGCGCCGCGGGCGCCTCGCTCGGGCTGTTGACCGCCAGTTCGTACTCTTTTGCGCTGCGCGGATTGACGAGCGCGCCGCGATGTTGGCCACGCTCGATCAATGGCACTGGCCGCGCGGTGACGAAGCCTTGCGGGGTGAAGCTCGGTGCGAGCCCGCGGGGATGATTTTCAAACGCGGTGACTTTCGGGCTCAGCGCTCGTTCGCCATCGATGAGTTGCAGCAACGCGCTCTGGCGAGTGCGCTGGCTCTTGCAGCCGAGGTCGCCCCAGCCAAGCATGTCCAGCAACTCGTGCAGCGCGGCCGGGGTCAGGAACGCGCGGTAGCGGCCGGGCTCGAGCGTGATCATGGGTAACTCGAGCTGGCGCAGCGTGGCGCGATCGTGCTCGAGTTTTTCGTTCAGCACCGCGCGATCCCATTGGAAGCCGGCATAACTGTTCTTGACGGCGCGGGCGTCGTCGAGGTGGCAGCTCCAGTCGAGATTGAAGCTCTGGCTCGCGTGCCAGTGCAGGCTGCCGAGCGAGTCCGCCATGCCGCGAGCGATCTCGCCGCTGGCAAAAAAGCCGACAAGATCGAGTCCGGTCGCGGCCTGGGTGAGATCGGCGAGCGCGTGCGCGGGTTCCGGCAGTGTGCCGGGTTGCCGGGTTTCGCTCCGGGTGGCTGTCTCCGGCAGGTTGAGGTAAGGGTCCTCGGGCACGAACGCGAGGCGTTCCTGCAAGCGCCGCAACAGCTCGCGTGCGGCGGTCTGGTCTCGCGCGGCCTCGCCGGTGAGGGTCGTGCTTGCGTTCAGGTGGCGTTGACCCTCGATGAGCTCGATCGTCAGGTAATGCTGCGTGACCTGGCCCGACTGGCGAATCCGGTTGTGGTTGAGTCGGGCGAAGTCCGAGGTCTCGCCGCTGTAGTAGGTGGTCAGCCGCTGCGCGTGGCGCAATGTGACCGCGAGTTGCTGGGTCAGTTCGGCCAGTTGCGCGGGGGTCATGCCTCGCCTCCGAATACCTCGATGTCGTTGAACAGGCAGGCCGGCGCGGCGTGTCCGACGTAGACCGACTGGTTCGGTTCGCCCTTGCCGCAGTTAACGACACCCGATACGCGCCAGGTCGACGCATCGCCCACCGCACTCAGGTTGCGCCAGAAGTTGGCCGACACGCCGCGATAGTTCGGGTTGCGCACAATCTCTCGGCGTTCGCCATCGCGAATGAGCCAGCCGATCTCGCAGCCGAACTGGAACTTGTTGCGTGAGTCGTCGATGGACCAGGAGCGATTGCTCTCCATGATCACACCGCGTTCGACCCGGGCGATGAGGTCGTTCAGCGTGTGCGGGCCGGGTTCGATGTTGAGGTTGGCCATGCGATCGATCGCTGGCCGGTTCCAGTTGCTGGCGCGTGCGTTGGCGGTGCCGGGGAGACCGCTACGCAACTGCGAGAGTGTGCCGCCCAGCGGGCGTTCGAGGCGGCCGTTGCGAATCAGATGGACCGGTTGTGCCGGCGTGCCTTCGTCGTCGAAGCCGTAACTCACGAGTTCGCCGGGCACGCTCGGGTCGAACGTCACGTTCAAATGCTCCGAACCGTAGCGATAGTGCCCGAACATCTCCGGTTTCACGAAGCTGGTGCCGGCGTAGTTGCGCTCGTCGCCGAGGATGCGGTCGAGCTCCAGCGGGTGGCCGATGCTCTCGTGGATCTGCAGCACCATTTGGCTCGGCATGAGCAGCAGGTCCCGCCGATCATGCGGGCACTCGCGCGCGTCGAGCAGTTGCAGCGCTTCCTCGGCGGCGGTGCGCGCCGCGTCGGGAAAGCCGAATCCTGTCAGCAGTTCGAGACCACCCTGACGACCCGTACCGGCGCCGCCGCCGCTACGAATCTGGGTCAGGCTGCCGCGACTGGCGACGGCCTCGTAGCCGGGGAACAGATAGTCGAAGCGCTGCCGCACCTCGGCGCCGGCACTACTCAGGAACCAACTGTCGCGTTGCTCATGGCCGAGGCTGGCTTCCCAGTCGACGATTTCGTCACTGATCCGCAGCGCCTGACAGGTCGACACGAGCCAATCCAGCTTGACGTCGAGCGGTTGCGAGTCCCAGGGCACCGCGACCGGCGCCGTGTAACCGCCCCGGGCCGTGGCGCGCGGCGCCGCGCGCGGATCGAGCGCGAGTCGGCCACGCGTGTTCTCGGCCCAGCGCCGGGCGGTCACGAAGGCCGCCGCGAGACCGGCTTCGGTGACGTTCGACGTGGCGGCGTAGCCAATGCCGTCACCGTCGATCACGGTCACGAACACGCCGAGGTCTTGCTCCAGTGTCGGTGGCAGCGCGACGCCCTGACGCACACGCAAGTGCTCGCCCGCGGAGGCGACGATACGCGCCGACCAATAGTCGGCACTCGGTGCGAGCTGGCGGAGTCGCTCCGCGATGGCTTCCAGGTTCATGACGTTGGAATTGCTTTATGGCTACCGTCGCAGAATGGACTTTTCTGGGTCTGCTTGCACCCGCATAGCCACACCTTGCCGTCCTCCGTGGGGGTGAACGCCATTGGCTCGATGCCTGTGCCCGCATGTGAACCGTCGCAGAAGGGCTGGTTTTGACTGCGACCGCAGCGGCACCACCAATATTCGGTGCCGGCCTTGACCTCGGTGGGGTAGGGCGCGCGCTGGGCGCATACGGGATCGCTCATGTCGTTGGCTCCTCGGGTTTGGTGATGATTTCTCAAAGCATATCGAGCTGCCTTGCGAGGCCGGGGTTTTGCCACGCGCGAAAGGGTTTTT
>JBHJOI010000010.1:0-10527 GCA_050329935.1 Thiotrichales bacterium | reverse complement strand
TTCAGCGGTTGCCTTTTCAGCTGCTGCCTTTTCAGCGGCTGCCTTTTCAGCGGCTGCCTTTTCAGCGGCTGCCTTTTCAGCTGCTGCCTTTTCAGCGGCTGCCTTTTCTGCTGCTGCCTGTTCAGCGGCTGCCTTTTCAGCGGCTGCCTTTTCGGCTGCTGCCTTTTCGGCTGCTGCCTTTTCGGCTGCTGCCTTTTCAGCTGCTGCCTTTTCAGCGGCCGCCTTTTCGGCTGCCGCCTGTTCAGCCGCCGCCTGCGCCGCAGCTGCCACATCTGCGGTATCAGTTAGGTGTTCCGAAACAGGTGCCTCGACTCGTTTGTACGACACCGGAGTTTCAGCGCGCGGGTCATCGCTCGGGTTAGACTGCGTGGCTACAGTGCCCATACTCAAGGTTTCGGCGCCAGCCACAATTGGCGCCGCTGGCGTGGCAACGTTCACCGTCGCGCGAGCCGGTGCTACTTTGATGTCGCCGTTTCGTTTGCCCTGGATCTTCTCGATCAGGAACCCAATCCCCTTCATCAGGAGCATCAGAATGCCCTTGGCCAATCCTTTGACGATCAGCATCAGATAGAGCCCAACCACGCTGAAAACGGTACCCAACGCGCCGGCGATACGTCCGCCAATGCCGCCACCGCCACCGGAGGAGCCGCCGCCGCTGGGACCCAAGCCACCGTTTTCGTCATCGACGCGGCAAACAAACGCTTCGCGCGCGCTGTAGCACCCTAGAGGAATGATAAACAACGTGAGCGCAGTCGAGACCAGAACGCCGAACAACAGCGAGACCGCCATCCCCTGGAAGATCGGATCGAACAAGATCACGCTCGAACCACCGACCAATGCGAACGCGGTAATCACGATTGGTCGGGTTCTAACCTGGCAGGACATGATGATCGCATCGAGCACATCCATGCCTTGCTCAACTTTATGCTTCGTGAAATCGACCAGCAGGATCGAGTTACGCACAATAATGCCCGCCAATGCGATGAATCCGATCATCGACGTTGCCGTGAACTCTGCATTCAGCAACCAGTGCCCGGGAATAATACCAACCAGCGTCAGGGGAATCGGCGCCATGACGATTGCAGGCAGGGTGAAGTTTCCAAACTCCCACACCACAAGCATGTATATGAGAATCAGCGCGACACCAAAGGCAATGCCCATGTCGCGGAATGTCTCATAAGTCACCGTCCATTCACCGGCCCATTCGAAGCCGCTCTGATAGGACGTTTCGGGTGGCCCCATCATTGTGCCCGAGATTTCGACGCCGTCGGGCGCCGTGTACTTCTTGAGTAAATCCTCTACCTCGAGCATGCCGTAAATCGGTGCCGCGAGCGTGCCGACGGTCTCAGCGGTCACGAACTCCACCGGCCGCAGATCCTTGTGATAGATCACCGGATCTTGAAGACCCTTGACGAACCGACCCAACTCCGACAGCGGGACCGTAGTGCCCATCTGACTTGGAACCGGCAATTGAAGCAGCCGTCCAAAGTCACTACGTATCGCGACCGGAGCCTCGATGATGATCCGGGTAATATCGAGCACCGAGTTGTACTTGATGTCGCCCGCCTGAAAATCGCCCATCGCCATGTTCAGCGTTCGGTTGACGTCCGCGACCGAAACGCCGACCCGTTGCGATTTCTCGCGATCGACTTCAAAGCGCCAGACTTCGTAAGGCGCCGGCATCAGATCGTCGACGTCGTCGAGATGGGGCGCCTGCTCAAACATCTCACGAAGATCATTGGCCACTTGGCGACGTGTTTCCGCGTCGGGCCCGTAGACTTCCGCCACAACCGACTGCAACACCGGCGGCCCAGGCGGCATCTCAACAACCTGAACGCGCGCGCCCGCGCGCTGAGCCATGGGTTTGATCATTTCGCGAACTTCAACCGCGATCTGATGGCTGGAACGCTTACGATCCTTCTTGTGCGTCAACTGTACCTGCACATCGCCCTGCCAAGAGTCGCGCCGCAAATAGTAGTGCCGCACGAGTCCGTTGAAATTAAAGGGGGACGCAGTACCGACATAGGTTTGAACCGCCGTGACCTCGTCGATACTCCGCACGACCTCGGCAATCTGGCCAATCAAGTTCGCGGTTTCCGGCAAAGCGGTCCCTTCCGGGAAATTCACGACAATATTGAACTCTGGTTTATTGTCGAGCGGCAGCATTTTGACCTTGACGGCCTTGAAATAAAACAAGGACAGGCATGCAAAAAACACGATGAACAATGAGGCCAGAAACATCCAGCCTAAGGTTCTGTTTTTAATCAACGGCTTGAGCATCGCACTATAGAACCGCCCAAGTAGCTCGATCTGATGATGCTCTTTATCCTCAGCACGCTGAAGATTCTCGATGGTCGGGCGCAGCTTGAGCGCCAACCACGGCGTAAACACAAACGCGGCGAACAAGGAAAACACCATCGCGACGCTGCCCAACACCGGAATTGGCATCATGTAGGGACCCATCATGCCCCTCACCGCCGCCATGGGCAGCAACGCCGCCACGACCGTGAACGTTGCAAGGATCGTCGGGTTTCCCACCTCGGCGACCGCGTCGATGGTGGTCGCGATGTCGATGCCGCCTTTTTCCAACCATCGGCGATATACGTTCTCGACCACCACGATCGCATCGTCAACCAGAATCCCGATCGAGAAAATAAGCGCGAACAAACTCACTCTGTCGATGGTGAATCCGACCACAAGCGCGCTGAACACGGTGAACAGAATGACGATCGGAATGACAACGAGCACCACGGTCGCGGCGCGCCAACCCAAGAAAAACCAAACCAGGAACACCACCGCCGAGGTGGCGACAAACAGCTTGAAAATCAGTTCATTGACCTTGTCGCGCGCGGTCTCGCCGTAGTTACGAGTGATACTGACTTGCACGTTATCAGGAATGATCCGCCCCTTAAGCGTCTCGACCATCGCCAACACGTCACTCGCGACGCTTACGCCGTTACTGCCATGCTTCTTGGCGATCGCGATCGTAACGGCCGGCGCGCCATGCGCCTCCAGATCCCCGTCATAGGCAGCGCCAGTGTAATAGCTCACCATTCGCTTGACCGGACCGGGACCGCGACGAACCTCCGCGACATCACCTAGATAGACCGCGCGCCCGTCCCGCAGACCGACGATCAAGCGCCGCAACTCATCTTCCGAGCGCAGGAACGAGCCGGTGTAGACCGTCGCGAACTGCCCGCCGGCCTCGATATTACCCGCGTTTTGTTCGGTGTTCGCGGCCTGGATCGTTTGCGCGATCTGGTCAAGCGTGATTCCAAAACCGGAGAGCTTCTCCGGGAAGATACTCACCGTCATCTGTTCTTCCCGGCCACTGACCAGGAAGCTCTGACTCGTATTCTCGACGCTCTTGATATGCTTGAGCACGTCCAGCGCAACCAGGCGCAGGGTCGCGTCATCGACCTCCTCCGACCACAAGGTGAGCGTGACCATCGGCACATCGTCCACGCCTTTCGGCTTGACCAGCGGTTGACTCACGCCGGGCGGGATCCGGTCCATGTTGGACGAGAGCTTGTCATAGAGCTTGACCAGCGACGGCTCCATTTGCTCGCCGACGACAAACTGCACGGTCACCAGCGCCTGATCCCGCATCGACGCCGAGTACACGTGTTCGACGCCCTTGATCTCGGTCATCAACTGCTCAAGCGGCACCGCGACCTGATTCGAAACCTGCTCGGCGCTGGCACCAGGAAAGCTGACGAAAATATCGACCATCGGCACGGATATTTGCGGATCTTCCTGCCGCGGCGTCGCGATCAGGCCAAACAGGCCCAGGAACAAGAAACCCACTAGTAACAGCGGCGTGATCGGCGAGGTGATAAACCCGCGCGTCATCGCCCCCGCTATTCCGAGTGCGTTAGGATCGAGTTCGGTCGGACCGTTTGGGCCCACGTGGTTCTCAGTGCTCATCTGAACCTTCTTTTCTTTCGACTGGGCGACTGATCGCCGTAATTACGCGGACCGTCGGATCTAGCGACCGAAGCGCCCCGCACCCGGCCCGGGTGCACTCGGCACCCAACCCGACTTGACCCCGGAAGGTGGATTGTTGACGATTCGCTGCCCGGGTTTCAGACCAGACAATACTTCGATGTGGATATCGTCGAACGGCTGTCCGAGGCGAACCAGATTGACATACGATCCACCCGCCTCGTCGAGCACAAGCACGGCGGGCAAACTACGTCCCTGGATCAACGCGGAACTAGGAATCACGACCTTGGGTTGCGCGCCGAGATTTAGCGGGATGCGCAACTCGGCGTACATTCCGGACGCGGCATTCACACCCTGCGGGAGATCGAATTTCGCGGTCACCGTGCGCTTGCTGCTGTCCGCGATCGGAAAGATCTGAGCGACTCGAGTCTTGGTCTGGACTCCGTTATCGAGACGAACCGGAACCAGCATGCCGACGCTCAGGTTCTCCACCAGTCTGGCGGGTATTTCCGCCTGCACGCGCATGTAGGTCGTATGCCCAAAGACCATCAGTGGCTGGCCGGGTTGGACGGTATCCCCTGCCTCGACCATCTTCTTAAGCACAATGCCCTCGAACGGCGCCATGGCGGTGGCATCACGGATCTTCGCGTCAAGCTCCTGTATCTGGGACTGCGTCTGCATCACAGCGCTCTGCGCTTGGTTGACACCGGTCGCCGCGGAATAAAGCTCCGCGTGGCGCTCCAGCCCAGGTTCGCTCTGACCCATGAAACTCGACATGTTCCGGGTAAACATCTGGTCGAACATGATCGGCATGCCGAATCCAGGCATCGAGGACGGGCTCTCGCTGCGCGGTGACACCAGCTCGCGTCCATACTGCACCTGGGAGTTGTGCAGCGAGGAATAGGCATTCGCCAACTGCGCCTCGGCTGCGCGACGCTTGGCTTGAAGATCGTCATCATTGATCTTGACCAACAACTCGCCCTGTCGGAACGAATCGCCCTCGCGCCCGGCCACGACCTCAACGCGGCCCGGCACCTGCGCGGTCAAGGTGACTTCCTTGAACGGCACGACCGTTCCGCTGATCGTCGCATAGTCCGCCGCGTCCGCGGTTTCGACCACGATGATCTCGCCCTGAGCCGCCAGCATCAGCGGGGTGACGAGACCGGCGCCGAATATCAGAAACTGGATCATTGCACGTCGCTTCATAATCAACCTTTGAGCAATCGTATTAAGCTGGACGTCCGATGCGCGCCGCGCAGGACATCACCGCAAAGTAGTTCGTGACGCAATCGATCCGTTGTCGTTCGATTCCGCCCCCTTCAGCATCCTTCCGCGACCTGTTCATGCCACGGACCACGCGACGCGTCGATACCGCGCGCGAACGAATCGACCAGCGGCGGCGGACTACCGCTAAACCTCCGCTCGATTACCCGGTAACCGGTGCGGCCTGACTTGATCCAGGTCGCATCGAGATCAATTCCGTGACCCTCCCGATCGTTTGGCGAACGCACACTACCAAAGTGCACGCCGCACCGGACTGATCTCACGGATTCTAACGTCTACCCACCTTCAGCGAACCTCTGCCGGTACCGACGTAGGCAGTCGCCGCGCTCGAATCTCACGGCGCGCTCTGGCACAAGCGATTGATTATCCGACAAATACAGCCTTGCGCCAGGACGTATCGCCATGAACCGGTTCTAAGAAAACTTCTTAGAAGACGCGCTTAACTGCGAAGATAACACAAAAATTTGTACTCTTTGCAGTCTGATACATTCCCAGGCGCTCCGCGCGATCAATCCAGTTACCCGTGCGGGTACTACAGATTGATTTAGAATCATCAAGATATCAATGGTGTTTACCGCCTATTCTACGACTCGTGCCCACCAGGCTCGGCGACGCGCTCCGCGATCGAAATACCAATGAAGTCGTCGGTAGCGACCGCGATTGGGGGCGTTTGCCTGTTCGTCAGGTACCCGACTCGTCTCGTCACCGCTAGCCTATATTAAATAATATTCTAATACCCTAATGCACTAGGGTCAGCACCAGATTGGTGCTTTTTTTCTACCCGGATCGCGCGGCGCCCCCGGAACGCCGCGCGCAAGCACATCAAAGCCCCGCTGCCTTGACGGGTTTCGTGTCAAAGCGCCGCTCCAGGCGCTCCATCTCGATGGTCGGAACTGCTAGCTTGCCCTTGCCGAGCAAGTGATCGGCAAAGTGCTGGGAAAAAGAACGGTAGTTGAGTTTCGCGATCACGGTCACGGACTCGACGCCCTCCGGCACGTTGAACGCGTACTGACCAAATCGGTGACCTTTTGGCGGTATGGTCGTGCGATTCTCGAAACGCTCGATATGCCAGATGAATTCGGCTGGCTTTCCATGCTTGTCCACCGCGTACGATTTGAACATCACCGCGTCAGGATCGATCTCCTGATGCTCATCAAGTGCCCCGGAACGCAGCAGTTCCCGACCTTGGGCATCGAAGACGGTGACATCAAGCCAAAGTTCGCGAATGTGAGTAAGGCTGGTGGGCAAATCATGTCCGGCGCGACGGTTCGTGACCTTTACCTTGAGCTCGTGCAGCGGACCGTTCACCCGCTTCAGAAGCAACTCCAACTCGGCCACGTTTTCGAGTCGCTCCCGCGCGATGGCGGCATGCCCTTCACCGGCGTCCTCCTCGTTGAGCAGCGCCGTCACGACCGCGTTACCCCCGACAAATCCGTGGCCGTGAACGATGTCTCGTTCCTTGTCCGATCCGATACCCGCGAAACCGCCCAATTGATGGTTTTCCAGCCGCGCGGCCGGCTTCATCTCATCGGCGACCCGCATCGCCGTCGCCACCGGCACCATGTGGCAATCCTGGCATTGCACGCCGTTCTGCGCGTAGACCGAATATTTCCACTCGTCATAGGTCCGCTCGATCGGAAAATTATTCAATGGATTAAATATGTTATGGCAGTTTCCGCAGAAATCGGCCTTGGTGTGATGCTCGGAATACGCGGTCTCGTGATAAGGCGACTGGGCGTCCTTCAACGGGCCGCGTTTGACGCGCCCAGGCGATGACACATAGGAGCCATTGCCGTGTTCGAGCACGGAGGTTTCCAGCAAATTGTTGCCCGAGATGGTATGGCACACGTCGCAGAACACCCCGTTGCGCGCGATCTCTGGCGCGTCGAACGCGCCGTGCTCACCCGCGTTCGGATCAAACGTGACCGTGCCGGTCAACATGCCGACCGGCACGTGACATCCACCGCACAAGTTGCTGATCTCGGGACCGAGCTCCTTCTCGGCCAGCGCCCATTCCGCTTGAAAGATCGGATCCTTGAACGAATTGGAATGCATCGAACCTTTCCAACCCTGATACTGAGTCGGATGACAACCGGCGCAAACGGCCGGATCCTCGAAGTCCTCCGGTACCAATTTTCGCCCCGCGTCGGTCGAAGCGTTTGACGGTGCGAACGGTTGCGCCGCCGTGGGCGGGAACAGTTTCGCGGCGGCCTCGACCGCTGGTTTGACCGCGCCGGCGGGCGGCGCGGCGGCTTGCAACGGAGATGTCGCCGCCACGAGGACCGCCGCGACCGACGCAACCAATAGAGAAGTGAACCTTTGCATGGCGAATGCCTCTTGATCGATTTCTGGAAACGAAAAAGCGGGTGCGACCCAAGCCGCACCGCGATCGTGCTCTAGCCAAAGGGCTCTGGACACGCGCTACCCGAAGATGTCGCGCGCGATGTTCGTGTACCAGGCTTGTGCGTAGGCGGCCTCGGCGGTACGGCCGCTCTGATCGTCAGCTGGACTGACGCCGCCAGCACCCTCAATGCTGATCAGCTTGCCGTCCTTGAGCGTGTAGACGCCGGCGACCGAGATCCCCCAGTCGGGCGACACCAAGCTGTAGCAGGTGTTCATCCAATGTGGGCTAGACGTCGGCGCCTTGCCATTGAGCATCGCGACGATGGCCGCGGCACAAACCTTACCTTCAGAATTCGCGGCATAGCCCGACTTCGGCAACGGGCTTTGAATCGCGGCATCGCCAATCACGTGGATGTTCGGACGCAGGGTCGACTCCCAGGTGATCGGGTCGACCGGGCACCACCCGGTTTCGTTGGCGAGTCCCGCGTCGCGAGCAATCCGGCCCGCTTGTTGCGGCGGAATCAGGTTGATCACGTCCGCCTTACGGGTATCGAACTCGCCGGAAACCGTCATCGCCTTCGGATCGACCGCGAGCACGGCTCCGTCCTCGGCCTTCGGCACCAGCTCGATTAGGCTGTGGTCGGTCTTGTATCCATACAACCGCGCCCAGCCCTGCTCGAACAAGCCTTGTTTGGAAAACGCGTCCTTGGCGTCGAGCAACAGGATCTTGGACTTGGGTTTGTGGCGCTTGAGGTAGTGCGCGATCATGCTGACCCGCTCCGGAGGCCCCGGCGGACACCGGAACGGATCCGGCGGCGCCGCGACGATCACGGTGCCGCCATCGGGCATCGCCAGCAGCTGCCGTTGCAATAGTTCAGTCTGCGGTCCCGCTTGCCACGCATGCGGCATGAGCGCGTCAGTGCCTTCAGCGTAACCCTCGATCGCGCTCGTCTTGAAGTCGATTCCGGGCGAAACGATCAAACGATCGTAGACAAGCGATTCGCCCCCCTTCAGCGTGATCTTCCGTCCATCGGGGTCGATCCTGACGACCCAGTCATGCACCAACCGCACCCCGTGGCGATCCTTGAGCGCGGCGTAGGATTGCGTAATGTCCCCCATCTGACGCAAGCCACCGAGCACCCAGTTACTGGCGGGACAGGTGACGAACTCGGATTTAGGTTCGATCAAGGTCACGTCGATCCCGGGATCGAACCATTTCAGATACTTCGCGGCAGTCGCGCCACCGAAACCGCCGCCAATCACCACAATCCTCGCGCCTTTGGCGGCTCCACTCGCGATGCGAGCGTGACCTAGCCAACCGGTCGCGGCGGCCAGGGCGCCGAGCTTAATGAAATGCCTACGTGAAAGCGTCATGTCATCGGCCTCGTCTACTTCAGGTTGGCGAAAAAGGTCGCGGTCGCCGTGATCTCGGCGTCGGTGAAACCTTTGGCGATACGTCCCATGATCGTGCCGGGACGTTTGCCACTTTTGAAGTCGAGCAAAGCGGCCTCGAAGTACTCGGCCGGTAACCCCTTGATCATTGGTGGGATCGCGGTCGCGCTCATGCCATCCGTACCATGGCAACCCATGCAGGCGAGGCCGATGTTCAGGCCAGTGGTGTCGTCAGCCGCATGCACAGTCGCCGCGTGAAGACAGAAAATGCTGCAAAAAACAAATATTTGCTTGATTACCATTGAGATTCCTCCGCTTGGATCCGTCGTAAGTCGATCAGGCATCGCGCCTCTCAAAAACCTACGCCCGCGCTAGGATTAAAAAACTAACCTATGTTAGTGGTGACACTGACCCATCGCGGTTGAATCACCATGCGTCGGCACCCTCGGCCCGAAGCCGCGCGGATCCAGGCGCGTGCATCGCTCGCGCGACGGGCGGAACCAAGGCTACTCAAGCATCAGACGGTGAACCTCATGCCCAAGACACTCGCATTCGGACTCTCCAAGCCCCGCGCCGAGGCCTCTCCCTACACCCGCTGCGCGGAATGCCCGGTGCGCGCGATGGCGCTGTTCAGCAAGGTGCCCGCGGAAAGCCTCAACTGGGCGCAGGAATATCGCCGGTCGCAAGGCGCGCTGCGGGCACGCGAACATTTGTTCATGCAGGGCGAACGCACCGAGTTCGTCTACACCTTGTTTCTCGGCTGGATGAAGATCTATAAGACGTCGCCTTCTGGGCGCAACCAGATCCTGCGCTTTGCGCTGCCCGGTGATTTTCTCGGATTTCAGGGCGACATTGGGGGGCCAGTCGGCTATTCCGCCCAGGCCTTGACGAACTGCGTGGTGTGCGCGTTTCCGCGTAACCGCATCATGGAACTGCTGGGACGAGAGCCGGCGATCGCCGCGCAGCTGATCACGATGAACGCCCGCTCGATGAGCATCTGCCAAGAGTACCTGTTGAGTAGCGGTGCGCGAGATACCCGCGAGAGCATCGCGTTCCTACTGTTGGAGCTGTTTCATCGCCTCAAGATCATGCAACGCTTCCGGCCCGAACCGATCGAGGACAACGCGGTCGACATACCCATCACCCAGGACGACATCGCCGAAGCCGTTGGCGTCACGCCGATTCATGTCAATCGCATCTTGCAACAGATGAAACAGGATGGACTGCTGCGCTGCGCCAACCATCGACTGGAGATCCTCGACGAACCCGCGTTGACCAAGCTGGCACATTTCGATCCGACCTCGATCGGCTATAGCGCCATGGTTTAGGCACCGATCCGATCGGCGACGCGAACCCGACCGGTGGCGCGCGGGACGCCACCCGGTTAAAGTCACGTCTGAATGGCGCGCCTCGCGTCTAAGCGCCTGGACGCCATGCCCATGACTGCAACATTGATCGACGACCGCGACACCAACGGATCCGCGCTTGAACAACTTTTCGACGCGCCCAGGCTGGGAATCGACACCGAGTTCGTCCGCGAGCGAACCTATTACCCGCGCCTCT
>JBHJOI010000009.1:0-8015 GCA_050329935.1 Thiotrichales bacterium | reverse complement strand
TTCGGCTCCGCCCATCTTCAACCTCGAACGCCACATGCCATCCTCCTGCGCGCACGCACCGCCCATCGTGGCCGTCATCGGCGGCGGTCCGGCCGGTTTAATGGCGGCCGGGGTGCTGTTGCGGGGCGGCGCCCGGGTCGAACTCTTCGACGCGATGCCTTCGCTCGGACGCAAATTCTTGCTCGCGGGCAAAGGTGGGCTCAACCTCACCCACGCGGAACCGTTCGATCGCTTCGTGACGCGCTATGGCGAGCGTGAACCCTGGCTGCGACCGATGCTCGAGCACTTTGGTCCGGCACAGCTCCAAGCCTGGGCGCGCGAACTCGGAGTCGAGACCTTTGTCGGCAGTTCGGGACGGGTTTTCCCGACCGCGATGAAAGCGGCGCCTCTTTTGCGAGCCTGGTTGCACCGGCTGCGCGAGTCCGGCTTAAAGATCCATGCGCGCCATCGGTGGAGCGGTTGGGATGCCTACGGCAAGCCCTTGCTCGTCGGACCGAACGGCATCGCCAGGATCGAAGCGCAAGCCTGGGTGCTGGCGCTCGGCGGCGGCAGCTGGGCACGGCTCGGTTCCGATGGCGCCTGGATCGAGTGGTTGCGGAAACGGGGCGTCGCGGTCGCACCGCTGCGGCCCGCCAATTGCGGCTTCGACGTGGACTGGAGCGATCATTTTCGCGAACGTTACGCGGGCGCGCCGGTCAAGACCGTGAGCGCGTGCGTACCGGCGGTCGCGGGCTTCAAGGCGCCGCTTCAAGGCGAGTGCGTGATCACCGAAACGGGCATCGAGGGCGGGTTGATTTACGCCCTCTCGGCACCGCTGCGCGATACGCTCGAGCGGACCGGCACGGTGACGTTGCAACTCGATCTCATGCCCGCACACACGCTGGAGCAGGTCGCCACGGCGCTTGCCAAGGCGCGCGGCACTCGTTCATGCACCGACTTTCTGCGGCGGCAACTTGGCCTCAAGGGCGTGAAACTCGGCTTGGTCCGCGAGGTCATACCCGCCGCCGTGTGGTCCGAACCCGCGTGCATCACCCCCTGGCTGAAGGCCTTGCCCGTGCGCCTGCGCGCGCCACGGCCGCTCGACGAGGCGATCAGCAGCGCCGGCGGCGTGCCCCAAGCGGCGCTCGACACCCGCCTGATGTTACGCGCGTTGCCCGGCGTATTTTGCGCCGGAGAAATGCTGGACTGGGAGGCGCCCACCGGCGGCTACCTACTCACCGCCTGTTGCGCCACCGGGCGGGCCGCCGGGCACGGCGCGCTGCACTGGCTCGGTCTCACGCCGGCGGGTTGAGCCAACGCCGACGACACACTTGTTTGCGGCACGGGCGCGACCGCGTCGGCAGGGTTCACTACAATTCAAACGAACCCAAGTCACCGTCCGCTGGAGTCACCGCCATGAAGCCATTATTGCCCGTACTCACTTGCGTCGCGCTGCTGACCAGCGCGCAAGCTTATGCCGCCGCGAGTGTCAGCGTCGGGTCGTCCCAGTCGCCATTCTTTTTCGGCGGCGGCATTGGCGCCAGTTTCGGCGACGTAAGCTATATCGAGGTCGCACCAATGATCGGCATGCATCTCGATCCGCGCATGTCGGTCGGCGTGAGCTTCCTCTACCGCAACCGCAGCGACAAACGGGTCACGCCGAAACGCTCCACCGACGACTACGGCACGACCCTGTTCGGCCGCTACCACCTCACGTCGAATTTCTTTCTCGAAGCGAATTACGAGTACCTGGATTACGAGTTCGCGACCGGACCGAACACCACGGCACGCAAGGATTTTTCCAGCGTGCTCGGCGGTGGCGGAATCCGCACGCCGATCGGCCCGAATGCGTCGATGTATGCCTCCGCGCTCTACAATTTTTCCTATGACCGGGCCGATAGCCCCTACGATGACCCCTGGACCGTGCGCTTCGGCGTCGGATTCGGGTTTTGATCTGAAGAGCCGGCATCACACGGGGGTACCGCTCCGGACAGGGTAGCCGTGAGACGCCGTGAACCCATCGCTGGCGGCCGCGAAATCGAAACCGGTTGTGCTATCTGGAACGCGGCTTCGCGCGCGCCGTCGGCGCCGCGGTCCACGGATCGTCCGGCCAGGGATGTTTCGGATACCGCCCTTTCAGTTCCTTCTTGACTTCGCCATACGTGCGCGCCCAGAAGCCGCGCAGATCCTGCGTGACCTGGATCGGGCGCCGCGCCGGCGACAGCAAATGCAGCAAGACCGGAATCCGGCCATTCGCGATCGCCGGGGTGTCCGCCAGTCCAAACAACTCCTGGAGTTTCACCGCCAGAACGGGCGGCTGTCCCGGCTCGTAGAACAACCGTATGCGCGAGCCGCTCGGTACCGTGATGAATTCAGGCGCCTGCTGCTCCAGCTGTTGACCTCGTGCCCAGCCGAGTTCGGCGTGTAACACCGCCTCGGGGTCGAGTCTTGCCAAATGGCTACGCCGGGTGATGCCACCGAGATACGGCGCGAGCCAATACGGCAGATTCGCCAACAACCCGGCTTCCGAAAAATCTGGCCAATCGTCGTCGGGAAACCAATGCCGTAGCGACGCCACGCGCGCCTGAAGCTGGCGCGCGCGGTCGGTCCAGAGCAACGCATCGAGCCCGAGTGCGCGCACACCGTCGAGCATGGCGGCAACGAGCGCCGCGGGGTCTGGTCGTGCCAATGCGTCGACCGTGATCTCCAACGCGCCGAAGCGTCGCACGCGCCGCGCCAGCACGGCTTCCGCCACCGCGTCCCAGCGCACCTCCTCGCGCGATTCAAATCGCTCGGGCATCCAGTCCTCGAGTTGGCGCACGCTCACGGCCGCGGCGCGCCGGATGCGGCTATCGTCGCCCGCGCCGTCCAGATCCGCCGCCACGATGAATGCCTCGCGCCCCAGGTTGCACCGTGCCTCCAGCCGAGCGCCACGTCCATTCGCGAGCAAATAGCGCGCGTCATCCCCGCCGCGTCGGCGCGCGACGCGGTCTGGATAGGCTAGCGCGAGCAACGCGCCGACCGCGTCATCGTCCACCGACTCTGGCGCCGGCACGCCGAGTAGCTGGCGCCATTGCCTCGACGCGCGCTCGACCGTCGCACACGCGTTGCGATCGAACTCGGAAACGGCGCCCGAACTGCGCCGGTGCGCCTGCAAGCCCGCTAGCCGAGGCGTGAAATCGCACCCGTGCAGGCTCTCCGGACCGCGCACGATATCGCGCTCCGCCAGCAACGCCGCGAGGTCGCACGCGAGCCCGCCCAGCCCGCGCGGCTTCGCCCGCAGTAGCATGTGCGCGAGCCGCGGATGTAACGGCAACGCATTCGTTTCGCGTCCGCTCGCGGTCATCCGACCGGTGGCGTCGAGTGCGCCGAGTTCGATCAGCAACTGCCGCGCCTGCGCCAGCGCGCCGGCGGGCGGCGGATCGAGCCAGGTCAGCGCGGAGGCGTCGGCCACCCCCCATTGCGCAAGGTCGAGCGCGAGCGGCGCGAGATCGGCCGACTGGATTTCGGGTGGATTAAAAGCGGCGAGTTGTTGCTGTGTCGATTCGCTCCACAGCCGGTAGCAGATACCCGGCCCCAGGCGGCCGGCGCGGCCAGCGCGTTGTTCCGCCGAGGCGCGCGCGATCCGCACCGTTTCAAGGCGCGTCAGACCCGTGCGCGGATCGAAGCGCGGCGCGCGCATCCAACCACTGTCGATCACGATCCGAACGCCTTCAATGGTCAGGCTGGTCTCGGCGATGTTGGTCGCGAGCACAACTTTGCGTCGCCCCGCCGGATCCGGCACGAGCGCTCGCCGTTGCTGTTCCAGCGGCAAATCGCCGTAGAGCGGACATAGCAAGGGTGCTTCAACCCGCGCATCGTGCAGCGCCGCCATGAGCCAGCGGATTTCGCCCGCACCGGGCAGGAATACGAGCAGATCACCCTCTGCCTCGGCCAGCGCGCGACGTATCGCGGTCGCGGCAATCTCGGCGATCCGTCCGCTCGGTTCGCGCGGCAGATGACGCACCTCGACCGGATGGGCCCGTCCGGCGCTCGTCAGTAACGGCGCGTCGTCCAGCAAGCGCGCGACCGGGGCGGCGTCGAGCGTGGCCGACATCACCAGGATCGCCAGATCGTCGCGCAACCCGCGCGCTGAATCGATACACAGCGCAAGCGCCAAGTCGCTGTGTAGATGGCGCTCGTGAAACTCATCGAAGATCACCAGGCCGACGCCGTTCAATTCCGGATCCTGCTGCAACCGTCGGGTCAGAATCCCCTCGGTGACGACCTCGATCCGGGTGCGGCTCGACACCTTGTTCTCAAAACGAACCCGAAAGCCGACCCGTTCACCGACGGCCTCGTTGAGCAACTCCGCCATCCGTGCCGCCGCCGCGCGTGCCGCAAGCCGGCGCGGTTCGAGCATCAGGATCGACTGACCCGAGAGCCAGGGTTCATCCAGCAATGCCAACGGCACGACGGTGGTCTTGCCGGCACCGGGTGGCGCCTGCAACACCAACCGCCGCGACGCGCGCAGCATGCGACGAAGTTCCGGCAGTATCGCGTGGATTGGAAGTTCGGACATTGAGTGACTGACGAGAATGCGAGTAACCTGCGGCCCGCGCTGTGCGGGCATCGCCCGGGAGTGTATACACCTTCCCGTTGGAACGCCCGCGTTCGCCGCAACGCTGACGCGGCCACGACGGCGATCGGCACTGCATTTCCGTGACGATCCGAACGATTTCTGTCGAGAACGCATGGCCGATTTTCGGCTTTGACCCAGATCAAGGCTGCATTCGCCCACCCTTCGGTATCGTTGCCACCACATTAATCATCATCGAGGTATCTTCCCATGAGCTTTCAAAAAATCTTCGAGAAGAGCGAAAACACCGCGCTCGCCGTGATTCTGGTCGCGTTTGTCGTTTCGCACTTCGGATTGTTGTACCTCATCGGTGCGTGAACCGGGGCCTCGCGCCTCGATAGCACCTCACGTCGCCGCGGGTCGGTCAGATAGAAATCGACCGACCCGCGGTGACGTTACTCGATTCACAACCTGATCACCGCACGCGTAGGCGCCTTGGCGATCGCCGAAAAAAGCGTGATCGATGTCTTGGTCCGATCTCTCCACACCGCAACGAAACGCTCCGACCACGCGGAAAATGCGACACCCGGCCGTATGCGCGTTGCCGTTTCCGGCTACACTCGAAGGCCCTACGGTTGGGTCGTTGCCTCATGGAACTCACGGCGAAAAACTCGGTTGATATCGACGCATTGATCGTCGAACCGTCACTGGTGCAGGCTTCAGTCGTTTCACGCGCCCTGGAAAAGCTCGGCGTCGTCAGTATTCGAACCGCTAAGAACGGTCGCGAGGCGCTCGCGTCGATGCGTGCGCAAACCCCGACCGTGGTCATCAGCGCGATGTACCTACCGGATATGTCGGGTACCGAACTCGTGCAGACCATGCGCTATGACCTGGACCTGGAGCGGGTGGCATTCGTCCTCATCTCCAGCGAGACACGGCCCCAGTTGCTGGAAGGCGTGCGTCAATCCGGCGTCTGCGGCATTCTGCCAAAACCGTTCGAGCTGGCGCAGCTCAAAGTCGCGCTCGACGCGACCCTGCAATTGCTCGGCAACGAGAATGCCAGCCAAACGGATCTTGACGGTGACCATATCCGCGTATTGCTGGTCGACGACAGCTTCACCGCGCGCAAGTTCATGCGTCACGTTCTGGAACACCTCGGGCTCACCAATATCATCGAGGCCGTGAACGGCCGCGAGGCCGCGGCTATGCTCGAGGACACAATGGTCGACCTGATCGTGACCGACTACAACATGCCGGAAATGGACGGCCGCGAGCTGACCGAGTTTGTCCGCCGCAACAGTTGGCAGAATTCGGTGCCGATCCTGATGGTGACCAGCGAGCGTAACGAAACCCGCTTGGCCGCGGTGCAGGAAGCCGGGGTGTCCGGCGTGTGCGACAAGCCGTTCGAACCCGATCTCGTGCGCGGATTATTACAACGTATGCTGGCCGAGCGCGCCGCGTAAGCGGCTGCCGTCAGGCCGCCGATCGATAGGGTTTGCGCGCGCGCCGCGTCACTTTGAGTGGTTTGAGTAAGAGCGATTTCGCCTGCATTGCAGCCGGCTGATCCAGACCCATCAGTTGCAGCACCGTCGGTGCGATGTTCGCCAAACCGCCGATACACGAGAGCTGCCAAGCCTCCTGATCGATGACCACGCACGGCACCGGATAAATCGTGTGTTGCGTATGCGGCTCGTCGGTGAGCGGATCGATCAGCTCTTCACAGTTGCCGTGATCGGCAGTCAGAATCACCGAATACTCGGCCTCGATCGCCACATCGAGCAGCCGTCCGACCTCGCGGTCCAAGGTTTCGATCGCCTGCACCACGGCATCGGGAACCGCGGTGTGTCCAACCATGTCGGCATTGGCAAAATTCACCAGCACAAATGCGTAGCGCCCGGAAGCAAGCGCCTGGATCGCCGCATCGGCCACCGCGCGCGCACTCATGTCCGGTTGCAGATCGTAGGTGCTCACCTTCGGCGACGGCAACACCAATTGGTGTTCACCGCTGTATGGCTCGGTCCGTTGGCCGTTGAAAAAAAAGGTCACGTGGGGATACTTTTCGGTTTCGGCACAACGAAATTGGGCCAGCCCCTTGGCGCTTATTTCAGCCCCCAAAGTCGTCGCCGGCCGCTCCGGAAGAAACGCGGCCGGCAGCCCGAAGCTGTGGTCATATTCCATCAGGCAGGTAATTTCGGCCAGCGGCGTCGTACCGCGGTCAAAGCCGGTGAACCAGCGCAGACCCAAGGCTGAAACCAGTTGTTTAGGCCGATCTTTACGAAAATTGAACGCGATCGCCGGCGCCGAAGTGATTCGTTCGAAGGCCGGCAACAGGGTCGGACGAATGAACTCATCCGTTTCACCCGCCGCGTACGCCGCTTCAATCGCCGCCGTTGCCGACGGCGCGCGCCGCCCCTTGCCGAGCGCCAGCGCCCGCCAGGCGAGTTCGGTCCGCTCCCAGCGGTGATCACGGTCCATCGCATAATAGCGGCCGGTCACGCTCGCGATAGCCCCTCCGCAGCGCTGCAAGGCCGACTCCACCCGCGCCAGATAGTCCCGCGCTACCGCGGGCGCCGTGTCGCGCCCATCGGTGAACATATGCAGCAATGGCCGTGCGCCTTCGCACCGACACACCTCAATCAA
The DNA here is from genome assembly GCA_050329935.1 of Thiotrichales bacterium. GTDB lineage: Bacteria > Pseudomonadota > Gammaproteobacteria > UWMA-0217 > UWMA-0217 > CAYSFW01. Next base: position 838 of record JBHJOI010000009.1, on the reverse strand, counting down.
CGCCAGTAAATGATCTAGGCTACTGTGTACTCCGCCGTCCGAAACCAGTCCAAACAGATGCACCGCGGTGCCACGCCCAACCGCAGCACGAATTGCGGCCAGTAATGCCGGATTGCGCTCGAACTCACCGCCGGTAATGGCGTCGTCAATCCGCGCAATATCCTGACGAATGATGCTGCCGCACCCGAGCGTCAGGTGCCCCACCTCGGAATTGCCCATTTGTCCGTCCGGCAACCCGACCGCCGGGCCGGAGGCGTGCAGCGTGGTGTGCGAGTAGCGGGCGAAAAACCCGTCGAGACGTGGGGTTCGCGCCTCGGCAACCGCGTTGTTGAGGCGGCCCGGGTTGACACCGAAACCGTCCATGATCACCAGCAATACCGGCCGGCGAGGCGCGCCGGAGGTGTGAGTCTTTGCCATATCGCAGCTCCGTTGGTTGCTATTTTCCCCGGTCAAACCGACCTCATCGGCGACCGTTTTGCGTTAGCTACGACGATACAAGTTTCGCGCCAAACCGGGAAAGTCCGGATTTTTCATGCCGATCGCGCCCTGGTGCGATTGGACCGATCGCACGACGCACCAAAACGGTGAATCGCCCCGACTCCCTGCACTCCTATGGCGAACCGCGACTCGCGAATGCTACACCTAACATTCGATGCCCACGCAAAAACGCCCCGAGGTCTCACGACCTCGGGGCCCATACACGGACTTAAGCGGCCTGACTCAGCCGTACACCATCACCGGCCCGATCTTGCAGAACCCGGCAATACCGATCGGCTTATGTTCACACGAGTCGCGCGCGATCACGGTCGCGACCAGATAGTACACATCGCCGCAACCT
>JBHJOI010000008.1:0-6882 GCA_050329935.1 Thiotrichales bacterium | reverse complement strand
CCCGCGAGTAAAAATTTGCGTCCAAGCGAAGGCATCGCATCGAAAAGTTCGACCTGAGCGCCGCCCCGCAACAACACCTCGGCCGCCATTAAACCGGCCGGACCGCCACCGATGATGGCCACGATGGGCGGAGCGTGCGCGCTGGAGGATACCATGCGGTGTTCGAGGTTGAAGATGGGCGGAGCCGAAGGGTAACCGGTCCGTGCCGAGGGCGAAAGGTACGGGGGCTTCGGGCCGAGTCGGGTGGTTCCATCGGCGCCCAGTGGCACGACGATGACGCCCGCGCCACTTCAGCCGTGTTTTTCGGGACCCAGGGCGAGTCGGCCCGCCGGGTCGGAGCGGTGACTCGCTTGCTTTGGCGCTCGCGATTGTGCGCGGGCGCTACTCTGGACTGGTGCCGAATATCAGGGTCATGTGGGCGAGCTCAGGCGCAGGATCCTGACATCCGGTGGGTCAGTTAACATTGTTTTATGCTCAGCGTCACAATCCAATACTTCGGCTATTTTTGCGCTTTACGGCCCTTGCTACAGTAGATGCATCGGTTTTTTATCTATCTTCAAATATTCCCATGACAAGAATTGGCATCATTGGATCGGGCTTCATCGCTCGGGGTGTCGCTCGTGCGCTGCGCTATCATCCGGATTCGCGGCTATCCGCTATGTTGACGCGCCGGGATGTATCCACGCTGGCGGGTTTCGAGTTTACCGATGTGGTAACGCAATCGTTGGACGAGTTAATCGATAAGTCCGATCTGGTGGTGGAGTGCACCGGCGATGTGGTCGATCCCACGGCGCGGTTGTCGCGGGTAATGCAGGCGGGTAAACCGATTATTACCATGAACTCCGAATTTCACGTTACCACGGGTTCGTGGTTTGTTAACAAAGGCTGGATATCGGAGGCCGAAGGCGATCAGCCTGGTAGCCTCGCGGCGTTGCACGAAGAAGCGCTCGGCATGGGTTTCAAGCCGCTAGTCTATGGCAATAGCAAGGGCTATCTGAACCCCAATCCCAAACCTGAGGACATGCAGTATTGGGCCGAAAAACAGGGCATAAGCGTCAAATCGACCACCGCGTTTACCGACGGTACAAAGGTGCAGATCGAGCAGGCGTTTGTCGCCAATGGCTTGGGCGCGACGATACTCCAGCAGGGTCTCCTCGGTCCGCGCACCGAAACGTGGCAAGAGGCGGCGTTTATACTGTCCGCGAAGGCGCGTGAACTGGGTCAGCCGGTGTCCGACTACGTGATCGCAACGGGTCGCCCCCCCGCGGTTTTCATGGTGGCTGCGCACGAGGAGTCCGAAATCGGTCCACTGCAATATTTCAAGATGGGACCCGGCCCAGACTACTTGCTGCCGCGTGACTACCACCTGTGTTTCCTCGAGGTACCACGCTTGATTCATCGTGCCTGGCTCGCGGTAAACCGTTGCTCACAAACTCGGCGAAACCGACGGTCAGTGTGGCGGCGATTGCCAAGCGCGAGCTTAAAAAGGGCGAGCACCTGCCCTATGCCATTGGCAGCTTTGCCGTACGCGGTGAGGCGATCAGGGTAGAATCCTGCCGCGATCACGTGCCAATAGGTATTCTTGAAAACGCGGTGATCAAGCAGTCATTGGAGCCCGGTCAAATCGTCACCTGGGACGACGTCGAACTGCCCGAATCATTGGCGCTTAATATCTGCCGCGAAATTTTTATCTGATCCGAGAAGGAACTCATACAGCTGCGGATCAATAATTTGGTAATCGCGGGCGTTTGATTCATCGGGCACTGCCGTGATCGATGATGCGCGCGGTCATTTTCGCCAAGGCCGAAAGTAACTGGGTTTCGCCAGAATGGCGACAGCGCTGATTTCACACGTCCGCACCCGCGGGATAGGCTCCGATCCGGGATAGTCGAGGCTTTGATTATGTTGCCATGCATCATCCCGATCGCGGCGATTCGCTCGCGACTTGGGTCAGGGCGGGCAGCATGAATTTGCCAGGTAGCTCCAATCGAATGCGGCCGAGCGGCCGAGGTGGTGGTATAAGTTCTGGATCGACCTTGGAGATTTGCCGATGTCCCGCTTGACAATGACACTGCTTCTCGTTGCCGGTTTGCTTCTGCCGTTGCCGGCATCGACCCACGAGGGCCATTTTCCACCCGAGATGAACGTCGCGGATGGATCGCTGGTGCTGAATGGCGAGGGCATGCGCACGCGCATGTTCATCGGGCTTTATCAGGCGGCGCTCTATCTGAAGGCGCGGCAAGCCGACGCCACCGCGATCGTTCAGGCCGATGCACCGATGGCGATACGGCTCCGAATCGTCTCGACCCTGATCACCAGCGATAAAATGGAGAGCGCGACCCGAGAGGGTTTCGCCAAGTCCATTGTCGGCGATGACAGTGCGCTCGCCGCGCGAATCGAACAGTTCATAGACGTGTTTCGAGCCAAGATCGACGCCGACGATACCTACGATTTTGTCTATCAGCCTGGCGCGGGGACGTCAGTCAGCAAGAACGGTGTGCAGATCACCTCGATCGGCGGGCTCGATTTCAAACAAGCCCTGTTCGGAATTTGGCTCGGACCCGATCCCGCGCAACGTGACTTGAAGGACGCGTTGCTGGGGAAGGTCGAGTAGGTGCAACGGACCCGGTTGTCGAGGCTCTTGGTTTCCACAAGGCGCTGAGTGGTTATATCCCGCGCTCGATTGTCGGAGCCGCGTATTCGTAAGCGCGTGCGCGCGGCGCCGACGATGTCAGAACTGTTTTTCCCGCCAACGCGTATCGATACGGCGCCACCCGCGCGTTCAGTCGATTGAATTTGTGTCGATCAGCGCCTTTAATTCCGGTCTGCAGGAGCCGCAATGGGTGCCGGCCTGCAGCGCCCGACCAATCGCTTCCACGCTGGTCAATCCTTGCTCGCGGATCGCGATTTGCAGGGTATTCAAGCCGACGTTGAAGCAGGCGCAAATGGTGCGTCCCCGATCGGCCTGACCGGCGCCAGGCCCGCCTGCGAGTACGGCGCGCCGCGCGGTGTCGCTCAACGTCGCGTCGGTGAAAATCTCGCCGAGCCACCCGCGTGGGGGCAGGTCTGGCAGCGCGGAAAAAAAGGCGACTAGTTGCAGGCGTTCGCCCCGGATCGCCGCGCCGCGATAGCGTCGTGTCCCCGGATCCTGGAATTCAAGCCATTGCAGATCAAGGCTATGCAAGGTTTCGTGTAGCGCGCGCGGCCAGTCGAATGTCGCGGCGCCCGCCAGTTCATAGCGCCAATAGCCGCGTCCGGGGATGCGCGCGGCGTACTCGCAATCGGGTAATGCCAGCGCGTCCCGGCTGAGAATGAAACCATGCCAGCGGGCGGTGTAGGCTTCGATCCGCACCGGCGTGTGTTTCGACTCCGGCTGACCCGATATCGGATCGACAACCGCGTTCACCAGCGCACCGACCCGCGCGCGCGACGCGAAAAGCGAGTTCCAATGCATGGGCACGAAGATCGAACCCTCTTGTTGCGCATCGCTGACCCTCACGCGGACGATGATGTCGCCGTTTTGGTTCATCACCCGCGCGAGCATGCCGTCGCGCAGCGCGACGCGCGCGGCATCGCGTGGATGGATTTCCGCAAACGGCTCGGCGATGTGGCTTAACAGCCGCGCTGTTTTGCCGGTACGAGTCATGCTGTGCCATTGGTCGCGCACGCGGCCCGTGTTCAACACCAGCGGGTGCGTCGTATCGGGCGCATGGGTCGGGCAACGCGGTTCGACGGCGATAAAGCTGGCTTTTCCGCTTGCGGTATGAAACCGCCCGTCATCGAAGAACCGGGCCCGTCCGTAGGGAAAATCCACATTGATCGGCCATTGCGTCGGCGCGAACTGTGCATATTCGGCGTCGCTGAGTGTCGTCAGGCCGCTGAGATCGAAGTCGTGCCGTCCGGCATTAACCCGCGCCGAGAGCGCCGCATGCTCGCGAAAAATGTCCGCCGGACCCGCGTAATCGAAGGACGATGCGTAACCCATCAGTCGCGCGATCTTGGCCACGATCCACCAATCCGGCATTGCCTCGCCGGGCGGGGCCAGAAACGCGCGCTGGCGCGAGATGCGACGCTCGGAATTAGTGACTGAGCCGTTTTTCTCACCCCATGCGGCGGCCGGTAGCAACACATCGGCGTGGATCGTGGTGTCGGTGTGGCGCACGCAATCGGAAACAACCAGGAATTCGCAGGTTTCGAGCGCCGCCTTGACTCGGTCAGCCTCCGGCAGACTGACCACAGGATTGGTCGCGATGATCCACAACGCCTTGATACGCCCGGCGTGCACCGCCTCGAACAGATCGACCGCCTTGAGCCCTGGCCGTTCGGCCATCCGCGGCGCGTACCAGAATTCCGCGACGCGAGCGATCGAATCCGGATCGAAATCGCGGTGCGCGGCGAGTTGATTCGCGAGACCGCCAACCTCGCGTCCGCCCATCGCGTTGGGCTGGCCGGTCACTGAAAACGGACATGCGCCCGGCTTGCCAATGCGGCCGGTCGCCAGATGCACGTTGATGATCGCGTTGACCTTGTCCACCGCCGACGAGGACTGATTGATGCCCTGCGAGAACACGGTGACGGTTTTTTCGGTGCGCGTGAACAAACGGTAAAACTCGACGACCTGCGTTTCGGTGAGCCCGCAGCTTGCCGCGACCCAAGGAATGCTGGCCTCGCGCGCGGCATCGAAAGCAAGACCGAACCCCTCGGTTTGTCCTTCCAGAAACCGCCAGTCGAGCGCGTCCTCGCGGCGTAGATGATTGAGCAGACCGTTGAACAGGAAGGCGTCGCTACCCGGCTTCAACGACAGATGCGTATCCGCGAGGTCGCAGGTCGCGGTGCGCCGCGGGTCGATGACGACGACACGCATCTCCGGCCGCGCCTGTTTCGCGGCGGACAGGCGCTGAAACAGCACCGGGTGCGTCCACGCCATGTTCGAACCGACCAGCACCACGAGGTCGGCGAGCTCCAGATCCTCGTAACACCCCGGCACCGTGTCCGCGCCAAACGCCCGCTTGTGCCCCGCCACCGCGCTCGACATGCACAGCCGCGAGTTCGTATCGATGTTGCCACCGCCGATGAAGCCCTTCATCAGCTTGTTCGCGACGTAATAGTCCTCGGTCAGCAACTGGCCGGAGACGTAGAAGGCCACCGCGTCCGGGCCGTGTTCAGCGATCACCTGTTGAAAGCGGTTCGCGACGGTCGCGAGCGCCTTTTCCCAGCTCGCGCGCTTACCGTTGATCTCGGGGTAGAGCAAGCGGCCATCGAGATCCAGCGTCTCGCCCAGCGCCGCGCCCTTGGAGCACAAACGACCGTAGTTCGCGGGGTGATCCGGATCGCCCTGGATCTTCACGCCCTCCGGCGTGGGTGTGGCGAGGATGCCGCAGCCTACGCCGCAGTATGGGCAGGTGGTTTTGATGGGGGTGTTCATACTGTGCCCGCCCGGCGGATCGCGCAGGTCCTGCCGAGGTCTAATCCACACCAAGTGCACGATTTTACGACCGTTCCGGTATAGCAAAGGTCGCGGGGCTTCCTGCCCTTTTTCGCCCGCTCCCGCGCGTGCGAGTCACTTTCTTTTGCTTGCCCAAAAGAAAGTAACCAAAGAAAACGGCACCCGACTGTCCGCCTGTTTCCTGCGCTTCTCACCGCTGGCGGGGGTCTGGGGAAGGCCCGTCCTTGGACCTCCCCAGACGCGCGCGATCCATCGCGCGCCCCTGCGGGCAGTTCCCGCCATCGGCTGCGATGCTCGGGGCGGACAAACGGGACCCGGAGCATCCAAACATCCGTTAAGGAGTTGTTTTCTTTCCCCTCTCCCCAAGGGAGAGGGTGTGACATGATGGGCTGTGTCTGCATCATCAAACCGCCAAAAACACCACCCCACCCTCAACCCTCACCTCGAACCGCCCCGCGCACCCCTGATCCGGCGCGACAGCCTCGCCCGTGGCGAGCTCGATCCGCCAGTTGTGCAACGGGCAGGTGACGCTTCCGCCGTGGACGATGCCTTGCGAGAGCGGCCCGCCCTTGTGCGGGCAGCGGTCGCGGAGGGCGAAGATCTGGTCGTCCACGGTGCGGAACAGCGCGATATCGCCGTCGGCGGTGCGCACCAGGCGGGAGCCCTGACGCGGGATGTCGTCCACGGTGGCGACTTCGATCCAGCCCGAGCCAGTGATCGATACGTTCGCGGCGGCGCTACACATGGGTGATCTCCTTCACGGGTGCGTATTCGTGCGCGTCGACGCCTTCGGCGCGTTGTTTCCAGGGGTCGACTTGGGCGACGGCCTGCGACTTCAGGAAGCGTTCGTACAGTTCGGCTCTGCGCGCGGGGTTGTCGACGATCTGTTGCTTGATGTGCGTGAGGCCGACGCGCTCGACCCACGGCGCGGTGCGTTCGAGGTAGCGCGCCTCCTCGCGGTAGAGCTGCATGTAGGCCCCGGTGTATTCGAGCGCCTGCGCCTCCGTATCGACCTTGCACAGGAAATCGGTGACGCGGACCTTGATGCCGCCGTTGCCGCCGACGTGGAGTTCGTAACCGGAGTCGACGCAGACCACGCCGAGGTCCTTGATCGTCGCCTCGGCGCAATTGCGCGGGCAACCCGATACGGCCATTTTGAACTTGTGCGGCGTCCACGACCCCCAACTGAGCTGTTCGAGCTTGACGCCCAAGCCCGTCGAGTCCTGCGTGCCGAAGCGGCACCATTGCGAACCGACGCAGGTTTTCACGGTGCGCAGTGCCTTACCGTAGGCATGACCGGAGACGAAACCGGCGTCGGCGAGGTCTTTCCACATCAGCGGGAGCTGTTCCTTTTTCACGCCGAACAGGTCGATGCGCTGGCCGCCGGTGATCTTCACCTCGGGCACCTGGTATTTCTCGGCGACGTCGGCGATGGC
>JBHJOI010000007.1:0-9211 GCA_050329935.1 Thiotrichales bacterium | reverse complement strand
CGAACAATGTTGTGCGGCGCGCCGATCAGTTCGTCCAGCGTGAAACCGCTGATCTCCAGAAAGTACCCGTTGACCTGGGTAATCACGCCGCGCGCATCCGTGCGCGAGGTGATGGTTTCACCCGCTTTCATGGGCACTTCGACGCCAGTGACCGGAAGATTCGAGCGCATGCAATCTACCTTGTTTTAGAGGAATGACGGGCGGTCACGCCGCTTTACGCATCCGCGCCGGCGGCGTTCCGCGCGCATTGGGTGGATCAGTGACGTCCGGACGTGCCGCGATACTGCTTGCCTCCAGCGCGGCCTGCGCGGTCTGGCCAAGTCTGCGGCTCAAGGCGAGGACGTAGTGGACCTGATCGACGTTCTCGCCGATCCCCCGGCTGACCGTGTGCAGCCGGCCAATCAGCTGATCCACCCGGTGTGCTTGTTGATCGTCGGCGGTCGCGACCTGCGTCATCAAGGTGCTGACCTGGCTGATTTCGTCGATCACGAGGTGGAGCGCCGACGACGATTCGTGTACGTGTTGCGAACCGGATTCAATGCGTTTCAGCGTGCAGTCGACCAGGGCCTTGACCTTGGAGGCCGCTTCCGCGGCGTGTTGCGCAAGGTCGCGCACCTCGGCGGCGACGACCGCGAATCCGCGACCGGTTTCGCCGGCGCGGGCGGCCTCGACCGAGGCGTTGAGCGACAATAGACGGGTGTTGAAGGCGATCTCATCGATCAGCGTGACGGCGGCCCCGATCTCGCGTCCGAAGCTGCTCATGTCGCGCATCGCCTCCATTGCCGCGCGCAACCGCACGCCACCATCTGCCGCGGTAGCGGTCGCGCGGGCGGCGGTTTTATCGGCTTGCGCCGCGCTGATCGCGTTTTCCTTGACCACTGAGGCGGCCGCATCGATGTCCGCGACCGCATCGCCGATCGTCGCCGAGATCTGCTGCAGTTGCGCCGAGCCCCGCTCCAGCGCGTGGTTGAGGTGTATCACGTCAAGCACGGTCTGGTTGGCGTTGACGACGTCGTAGCCGATCTTGATCTGCGCCATTTTGAGCGCGTCGGCGAGGTCACCGAACGCACCCTCGTGAGCGTCATCGATCCAATCGAAGTATCGCCCCGCGCTGAGGCCGCGCAGCTGGGTCGATACCGCGTGCAGAAACGCGTCATGGCGGCGCTGGAGCACGTGCAGTCCAGCCCAGACCGCGGCGGCGGCGACCGCTGCGGTCGCGGCCAATAGGGCGGGATGTAGCCCGAGCGCGCCGATCGCCGCGATCAGGGCAAATGCCGCGACCGCACTCGCGCCCAACCAACGTGGTTGGGTCATTCTCGATCTGGGATGCGTTTCACGCCGATGCAGCGCCTGCTTCAGCAGGCGTTCCGGCGTCGCCGACTCCGCGACGCGTTGGTACAAGGTTTCGGCCGCCGCGATTTGGTCGCGGGTTGGCTTCGTACGGACGGAGAGGTAACCGTCGATTCGTTCGCCGACATACAGCGGCGTGACATTGGCGTATACCCAGTAGTGGTCGCCGTTCTTGCAGCGGTTCTTGACCACGCCGCTCCAGGGCCTGCCGGCCTGAATCGTTTGCCATAAGTCGCCGAATATCGCGGGAGGCACGTCCGGGTGGCGCACGACATTCTGACTGCGCCCGATCAGTTCGTCCTCGGAAAAGCCGGAGATCTCGACAAAATCCGGATTGCAGGCGGTGATGACACCCTTGCGGTCGGTCTTGGTCACGATGATCGTGCCGTCGCGCATCGTGCGCTCGGTTTGGGTCACGGGCAGGTTGGTTTTCACTTTTGTGCTCTCATGGGGCCAGTTCGACGCGCCGTATGCCGGTTCTAGGGTGACTACTAGGCATGATCCGCGCCAACTTCTGGGCGTGTGATGGTGTTGGCAGTTTGAATTGGCGCGACCCGTGACTGATGTGGATCAGTTGCCGCAATACATGAAATTGACGTTTTTGCCCGGCAAAAGGTTGCCGCGGTGGGAAAGACCCTGCCGCCGCAGAGGTGGTGTTGTTAGGCATCTGGAGCCTCGATAAGGCGCAGAGGAGCCCTCGAGCGGATGACGGTGGGGCATCGGGGCGACCCGATTGTTCAAATCACGGAACGCGGCGGCGACCACAGCCGAACAATATCTATTGGTCGGCCGCTTGTGAACATGATTTTTATCATTTACATCATGCCGGATGTGCGTGTTGAATCATTTGTGCTGTGCGTTCAGCCCGCTATTCTTGCGATGAAGTTTGGAGCCAAGCGTCGAATCCATAGAATCGTGGTTCCACGCCAGGCGGCAAGCGCCTAACTCCACGTCATCCCTTGTGGCCTGTGCCGCCGAGCCGCGCGCGGTGCGATCACGCCACCTATAACCCGTCCGCGGCGCGGTGCCGATGACTCATGATGAAAGTCCAGGATCGAAGTGGTTGCGTGATGTGTGCGACGCGACGCGCATGCGTGTTCGGCGAACTCCAGAACGACGAACTGCCGAAACTCGAGCAACTACTCTATAACAAGTCCACGGTCGTCTATGCCACCGGGGAATTGATCCATGCCCGCGCGGCGCGGGTGGAAACGATATTCATGCTGCGTCAGGGGGTGGTCAAGGAATGCATTCCGCTCGCCGATGGCCGCGAACAAATCACGCAGTTGCTCAAGTCCGGCGATCTGTTCGGAATCGATAGTCTGGTGGGCCGCGATTATCATGTTGCCGCTGTCGCGGCGATGGCCTGCGAGATTTGCCAGGTGTCGAGCCGCGGTCTCGAACACGCCCGCCATCACTTCCAGATGCTCCAGAATAGCATCGACCGGCGTTGCAACACCGCCATGCGGCGCGCCCGAGAGCGTATCGTGGCGCTCGCCGCGCGTCGGGCGCCGGAACGAGTCGCCGATTTCCTGCTCGATTGGTGCGCCGAGGCGCCGCCCGAAACGGGCGCCGCGCTTCCGCTATCGCGCGCCGACCTTGGCGGAATGCTCGGCGTCGCGACCGAGACCGTGATTCGCTTTCTCTCGGAATGGCGCAAGCACGGGCTGATCGAGCTCGATGGCCCCACCGTACGGATCGTCGATGCGCGACGATTGCGCGAACACGCGTGCCCGCGCGGGGACTGCTGGAGTAGTTGATGCGACTCGTCGTATCGCCGCTCAACGCGGCGCGCGGACGGGTTTGCTACAATCACGCAATCCAAGCATGGAGGGCAGGCAATGGCGGTCGCGTACGCAGAGCACTATACGGTGAGGGACCACGCGGCCTGGGAAGGCGATTGGGAGCTTATTCATGGCGCGCCGTATGCGATGTCGCCATCGCCAGGGGTTACTCATCAAAGCGTGAGTGGAGCGATTCTGAACCAAATGCTTGACGCGTTGCGCGATTGCGCTCAATGCCACGCCTTGATGGGGATGGATTGGGACGTTTCCGACGACACCGTCGTGCGGCCCGATGTGATGGTGATCTGCCACGAGCTGGACGAGCGCGTCACCCGCACACCTGAGATCATTTTTGAGGTCATCTCCCCCCGCACCGCCGAACGCGATGAACGAACCAAGTTCGAGCTGTATCAAAAAGAGGGCGTCGAGTGGTACGTGCTGGTGTATCCGGAGCATAAGACCGCCAAGGTTTATCAGCGCGTTCAAGGCCAGTTGCAGAAGGCTGGCGATTTCAGCGGCGAGCGGTTCACATTCACCGTCAAGAATTGCGCGCTCGATATAGTGTTCGGCGAGATTTGGCGGCGGAAGGGGTAGCCCCTGCATCGCGATTCCGCCTTGTCGCAGGCTTGGAGCGTGTCCCACAAAGGTACCACCCACAAAGGTACCAGGTCTCCACAAAGGTACCAGGTCTTGTCTTTTGCCCTGCTGGTTGTTTTGGGTTTAATGGGCTGAGCGCGAGGCTCACGGTTGGGGTTTGGCTTGGCGTGACTCAGACTTCGCTAGCTTGTTCGATCGCGTGTGACGGATGCGTTGCAATCGGCGTTTAGCACTTCAAACCAGGCGTTGATGATCGGCACCAAAGCGCCAATATCGTGAAAAACGGGCTCGATTTCGCGCAATGGGCGAAGCGTGGCGTCCTCGCGGTGCCCGCATGGTAGAGTCCGAACAGAATAAGAACGCTTTCGGTGACCGTTCGCGCGCATGAGCCACGACCAAAATTTCAAGAATCTCATCCTCGACTACCCGCGTCAGGCGTTGGAATTCTTCGCCGCCGCCGAAGCCGAGGGGCTCGATGCAGATGTACGGATCACTCCGTTGCGCCAGGAGCAACTTCAAGAGCGCCTTGGCGAGCGGTTTCGCGAACTCGATGTGCCTCTGCTGGTGGAATGGCCGGACGGGCGGCGCGAGGCACTACTGTTCGTGATAGAGGAAGAAAGCGATGCCCGGCGCTTCTCGATTCATCGGCTCGCGCACTATTGCCTCGATCTTGCCGAACTCTGCCAGACCGAGCGCGTCGTACCAGTGGTGATCTTTCTGCGCGGCGGTGACTATCCCACGGAGCTGGAACTCGGCAGCGAGCGTCACCTATATCTTCAGTTCAAATACCTCGTCTGTGACCTCGGCGACCTGCTCTACGAACAGTACCGCGACAGCGACAATCTCGTCGCGCGCCTTAACCTGCCGAATATGCGGTATCGCCCGGAGCAGAAGATCGAGGTCTTTGCCCGAGCGGTGGAGGGCCTGGTGCGGCTGGAACCCCATCCGGAACGCCAGCTCAAGTACCTGGACTTCATCGACATCTACGCGGGGCTTGACGATAATGAATTCAGCATGTATCGCGAACGTTACACCGAACACTTTAAGCAGGTGAATCAAATGGGCCACTTCGCCAGATTTCATCATCAGGAAGGATTACGCGAGGGGTTGGAGCAGGGTATCCAGCAGGGCATCCAGCAGGGCGTGCAACAGGGCGTGCAACAGGGCGTGCAACAGGGCGTGCAACAGGGTGTACAGCAGGCAGAAGTTGCTGTGCTTCTGCGGCAACTCAAGCTCAAATTTGGCGAGGTGCCGCCTGACGAGCGCCGGCGAATCGAGGCGGCGGACTCCCCGACCTTGCTCGTCTGGCTCGACCGCATCGTGACTGCGTCGAGCCTTGATGCGGTGCTGAATAGCGATTGACCACATCCACCGCCGGAGGCAAGTGCCCGCGTTCACGCTGGCGCCCCCACGTTGACAATGGCAACGTCTGGTAAACCGAAGCAAACCGGCGCCTGAAAGCCCCGAAGCGAATAAGGCGTAAGTCTGACGTTGTTGAGTCGGGCGACGGCCTAGTCCAGGTGCCCACGGGTGTTGCCGCCCGCCGGAACACGTTGTTTTTTTGAAGGCTCACCAACGCCGATCGAGATTAACCCAACAATCGCAACACGTTCTGCGGCAGCGGATTCGCCTGTCCCAGCATCGCGATGCCACCTTGTTGCAGGATCTGAGTGCGAGTCAGTTCCGTCGTCTCGGCGGCGTAGTCCGCGTCGAGGATTCGCGAGCGCGGGGCATTGAGATGATGCTGAAACGTTGTTGCTGGAATAGCCTCACACCGCTATTAGGGTCTTTGCTGCGCTGCGTGCTTAACTCGTAAAATCTCCACGGTGCGCGTCTCGTGGAGCACGCGGTAAAAAACGATATGGTTCCGATGCACGACCAACTCGCGCGCAGGTACGGCGAGACCGGGCCGCCCGGTGTGGCCAAGCTCTGGGTGCTGCGCGAGTGGCAAAGTCTTGTCGTGCAGATCCCGGCCGAAGGCGCGAGCCCTGGTTGGTGCGTCTTTGCCTATAAATTGAACGATTGCGCGCAGATCCTCGCGGGCCTTTGGCCGCCACTCGATTCGATAGGGCTTTTCCGCCGCGACCATGGGCCCGCCGGGTCTACTCAAGTATGCGTTTTACCGGCTGGCTTCATGCTCGCCGACGAGCGTCGCAATGTCGGCATCCATTTCGGCCAAGACTGCATCATGGGAGAAGTTCGGCCGGGGGTCGTCCATGGCGTCCTGTAGCTCGGCGGCCAGCCATTCCGAATAGGCCGCGGCTTGGTGCGCCTTGCGCAGCGCGGCGGCGCGTCCGCTGGTCCCCGGCGCCGGTTCACGCTCGGCCGGATTCCATTCGCCTGCATCGAACCGGCCAGTGGTGATGCCGGCATCGCGCAACACGTTCAAGGCAGCGGCGGGATTGCCGAAACGGCGCGGCTCGCTGCTGCGTGCCTTGGCCAGTACGGCCGCACCGCCATTGCGGGTAGCGATCTGCACGAAGAACGCACCACCCCGCCCTTTCAGCGTAACGTCCGCGACGCCGCCGGCTTCGTTGGCAGTCCTAAGTTGCTCTAGGGTCATGCTCTGCATGTTCTTCGCTCTGCGTTGAGACGTTATCAATAAAAATTGTGCATGAGTTATTGGTTATACGCAATCGACCAGTGGCTAGCCCGCGTCGCGAACAGCCTCTAACGGGTTGCTCAACGGCCGGGGCAGCCGACCCGGTACCCGGAGAAAGAAATCGGCAGACCACGACCCTCAAGCAAAAAAGGCGGATGTCTGTAGTTGTTGAATTGGGTGACTGAGCTTGTCTGGGTCCTAGCGTGCGTCGCCGCTGGAATGGAAAACAGAGTTCTTTGCACGCGGTATCGATATCGCGCGCCGGGCCGATGCCGGGGTCGAGATGCCCGAGGAGCTTACCGTCAGTTTCGAGGAGCCCTCGGAGCTACTCAAGCTGCTCTCGGCCGCGCGCCTCGACGTCTTTCGCGCCATCAAGGAACGACCTGATTCAATCACCGGCGTGGCGCAGCGGTTGCATCGCGATCGCAGTGCGGTCAAGCGCGATATCGACCAGTTGGCGAACGCCGGCTTGGTGACGATTGAAATCAAGAACCTGCCGGGTCACGGCCGGCAGAAGGAAGTGCGTCCGGCTGCGAATCAATTTCGGCTTGAAGCCGTGTTGGCCTAGTCGTGTGCGCTACCGCTCGCTCCCATCTATTGTTGATGGCGACACCTGACACGCGGAAAAAAATCGGGGCCCGAAGGCCCCGAAAGTAGGAAGGGCGGAAGTCTGTTGTTATTGAATAGTGTTCCCCCAGGCCTATTCGATGGTCCAATTCTCCAAGCGCAGCCCTTGCACACGCTCGAACTCGCGAGTGTTGTTGGTTACCAGTGTCGCCCCCACGGAGAGCGCGTGGCATGCGATCCACAAGTCGTTCGCGCCGATCGGGGTTCCGGCGATTTTCAATTGAGTCGCCTGTGTGGCGTAGTGCGCGCATAAACTCCGCTCGATCGCGAACTGTACTGGAATATGGGCCGTGAGGCGTTCGAGCGTCCGCAGCGCCTCTGCCTTCCGGGTGCTGCGTTCGGCGCCCTTGAGCAACTCCGCGTACGTGATGAAAGACATGCCGAGCAGCGAACGCTCATCCAACGTATCTACCCGCGCGGCGATTGCGGGTGGTTTGTTCTTGATCAGGTAAATCAGGATGTTGGTGTCGAGGAGATAGTTCACAGGTCTTCCCGTTCCTGGACAGGGAGGGGTTCGCCTCGGTCTTCCTCTAGCAGCGCCACGAACTCGTCGTCGAATCCCGACAATGCCTCCAGCAGCGCCGCACCTCGATCCGTTGGGATCGGATGGATGACAAGGTCGCCCTGGGGGGTGCGGCTGATTTCCACACGGCTGGCGCTCATTCTGAATTCGCGCGGGATCCGAACCGCCTGACTGTTTCCGTTGGAGAAGACTTTGCTGATTACCGTCGCCATCGCAGTACCCTTCATTATGTGTGTACGCATAAGTGTGTATGATGGGGTGTGCTGCAGTTTTGTCAAGTCACCGTGGCGCGTCAGTTCTTGCTTGACCGTCCACGGCCGCCTCAGATCACCCCAGCAACCTCAACACGCTCTGCGGCAGTTGATTCGCCTGCCCCAGCATCGCGATGCCGCCCTGTTGCAGAATCTGGGTGCGGGTGAGTTTGGCGGTTTCGGCGGCGTAGTCCGCGTCGAGAATGCGCGAGCGCGAGGCTGAGAGACCGGTGTAACGGCCTTCCAATTCGCTCATCGCCGATTCAAAACGTGATTGCATCGCGCCGTAGTAGGCGCGGTAACCGCTCACGGTTTCGAGCGCGGTGGAGAGGGCGTTCATCGCGGCGCGGGAACTTTCCGCGGTGTCGAACGTAATCGTGTCGATGCCCAGTGTTCGCGTGTCGGTCGGCGTGCGCGCCAAGGTCAATATCTTGATCTCGCCGCCAAAAGGTGCATCCGTCACGATCTCGATGGGTCGAAACACCTCCGGCGGAGGCGGTGGCGCCCATGGAGGGGTTGGCGGTGGGGGTGGCGGCGATCCCGGATCGCCGGGCATGGATGCCCAGGTCGCCGTGACATAAAACGCACCGGTGCCGACGCTCATGAGAATCAGATCTTCCGTCGTCTGATCGATCTCCAGAATCTCTACCGCGCCACCGGCATCGACACGCCCGTCGTTGGGCACGCTATCGGCCTGGTCGCCGTCGCCGCTGTAGGTCAACGTCATGCCGTTGTACGTGGTGCTGCCGGACCCGGGCACAAGTTGAGCGTCATCGTAGGTCGCGCCAGCCAGAAAGCCTTTTGCTTCGGTCAGCACCAAGGCATCCGCGCTCGCGACGCCGACGACCGCGTTGGCGGACCAAACGAAATCCGGATCGGGACCAGAGATCGGCGTGCCGACGAGATGCTTACCGTCGCGCGTGAACACCTGAATATCGTCATCGGCCACAATCGCATCCATTTCGATGCGGATACCCGTCGCCCCGGCTGGGATGTACGCCGTGGGCACGATACCGGAGGGATAGCTCGTCGTATCTCCGTTCCAGAACATGTCGCCCAAATGACGCACGTTGCCCAACAAAGGCTGCGTCGCCGGAAGTTGCCAAGGTTGCGGCACCTCGGGAGGATCCGGCGGCGAGGGTGGCACATACTCGCGGAGCGGCTTGATCTCGAACGGAGTGGTTGCATCGGTGATGCGCGGAATTTCTTCGAGGATATGCCGAAGCTCCCGATCCAGCGCGCCCCGCTCCGGCGATGCGCGACTCCCGTTGGGCGATGGGTCCGCGGGAGTATCCAGGACCGCGCCGGCTACGATTTGCGCACTCGATTCGCCAATGATCCCATTCGCCGCCTGCACAGCCAGTTCCCGCGCGCGTTGCAGCAACGACTGAATGCCCGCGAGCGCGCCTTCCGCGACTTGCACCAGACTCACGCCGTCAGTGATACCGCGCCGGATCGTTGCGTTGGCGCGCAGCTC
>JBHJOI010000006.1:0-52728 GCA_050329935.1 Thiotrichales bacterium | reverse complement strand
AATCCACGAGCTTCACGACCTTGCCGCGATAGACCTTGCCTTCTTCCGGCTCGGCGACGATCGACCAGATCATGTCATAGGCCCGCTTGATGGCGTCCGCGTCGCTGGATGCGATCTTGATCACGCCGTCGTCGTTGATGTCGACCTTTGCACCCGAGGTTTCCACGATCTCGCGGATGACCTTGCCGCCGGACCCGATGACTTCACGGATCTTGTCGACAGGGATCTGCATGGTTTCGATCTTGGGCGCGTGGATGCTGAATTCCTGCGCGCCGGTCAGCGACTTGGACATTTCACCAAGGATGTGCAGACGACCTGCCTTGGCCTGTTCCAGAGCTTTTTTCATGATCTCGGGCGTGATGCCTGCGATCTTGATATCCATCTGGAGCGAGGTGATCCCGTTTTCGGTGCCCGCGACCTTGAAGTCCATGTCGCCAAGGTGGTCTTCGTCACCCAGAATATCGGACAGCACGGCATAGGATCCGTCGTCTTCCATCACCAGACCCATCGCCACACCGGCAACCGGTGCTTTCAGCGGCACACCGGCGTCCATCATCGACAAAGAGCCGCCGCAGACGGACGCCATCGAGGATGACCCGTTGGATTCAGTGATCTCGGAAACGACCCGGATGACATACGGAAAGTCCTCGGCGGACGGCAGAACCGCCTGCACACCCCGCTTGGCCAAGCGACCATGGCCAACCTCGCGACGCTTCGGCGTTCCGACACGGCCGGTTTCGCCGACGCAGAATGGCGGGAAGTTGTAGTGGAACAAGAAGTGCTCTTTGCGCTCCCCCTCGATTGCATCGATGATCTGCGCATCGCGCGTCGTGCCGAGCGTCGCGACGACCAGCGCCTGGGTTTCGCCGCGGGTGAACAGCGCCGATCCATGGGTGCGCGGCAACACGCCGACACGCACCGTGATCGGGCGTACGGTTTGGTGGTCACGACCGTCGATACGTCGTTCGCCGGCCAGGATGCGCCCGCGCACGAGCTTTTTCTCAAGCTTGCCGAACGCTTCGACCACCTCCGCCTGACCCGGCGCCTCGGGGTCTGCCGCGTCCGCGAGTTTCGCGACGACGCCGTCTCGAATCTCGTCGATCCGGTGATAACGGTCGAGCTTTTCGGCGATCTGGTAGGCCTGTTCGAGTTCACCACCGCATGCGTCACGCACAGTATCGAGTAACGCAGAGTTGTCGGCCGACGGCGTGATCTGCCAAGGCGTCTTGCCAGCCTCGGCCGCCAGTGCCTTGATCGCCTCGATCGCGACCTGCATCTGCTCGTGACCGAACATCACCGCGCCTAGCATCACCGCCTCCGACAGGACCTTGGCCTCGGATTCCACCATCAATACCGCGCTCTCGGTACCGGCGACCACTAGGTCAAGGTCGGAGGTCGCCAGTTCGGTGGCGGTCGGATTCAGAATGTATTCGCCGTTTTGATATCCGACGCGTGCCGCACCAAGTGGACCGCTGAACGGCAGTCCGGATACCGCGAGCGCGGCCGATGCGCCAAGCAGCGCGACGATTTCAGGATCGACTTCCGGGTTCAACGACTTGACAGTCGCGATGATCTGAACCTCGTTGGTAAATCCCTTCGGGAACAACGGACGAATCGGCCGATCGATCAGGCGGGAAGTCAAGGTCTCCTTTTCGCTGGGGCGCCCCTCGCGACGGAAAAAGCCACCCGGGATGCGTCCGGCCGAATAGGTACGCTCCTGATAGTCGACGGTCAACGGAAAGAAATCCGAACCCGGCTTCGCCTGTTTCATACCAACCGCCGTCACCAGGACCACGGTATCGGCCATGTTTATCAAAACAGCGCCATCGGCCTGACGGGCGATTTCACCCGTTTCAAGCGTTACCGTGTGCTGACCATACTGGAAGGATTGCTTTACGACCGTCACTTTATTTCCCAACCTTGTTTACCGAAATCACCAACAACCACTAACGACGCAGTTCGAGCTTAGTGATTAAATCCTGATAGCGCTCGACATTCCGGTCCTTGAGATAGTCGAGCAACTTGCGCCGCTGGTTGACCATCCGCAGCAGTCCGCGACGGGAATGGTGGTCTTTCTTGTGCGTCTCGAAGTGTTTGGTCAAATCGCGGATTCTTGCCGTCAGCAGCGCAACCTGCACCTCGGGCGAACCAGTGTCGTTCGCCGCGCGCTGATAAGAGCCGACCACTTCGGCCTTGCTTTCACTCGTCATCGTCATGTTCAAGAACTCCAAAGTTCGATGAGATAAAAAATTTTGTCAGACTAGCACATCGTGACGTTATTGACACCCAGAGCCAGTGATCGGAATCGGGCCCAGCCCAGTGGACCAGTGTTGACGTACGGTTCCGATGAAGGCTACGCGGCGGTATCATTTAATCACGATGGGTTTGGTCATCAGCGGCGCGGGCCGCCGAAATCAAGGCATCGAGACGCATGCCGCGCTCGGCGGATTCGTCGAACAGGAAGCGCAAAATGGGCGTCTGCCGGATATTCAGTCGATGCGCCAATTGTGAACGCAAGAAGCCGCTCGCCCGATTCAATCCTGCCTGCGTCTCCGCGCGCGTCGCGTCACCGCCCATCGCGGTGTAATAGACCTTGGCGCTCGAGAGGTCCGAACTCACCTCGACCGCACCGATCGTGACCATGCCCACGCGCGGATCCTTTACCTCCCGTAATAGCAACTCGGAAAGTTCGCGATGGATCTGCTCGCCAAGGCGTTGGGTGCGTGAATATTCTTTCATACCGGCGAACTGGTCATCTTCCTAAAGTTTGCGCTGGACCTCGACACGCTCGAAGTTCTCGATCATGTCACCGACGCGCACATCGTTGTAATTTTTCACCGCGATGCCGCATTCCGTGCCCGCGCGCACCTCGTTGACATCGTCCTTATGGCGACGCAACGATTCCAGTTCGCCCTGGTAGATCACCACGTTGTTACGCAACACTCGAATCGGATTGCCGCGACGGACGACGCCTTCGACCACAAGACAACCCGCGACCGCGCCAAACGCCGACGACTTGAACACATCGCGCACTTCGGCCGTACCCACGATCTCCTCGCGCAGCTCGGGCGCGAGCATGCCGGTCAAGGCCTTTTTCACGTCATCGATCACGTCATAGATAATGCTGTAGTAGCGCAAATCGACGCCGTTTTCCTGCACCACGCGCCGCGCGGCCGCATCGGCCCGCACGTTGAAACCGATCATGGTCGCCCCCGAGGCCATCGCGAGGTTCACGTCGGATTCGTTGATGCCACCGACACCCGCGGCGACCATGTTCACCGTGACGTGTTCGCCAGAGAGTCCGACCAATGCGTCACGCAGCGCCTCGGCGGAGCCTTGTACGTCGGCCTTGACCACCACGTTGAGAATTGCCTTTTCGCCGTCCTGCATCGAGGAGAAAATATTCTCGAGCTTTGCCGCCTGCTGGGTCGCGAGCTTGTTGTCGCGCGACTTGGCGCGCCGCATTTCGGCAACCTCTTTGGCCTTGCGCTCATCCTCGACCACGATGACCTTGTCGCCCGCATTGGGGGTACCCGACAGTCCAAGGATGACAACCGGCATTGACGGACCGGCGGATTTAACTTGCCGACCCGCTTCGTCGAACATGGCGCGGACGCGGCCATATTCCATGCCGGAAAGCACGACGTCACCGCGATTCAGGGTTCCGCTCTGCACCAAAACCGTCGCGACCGGCCCACGCCCCTTGTCGAGCGTTGATTCGACCACGGTACCCTGCGCGTTGCCCTCGACCACGGACTTCAGCTCCAGTACCTCGGCCTGCAACAGTACGGCATCGAGTAACTCGTCGATGCCCTGCCCGGTTTTTGCCGAGACATTCACAAACATGTTCTCGCCCCCCCACTCCTCGGGGATGACCTCGTGCTTGACCAACTCTTGGCGCACCCGCTCCGGATCCGCTTGGACCCGGTCGACCTTATTGACCGCGACTACGATGGGAACACCCGCCGCCTTGGCGTGTTTCACGGCCTCGGCCGTCTGTGGCATCACACCGTCGTCGGCCGCCACGACCAAGATGACGATATCGGTGACTTGCGCGCCGCGCGCGCGCATCGAGGTGAACGCGGCGTGGCCCGGTGTGTCAAGAAAGGTGATCATGCCTTTCTCGGTCTCGACGTGGTAGGCGCCGATGTGTTGAGTAATACCACCGGCCTCACCCGCGGCGACGCGAGTGCGCCGAATATGATCGAGCAGCGACGTCTTGCCGTGATCGACGTGACCCATGATCGTTACCACCGGGGGACGCGCTTCGAGTTGCTCATCCGCAACGACCCCCTGCTCCTCGATTTCAGACTCCAGATCTTTGATTTCTTTTATTTTTACCTTGTGCCCCAACTCCTCGACGACGAGCTGGGCGACGTCTTGATCGATATTTTGGTTGATGGTGGCCATGACGCCCATGCCCATTAGAACCTTGATGACCTCGGAAGCCTTGACCGCCATCTGCTGCGCCAGTTCGCTGACCGTGATCAACGGGGGTAGCTCGACTTCGCGCACGACCGGCGCCGTGGGCTTCTCAAATCCGTGGCGAACCAGCGGCGCCTTACTCGGTGTACCCGGTCTGGACTTCGTTCTGCGCCGCGCACCACGTCCCGCATCGATATGCAGTTCATTGCGCCCGTACCGGGTAGGCTCGGCAACTTCCTTTTTCTTTTTGACCTTGCTGGTCTTGCTTTTTTCCCGCTCACGCACCGCCGCTTCCGTTTCGGCGGCACCCGCGGGCGGTTGATGCTTGGCCACCTCGGGTGCAGCGCCTTCCGCCGTGGGTGCCTCGACCGTCGGTGGGGCTGCCTCTTCAAGGGCGGTGACGGGCGTTTCCACCGCCACCGGCTCGGGCACGGGAGGCGCTGCGGCCTCGGCGGCTTTGCGCTCGACCTCGGCCTGAGCGATTCGCGCATCCTCCTCTCGCTTACGGGCCGCCTCGTCAAGTTGCCGCCGCTCGAGCTCGCCACGCTGGGTCGCTTCGATCACCGCCTTGCGCTCGGCTTCCATTTGCCGGGCCAGTTCCGCCGTCTTGTTGATGATCGGCTCCGGCACCGCGACCTCTGACTCGGGCGCCGATTCGTCGCGTTTGATATAGGTACGCTTCTTGCGAACCTCGACGCTCACCGTTTTCGGGCGGCCAATGCCACTGCCGACCTTGATCTCGGTCAGGCTCTTGCGCTTCAGCGTGATCTTCTTGGCACCGGGCTCATTGCCCTCTTTGCCGTGGCTGCGACGTAGATGGTCAAGCAGGGTGAGTTTCTGCTCGTCGCTGACGGTCTGGTGCGGATCGGTCACTGTGATCCCGGCTTCCCGCATTTGATCGAGCAATCGATCCACAGGGGTTCCGACCACCTCGGCAAGCTGTATGACGGTTACCTGACTCATTGCTCTTTCTCCCGGAAATTTGACTGTTATGACTAGGCGATCTGCTCACCCTCGGTGAACCAATGCTCGCGCGCCTTCATGATCAAGGCCGCCGCGGTTTCTTCGTCCATTCCGGGTAAAACATCTTCGACCAGTTCTTCCACCGACTGCTCCGCCAGGTCGTCCCGGGTACGAATACCCTTCGCCGCGAGTTTGCGCGCGGTCTCCTCGTCCATGCCGCCCAGGGACAACAAGTCGTCCGCCGGCTCGCTGTTTTCAAACTGCTCCTCGCTCGCGATCGCGCGAGTCAGCAGCGCATCGCGTGCGCGACTCCGCAGTTCCTGAACCATGCCCTCATCGAACACGTCAATCTCCAACAGCTCTCGCTCCGGAACGTAGGCGATTTCCTCGACGCTGGTGAAACCCTCTTGCACCAGGATCGACGCGACCTCTTCGTCGACATCAAGCTGGTCCTGGAACGCCTGAATAAACTCACGCGCCTCGGATTCGCTTTTCGAGGTCGCCTCCTCCAGGGTCATCACATTGAGCTCCCAGCCCGTGAGCTGACTCGCCAAGCGCACGTTCTGACCGCTACGCCCGATGGCCTGCGACAATTTTTCTTCAGTTACGGCGATATCCATCGAATGCTTGTCTTCATCAATGACGATTGACGACACCTCGGCCGGCGACATGGCATTAATGACATATTGGGCCGGATTGTCATCCCACAGGATGATATCCACGCGTTCGCCTGCGAGTTCATTCGATACAGCCATCACCCGCGAGCCCCGCATGCCGACACACGCACCGACCGGGTCGAGACGAGAATCATACGAACGAACGGCAATCTTAGCGCGCAGCCCTGGATCGCGCGCGGCACCCAGTATGTCGATCATGCCCTGCCCGACCTCGGGTACTTCGAGCTTGAACAATTCGACCAAGAAGCCGGGGTGGGTGCGACTTGCGCGCAACAATGGCCCTTTGGCATCCGGGCTGACCTCCATCAGATAGGCACGCATGCGATCACCATTGCGCACGTTCTCCCGCGGGATCATATGCTCGCGGGCGACCAGCACTTCGACATTCTCGCCCAGGTCGAGAAAAACGCCCTTGCGATCTGAACGCTTGACAGTGCCCATGATCAACGTACCGACACGGCCGCGAAAGGCTTCAACGATCTGTTGCCGTTCCGCCTCGCGGACCTTTTGCACGATGACCTGCTTGGCCGTCTGCGCCGCGATTCGCCCCGAGAAATCGGCCGATTCGATCGACTCCTCGACATAGTCGCCAACCTTCGCGTCGGGTTGCTTGAGAATCGCGTAGCTGAACAGGATTTGCCGTTTTGGGGACTCAAACTCCGGGTCTTCGTCGTCAACCACGATCCAGCGACGGAAGGTTTCATACTCTCCCGTTTTGCGATCGATCGCGACCCGAACATCGAAATCATCGTCGTATTTTTTCCGAGTCGCCGAGGCGAGAGCCGCCTCCAATGCCTCGAAGATCACGTCTTCATTGACGTTCTTTTCGTTCGAGACCGCCTCGACCACCTGCAGGATTTCTTTTCCTTTACTCATCGTTTCAGCTCTTTGGCGTACTGCTCTAAATCAACCTGGAGTTGCCCGCGCGCGATCGCGTCGAGCGGGATATCGACTAGAGTTTCTTTCTCTAGGCGCAATCGAACCTGCGTCGGATCAGCAAACTCAAGCGTGCCCTCGAAATTGCGGCGTGCGTCGATCGGCCACTTGAGCCGCAGCTTGACGCGCTGCCCAATGTAACGCTGGTAGTGCGGATAACCGAATAACGGTCGATCCACGCCCGGGGAGGACACCTCCAATGTATAGGGTACTCCTATCGGATCCGCCACATCGAGAACCGCGCTGAGCTGGTGACTGACGTCGGCGCAATCATCGAGCGTCACCCCCGCGTCCTTATCTATGTAGACCCGAAGCAGCGCGTTTTTATCATAGGCACGAAAATCTATGCCCCACAACGCGCAACCCAGCCCTTCCGCGACGGGCTCAATGATCTTTCTCAGCGTTTCCTGTGTGATTTCCGACATTCGCAGCAACAAAAAAAGGGCCGTTGGCCCTTTGTTGTTATACAAGCACCTTGCTTGGATGAAAAAAGCCCCTTAAGGGGCGGCTCGTTTGGTAGCGGGGGCAGGATTTGAACCTGCGACCTTCGGGTTATGAGCCCGACGAGCTGCCAGACTGCTCCACCCCGCAACGAGGTGACGGATAATAGCCGCACCACTCCCGGAATTCAAGTAGGCACGCGAATTTATTTCGAATAGAGGCAGATATAATTGATATTGCAAGAGTTATCTGATTGCGTAGATACAAAGCGATAGCAATGCGCCAGGGAAGATCCCCAGCGCCACCATCAACAAGCCGTTGACTGAAAGCGCGATATTGAAGCCCAGGCCACTGCTCGGTGCGTATTCAACCGTAGGCTTGTCGAAATACATCATTTTGACCACCCGCAGGTAGTAGTAGGCGCCGACCACCGACATCAAGACGGCATAAACCGCCAGCCAGATGTCGCCGTGCTGGACCACGGCCTGCAGGATGTTCAGCTTGGCGTAGAAGCCAACCAAGGGCGGAACACCCGCCATCGAAAATATCAGAAGCATGGCCAGGAATGCCAGCCACGGATTGCGCTCGTTGAGGCCTTTGAAATCCTCGAGATTTTCCGCCTCGAACTCGCGGTGACTCAGCATGGCGATCACGCCGAACGCGCCGAGCGACATCAACGCATAGGTCAAGGTGTAGAACATGGATGCGACATACCCGTCGCGCGATCCCGTCATGATACCTAGCAGAATGAACCCAACGTGCGCGATCGTCGAGTAGGCGAGCATGCGCTTGATATTCGACTGAGCGATCGCGATCAGGTTGCCGGCGCCGATCGAGAGCACCGCCAACACGGTCAGAATGTCTTCCCAACTTGCCTGGAGGCTACCCAACGCCTCGATCAATAGCCGCATGATCATCGCGAACGCCGCGATCTTCGATGCGGAACTGATAATCATCGTGACCGCGGTTGGCGCCCCATGATAGACATCGGGTACCCACATATGAAACGGGACCGCGCCGAACTTGAACGCGATGCCAACGATGACGAACACCAACCCGAATATCAGGCTGACATCCACCTGCCCCTGCATCCTGACCAACTGGTTATGCACATCGATGAAGCTGAGGCTACCGGTCAAGCCATACAGTATGGAAATTCCGTACAACAGCATGCCCGACGCAATCGCGCCGAGGACGAAATACTTCATCGCTGCCTCAGACGCACGGCTGGTATCGCGCTGGAACGCAACGAGCGCGTACAGCGAAAGCGATAACAACTCGAGACCAAGGTAAAGCGTAAGGAAGCTATACGCCGAGACCATGATCTGCATGCCCAGCACCGCGAACAGGGAAAGGACGAAAAACTCGCCATGGAACATATCGCGGTCCTTAATGTATCGCTGCGAGTACAGCATTACAGCCAGCATGATCGCGAATATGAACACTTTCAGGATATCCGCCATCGGATCGCGCACGAAGCTGTCGCCGAACGCGAGCACCACGCTGTTGTCACGGGACATCAGCGTGACCAGAATCGCGCCGAGGAGTGTCGCCAGGGTCAAAAGATAGTTGACACCCTTCTGCCTAGGGCTGAGAAACAGGTCAACCACCAGCACCACGCATGCCATCGTGAGCATGTAGACTTCGGGCAGTATGGTGGAGAAATTCGGCATGAGCAGGATCTTCCGTAGCCAGGGTGTACTAAAGTTTCGAGACCAGCGCGTGGCGTACCAAGTGCTCCACGCTCGTGTGCATCACGTCGAACAGTGGCGCCGGCCACAGCCCGAATAGCAGGACCACCGCCGCGAGTAACGCCAGAATCAATGTTTCGCGACGATTGACGTCGCGCAAGCTCGCGACGCCTTCGTTGGCCACCGCGCCGAACACGACGCGCTTGACCATCCATAGCGTATAGGCTGCACCGAGAATCAACGTCAACGCGGCGGCGAACGCGATCCAGAAACTGGCCTGGAAGCTCGCGAGAATCACCAGGAACTCTCCGACGAAACCGGAGGTTCCCGGCAGTCCGGCATTGGCCATCGCGAACAGCACCATGAACGCCGCGAATACCGGCATGGTATTGGCGACACCACCATAGTCGCTGATCATGCGACTGTGCAGGCGGTCATAAAGCACGCCGACACAGAGGAACATCGCCGCGGAAATAAACCCGTGCGAGATCATCTGCACGATACCCCCCTCGATGCCCATGACCGCACCATCGACGTGCTGGGTATTGCCATAAATCGCGAACATCACAAAAAACCCCAGGGTCACGAATCCCATGTGCGAGATCGAGGAGTACGCGATCAGCTTTTTCATGTCGCCTTGCACCAGCGCGACGTAGCCGATGTAAACGATCGCGATCAACGACAACATGATCATCAACCAGTCGAGGTGCGCGCTGGCATCGGGCGTGATCGGCAGGCTGAAGCGCAGGAAGCCGTAGCCGCCGATCTTCAACATGATCGCGGCCAACACGACCGAACCACCCGTCGGCGCCTCGACGTGCGCGTCCGGCAACCAGGTGTGTACCGGCCACATCGGCACCTTGACCGCGAACGCAATCAGGAAGCTCAGGAAAATCAGGATCTGCGCGTTCAGCCCGATCGGGAACTGATGCAGTTCGAGGATCGAGAACGTGCCAGACTGACTGTATAAATAAATCAGCGAGACCAGCATGAACACCGAACCGAAGAAGGTGTAGATGAAGAACTTGATAGTCGCGTAAACCCGCCGTGGACCACCCCAGATACCGATGATGACGAACATCGGAATCAACTGCGCCTCGAAAAAGATATAGAACAGCACCGCGTCCATCGCGGAGAACACGCCGATCATCAGGCCTTCCAGAATCAGGAAGGCGGCCATGTACTGGGAGACCTTGAACTGTATGACCTCCCACCCCGCGATGACGACCAGGACGGTCGTGAAGGTCGTCAGCAGGATCAACGGCATCGAAATACCATCGACGCCGAGGTGATAATTGATGTTGAACGCGGCAATCCACGGTCGCGATTCCTCGAACTGCAGAGTCGCGAGGCTGGGATCAAACCCGGTATAAAGGGGCACACTGAGCGCGAAAGTGATCACCGAGATCAATAACGCGAGCCGCTTGACCCCTTCGGCGGAACGCTCGCCGGCCGCCAGCACGAGGAATCCGCCGATAATCGGCACCCAGATCAACAGGGTCAACAAAGGCCAATCTGCGAACATCCCAACCTACCTTAACGCGAAATACATGACACGACCCGCGGCGCTCAGGCGGCGCGCAGCACGAACCAGCCGATCAATCCGATCAGACCAAGAATCATGGCGAACGAGTAGTGGTAGAGATAACCGGTCTGAACCTGCCGCATCACGCCCGAAACCCAACCCACGATCCGAGCCGAGCCGTTGACCATCAATCCATCGATCAACTTGCGGTCGCCGATGTTCGATAGCGTATTGCCGAGTCCCAGCGATCCACGCGCGAAAACCTGCTCGTTGAATTCGTCAAAGCCATATTTTCGCGTCAGAATCGCATACGGCAACTGGAAACGCTGCCGCAATTGATCGGCAAGCGCCGGATTACGCATATAGATCCACCACGCCAGCGCCAATCCGGCCATGGCAAGCCAGAACGGCGGCGCCATTAGGCCGTGCAGAATGAAGCCAGCCGGCCCTTCGTAATGGTCCGAGAGGGCGCGTAGCGAATCATGTTGCGGCAACACCTGAATCGCACTCTGGAAGTAGTTGCCGACCACCACCGGATCGATCAGAAATCCAGCGAGCACCGACGGCACCGCGAGCGCGATCAACGGCACGGTTACCACCCACGGCGACTCATGCAAATGCTCCCGGGTGTGGTGATCCATTCGCTCTTGACCATGGAACACCAGGAAAAACATGCGGAACGAATAAAACGCAGTCACGAAAACGCCGATCAGCACCAGCCAGTACGCCAAACTGGCGCCTGGAATCTGCGAATGCTGTACCGCGACGATAATGGCATCCTTCGAGAAGAAACCCGCGAATCCCGGAAACCCAATCAGAGCCAACGAACCGATCAACGCGGTCCAATAGGTAATGGGCATGTATTTTCTCAGGCCACCCATTTTGCGGATGTCTTGCTCGTGATGCATCGCCATGATCACCGAACCCGCGCCGAGAAACAGCAAGGCCTTGAAAAAGGCATGCGTCATGAGATGGAAGATTCCGGCGGAATAAGCCGAAACGCCGAGCGCCACGGTCATGTACCCGAGCTGCGACAACGTGGAGTAAGCGACCACGCGCTTGATATCGTTCTGCACGATGCCGACCAGCCCCATCAGGAACGCGGTCATGGCACCGATGATCAACACGAACGACAACGCGGTTTCCGAGAGCTCGAACAGCGGCGACATCCGCGCGACCATGAAAATGCCAGCCGTGACCATCGTCGCGGCATGAATCAGCGCCGAGATCGGCGTCGGACCCTCCATCGAATCGGGTAGCCACACGTGCAACGGCATCTGCGCGGACTTGCCCATCGCGCCGATGAACAGCAAGATGCAGATCACAGTCAGCACGGACCACATCTGCCCACCCAGAATCTGGATCGTCTGCCCTTCCAGCTCGGGCGCCTTGGCGAAGACCTCGGCATAGTCGAGGCTACCCGTGTACATCAGCACCGCGGCGATGCCGAGCAGGAATCCAAAGTCGCCGACTCGATTGACCAGAAACGCCTTGAGATTCGCGTATATCGCCGTCGGCCGGTTGTACCAGAACCCGATCAGCAAATACGACACCAGACCCACCGCTTCCCAGCCAAAGAACAACTGCAGGAAGTTGTTGCTCATCACCAGCATCAACATCGCGAAGGTGAAAAGCGAAATGTACGCGAAGAACCGCTGGTAACCGGGATCATCGTGCATGTAGCCAATCGTGTAGATGTGCACCATCAGCGACACAAAGGTCACCACGACCATCATCAACACCGACAGGCGGTCGATCAGGAAACCGACTTCGAGGTTCAATCCGCCGGTGACGGCCCAGGTATATACCGTTCCGTTAAAGGTTTCGCCGCCGTCCATCACGATGTGCTTGAACGCGACGACGGACAGAATGAACGAGATGGCGACGCCAAGGATCGTCACCGTATGCGCGCCGGTACGGCCAATGGCCTTACCGAACAAGCCGGCGACGATGGCGCCGAACAGTGAAGCGAGCGGGATGGCTAGGTATAGCTGTTCCATTGGTTCTCTACCCCTTCATCTCGTCGAGATCCTGCACGTTGATCGTCTGGCGATTGCGGAACAACACCACCATAATCGCCAAACCGATCGCCGACTCGGCGGCCGCCACGGTCAAAATGAAAAACACGAAGATCTGACCGTTGATATCGCCGAGAAAATGCGAAAAGGCGATGAAATTCATGTTGACAGCCAGCAGCATCAACTCGATCGACATCAACAAAACGATCATATTCTTGCGGTTAAGGAAAATTCCCGCCACGCTGAGCGAGAACAGCACCGCGCCGAGTATCAAAAAGTGCGAAAGCGGGATCATGGCTGGCTTGATTGGTATCGGTTCCGCGCGTTATTCCGCGCCTGGTTGTTCGGATTTCATCGCAACGAGTCGGACGCGGTCTTCGCGCCGCACCCGCACCTGTTGGGCGGGATCCTGGTATTTCGTCTCCGGGCGACGACGCAAGGTGAGCGAGATCGCCGCGATGATCGCGACCAACAAGATCGCCGCGGCGATCTCGAACGGGTAGAGATACTCGGTATACAACATCTCGCCGATCGCCTCGGTGTTGCTGTAGTCCGCGGGCGCCGGCGTGGGTGCGGGTGCGTCAAACACCTTGGTGGTAAGCACGAGTCCCATTTCAAGGACCATGATTGCCGCCACCGCGATGCCCAACGGCGCATTCTTGACGAAACCCTCGCGCATCCGCGTGACGTTGATGTCCAACATCATCACGACGAACAGGAACAACACCATCACCGCCCCGACATACACCAGCACCAGCAAGATACCAAGAAACTCGGCCTCAATCAGAATCCACAACGCGGCACTGGTAACAAATGCCAATACCAAGAACAACGCGGCATGCACCGGGTTACGCACCGTGATCATACGCACCGCCGCGAATACCAGAATGGCGCTGAACACATAAAACAAGATCAATTGAAACGACATCGATGCAGCCCTCTAGTTCGCTAGCGGTAGCGCGCGTCAGCGGCCCGGTCGGCCGCGATCTGAGCCTCGAACCGGTCACCGATCGCGAGCAGTTTGTCCTTGGTCATGATCTGCTCGCCGCGGTTCTCAAAGTGGTACTCGAAAATACGGGTCTCGACGATGGAATCCACCGGACAGGCTTCCTCGCAGAACCCACAAAAAATGCACTTGAACAAATCGATATCGTACCGCGTGGTGCGTCGCGTGCCGTCGCTGCGTTGTTCCGATTCGATGGTGATCGCCAGCGCCGGACAGACCGCCTCGCACAGCTTACAGGCGATGCAGCGCTCCTCGCCGTTCGGATACCGGCGCAGCGCGTGCAGACCGCGAAATCGTTGCGAAATCGGCGTTTTTTCTTCCGGATACTGCACCGTGATCTTGCGGGCAAAGAGATATCGCCCGGTCAGTTTCAAACCCAGCAACAATTCGTAGAGCATGAAGCTCTTGACGTAGTGCTTGAGCATATTCATTGCCTTACCTCCTCACAACCAGGGTTTCCAGCCGAGCGCGATGGCGATGCCTTCGCCAAACAGCCAGACGATCGTGACAGGAATCAGTACCTTCCAGCCCAGACGCATGATCTGGTCGTAGCGATAACGCGGGAAGGTGGCGCGAAACCACAGAAAACAGAACAGGAAGAACGAAGTCTTCAACAACAACCAATGGATGCCGGCACCGAGCAGGGTGCCAATCACCGGAATCGCAAACACGGACTCCGGCAGGATCCCTTCGAACGGCGACAACCAACCGCCGAAGAACATCAGCGCGGTCAGCGCCGACAACAAAATCATGTTGGCGTACTCGGCCAGGAAGAACAGACCGAACGCCATGCCGGAATACTCGACGTGAAAGCCGGCGACGATTTCGGATTCGCCTTCGGCGACGTCGAACGGCGCGCGGTTGGTTTCAGCGACCGCCGAGATGAAATAGACCAGCATCAATCCGAACAAGGGTAGCCAGAACCAGCTCAGAACCCCACCTTGCTGGGCCCGCACGATCTCGCCCAGATTCAAGCTGCCCGCCGCCATCAGAACACCGACCAACGCGAAACCCATCGCGATCTCGTAGGCGACGATCTGCGCCGCCGATCGCATTGCGCCCAGAAACGCGTACTTCGAGTTCGACGCCCAACCCGCGATGATGACGCCATAGACACCGAGAGAGGTCATCGCCAGGATATAGAGCAAGCCCGCGTTCAGATTTGCGAGCACCATTGTGTCGGTGAATGGAATGACCGCCCAGGCCACGACCGCCGGCGCCAACGATAGAATCGGGGCAATCAGGAACAGGAAACGATCCGCATTGGTAGGAATTACGATTTCCTTGACCAGCATCTTGACCGTATCGGCGATCGGTTGCAGCAGACCGCGCGGTCCGACCCGGTTTGGCCCGATCCGAACCTGCATGTAGCCGATGACCTTGCGCTCGGCCAAGGTCAGATACGCCACGCTAAGCAACAGGATCAACAGCAATACCGCGATCTTGATCACGATGAGGACCGTGGTCAGTAGCCACTCGGGCAAGAAACCCAGCAGTGAGGCAATTAACTCCATCGCTACGCTACGCCTGTTTTAAAGTGACGGGACCGAATGCGCGGCCTAACTGGCTGCTGCCATGAGTGCCCATTTCGAGGTACACGCTACCGGGCGCGAGCGAGGCGTCTAGGCGTACCGCTAGTACCGCGCTGCGCGCGCCTTGGATGACACGCACCCGCTCCGCGATGCCAACCCGCGCCGCGTCGTTCGGGTGCATGACAACGCAATCGTTCTGCCCGTCCTGCGTGGCTTGCAATGCGGAAGCGCGACGCACCAGTGGATCGGTGCGATAGATCGAAAGCCCAGAGACGCGCCGAAATTCGCCGGCTCGGACTTCAAATTTGAACTGCTGAGCCGGCTCGAACCGATTGTCGGCGACCCCGCTCAAGCGAGCACTCGCCATCGCCTCTGCACGCACTTGCGCCGCCGAGGTCTGCTCGAATCCCGGCAATCCCGCAGCCATGCCGAGCACGCGCAACACCTTCCAAGCCGGCCGCGCTTCGCCAAACGGCTTGGCCGCGGCCGCGAAGTCCTGGATCCGCCCCTCGCAATTGACATACGCGCCGTCCGTTTCGGCAAAGCTGCAAATCGGCAGGATCGCATCGGCGTACTGCTCCATGCGTTCAGAGGTATGGCTCGCGAGACTGACCACAAACTCGGCGGCATTGAGCGCGTCTAGTGCCAACCCCGGATCCGCCGCGTCGTACTCCGGTTCGACGCCAAGCAGAAAATATGCCCTGCGTGGCTGGGTTAGCATGGCATGCGCGTTAAGGCCGGCCGGTTCCACCGCGCCGCCATCCGCCAAGCGATGCGGAACGACCCCGGCGAGCCAGGCACCCGCGGCGTTGGCGCCCGCGGTGAGGTAACCGAACCGGACCGCACTGTGCGCCGCGATCGTGTTGGCAAGCGCGCGCAAAGCCGCCGCGGCGGGATGCATTTGGGCGTTCAAACCCAGCAGAATCAACGCGCGATCGACCGACAGTAGCGCCTGCGCCATCGCGCGAACCGAATCATCATCGCGTCCCGCGTCGAGCAACGACGCGAGCGCGGCACTGGGTTCGACGCCGCGCTCGCGCAGCACGGCACGCGCTACGCCGGCCAGCGCCTCGACCATGCCCAAATCGTCAACCAGCGCCTGTTGTGTCAGGTCAAAGCGAAACTCGAAATCGCGCGGGTTGATCGCCATGATTTGAGCGCCGCGCAACCATGCCTTGCGCAGCCGCAACGCGGCGATTGGTTGATCCTTGCGCACGTTCGACCCGACCAGCAACACGCACTGCTGTTGATCGAGCGCCGCGATCTCGACCCCGAGTGACGGGTAGGCGGGTCGCTCGGCATCATCGCTAAAATCGATTTGCATCAAACGGTGGTCGATCGAATGTACGCCAAGTCCACGCAAGTAACGCTGCGCAAGGAACATCTCCTCGATGGTCGCCGACGGCGAGACCAGCGCACCGATCTCGTCCGGCGCAACCTTGCGCAAGCCATGATTGACCCATTTAAGCGCGTCTTCCCAAGCGACCTCTTGCCATTGACCGTCGCGCTTGATCATCGGCCGCCGCAGGCGATCACTACTGCTAATACCCTGATACGCGTAGCGATCGCGATCGGACAGCCACGCCTCGTTGATCGCCTCGCTGTCGCGCGGGACGACCCGAACCGGTACGCCGCTTTTGGTATGCAGATAAAGATTCGATCCCAGGCAATCGTGCGGCGACACCAATGGATGCTGTACCAGCTCCCACGGCCGAAAGGTGAAACGCGACGGCTTGGCGGTCAGCGCGCCGACCGGACACAAATCGATCACATTACCCGAAAGCTCCGAATCGACGCTTTTCTGCATGAACGTGCCGATCTCGGTCCGCTCGCCGCGCCCGACCGCGCCAAGTTCGCGCAGGCCCGCGAGCTCCTCGCCAAAACGCACACAACGCGTGCACAGGATGCAACGGGTCAGGTCCGTCGCGATCAGCGGACCAATATCCTTGTCCCGCACCACACGCTTGCCTTCGGTGTACTGCGACGCATCGCCGCCGTAGCCCATCGCCACGTCCTGCAGTTCACATTCGCCGCCCTGATCGCAAATCGGACAATCCAGCGGATGATTGATCAGCAAGAACTCCATCGTCCCGCGTTGCGCCGCGAGCGCCTTCGGCGAGCGCGTGTAGACCTTCATACCCTTGGTGACCGGCGTCGCACACGCGGGCAAAGGCTTCGGCGCCTTCTCGACCTCCACCAGACACATCCGGCAATTGGCCGCGACCGATAACTTCTTGTGGTAACAGAAACGCGGAATCCGAATACCAGCCGCGTCGGCGGCTTCGATCAGCATGCTGCCCGGCCGAGCCTCGATTTCGCGGTCGTCGATGACAATGGTGATAGTCTCTTCGCTCATGCGTGTGCGCCTGCTGCCCTGGTCTCACCGGACGCCCCTTCGACCAGGCTGCGACCATGCTCGATATAGTGTTCGAACTCGTGTCGATAGTGCTTGATGAAACTGCGCACCGGCATCGCCGCCGCGTCGCCCAACGCGCAGATGGTTCGCCCTTCGATCTTCGATGCGACATCGTCGAGACGCGCCAAATCCTCGGGACGCCCCCGCCCCTCGACAATTCGAGTGAGCATGCGATAGAGCCAACCAGTCCCTTCACGACAGGGCGTGCACTGACCGCAGGATTCCGAAAAATAAAACCGCGAGATGCGCTGCAGCACCTTGACCATATCGGTCGTTTCGTCCATCACGATGACCGCGCCCGAACCCAGCATCGATCCGACCTTCGCGATCGAGTCATAATCCATTCGCGTCTCAAGCATGACCTCACCCGGCACCACCGGCACGGACGAGCCGCCGGGAATCACGGCCTTGATTCGGCGACCTTTCCAAACGCCACCCGCCATCTCCAACAATTCGGAAAACGGCGTACCCAGCGAAACCTCGAAGTTACCCGGGCGAGCGACGTGCCCAGACACCGAGAACAACTTCTCGCCACCGGAACGCTCAACCCCGAGGCCGGCGAACCAGTCCCCGCCCTTGCGCAGGATGGTTGGCACCGAAGCGAGCGATTCAGTGTTATTGATCGTGGTTGGACGCCCATAAAGGCCAAAATTGGCCGGAAATGGCGGTTTGAACCGTGGTTGCCCCTTCTTGCCTTCGAGCGATTCGAGCAACGCCGTTTCTTCACCGCAAATGTAGGCACCCGCACCCAGTGTCGGGAACAAATCGAAATCAATCCCGCTGCCAAGAATATCCCGCCCCAGATAACCGTTCGCGTAAGCCCCCTTGACGGCGGCCGCGAAGCGCTGGTAAGGCAGATCGAGAAACTCGCCGCGCATGTAGTTGTAACCGACCGTGGCACCGATCGAATACCCCGCGATCGCCATGCCCTCGACCAGGGCATGCGGGTTGAACCGCAGAATATCGCGATCCTTGCAGGTGCCAGGTTCGGATTCGTCGGAATTGCAGACGACGTATTTTTGTCCCGGCGCCGTGCGCGGCATGAAACTCCATTTCAAACCGGTGGGAAAACCCGCCCCGCCGCGGCCACGCAGGTTGGAGCGTTTGACCTCGTCGATCACTTGCTCGGGCGAAATTTTTTCCCGCAGAATTCGCTGCCACGCCTCGTAGCCACCGATTTTGCGATAGCTTTCCAGCGTATGCGACTCGTCGCCGAATTGTAGTGTCTCGAAACAGA
The DNA here is from genome assembly GCA_050329935.1 of Thiotrichales bacterium. GTDB lineage: Bacteria > Pseudomonadota > Gammaproteobacteria > UWMA-0217 > UWMA-0217 > CAYSFW01. The sequence continues at coordinate 33,861 of JBHJOI010000006.1, read as the reverse complement.
CTTGATTGACCATCGACCTATCTCATCCGGTCCAGAATCTCATCGACCTTTTCAGGCGTGAGATTCTCGTGATAAACGTGATCAACTTGCATCATCGGCGCGCCGCAGCAGGCGGCCAGACATTCCTCTTCGCGCTTGAGAAAAAACTTGCCGTCCGGCGTCGTCTCGCCGAGCCTGATACCGAGGCGCCGCTCCAGATGCGCGACGATCTCGTCCGCACCGCGCAACAGGCAGGAAACATTGGTGCAAATCGAGATCTCATGCTTGCCGACCGGCTTGAGATTATACATCGAGTAAAAACTCGCCACCTCGTATACGGCGATTTCCGACATCCCCAGGTAGGCCGCGACCGCGTCCATCATCTCGGTGCTGAGATAATGCCCTTTGGCGTGATGCTGAACGGCTCGCAATGCGGCGAGCACGGCCGACTGCCGCTGATCGGCAGGATAGCGCGCAAGCCAATCGTCAATCTCCGCGCGCAATTGCGGTGACAAGAGTTCAGCCTTGGTCGATTGCATGATCTCGGTCATCAGCGGTCAATCTCTCCAAATACGATATCCTGTGTTCCGATCACAGCCACGACGTCGGCGAGCATATGGCCGCGCACCATGGCGTCGAGCCCGGACAGGTGGTAGTAACCGGGAGGGCGAACCTTGAGGCGAAACGGCTTGTTCGCGCCATCCGAGATCAAATACACGCCGAATTCGCCTTTCGGATGTTCGATCGCGGTGTAGACCTCGCCCTCGGGCACGCAATACCCCTCGGTGAACAGCTTGAAGTGGTGAATCAGCGACTCCATGTCCTGCTTCATCTCCTCCCGTGGTGGCGGCGTGACCTTATGGTCGTCAAGCATGACAGGGCCAGTATTTTCGCGTAGCCAGCGAATACATTGTTGGATGATCCGGTTCGACTGCCGCATTTCCTCGATCCGGACCAGATAGCGATCGTAGGAATCTCCGGTGACGCCGACAGGAATATCGAACTCGAGATCGCCATATACCTCATAGGGTTGCTTCTTGCGCAAATCCCATTCAACCCCTGACCCCCGCAACATCGGCCCGGTGAATCCCATGCGCAACGCATCTTCCGGTGACACAACACCAATGCCCACCGTGCGTTGTTTCCAGATGCGATTATCGGTCAGCAAGGTTTCGTATTCGTCGACATACCCCGGGAAGCGGTTGGTGAAATCCTCAAGAAAATCAAGCATCGATCCGGACCGCACGTCGTTCAACCGTTCCACTTCGGCCCGGTTGCGCCAACGGGTGACCTCGTACTTCGGCATCCGGTCCGGCAAGTCACGATACACCCCACCCGGACGGTAGTACGTCGCGTGCATGCGCGCACCGGACACCGCCTCGTAGCAGTCAATCAGATCCTCCCGCTCGCGGAACGCGTACAGGAAAATTGTCATCGCGCCGACATCGAGTCCGTGGGTACCAATCCACAACAAATGATTGAGCAGACGGGTGATCTCGTCGAACATCACGCGGATGTATTGCGCCCGTAGCGGCGGTTTGATCCCGAGCAATTTTTCGATCGCCAGCACGTAGCCGTGCTCGTTACACATCATCGACATGTAATCCAGACGATCCATGTAGCCGATGCTCTGATTGAACGGCTTACTTTCGGCGAGCTTTTCGGTTGCCCGGTGTAGCAATCCGATGTGCGGATCGGCACGCTGGATGACTTCGCCGTCCATCTCCAACACCAGGCGCAACACACCGTGCGCAGCCGGGTGCTGTGGACCGAAATTCAGCGTGTAATTGCGGATTTCAGGCATGGTCGTTGTCTTCGCTCGGATAGCGGTGGTCGTGGCGTATGACTTTTGGCACCAAAACGCGGGGGTCGATCGAAACCGGCTCGTAGACGACACGACCCTGCTCCGGGTCATAGCGCATCTCGACATGCCCGCTCAACGGGAAATCCTTTCGGAATGGATGCCCGACGAAGCCGTAATCGGTCAGAATCCGGCGCAAGTCGGGGTGGCCGCTGAACATGATGCCATACAGGTCGAACGCCTCGCGCTCGGGCCAGTCGGCCGAACTCCAGACGCCGACCAGGGAGTCGACCACCGGCATCGCATCGTCGGCACAAAACACCTTGAGACGCATGCGCTGGTTGTGCCGCACCGAAAGCAGTTGATAGGCGACACAGAACCGCGGGCCGTGACTCGTCGGTGAAACCGGCGCCGCACTCCCATACTTAAGGTGTCCCGCCGTAACGGGCGCCACCCCGCGACTGAATCCCGCATTGGAAGCCGACTCCGTGCCCCACTCCGAAACGCCGAAGTTCAGGTAATCGACCCCCGCGATATCGGTGAGTTGTTCGAAGCCGAACTCGTCACGCAGCATCATTGCTACCGCTACCACCCGGGTCGGATCAGCAATCGCCGTGAGTTCTCCGTGTCGAATCTCGACCTTGGTAATCCCCACATCCAGACGCTGACCGAGACGATCGGCGAGCGATTTCAATGATGCACTCATGCAGCCTAACCCCTCAGCGCGCAATGGTGTTGGTACGGCGAATCTTGTTCTGCAACTGGAGAATGCCGTAAAGCAGCGCCTCGGCGGTTGGCGGGCAACCGGGGACGTAGACGTCCACTGGCACGATACGATCGCACCCACGCACCACTGAGTACGAGTAGTGATAATACCCACCGCCATTCGCGCACGAACCCATCGAGATCACCCAGCGCGGTTCCGCCATTTGGTCGTAGACCTTGCGCAAGGCTGGCGCCATTTTATTGCACAAGGTTCCGGCGACGATCATCACGTCGGACTGTCTCGGGCTCGGACGAAACACGATGCCAAACCGATCCAGATCATAACGAGACGCGCCCGCGTGCATCATTTCGATCGCACAACACGCGAGGCCAAACGTCATCGGCCACATCGAACCGGTGCGGGCCCAATTGATGAGTTTGTCGGCCGAGGTCGTGACAAACCCCTTCTCAAGAACGCCCTCTATTCCCATTCCAGAGCCCCCTTGCGCCATTCGTAAATGAACCCGACGACCAGGATACCGAGGAAAATGCCCATCGCGATCAAACCCTGCAACCCAATCTTGTCAAGCACAATTGCCCACGGAAAAAGAAACGCGATTTCCAGATCAAAGATGATGAACAGGATGGCAACGAGGTAGTAGCGAACGTCGAACTTCATCCGCGAGTCCTCAAAGGCCTCGAAGCCGCATTCGTACGGAGAATCCTTGGCCGCGTCGGGCCGACGCGGGCCGATCGCCCTGCCTATCGTCAGCAAGACCGTTCCGGCGATGAGTCCTATGATCGCGAAGATCAGGACCGGAAGGTACTGTTCGAGCATGAGGACCCCTTATTGGCGCGATCGGGTTGAATCGAGACCGTATCTCGGGATAGGGCCGTGACAGAAACCCGGTTTATTGTCCTACACCGCATCGTGATCGGCGGCGTTTTTTGTAGTCGCGGCAGTCTAACGGCCATCGCAAATACCTGTCAAATCGCGCTGCGGCGAACGTCGCCCGCGGAGGTTGTCACTTCCGGGTGCATCACGGATCCACGGAATCACGAATGCCCCGACCATGTGCCGTCACGCGACATAACCGACTGATTGACTGGACTGAATCGCTGAATTGACACCGAAACCAGACCGGACGTGACCCCAGGCTTCGGGTGTGGAGAACCTTAAAATGGTGCCGACGGTCGGACTCGAACCGACACAGCTTTCGCCACTACCCCCTCAAGATAGCGTGTCTACCAATTCCACCACGTCGGCATGAACAAACTCTAGTTGGGCGACGCCCCCTTACTCGACGGCAAATCACCGCCAGATTGCGGCGCAGCCTCACCGGCCGAGGGAAGATCCTCAGCACCAGAACCCGTAACCCCCGCCGCCGGAACGGGAAGATCACCCACGACCGGCGCTGAGTCCTGTTTCAACAGCGTATCGACCACGCTACCGACCTTCGGCTGGTGGGACACAATATACGCCAGCAGCAGGCTATTAACAAAGAACAGCGCTGCCAGAATCGCGGTCGAATGACTTAAAAAATTTCCCGATCCACGCGCGCCGAACACAGTTCCCGACGCCCCGCTACCAAAGGCGGCACCGGCATCCGCTCCCTTTCCATGCTGAAGCAGAATAAGCACGATCAAGCCGATGGATAGCAGGACCTCGAACACCAATAAGATCGAATACAACATAAAGTGGTTTGTCGGTTACCGAAGACTCACGCGGCCCGGCATATGGCGAGAAAGTCCTCGGCCTTCAGCGCAGCGCCGCCGATTAGCCCGCCATCGATATTCGGTTGCGAGAACAACACGGCTGCGTTATCGGGCTTGACGCTGCCGCCGTAAAGAATCTGGACTTGTGCCGCGATCTCCGCGTCCTGTTGTGCGAGCCGTTCGCGAATGAAGCGGTGCACATCTTCTGCCTGCTCGGGGGATGCGGTCTTACCGGTCCCAATCGCCCAAACGGGTTCGTATGCAATGACCGCAGCGCGGTAAGCGCCAATACCGGCCAGGGCAGTCACCGCATCCATTTGCCGCGCAACCACCGCCTCGGTAACACCCGCTTCACGCTCGGCGAGAGATTCGCCAACGCACAGAATAGGCACCAATCCGCCGCGAAGCGCGCCCATGAACCGCCGCGCGACCATCTCATCGCTCTCGCCATAGAGCGAACGGCGCTCAGAGTGACCAACAATGGCGTAACGGCAACCAAACTCGGCCAACATGGCCGCGGAAACTTCACCGGTGAATGCACCCTTATCCTCGTCGCAGACATTCTGCGCGCCTAGCCCGACGTTCGAGCCAACCAACAGCGATTGCGCTCGCGCCAAGTAGGGGAACGGGGGGCATACCGCGACGCTAGCGGTCACCTCTGCCATGCCACCCAGAATACCGCCGATCAAGGTCTCGGTCTCGGCCAGGGAGCCATTGAGCTTCCAATTTCCGGCAACCAGGTGTTTCCGCATTATCGATCTCCGTAGCCGTCGCGTTGAAGGCTGGCAAGCTTAGCGACCGTATCGCGATAAATCAACTACTGTGCGACCTCGGACTCATGCGCCACTGCCGCTTCACGCACTGCACTCGCGATCTGTTCCGCGAGTTGTCGTACCTCGCGCTCATTTTCACCCTCGACCATCACGCGTATCAGGGGCTCGGTGCCCGATGGGCGTAACAATACCCGACCGCGCTCGGACAGCCGGGCCTCCACGTCGCGCACCGCATCATGCACAATCGTCGCCGCCGCGAGATCGAGACGCTGCCGTAACGGAACATTGACCAAGGTCTGCGGGAACTTGGTCATGCCTTGTTTCAGGTCATGCAGGCTCTTGCCACTGGTCACCATCACGTGGAGCACCTGCAATGCCGCGATGATACCGTCGCCGGTCGTGGTCCGATCGAGACAGATGATATGCCCGGAGGACTCTCCACCTAGATACCACCCTTGTTCCTGCATACGCTCAAGCACGTAACGATCGCCGACCTTGGCCCGCTCAAAGTCGATACCCAAGCGACGCAACGCCAGCTCGAGTCCCAGATTGCTCATTTGGGTGCCCACCACACCGCCGCGCAAGCTACCCTCGTTGTGTTTGCCTTCGGCGATGATGAACAACGCTTCGTCACCATCAACGATCTCGCCTTTGTGATCGGCCATGATCAAGCGATCCCCGTCACCGTCGAGCGCAATCCCGACGTGCGCGCGATTGCTCAGGACGGCATCGCACAGCCGCTGCGGTGCGGTCGCTCCACAATCCGCGTTGATGTTCAATCCATCAGGCGCCCCGCCAATGGCGATGACCTCCGCACCCAGCTCCCGGAATACACTCGGCGCGCTGCTATAGGTCGCGCCGTTCGCGGTATCAACCACCAGCTTCATGCCGTAGAGCGCGTCCACGACCGGAATCGTGCTCTTGCAGAACTCGATATATCGCCCGGTTGCGTCGGGTATTCGAACGGCCTTGCCGAGATGCGCCGAGTCGACGACATCGAGCGGCTTGTCCATCTCGGCCTCGATCGCAAGCTCGACCTCGTCCGGCAGCTTGAAGCCTTTCTGGGAAAAAAACTTAACGCCGTTATCGTAGTACGGATTATGCGATGCGCTGATAACGATCCCAGCCGCGGCGCGGTAGGTTCGAGTCAGGTAGGCAACGGCAGGTGTCGGCATCGGCCCAAGAAGTCGTATATCCACTCCGGCGGCCGAGAGCCCCGCCTGGAGGCAGGACTCCAACATATAACCCGAAATCCGCGTATCCTTGCCGATCAGCACCTGAGCCGCCCCGCTACCGCCGAGCACCTTGCCCGCGGCCCAGCCCAGCTTGAGCACAAACTCCGGGGTCATCGGCGATTTTCCGACCCGCCCGCGAATACCATCCGTGCCAAAATATTTCCGACTCATCAAGCGTTACTCCATTCCGAATTCGTTCATTGCCCGTACCAAGCGGACTGCCTCGACAGTCGCCCTGACATCATGCGCACGCACGATCGACGCGCCACGCTCAAGCGCCAATGCCGCCAATATCGCGCTACCCGTGACGCGAGCATCCACCGGCGCGTCGAGCACCTGTCCAATCATCGACTTGCGAGACAATCCGACCAGGATCGGCAGATTCAACCGGGTAAACGACCGTAATTCCCGCAGCAGCGTATAGTTGTGAGCCAGCGACTTGCCAAAACCAAAGCCTGGGTCGATCACTATCCGACTTCGCGTAATCCCGGCCGCTACACAAGCCGCGATCCGATCCTGGAGGAACGTGATGATATCCTCAATTATGTTGCCGTAATGCGGACTGTGTTGCATTGTGCGCGGGGAACCCTGCATGTGCATGAGACAGAGAGCGACCCCGGAGGCGCACACTGCGTCGAGGGCACCCTCGGCGCGCAACGCCATGACATCGTTGACCATCCATACCCCGGCCTCGATCGCTGCGCGCATCACCTCAGGTTTGCTGGTATCCACCGAAACCGGCAGCTCTGGAAACCGCGTCACGATCGCTTCGAGCACCGGAATCACACGGCGGTATTCCTCTTGCGACGCCACTTCCGGCGCACCGGGACGGGTCGATTCACCACCGATATCGATCAAGTCGGCACCCGCATCCAGCATTGCCTCGACATGCCGTAGCGCGGCGTCGCGACTCGTATGCATGCCACCGTCCGAAAACGAGTCGGGGGTGAGATTGAGTATGCCCATGACGCGTGGATGGGCGCGATCAAGCAACTGCGAAATCTGGCCTTGGGTGACTGACATCAATGAAAAGAGGCCCTGACGGGCCTCTTCCTCGGTAATCGTTGACGATAGGAAATCGCGACTCAGGTTTGACCCGCGGCCCCGCTGAGCTTGCCACCCGTCGACCCTGTTGTCACCGATGACTTACCCGATGGCGTATTCCGCCCCGTTCCGACGTCATCATCGGACCACCCCGCAGGGGGGCCAGGCTCCTTGCCCTGCATGATCGTGTCGATCTGGTCGGAATCGATCGTTTCGTATTTCATCAACGCCCCAGCCATCAGATGCAGCTTATCCAAATGCTCGGTCAGGATACGCTTCGCCCGGTCATAATTGCGGTCAACGATGTGGCGTATTTCCTCCTCGATGGCATGCGCCGTTTCGTCGGAGAGATATTTCGTCTTCGTGACGGAGTGTCCGAGAAATACCTCGCCCTCTTCTTCACTGTAGGCCAGGGGACCGAGCTTTTCCGACAAACCCCACCGCGTAACCATATTCCGCGCCAGATTGGTCGCACGCTCAATGTCGTTAGACGCTCCGGTGGTCACTTTATCCGCGCCAAAGATGATCTCCTCGGCCAAACGACCACCGAACAGGCTCGAAATCATGCTTTCGAGATGCTGCTTGCTATGGCTGTAGCGATCCTCCTGCGGCAGGAACATCGTCACACCCAACGCGCGCCCGCGCGGGATGATGCTGACCTTGTAGACCGGATCATGATCGGGCACCGACCGTCCGACGATCGCATGACCGGCTTCGTGGAACGCCGTGAGTTTCTTTTCGTCCTCGCTCATGACCATTGAACGTCGTTCCGCGCCCATCATGATCTTGTCCTTCGCGCGCTCGAAGTCGTCCATATCAACGGTTTTCTTGCTGGCGCGCGCCGCGAACAAGGCGGCTTCGTTTACCAGATTGGCCAAATCAGCGCCCGAAAAACCGGGCGTGCCACGCGCGATCAGACTCGGCTTCACGTCGTTTCCAACCGGCACCTTGCGCATGTGGACCTTGAGAATGTGTTCGCGACCGCGGACATCGGGCAACGGGACCACGACCTGACGGTCGAAACGGCCCGGCCGCAACAGCGCCGGATCGAGCACATCAGGTCGGTTGGTCGCTGCGATGACGATGATGCCCTCCTTGCCGTCGAAACCGTCCATCTCGACCAGTAGCTGGTTAAGCGTCTGCTCCCGCTCATCGTGACCGCCGCCGAGGCCTGCTCCGCGATGACGACCGACCGCGTCGATCTCATCGATGAAAATAATGCACGGCGAGTGCTTTTTCGCTTGCTCGAACATATCGCGCACACGCGACGCGCCCACGCCGACGAACATTTCAACGAAATCCGATCCAGAAATGCTGAAGAACGGTACTTTAGCCTCGCCCGCGATTGCCTTCGCGAGCAACGTCTTGCCCGTACCGGGCGGGCCGACCATCAGCACGCCGCGCGGTATCTGACCACCGAGGCGCTGAAACTTGCCGGGATCGCGCAGAAACTCGACCAGTTCGGCGACTTCGTCCTTGGCCTCGTCGCATCCGGCGACGTCGCCGAAGGTCACCTTGATCTGATCTTCGCTCATCAGCCGGGCTTTCGATTTGCCGAACGACATCGCGCCGCGCCCGGCGCCGCCACCCTGCATCTGGCGCAAGAAGAACACCCAAACACCGATCAACAGCAACATCGGGAACCAGCTAATCAGAATTTCCAGCAGCAACGAGCGCTGCGGAGGCGGGCTGGCCTGAATCTCGACGTTATGATTGATCAGATCGTTGACCATCTGCGGATCGTCAGGCGTATAAGTCGTGAACTTCTCGCCGGCGGCCGTGACCCCCTCGACTTTACGCCCTTCGACGAACACACTGCGCACGCGCCCGCTTTTCACCTCGGCGATGAATTGCGTGTACGAAAGCGATGCGGAAGGTGCCGTGCGCTGGTTGAAACCGTTGAATACTGACATCAACACCACCGCGATGACGGCCCACAACAGCAAATTCTTCACTAGGTCGTTCAAAAAACAGCTCCTCGCTTAGTTCAGCGTCTCGGCAAACATACTATGTTTTACGATTCGTGGCCAAGGCATAGATCTCACGGCTGCGTGGTCGCGATGCCTTAGGTTTGCGTAGAATCACACCCTCGAAGTTCTGACGCAATAATCTCACGTAATCATCAAAGCCTTCTCCGTGGAACAACTTGACCAGAAAGCCGCCCCCCGGTCGCAAGACCTTGAGCGCCATATCCACCGCAAGTTCCGCCAAATACATGGCTCGCGGTATGTCCACGGCCTCCGCACCACTCATATTGGGGGCCATATCCGATAAGACAAGATCGGCGCGACGCGTACCGAGCAGCTCGATGATCTGGTCCAGCGCGATTTGCTCGCAAAAATCGCCTTGCACGAAATCAACCCCCTCCAACGGCACCATCGGCAGGATGTCGCTGGCAATGACCCTCGCGCCGCGACCGAGCTTGCGCGAAGCGACCTGGCTCCACCCACCCGGTGCCGCGCCCAAATCGACAACCACCATACCCGGTTTCAACAACCGATACCGATCATCCAGCTCCATCAACTTATACACGGCCCGCGAGCGATAGCCCTCGGCTTGCGCACGACGAACGAACTCATCGGAGAAATGTTCATCCAGCCAACGCCGGCTGCTTTTACTTCGGGCCATGGTTTCAATACTATCAGCGCGCAACGTTACGGGACTAACCAACCACCCAAAGTGATGATATTGGATCAGCGTATAAAGAAGTATTTGCGGGGCCTCGGACACAGACTCCACCCCGTTGTCATGATTGCCGACCAGGGCCTCAAGGATACCGTGATCGCGGCCACCCACGAGGCGCTCGACGCACATGAGCTCATCAAGGTCAAGATCCGGAGCGACGATCGGGACGCGCGCGCATTACTACTCGATGAGCTCTGCGCTCAGACCGGGGCCGAACTGATCGCCCGCACCGGCTTCACTGCGTTATTGTTTCGGCGCAACGCGGATCATCCGAAAGTCGATCTGTCGCAGGCGCGCTAGGCACCACGACCGCGCGGGATGGCTTGGCTATCAACGCTCCGTCAGGCGTCCACCGCCTGGGTCGGAGCGACCCGAAGGCGCTCGGGTCAGATATATTGGATCTCGGTGATCTCGTACTCGATGATCCCGCCGGGCGCCTGCACCTTCGCGATATCGCCTTCTTCTTTCCCGATCAACGCGCGCGCGATCGGAGAGGTCACGGAAATCAATCCCAGTTCGATATCGGCCTCGTCCTCGCCGACGATGCGGTAGGTCACCTCCGCTTCGGTATCGACCGAGATCAGGCTCACGGTCGTGCCAAACACCACCCTACCGGTGTTTTCGAGTTTAGTGACGTCGATGATCTGAGCATGCGACAACTTGGACTCGAGATCCTTGATACGTCCCTCGGCGAAGCTCTGTTGCTCGCGTGCCGCGTGATACTCGGCGTTTTCCTTGAGGTCGCCGTGCGCGCGAGCCTCGGCGATCGCCGCGATGATCCGCGGACGGTCGACCGTCTTCAAGCGCTGCAACTCAGCCTTGAGCTTCTCCGCACCGGCGACTGTCAGCGGCACCTTGGTCATTGACGCACCTCTTTATGTAAATCCTGCAGGCGATAGACCTTGAGATCATTGCGAAACTTGAGCGCCTCGCAAGTCGCCAGTCCGCCCGCGATCGTCGTGGTGTAAGCAATCTTGTTCTGCAACGCCTCGCGCCGAATGGTGAACGAATCCGCCAGCGCTTGCTTGCCTTCGGTGGTATTGACGATCAGATCCACCTCGCCGTTGATGATCATGTCGACGATATGCGGTCGACCCTCCATCACCTTGTTTACCACCTCGCAAGGTATACCTGCGGCCTGAATGGCCAGGGCCGTGCCGCGCGTCGCAGCGATCGTGAAACCCAGCGCGTTCAAGTCACGCGCGATCGTCACCGCGCCGTCGCGATCACCGTGGCGAACACTGAGAAACGCCCGCCCCCGCCCCGGCAGATCCTGCCCCGCGGCGAGCTGCGATTTATAGAACGCCTCGCCGAACGTCACGCCGACGCCCATCACTTCGCCGGTCGATTTCATTTCCGGTCCAAGCACCGGGTCCACGCCCTGAAACTTGAGAAATGGAAACACCGACTCCTTGACCGCGTAATACGGCGGCGTGACCGATCGCGGCGCACCTTGCATGGCAAGGCTTTGTCCAACCATGCAGCGCACCGCGATCTTGGCCACCGGCAACCCAATCGCCTTGGAGACGAACGGCACGGTGCGCGACGCGCGCGGATTAACCTCAAGCACGTATAGATTGTCGCCCTGAATCGCAAACTGCGTATTCATCAGACCGACCACGTTGAGTCCGTGCGCGAGCTTGGTCACTTGTGCGTGCAGGCGCTCGATCGTCTCGGGCGAGAGCGAAAACGGCGGTAACGAACAGGCCGAATCGCCCGAGTGAATGCCCGCCTCCTCGATATGCTGCATGATGCCAGCGACGAACACCTGCTCGCCGTCGCAGATCGCGTCCACGTCGACCTCGATCGCCTTGTCGAGAAAGTGATCGATCAGCACCGGCGCGTCGTTGGACACCTGCACCGCCTCGCGCATGTAGCGCCGCAGATCATCATCGTTGTAAACGATCTCCATAGCCCGACCGCCCAAGACATAGGACGGCCGCACGACCACTGGATAGCCAATCTCGTTCGCGCTGCGGACCGCTTCGTCCGGACTGCGCGCGGTGCGGTTCGGCGGTTGCAGCAGTTGCAGCGTATCGATGAGCTTCTGAAACCGCTCGCGATCTTCCGCGAGGTCTATGGAATCCGGTGTCGTACCGATGATCGGCACGCCCGCGGCTTCGAGCGCGCGTGCAAGTTTCAGCGGCGTCTGCCCGCCGTATTGGACGATCACGCCCTTCGGCTGCTCCTTGTGGACAATCTCGAGCACATCCTCGAGGGTCAACGGCTCGAAATAGAGGCGATCGGAGGTGTCGTAGTCGGTCGAGACCGTCTCCGGATTGCAGTTGACCATGATCGTTTCATAGCCATCGTCACGTAGCGCGAACGCGGCGTGCACACAGCAGTAATCGAATTCGATCCCCTGCCCGATACGGTTCGGTCCACCGCCAAGCACCATGATTTTTTCGCGGGTGGTGGGCTCCGCCTCGCACTCCTCCTCGTAGGTCGAATAAAGGTAGGCGGTGCTGGTCGCGAACTCCGCCGCGCAGGTGTCGACGCGCTTGAATACCGGGCGAACGCCGAGCCCATGACGATGGCGACGCAGATCGTTCTCGCGCGCGCCGAGCAGCTTGGCCAAGCGGCGGTCCGAGAAACCCTTGCGCTTCAGACGACGTAGCTCCGTGGCCGAAAGATCGACCAGGCGAGCGCCACGCAAGGCCTGCTCCGTCCGCACCAGATCCTCCAGTTGAGCCAGAAACCACGGATCGATCGCCGTCTGCGCGTGAACCTGCGCCTGCGTCCAACCGTGCCGGAACGCGTCGGCGACATACCAAATCCGGTGCGGCCCGACCTGCGCCAGCTCGGTACGCAGTCTCTCGCCCGCATCCGGATCGTTCGGATCCAGCATCTCGTCGAGTCCATCCGCGCCGACCTCCAGGCCACGCAATGCCTTTTGCAACGACTCCTGGAACGTCCGCCCGATCGCCATGACCTCGCCGACGGACTTCATCTGCGTACCGAGGATCGCCTTTGCTTGCGGAAACTTCTCGAAGGTGAAGCGCGGGATCTTGGTCACGATATAATCAATGCTCGGCTCGAACGAAGCCGGGGTCGCGCCGCCGGTGATCTCGTTACGCAACTCATCGAGCGTGAAGCCCACGGCAAGCTTCGCCGCGACCTTCGCGATCGGGAAGCCGGTCGCTTTCGATGCGAGTGCCGACGAACGTGAAACACGCGGGTTCATCTCGATGATGACCATGCGCCCGTCATTCGGATTGATCGAAAATTGAACGTTCGACCCGCCGGTATCGACGCCGATCTTTCGCAGCACCGCGATCGACGCGTCGCGCATGATTTGATATTCCTTGTCGGTCAGGGTCTGCGCCGGCGCGATCGTGATCGAATCGCCGGTGTGCACGCCCATCGGGTCGAGGTTTTCGATGGAGCAAACGATGATGCAGTTGTCGTGCTTGTCGCGCACGACCTCCATTTCGTACTCCTTCCAACCGAGCAGCGACTCTTCCAGCAACACCTCCTTGGTGGGCGAAAGATCGAGCCCGCGCTTCACAATCTCGACAAACTCATCGCGGTTATAGGCAATACCACCGCCGGTGCCGCCCAAGGTAAACGAGGGCCGCAGGATCGTCGGGTAGCCTACCTCGGGCTGGCGCTCCAGCGCCGCCTCCATCGAGTGCACCACGACCGAACGCGCGCTGGCGAGGCCGATATCATCCATCGCCCGCCGGAACCGCTCGCGATTCTCGGCCATGTCGATCGCGTCCGCCTTGGCGCCTATCATCTCGACGCCGAAACGCTCAAGCACACCGTGGCGCGCGAGATCCAGCGCACAGTTGAGCGCGGTCTGCCCACCCATCGTGGGCAACAACGCGTCCGGGCGCTCCTTTTCGATGACCTTCGCGACCACCTCCCACTGAATCGGTTCGATGTAGATCGCGTCGGCGGTATCCGGATCGGTCATGATCGTCGCCGGATTCGAATTGATCAGGACGACGCGGTAGCCCTCCTCGCGCAACGCCTTGCACGCCTGCGCCCCGGAGTAATCGAACTCACAGGCCTGGCCGATCACGATCGGACCCGCGCCTATGATCAGTACACTTTGAATGTCGGTTCTTTTTGGCATGTGTGTCGGACTCAGGCGGCGGCGGATTTGGCAGCGCGGATCAGGTCGATGAATTGATCGAACAGCGGCGCTACGTCGTGCGGACCCGGGCTGGCCTCGGGGTGACCCTGGAAGCTGAACGCCGGCTGGTCGGTTCGGCGGATGCCCTGCAAACTGTTATCGAACAGCGATCGGTGGGTGGCGACCAGCGTGTCCGGCAACGAGGCCTCGTCCACCGCGAAACCGTGATTCTGGCTGCTGATCATGACCCGTCGCGTGGCAAGATCCTGCACCGGGTGATTCGCGCCATGATGTCCAAACTTCATTTTGAGCGTGCGCGCACCGCTCGCGAGTCCCAGCAACTGGTGCCCCAGGCAGATGCCGAACACCGGCACGCCCGTCGCGACGATTTCCTGGATCGCATCGATCGCGTACGCGCAAGGTTCCGGGTCGCCGGGTCCATTTGACAAAAACACCCCATCGGGCTTCAGCGCCAACACCTCGCGCGCAGGCGTCGCGGCCGGCACGACCCGCACCTGGCAGCCGCGATCCACCAACATCCGCAGGATATTGCGCTTGATCCCATAGTCATAGGCGACGACACGATGCGGCAATGCCTCCGGCGCCGGGCGCGTATGTCCCGAACCAAGCGCCCAGGTGCCCTCGGCCCAATCGTAGGCCGTAGCGGTCGTGACCTCCTTGGCCAGATCCATCCCCTTGAGCCCCGGGAACGCGCGTGCGCACGCCAAAGCTGTCTCCGCATCGACCACGCCGGCCATGATGCATCCGCTCTGCGCGCCCTTTTCGCGCAGGATCCGGGTGAGGCGGCGGGTATCGATATCGGCGATCGCGACCACGCCGTGGCGAATGAGATAGTCCGGAAGCGTCTCGGTCGCCCGCCAATTACTCATCAATAGCGGCAGATCGCGAATCACGAGACCGGCCGCGAAAATCGCACCCGATTCCTCATCCTCCGCGTTGACGCCGGTATTCCCGATATGCGGGTGGGTCAGCGTCACGATCTGGCGCGCATAGGAAGGATCGGTCAGGATTTCCTGATATCCCGTCAACGCGGTGTTGAACACGACTTCGCCAACGGTCGCGCCATCCGCCCCGATCGAGAGCCCTTGAAAGAGGCTACCGTCCTCGAGCGCCAACAAAGCAGGGGTGTGCAAACGTGCCTCCAAGTCGCAGATAAACGAGCGGGATGGTAACCCATCCCGCCGTATAAATTTGATCGAATTCGCAATTCTAGATGCCGCATTCTACCTAAACGGCAGATCGGGTGTCTATTTGTGCGGCGCATCATGAAATTACGCGGTCAGGCTTCGCCCCGACGGCTGACAGGACATCTTCTCGCGGGAGAACAGACAGAGGTGATTACAGGCCGGTGCGACCAGAGCGATTAAACTGGGGGAAAAATAGCCACGACCGCAGGGCCTGTAATCGTTGGCAAGACTACCTCGACCGCGTGTGAAGCGCGGTTAGCGCAGGTAAATTCAGGTTAAGACGCGGACCGTATCAACACGCGCGCCGTTATCATGCAAGGCAGGACCCACTACAACACGGCACGGGAATGACCAAGGTATTGCTGGTCGACGACGACGTCGAATTGAGCGAAATGCTACGCGAATACCTCGAGCAGGATGGTCTCACGACCGACCTGACTCACGATGGCGAATCGGGCGTGGTGGCCGCATTGAGTGGCGAATACGCCATCGTGGTGCTGGACGTCATGATGCCCGGAGTAAACGGGGTGGACGCACTTCGACGCATTCGCGCCCGCAGCCAGATTCCCGTGCTGATGCTGACCGCGCGCGGCGACGACATCGACCGCATCCTCGGCCTCGAACTCGGCGCCGACGACTACGTGCCGAAACCCTGTACGCCGCGCGAACTCGCGGCGCGGCTGCGCGCCATCCTGCGCCGCACGCAAGCAACTGACGCCGGGGCCGCGAACGGCGTGCTCAATGCCGGTGCGCTGACGATCTGGCCGGCTCGACGCAGCGCCGAATGGCGCGGTACGCCACTCGAACTGACCAGCACCGAATTTAACCTTCTCGAAGTACTCGCGCGCCACGCCGGACACGTGGTCTCCAAAACCGAACTCTCGGAGCAGGCGCTCGGCCGACCACTGACGCGGTTCGACCGCGGCATCGACGTACACATGAGCAGCATCCGACACAAACTCGGGCAACTCGCCGATGGACGCTCGTGCATTCAAACCGTGCGCGGCCAGGGCTACCAATTCATCAAGGAATCGACCTAGTGGGCCGATTGTTCTGGAAGTTTCTGATTGCGTTCTGGCTCGCGCTGATCCTGGCTGGTGTCGGCGTCGGCCTCACGGTCATACTCTATCAACGCGCGGTCATGCCCACGTCGGCCCTCGCGCTGGAAGCGGGACCGCGCGCGTCATTCATGATCACCTCGACCGCCACCGTGCTGCGCCATGCCGGCGTTGGCGCGCTTCAGGCGCTGCTACTGGATACCGAACGCCGCGACAAACCCCAAGTCCATGTATTCGATGACCGGGGCAACGAGTTACTGGGTCGCGAGATTGCGCACGAATCCGTCATCCTGGCGCGCTCCCTGGCCGAACGTGACCAGGACCCGCGCGTGGCGCGCTACGTCACCGTCGGCGATACACGCTACCTGTTGTTCGTGCCAGTAACCGATCATTGGCTTCCTCATCACCACGGTCACACGCATCGCGGTGACGAGCATCGCTCGCCATCACCGCCAGAGACGCTCACGGCGCGTGCGAATGCCGAACCGTCGCTACCGCACCTCGACGCGCGACCCCCTCCGCCCGTGTTTGCCATCGCGGTCGGCCTAGTCGCGAGTCTCGGGTTCAGCGCACTATTGGCATGGTACCTGGCCAAACCCGTGCGCGCGCTGCGAACCGCGCTCAACGCCGCCGCGGCGGGTCGACTGGATACTCGCGCCAGCCCGATGATGGGCAACCGTCGCGACGAAATCGCCGACCTCGGCCATGACTTCGATCGCATGGCGCAGCAGTTCCAAACGCTGATCGCATCGCAACGGCGCCTACTACACGACGTCTCTCACGAACTCCGGTCGCCGCTCGCCCGACTTCAAGCCGCGGTCGGTCTCGCGCGCCAGAATCCTCGCAAAACCGAGACGACGCTCGACCGCATCGAACGCGAAACGATGCGCCTGGACGAACTCGTCGGCGAACTATTGACCCTCGCGCGGCTGGAATCCCGCACCGCCGACGCATTCACCGCCCGATTGGACCTTATCGATCTGCTGACCGACGTCTGCAACAACGCCCAGTTCGAAGCGCGGTCGCTCGGGCGCGCGGTGCGTCTTAGCGTCAATGTCGAAAGCGTGACCGCCGCCGTACACGGCGAACTATTGCAGCGTGCGTTTGAGAACGTCATCCGTAACGCGGTGCGCTTCACCACCCCGAGCAGCACGGTCGAGGTACTCGCAAACCACGATCCGGCCCGCACGCGGTTGACGATCACCGTCGAGGACCGAGGTCCCGGCGTACCTGAAAGCGACCTCGAAGCGATCTTCGACGCCTTCTACCGAGCCACCCACGCGACGCCGTCACGCGGCTTCGGACTAGGGCTGGCAATCGCACGCCGAGCCATCGAAGCCCATCATGGCACGATACGCGCGCGTAACCGGGTTTCAGGCGGACTGCGGGTCGAGATCGAGATACCGCTCGCCGACTTCGCCGGGTTTCGCGGTGAGCTATAGCCGTTCGGCTTGGCACGGCCTCGCGGCACCGAGGCCGCGATGAATCATGGTCAGACGCTTGCCGGCGCAGCCTTGTACGAAACGATTTGGTTTTGAAGAAACACTCGCGCGTATCGCGCGAGTGTTTCAATGTCGGCGATCGATCAGGCGAAGATCTTCGGTGCGCCGAGTTGCTCGTGCAACTGATTGCACACATTGGCGGGAATGCCGAGACCCTGTGCCAGTTCGTGCAGGTATTTCGCCTCTTGCTGAGTATCGAGGTCGATCGCCATCAGCGACATTGCGTAGATCTGCTGCTCCATGCCGCGCGGCACACTCTTGATCATCGCGTTGACGTCGAGCGGCGCGCTGATTTCCGACTTCAGCCAATTGATCTCATCCGGGCCCATTTGCCCCATTTTGCCCGTGATCTGTTGCAGCTCCTTCTGATCGACCTGGCCATCTGCCTTGGCCGCGTTGATCATCGCGCGAACGATCACGGTTGCCTGCTCCTCGGCCTGACGTTGTTCAGCGCCGGTCGGGATGAACTGCGCCGCGGCGTTCGCGGCCGCCGGATTCTGACTCTGAGCGTACTTGGCCATCGCGCCACCGAGCAGCGCGCCGAGGCCGCCCTGACCACCGCCACCCTGTGCTTGCCCACCGCCCAACAGACTACCCAGCAGATCGCCCATTCCACCACCGGCACCGCCGCGCGCCATTGGCGCTTGTTGCGGTTGCCCGCCGCCGCCCAGCAACCCGCCGAGCATGCCGCCCAAGCCGCCGCCACCGGTTTGTGCGCCACCGCCGCCGCCTTTGAGCAAGCTACCCAATACCGCGCCCGCGAGCCCACCGCCGCCGGAACGGCTCTGTTGACCGCCACCCATCAGGCTACCCAGAACGTCCATCATCGGATTTCCGCCGCCCTGACGTCCGCCCCCACCGCCCAACGCGGCGCCGAGCACGCTGCCCAACACATTGTTACCCGAGCCTTTGGACAGTGCCCCGCTCGCCAGCAGGCTACCGAGAATCTTGACTGCGTCTACCATCTTTGCGCCACCTTGGTTAAGTGAATGTAACTATCTGTAACTATCTGAAATCACGATTCTTTCATTGGCCGAAACTCTAGCCCCCCGAACCCCCGAGGTCAAGCCATCGGTGACGGCGCGCGGTATTCGATCGCGACGATCAAGTAGTTCGCTGCGCCAGTCGGGCTTTGTACCGGCACCTCGTCATCCAGCGCCCGGCCGAGCAGGGCGCGCGCCAAGGGCGAATCCATGCTGATCCAGTTACGCGCGGGGTCGATTTCATCCGCGCCGACGATACGACAGATCAACTCGACTCCAGCCTCATCCTCTAGATGCACCTCGGCGCCAAAAAACACGCGATCGCGGTCATCGGGCACGCTGTTCACGACCTTGAGATCAGGCAAGCGCTTTTGTAAGTAACGCACTCGCCGGTCGATCTCGCGCAATTCCTTCTTGCGATAGATGTATTCGGCGTTCTCCGAGCGATCCCCCTCCGCGGCCGCCGCGCTCAGCGCCCGAACCACCTCGCGTCGACGCGTCCAGAGCGCGTCCAGCTCCGCCTGGAGCTGGCGGAATCCGTCGGCCGTGATGTAAGGCGACGATAGGGGTTGTGGCGGGCGATAACGTCCCATGATTACCGTGTTGGTAAAGTGATTGTCAGGGGAGCCCGGTGCGCCGGATCGAGGTCAAGCAATACCGCGCTCATGGCAAGAACGTCGCCCCGGAGGATCGCGGCCGCGGCAAACACCCACGTTCACCCACTTCATTTCTCCTTGAGCGCCTCGCGCAACGCCGCGGTCACGACCGCCAGCACCTGGATGCGCGCAACGCGCTTGTCGTTGCCGGCAATCAGGTTCCAGGGGGCGTGCTGCGCCGAGGTGCGCGCCAGCATTTCGTTGACCGCCTCGCGATATTGATCCCACTTGTCACGGTTGCGCCAATCCTCGTCGGTGATCTTGTAAGACTTAAAGGGCGAATTGGCGCGTGCCTCGAACCGGGCGAGCTGCTCATCCTTGCTGATTTGCAACCAGAATTTCTGCACGATCACGCCCGACTGGGTGAGCTGCGCTTCGAAATCGTTGATTTCGAGGTAAGCGCGCCCCCAGTTGGCGTGTGTCGTGAAACCTTCCACGCGCTCGACCAGAACACGACCGTACCAAGAGCGATCGAAAATGGCGATACGCCCCGCACGCGGAATGTGGCGCCAGAACCGCCACAGGTAGTGATGCGCCTTTTCCTCGTCGGTAGGCGCGGCAATTTGGATGACCTGTCGCAAGCGGCTGTCGATCGCCTGGGTGAGACGACGGATCGCACCGCCCTTGCCAGCGGCATCGACCCCCTCGAACACCAGCACGGTGGAGACTTTCCGGTTATACGCGCGCCACGCGAGTTCGCTGAGTTCGGTCTGCAACGCCTCCAGGCGCTTGTTGTACACCTCGCGTTCGATCGTTTGCGCCAGATCGATCCGGTCAAGCAACGTGATCCGCGCCTCGGGCGCATTCGGCAGCAGGTCGCTATTGCCGTTGACCGGTGCATCGTCCAGCCGCTCGGCCTGCGGCGCTTGCGCCAGCGCGTGTTGCATTGCGTTCAACAGGATGCGTCCGGTGGTCATGTCGCGGTAGCGACTGTCGGTCGCCTCGATGATGTGCCACGGCGCGCGCCCGATATCGGTGCTGCGCAGCACCCGATCCGCGACCTCCTCGAATCGGCGATAGTCCTCGCTGAACCGCGACTTCTTCGGCAACATTTTCCAGCGACTGCGATCGTTGCGTGCCAGCGCCTTGAGCCGCTGGCGCTGAATCTCCTCGGGAAAGTGATACCAACACTTGACGATCAGCGCGTTGTCGTTGATCAACATGCGCTCGAGCTCGCGAATCCCGCGCAGGCATTGATCGAGCTTGGCATCGTCCCACTCGCCGCTGAAGCGTTGTTCGATCGGACGCAGATACCAACCGCCAAAAAACACCCCGATCGCGCCCCGCGCGGGCATCGCGCGCCAGAACCGCCAGGCGTGCGGCCGCAATCGCTCCTCGTCCGATTCCTCCCAAAACGCATAGACATCGACGCCACGCGCGTCCAGCCACTCATCGAGCGCGTTAACGACCCCGCCTTTGCCGGCCCCCTCGATACCCGCGATGATCAAATAAACCGGAATATTCCGTTCGCGCAGCGCGAGCTGCGCTTCGAGCAGCTGGGTGCGTAAGTCGTCCACTTCGGCCTTGTAGGCCTCTTTGCTCAGCGTCCGGCCGATCTTGGCGGTTGCAAACATGCCTCTACTCGCTTACCGCGCAATCCGGCGGCTGTTAGGTGTGAAACGTGTTCGGGCATGCTCGGCGCCATTCCAACCGCCACATCAACCGAGTTGCGCGCCAATCCCGATCCGCGTGTGCCGAACCGAGTGTATCCAAGCTTGCGTGCACCTTCTTTTTCGGGGAGAAACCCTAGGATTGCAAGTCTTTTTTCAGCGCGACGGGTGAACGTCGCCGACCGACCGGGCCTTGACGGCGTTTTCGCACCGGCCTCGCGTTCGAGCACAATCATCCGTCTCGAACTATCCTCAAAGCGGGTCCACGACGAACCCGCCGAGTAATCCATCGCACTACGAGGCTACCCGCATGAGCTTTCGGGAACACACGCTGAACCAACCGCGCCCGGCGAGCGTCCGCGCCGATGTCGACCTGCCCCGCCGCCAACGCTACTTCCCCTCCCCCGCCGACTGGCGCGACGAGGTGTTGTATTTTCTGCTGGTCGATCGCTTCAGTGACGGCGCGGAGGCGAGCCGCCCGTTACTCGACCGCACCGCGCTGCCCGCCGCGCGCCCGATGATCGACGGCGCGCCCTGGCGCTGGGACCGCTGGGCCGAATCCGGCGGCGACCGCTGGCAAGGCGGCACCTTGCGCGGCGTCAGGTCGAAACTCGATTACCTCAAGGGACTCGGCGTCACCACGATCTGGCTGAGCCCGGTGTTCCGCCAGCGCGCTCACCTCGACACCTTTCACGGCTACGGCATCCAGGACTTCCTCGATATCGACCCACGATTCGGCGACCGCCGCGATCTCGTGGAACTGGTCGACGCCGCGCACGCGAAAGGGCTGCGGATCATTCTCGACATCATCTTCAACCACTCCGGCGCCAACTGGGTTTACCCCGGCGGCACCTACGAACCGCCCTACCTGCCGCCGCCGCTGCGTTACCCATTCGGCGCTTGGCTCGACGCCGATGGCCGCGAGCGCGCCTTGATCGCGACCGCCGACGACGGCGTCTGGCCAGCCGAATTGCAAGACGTGGAACGCTACACCCGCGCCGGCAGCGGTAGCCTCGGCGCGGGCGACCTCGGCGACGCCAACGCCGAGCACAAGCGCAGCGATTTTCTAAGCCTGCGCGACTTTCGCCTCGGCGATGGTGAACTGCTCGCCGACCTCGCCCGCTGCTACAAATACTGGATCGCGCTGAGCGACTGCGATGGTTTTCGCATCGACACCCTGAAACACATCTCGTTCGAGGAGGCGCGCAACTTCTGCGGCACGGTCAAGGAGTTCGCCAATAATCTCGGCAAAAGCGATTTCTTTCTCGTCGGCGAAATTGCCGGCGGCGACTACGCGCAGCAACGCTACCTCGACGTGCTGGAACGCAACCTCAACGCCGCGCTCGATATCGGCGAAATGCGCCTCGCGCTGAATGGCGTGGCCAAAGGCCTGCAACACCCCGGCGCCTTTTTCAGCGGATTCGAATCCGGCGCGGCCGCGATGGGCTCACACCGCAACCTCGGCGCGCGCCACGTCTCGATACTCGACGACCACGATCACGTCTTCGGCGCAAAGATCCGTTTCGCCAGCGAGGCGGCATCGACGCATCAAATCGTCGCAGGCGTCGCGCTGCAACTACTGACCCTCGGCATCCCCTGCGTTTACTACGGCACCGAACAGGCACTGGCCGGCCCCGAACCCGCTGAACGCCACTGGCTCCCCGGCTGGAAAGGCTCGGATCGCTACCTGCGCGAGGCCATGTTCGGCCCCGAACACCCGCGGCGCGCCGGCCGTGCTGGCTTGCCCAACGCGGCGGCGTCGATCGATACCTCACTCCCCGGATTCGGCCCCTTCGGCACCGCCGGTCAGCACTGCTTCGACCCCGATCATCCGGTTTACCGCCGCATCGCCGCGTTGAATACCGCGCGCCAGGGCTTTCCAGCCCTGCGTTATGGCCGCCAGTACGCACGCCCGGTGCGCTTTCTCGACCGCCCCTTCGCCCTGCACGGTCCCGGCGAACTCATCGCGTGGTCGCGCATACTCGACGACGAGGAACTGCTCTGCGTCCTCAATCCACACGGCGTCGAAGCACGCGGCGCCGACGTAGTCGTCGACGCCAGACTCAACCTGGCCCCTGGAACACTCACAGTCGTGCTCAACACCGCGCAAGCAGCCGACCCCAGCGGCTACAACGGCGATTTTCCAGTCGGCTCGACCCTAGCGGTTCACCGCGATCACGACGGCACCGCGTTCGTCAGAATTCAAGGCGTGGCCCCTTCCGAAGTGCTAGTGCTGGCGAATCATGCGGGGTGAGGTTGCGGAGACTGATTTGTTGTTTGATGCGAAACCCGTCGCCAATCATTCGTACAACTGCGTATTTCCCAGTGTCTCACCACTCACGGGAGCGCAATCATGACTACAGCACGCGAAACCATCGAGCGCACCCAAGACGCCTTTGGTCGAGGCGATATCGCCACCTTGCTCACCGACGTTGCCGACAACGTCGATTGGCATCTCATCGCGCCACTGGCGCTTTCGTAATCCGTTCGGCGGTCTAGCAAACACGGCATAGGCAAATTCTTCGCGCAAATCGGCGAGAACGACGACATTCAAGTCGGGCCAGAATTCGGCTCACAAACGCCGCAGCTCTTCCCCCAGCCTTCGCGGGATGTCCATACGATCATGCAAGATCGTCAGAACCAGCAACAGGCCACCCGCCGTGGGTTCTTCCTCTCGAAAAAACACGTAATGGCGCCCGTAGTGGAAAAATTTCACATTGGGCGCAGCGGCAGCGGGTACGCTCCTAACCCCAGGCCATCCCCGATCGCCGGCAACCCGCGCCAGCGCGGCGTGTAGGCCGTCGATGTAGCGGTCCGCTTGCGCCTCGCCCCATCGTTCAAAGGTATCGCGCCAGATCCGAACTTGTTGCTCCGCGGCGAGCGGGTGGAATCGGTAGCCTAAACTCACGCCTTGGCATTCATGGCATGCCGAGCCCTTGCCTTCACCTCATCCGGCCCCAGCGCGACGAACTGATCGACCGGTGTCTCCAGCAACGGCTCCAGATGACTCGACAACCACTCCCAACCCTGGGTTCGCTCGCGTTGATCATTGCGGATTAAATCGCGCAGATAGTCGCTCGCGCTGGCGTACTGACCGCTCCGAACCTGTTCGGAGACCCAATCGCGAAGCTGATCCGGTAGCGAGATATTGAGCGTCGCCATGATTGCACTCCATAGTCACCAATTATTGCCAAATATTGCCATGCCAAAAGACGGGTCCGCAACCAAGTCGAGCGTCGCGGAGCGTCAGTACCTCGCGTTCGGCGGAAACCCGTGCGGTTCGCGCGGGACGAGCACCATCGGTGCGCGGGGTACAATCGGAGTTCTGGGAGTAACCAGGCGCACACACAAGCGACCAACCAAAAGCGGTCCCAAAGAGACGCACATTCGC
Organism: Thiotrichales bacterium; assembly: GCA_050329935.1. GTDB lineage: Bacteria > Pseudomonadota > Gammaproteobacteria > UWMA-0217 > UWMA-0217 > CAYSFW01. Next base: position 9,434 of record JBHJOI010000006.1, on the reverse strand, counting down.
GCGCACGCGGTTTATTGTTTGGCGTAGCCCGGACGCAATGAAATGGAATCCGGGGTTTGGATTGCGATTCCAATCGTGGATTCCGCTACGCTGCATACGGGTTACGCGTGCTTACCTCGCAATGCCTAGAAATACCGCCAACCGTCGCTCGACCTCGATCATCGCATCCGCGTCGACTCGGCCGAATGCCGGTCCGATCTTGTCCCGCTTGAGGGTCATCGCCTTGTCCACCATGATCTGCGAGGGTTTACGCAAATGGTTTTCGTTGCTTGGCGTAACGTTCAGGCGCAACAGCGGCGCCTCGACCAGGGTGCCGGTGACGGGCAGTGCGGTCACGGTCGCGTGAGCGTCGAACAGATCGGATTGAATCACCAAGGCGGGTCTGGGTTTGCCGAAATCCCCCAGCATCGAGATCGTCACGAGATCGCCCCGTTTCATTCGGTCCAGCCATCGAGATCGGCCAAGGCTTCATCCAGCAGGCGATCCAGCCCCCTGTCCTCGGCGTCCGCCTGAGCGACCAGGAGCGACTGCCGCCGGCAATCCTCGGCGAAACCCGGCCGCCTCGTATCCGGCACCCCGATCTGCACCGGGTGAAGCCCAGCCTCGCGTAGCGCGTCGCGGTGCTTTTGCACCCGTGTGTTGACAGGCGTGGTCGCCATGGGGGTCCCCAGGTTGCGTTACATGCAACAGTTTAGCGGGCAGTCTGGATGGCTTCCATATTGGCGTCAGCGAACGCGAAAGCGACGGTTGGGGTGGGATGAAACGGAATCCGGGGATTGGCTTGCGATTCCAACTCCGGATTTCGCTGCGCTGCATCCGGGCTACGGTTGCCGGCTATGAAAGCGCACTAGGAATTCATGATTCGATCCACTGCTCAAAGCTGACTTCATCATACAAGCGCTTGTAAAGATCGAAGGTTCTGTTCTCGACGACCCGTTGAAAGGCGATCGCTCTATCAAGATCCCAGAGTTTCTTGTTGTCGCCGTCAGCGTTATCGGCAGGCGAACATGCTTCCCATAGATGTTCCTGAGACTCGGCAATCGCGCTTTTCTTCATCCAGTATATTGGCCCCCCTTCATGGGAAGTCATCTTGTCTTTCGGCGAGGCGTCTCCGTCACTGCGGTTGTCCGACGTGCTCCAAATACGGACGTTACCTATCGCATGCCCTACAACGTAGTAATGGCGCTCTTCGTCGTTCGCGAAGAAGTCTGGAAGCCGCTGTCCCTTGGCAAAGCCTGTCCACCAGCTCCAATGCGCTTGTGGAAGAATGTGATCGAAATCAAAAGGTGTGTCTTCTTCCATGCCCGCCAAGGCTTCACCGCCCAGACTGCGAGCGTACTCGCGCTGTAGCCAAAGAAGTATGGGGTGCCGCCCGTTCTGCCCGAGCCACCAACTCCTGTAAAATTCACGTACCACGCGATTTATTCCGGGATCACTTTCGGGGGTGCTAAATCTTGACCAGCCACGAAGGGGCCGGGTTCCCTCGGTTGGGGATTCATGGAGACGGAGAGTCTCGATTTTTTCTGGAGGCTGTAAGCGGCTCGCAGCCGCTCCATCAATGATTTTGGTGTAGATTTCTTTGCCAAGTCTAACGAAGCCACCCTTTTCAAGGGGCTTTATACACTCGAACGCTATTCGGCTCGCCTTCGCTTTGTCGTGGACCCACGGAATCCACCAGAGAACCAGACGAAGGACTTCATCGCGCGATTCACATGTGGGCGGATCCGTGATGTAGCCGACTTGGGCAAGACGCAGGAGTACTTGAACCAATGGCCTTTGGAGATAAGGGAACAGGTGGCTTGGCAAGCCTCGATCATTTCCTGCAAACTCCAGGTTCCTCTGCACGATCTCGAAGTGGCGTTTCAAAGTCCCTTCACCTTCACCGCCTCGTCGCGACTGGCTTTCGGGTCTATCGCGTCCACGACGTCGCGGAAAACCGGATCGAAGCCTGCGCCCCAAGCCGGCTGAACCGCATCGTCGAGCGGCGAGAAATGTTGGTTCTTCGAGTTTCTCGTGCCTGCCGTTGTGAGTTGAGAATTTCAATTCCATCGCCTACTCGCTCCGACCTGTGGATGTGGTTCGTTGGGCTCACCACGGGCGCGCAAGCAAGTCCACTCCAACAATCGTGACCAATTGAATCGACTTGCCGGACTGTGACCGCGTTCACGGAAATTTCGTCGCCCAGCGCCTACAAGCAGTCTCGTTGCCAAAGGGTACTTTCAGGACGAAGCGGACGTGCGTCCGGTGGGGGGGGAACATGAACAACACGCGGAATAACGCGCGTGCCGTCGGTCGAGCCGGGCGGCGCCCACGATGACTGGCCTATCGAAGTCACGCATCCAACTTTTTCTCCAGTGCCCCAAGCGGCTCTGGCTGCGTGTGCATCGACCGGAACTCGCCGAGCTGAGCGCCGGGGCGGACATGCGCTTGCGCTACGGCTCGGCGGTCGGCGAGATGGCACGCGCGCTGCACGCGGGCGGCGTACTGATCGACGCGGCCGATTTGGCCAGCGCGCTCCGCCAAACGGCACGGGTACTGGCGGAACCGCCCAGACCCGTGTTCGAAGCGACCTTCGAGGCGGACCGCGTACTCGTCCAGGTCGACCTACTGCTTCCCTCGGAAGACGGTTACCGACTGGTCGAGGTCAAATCCTCCACCAGCGTCAAGGACTACCATCTCGATGACGCTGCCGTGCAAGCCTGGGTTGCGCAACAAGCCGGCACCCGGATTAGGGGCGTCGAAATCGCGCACCTCGACAACACCTTCGTCTATCGCGGCGATGGCGACTATCGCGGGCTATTCCATTACGCCGACGCCCAGGCGGAGACCGCCGAACGCCTCGACACCGTACCCGACTGGATCAGCGGCGCGCGCGCCACGCTGGCCGGCGCGGAACCCGACATCGAGCCCGGCGACCAGTGCGGCGATCCCTTCGAATGCCCCTTTCAAGGCTACTGTTCGCCGCCGGGCGAAGAAGACCAATACCCGCTGGACATCCTGCCCTACGGTAAGGCGCTCGCGGCCCAACTCGCGGCCGAGGGCTACACCGACCTCCGCGACGTGCCGCTGGCACGCTTGACCAACCCGAAACACCAGCGCGTCTGGCGCGCGACCACCAGCGGACGCGCCGAACTCGACCCCGAAGCCGCCGAAATCCTCGGGGCGCTCGCCTACCCGCGTTACTACCTCGACTTCGAAACCATCGCCTTCCCCGTCCCGGCGTGGGCCGACACGCGCCCCTACCAGCAGATTCCCTTCCAATGGTCCTGTCACCTCGAAACGGCCGGCATCGCGATCTCCCACGCCGAATTCCTCGCCGCCGACGCCCGAGACCCCCGGCGCGCGTTCATCGAAAGCCTGTTCGAAACCGTCGCTGACACCGGACCCGTCATCGTCTACAACGCCGCCTTCGAGCGCAAAAGACTGGAAGAACTCGCCGAGCACTTCCCCGACCTCGCGCCGCGCATCGAAGCCGTCATAGACCGCCTCTTCGACCTCCTGCCCGTCGCCCGCGCGCACTACTACCACCCCGACATGCGCGGCTCCTGGTCCATCAAGGCCGTCCTACCCACCATCGCCCCCGAACTCGCCTACGACGACCTCGACGTCGCCGACGGACAAATGGCCCAGGATGCCTATGCGGAAATGATTCATGCGGAGACGACGGCGGAGCGGCGGGAGGAATTACGGAAAGGGCTGCTTGAGTATTGCCGGCGGGATACGGAGGCGATGGTGAGGGTATTTGATTTCTTTGTGCGCTCGGAAAGCACTTGAACTATCCCATTTATTAGGTAATTTTACATCGAGAAGGACAATTTCCATGACAAACAATGAATTCACTGCTCTTTTTTCCGGCTCTGCCAATACTCCGGAGCTAATTACTGTGAGAGACCTCGTTGGCTGGGTACAAGCCGAGAGACTGCTTCTTGCGCCAATTCAGCGATCAGCTGTCTGGACCAATGAGCAGATCGTGAATTACTGGGACAGCCTATTGCGCGGTTATCCTGCCGGGATGATGATGGTGCAACGTGCGGGCCAGCGAGATAATGCGACGGAGAGTAAGGGGCGCGATTTCGACGGAAAGACAGGCTCCGCTCGCAAGGATGACTTTCTCCTCTTTGACGGGCAGCAGCGCACGGCGGCAATCCTGCTGGGGCTTGAGAGGGGAGCCGTGAGTCGCACGCGAAAACTTTGGGTGGACCTAGGGGTTGACCTGGAAAACGATTCAAGTAACAGCGCTGGAATAAAATTTCAATTGCGCCTAACGAGCACGGGACAGCCGTTTGGATACAAGCCAAACGCTCCAAACGAGAAAGTTGCGCTCGATAAACGGCAGAAAAAGTGGGAGGAATGGCGGGGCAGGAAAGGCGATAAGGCTCTGCCAGAAAAGGCGTTCGAAGAGGCTGTGGGCGGCGACCTTATTGATGCTTCTTGCGCGGTAGCGTTTAGTGAAGTATTTGAGTTTCTTGAAAAGAACGGTCCGCGTGACACTGTTGATAGGTTTCGTGGTGAGTGCGGGGCAAAGCCCGATGTTGTAGAAAATTTCGTTAACGCGTTGAGCCGTGCGTTAGATATAAAAATCATTATTTCTCTGGTGGACCAGGCCCTTGTTGGCAAGCCGGAAGAATATATTCGCTTTTTCACGCGCTTGGGGCAGGGAGGTACCCGCCTTTCGGATGACGAATTGACGTATTCGATCATTAAGCAACAGTATCCCGAAGTCCATGATCGAATGAGAGAAATCGTGAAGGGAAAGGCGGGTAGACTTGCGAGCGAGGTTGATCTCGTTCTGGCTGCTTTACGCGTTGCAAAGACGCTGGCGCCATGGGTGAATGCCAAGGATTGGGAGGTCACCAGCCGTCCCACCCCCACTTTCGTTAATCAGCTAAGGCGTCAAGAAATGGATTGTGTCAGATCGAAATTTTATGAGCTGGTTGGGCTAGGTGGCCAGAAAGGACTGCTAGCGAAGGCACTCATGCGGACGCGGGAAAATTTATCCTATAGCGCAGAGGAGCATCCAGAAGGATTGCCGTCGATTCTATTGGCGCACCTTCCACGTGATCTTGTCGATTCATTGATACTGATTATGGTAACGCGTGGCGTTGATAAGCCATGGTCGGAATACGATCGAGCGATACTGCGCGCCTTCGTCCTTCACTGGTTGCACTTCGTTGTTGACGGCGGCAAAGCTGCTGGGCAGGTGTTTGCACATGGAACTGGAGCGAAGGTGTTGTTTGGAGCGAGTTTGTTACGCAAACTTGTTGAGGAGTACGAAAGTGAACGCGTCGCGCATTTTGTCCCGCGCCCAGAGCACTTGCAAGCGACTTTGGAGAAGCTAAGAGAAGAAATAAGGGGAGGAGATTATAATTTGCGTTCGTGGGACAACCGATTCACGGCTGCAGATGGTGACAGCGAGATGAAGCCGGGCAAGGCGTTACGATTCCTTTCGACAGACTCTGACTTGATCAAGCGCGCTCTCATGTGGCTTCAGCGGCGCTATATCGCGGAGCAGTTTCCGAACTACGACCCGACATCCGACCGGGACGAGGATCTTCCGATCGACCTGGACCATCTCGTTCCTTCCTACAAATTCAGATTTGATTGGCGCTCGGCCCATAGTCGGCTTCCCGAGAAAGCCGTGTCGGACAACTTCAGATGGGGACGCCAATTGGTCGGAGACTCGCTTGGAAACTATCGCTGGCTAGCGGTCTCTGATAACCGCAAACGAAGGGAATCAGAATTAGTACCTCTGCCAAACGGCGGCGACTTGGTTGCCGAATCCGAAGCCTGGAATGAAGTTATTCGCCAACAGCCTTGGACAACGTGCCACGTTGCTTCTTTCCAACGCCTCATTGACCTGCGCACTATTGAACTTTACGAAAAACTCGTAACAGAGAGTGGTATTGCGGACATGTTAGCCGTAGCGACGCAGACATAGTCGGTAGGGAGCGTAGCGCAATCCGGGGATTGGATCTCACCACCAATCCCCGGATTCCATTTCATTCCATCCGGGCTACGGATGCTTGTCGGCGCGATTACTCAAGATACTCGCGATTACACCCCGCGCACTGGTAATGCTCGTCGCGCGCGAAGCGCACGGGGGCGGCGCCGAAGGCTTGCGCGATGCGCCGCAGGGTGTCTTGCTTCAGGCAGCGGTCCGCGTAGAGGACGAAGGTGTTTTGCTTGGGGAAGTACACGACGCGGCCGCGCGGATAGGCGTCGTAGGGCCGATGCTTGAGCGCCCATTCGGCGCGGGTGGCGGGTTTGAGGTGTTCCCAGAATGCGTAGTGCCCGCCATATTCGAGGGCGTCACCGTAGCGCGACGCCTGCTCGATCGGCAAGCTTTCGGATACCAATTCACCGTCAATTATGAAAAAGATGCCGACGTTCATTGCCTGTGCGACCTCGGATGGAGCCTGCATGACTCTACTCGGTGGGCGCCGGTTTGACGCGCAAAACTTTGTCTTCCGAATCTTCCCGAACGGGAGTGTTCTCGATCACGCGTTTAGCCGTCAAGCTCATTCCACGAGTGTTCGGTTGGCCGTTCAAGATATTCGCGTGCTTGGTGATGCGGGCGAACCTGGGCATGGCGGTAGTCCCCGATTCTGGTCGTTGAGGTCAGCGTGGCCGACGCCGCGCGGAGATCGCAAGCGGTGCTTCTCGATTACCGCGAGGATCAGTAGCCGGAATGCAGCGCGGCGTAAATCCCCGACGCAACGCCGAAGCCGATCCCCGACCAGTGCGGTGAGCGCCGGTACGCTCCCCTTACTCCACCCCGCCACCCGCACCGCACAAAGGATAGGAAATTCAATGCCCTTTGGCAATGATAGCGCGACGCCCACCTCGCCTGACGGGCCTCGCAGACTCAGACCAGACGCCCGTAAGCGCCACGAATCGCGGCCCAACCTGCTCAAATGTCCCCGGATCACTGGTTTATCCGCAGAAGTCCTGAATTGAGCGCAACCGAACCCCCGCCGGTCGATTTACCCGCCCGGCAAGGCAAGCTCGCGTATCCCTGACGATAACTACCAACTCACGCTCTGATCAAACTCGTAGCCGTAGTGATCCTGGTTGATCTCCTCATCCAGCGTGATCGTCTGATTGATTTCCGACCCGTCGGGCGGGGCGCGCGGTGGATGAATACGTGGGGGTTGTGTGGGTTCGCCGATGGCGCGCAGGATGCGCTGGATGGGTTCTGGCTCCTCGATAAAGGCGATGATCCGCATTGCTCCGCCGCAGTACGGGCAAGTCAGCGGAAAGATCTCGTAGATCCTCGCGATCAGCATGGCCCACAGGCTGACGCCGAAGCGGCTCACGGCATGGTCCTCATCCGAAGCCTGCGCTGGCGTTGCCGATTCGTTTTGTTGCCTGGGCACGTCAGCCTCGATGGGCAGCCCGGCCCGGGCGGTCCACTGCTCGCCGCTCCCGGCGCTCCCAGCATTTACACCCCTCTCCATCAAGGCACATAACCTTATTCGTTAGGGTAGGATTCGGATGAAGTATTCTCACGCCGATCAGCCAATATCAGGGCTTTATGCCTTTGCGAGATACTTTGCCATCATTTTCAGGCGAGACGGAAATGCGCTCCATGATTTCCTCGATACCAAATCTGACTTTGGGCGGGATCCTTGATGACGGATAAAACGATTCAATCAGCGATAGCGCAGCATCCACGTCGCGTATACCAATCTCATTGGCCAATGACTCTATATCGGATATATCCCTTGAACCCTCAAGCCCTTCAGCCCGCATGGCCATACATTTCATGGCGAACAAATACTCCGGTGAAGGAATATGAATGCGCAACCCCCCGTTGCTGCAATCAGCAAAATGATGAAACACTCTCATGTCCTCATTCGAGGAAACAAAACCCTTCACGCCATCATTAAGCCAATCGGCTGACCAATTCTCCTCGTCGGCAATTTCTTTGACCACTCGCCTTAGAAAATCGGTTTGACAATGTATCACCGCATCGACATCACGGGTCGCCTGTCTAATATCGAAAGCCAAGGCCAGTGCAGCCCCACCATAAATAGACAGGTCCACCACTATTCCGTCTTTGCGCGCCTTTTTATCTATCCTTTCCAAGCCGCGCAAAATATCACCTTTATCCAACATCTGATTCAGCCTCACGCCTTGGCCTGTAAAGTGGGTCGGATTCGACGAAAATCATACGCCGCCTGAACGCAGCCGGGCTCTGCGCAATGAGCATTGCCTTCAAGGACTCAAGACCACAAGGGAAATGCGCTTTGTGCAAAAATCGCGATTTTTCGCTCGTCCACTGAGGGACATCAAGCCTATAACGCAAAGACAGATGCTCGGCCACGGCAGCAAGATAGGCATTGACATGCGCATCCTCACACAGTTGTGGCGGGGTCGAAAGCATCCCGGCTCGAACCACCGGATCCCGTTCGATATAAAACTCATCCAGAAACTCTCGAAGATACGCGTCCCTCTCGCCATTGGTTCGGCCCCAATCAACTACCTCGTGCAATGCGCGAGGACGACGGTTGGCTACCGCATTCGTATTCATAGAATTCTTCGCGAGAAACCCCGCCGTTCAGGGCGGGTAGGCAGAGCGCCGCGCAACGCGCGGTTAGGCCGCCAATCTCGCACCCTCCCTTGGAGTTGGATTGAACGAATAGCCATAGCCGTCTGCGCGTTGCAGCACGTGGCAATAGCGGTGAGAAACGCCCTGGACGCATTCAGCAGCGGTCTGGATGTTGAAACTGCCGGTGACACGAATAGCCACGCGACCGACATGGACCCCGGCCTTCTTGCCTTTGGGTACGACGGCCTGAACCCGATCCCCGGTCTGGAAGCCATGAATGCGTTTCTGCCGGGTCATCTCGCAGCGTAACCTTGCCCGATCACCCGCTCAATGACAACCCCACTTAAACTTCCATGCACACCATCAGCGGCAGTTGAGGTACCCATCACAATCACGCCGCTGATCTCACGCAACGCCCGCGATACAGACGCCGCTTCACTCCACCCATCACGCCCTTTCTCTGGGATCGCCATCACCCGGTAATATCCAGGCTCCACACTGTTCAAGCTGGCAAGCTGTATGTACTGATCTTGCGACAGTAGCCAGTATTCATCGCCACGATCAACCATGACCTCAAGCGACGGAACGCTTTCGACAACCATCTGGGGAACGCTTTCAACAACCATCTGGGGAACGCTTTCGACAACCATCGGCTGAACGCTTTCGACAACCATCGGAATGCTTTCAGCAACTTTCGGCGAAACTGGCGAAACGCCTTCCTGCTGCGCGTAAGCATCCACAACCTCATCGAGCGTCATCATGCCGACCCGCGCGTTCGCGGTAGCATCCATCGCTATCAGCGCACACCAACACGCAATCAACGGTAGTGCCGCTTTTGATTTTGACATGGTCACCACCCAGTTCATCGAACAAGTAACATCGA
>JBHJOI010000005.1:0-7238 GCA_050329935.1 Thiotrichales bacterium | reverse complement strand
GGCAGGAACGGCGCGGTGCCGAAGCACTCGGCCCAATAGCGCGGGTGGCCGAAGAGGGGTGTGGCGGGTGCGGCTGGGTTCATGATGTCCTCGAAATGCTTGGGCGATCATAACCGACGCAAGGCGCGGGTTTGTAAAGGCCCCGCGATCGTCCGGGCTCGCGATTTTCCGTTAATTTCTGAAAACTACTCGCGTTGGCAGGCTCACTAGGGTCTATACTAGTCGACGTTGGGGTGCATGACCCGTGCGATGGTTTTCCATTGCCGCGCGTCATTCAACCGCGCGATCGGGTCGATATCGCGTTACCGGATCTCCCAAGCCAATAATCGAGCAAAAACGAGGAATCCAGTGGATAGCTCGGTGAAGAACGCACAGCGGATGCACTTTTGGAGTGACGATCCGCGCGTGCGCGGTATCGTCGAAAATGTCGCGGATGGCGTGATCGGCATTGATGCTCAGGGCTCGATCGAGCTGTTCAACCCCAAGGCCGAGCGCTTGTTCGGCTACTCCGCCAGCGAGGTGATGGGGCGCAACGTCAAAAGCTTGATGCCGCCCTGCCACGGCGATCACCATGACGAGTATCTCGCCCGTTACCTGCAAACAGGCGAACGCCATATCATTGGCTCCGGCCGCGCGGTTCGCGGTCAACGCAAGGACGGCACGACCTTCCCGATGTACCTTTCGGTTGGCGAAGTGCGCGACCTCGCGTTTCACGGCTTTATCGGGATCGTTCACGACCTCAGCGCGCAACAAGCGGCCGAACAGGCGATTGGCGACGCGCGCGCGTTTCTGCAATCCATCATCGACTCGATGCCTTCAGTGTTGGTGGGTATCGACCGCGATGGTCGCGTCACGCACTGGAACCGCGCCGCCGCCGCGAGCCAGGGCGTTGATAGCGCGGCCGCGATTGGTCGTTCGTTCGTCGAGTTGTTTCCGCGCATCAATCTCAAACTCGACGAAATCGTTCAAGCCGTCGCCGAGCATCGCGTGATTCGGAAGGAACGCCTGCCGATCGTTTTGGGTGGCCAGTCTCGCCACGTGGATGTCGTCGTGTATCCGCTCGGCGATGATTCGACCGGCGCGGTGGTTCGGATCGACGACGTCACCGAGCGGGTGCGGATCGAGGAAATGATGGTGCAGACCGAGAAAATGATGTCGGTCGGCGGCCTCGCGGCAGGGATGGCGCACGAAATCAACAATCCACTCGGCATTTTGGCGCAGGGTTGCCAGAATCTGGTGCGCCGCGTTTCGAGCGAGATTCCCGACAATCTGGCGGTCGCCGAGGAACTTGGGCTCGATCTGGAGGTGGTGCGCGAGTATCTGCGGCGGCGCGGCTTCAATCGTTTTATCGACGGCATGCAGGAGGCGACCTCGCGCGCCAACCGCATCATCACCGATATGCTCGCGTACTGCCGGCGCGGCAGTTCAAGTTTTCAGCCGTTGCGGATGAACGTATTGATCGACACCGTGCTACGTCTCGCGGCGCACGATTACGATCTCAAGCGTAGCTTTGATTTTCGCCGCATCGCGATCCGCCGGGATACCGGGGCGAACGACGAGTTGCTGGGCGATGAGATGGCGATCGAGCAGGTGTTGCTCAATCTGCTGCGTAACGCGGCCCAGGCGATGGCCGCGAATCCCGCGGAACGCGCGCCTGAGATTCGCGTGTCGCTGCGCGACGAAGGTGTCTGGCTGGCGGTCGAGATCGCCGACAACGGCCCGGGTTTGAGCGACGACGTCGCACGGCGTCTTTTCGAGCCGTTTTTCACTACCAAGCCGATCGGAGTTGGCACCGGACTCGGACTGTCCGTCGCCTACTTCATCGTCACCGAACAACACGGCGGCACGCTGGAGGCCCGACCCGCCGGGGAGCATGGCGCGGCGTTCCTGGTGCGCCTGCCGCGTGAGGGCAAACCCTATGGTACCCAAGATTCTGATTGTCGATGACGAACCGGCGATCTGTCACAATCTAGGCGCTTTTCTGGAAGACGAGGGCTTCCAGGTGACGTTCGCGCACTCAGGGGAGGAAGCGTTGGGCTTGGTGCGCGAGGGTTCGCTGCCACGGCTTTGCATCATGGACCTCAGGCTGCCCGGGATGAACGGATTGGACACGATCATCGCACTACACCACCATTTGCCGGACCTCCGATTCATCGTGCATTCGGGTTCAGCGCCCGAGGACGTCGAGTCTGATCTTGCGAGCGCGGGTTTACAGAATATCCCGATTTTCAAGAAACCGATCAGCGATATGGAGCGCATTATTCGCGTGATCAAAGAACGATGTTGATGGTGGAATCGGGCGCGGCGTCGGGTGTCGCGCAGACCGGTATCCGATCACGCGTCCTGGTGATCGAGGACGAGCCCGCGGTACGGTTCAACTTGGTGAGTTACCTTGAGGACTGCGGTTTCGAGGTGTTCGAGCAGGATAACGGTGCCACAGCCTTGGCGTTCGTACGTGCGACCGACCTCGACCTTGTGATCTGTGATCTACGGATGCCGGGGATGGATGGACTCCAGGTCATCGAGACGGTGCATGCCGAGATTCCGACACTTCCACTGATCGTGGTCTCCGGAACCGGAGTTTTGAGCGACGCGGTGGATGCCTTGCGGCGTGGCGCGTGGGATTTCGTGGTCAAGCCGATACTGGACATGGCGATGCTGGAGCATGCGATTGCCGCAGTGCTCGAGAAGGCGAACCTGCTGCGTGAGAACAAGCGCTACCAGCGCGAACTCGAATTGGCCAACCGAACCCTCAGTGAGCACTTGGAGCAATATAAGGCGGATGCCGCCGCGGGTCGCGCACTCCAGATGCAGATGATGCCCCCCGAGGCGCGCAGTATCGGCGGTTACAGCTTTGGCCGCTTTCTGCTGCCGTCGTTGAGCCTGAGCGGGGATTTCGTCGACTATTTCATGCTCGACGCGGATCGACTGGGATTCTATATTGCCGATGTGTCCGGGCACGGCGTTTCGTCGGCGTTCGTCACGGTGTTGCTCAAGAGCCTGTTCGCGCGTTATCTCCAGCAGTGGGAGGAAGTGCGCGACCGCACCGCGATCGAGCCGGCCGCGACCCTGGCACGGCTCAATCGTGACCTGATGCAACAGCGGCTGGATCGCAAGTATCTGACCTGTTTCTACGGCGTGATCGACATGAACAGCAACACGCTGACCTATTGCAACGCGGGGCATTTTCCGCAGCCCATTCTGTTTGATGGCACCGCCGCCCGCTACCTTGAGGAAAAGGGACCACCCGTGGGCTTATTCGGGCAATCGCGTTACGAGAACGTGTGCCTCGAACTGCCGGATGCCCATGCGCTGCTGCTGGTCTCGGACGGGATGTTGGACGCGATGTCCCGCGATACGCTCGCGGTCAAACGCGCGCGCTTGCTCGGCGCGGTGGAGCGGGCGGGGGTAGACATGACGGCGTTGCTGAATGAACTCGGGGTCGACGCCCAGGCGTCGTTTCCCGACGATATCACCGTGCTGACCGTGAGACGCGAGGTGTAACCATGTCCAGTTCGTCGGCGCGCTACGCGCGCGAGGGTGGCATTTGGATCTTGAAACTTGCCGGCGACCTGCGGCATACCCTCGCGCCGGCGGTCAACGCGTTATTCGATCACGCCTTCGCCGACGCGGAGTTTGGCGGCTGCGCGATCGACATGGCCGAGGTCACGATGATCGATAGCACTTGTCTCGGTGTCTTGGCCCGGGTGGCGAATCACCATCAGGAGGCGGGACTCGACAAGCCGACGATCATCGGTGCGAATGCCGACGTCGTGACCGTATTGGAGTCGGTCTGTTTCGAGCAGCTGTTTCATCTAGAGCCGAGCCGCGTCGAGCCGGCGGCCGAGTTCGAACAGGTACCGTCGGTGGAAGTTTCCAAGGACGACGCGCGGGCGTTGGTGCTGGAGGCGCATCGCCGCTTATGCGCGATCGACGCGCGCACCCACGACGCGTTCAAGGATCTCGTCGCGGCACTGGAAATGGCGCAATCACCGCGCGCCGGCCATTGAGCGGCTACACGACGTCGTCGCGCTTCAGCACCCTCAGGCCGAGCCGTGGCAATAGGCGTCGACGCGGTTTGGCTTCCGTCCCGAGTGGGGTCGGTGCGGGGATTGTGTTGGCGAGTCGAGCGGCCTCCTGGCGGGTGCGAATGAGGTAGCCGACCGCGACGCCGCCAGTGCCCGCGAGGGTCAGCAGCCCGACCGTGATGAATTGGGTGAACAGCATCAACACGCCAGCGCCGGCAACGCCGGCCAGCGCGGCGCCGACCTTGAGATTCGCCTTGGCGTGGGCACGCGAGACTTCCTTCAGCGTCAGCTTGTGGGTGCGTTCGACCACCCGCAGTTTGGCGCGCTCGGCGTTGACCTTGAGCTTTTCGCGTTCGCGGGCGAAGTTCTGATGCGCATCGGCCAGCCGATCGGCGCCGATATGGCAGGCGATCGAGTTGAACCAGAACGCCGCGAGCAGCGCGATCAATAGCATCACCACGCCGAGTTCGCCCCAACCCTGGGGGTCGTTTAGGCGTTCGCCGAACAGCACGACGAGGCCGACACAGACGGCTTGCAGCAGGATAAGGCCGGGTAAAAATCGCAACATGTGCAAAGGGTAAACGGAAACCGTCGTTCACGCGATCCCGGCGGCAGATCGCGGCGGCGGGTGGCGCGGGAGTCAGAACAGCCGGTTCAGTCCGTTCAGTGCGGCGATGCGGTAGGCCTCGGCCATTGTCGGATAGTTGAATGTCGTTTCGGCGAAGTATTCGATCGAATTGGCGCTGCCCGTCTGGCTCATGATGGCCTGGCCGATGTGAATGATCTCGGAGGCTTGCTCGCCGAAGCAGTGGATGCCGAGGATCTCCAGTGTCTCGCGGTGGAACAGAATTTTCAGCACGCCGACGGTGTGGCGGGTGATCTGCGCCCGGGCGATGTTCTTGAAACTGGCCTGACCGACTTCGTAGGGCACCTTTTGCAGTGTGAGTTCGCGCTCGGTGCGGCCAATCGAGCTGATCTCCGGGCTGGTGTAGATGCCGGTTGGAATATCGTCGATCAGGCGCCAGTCGCTCGTGCCGTCCGCGATCACGGTGCCAACGAAGCGGCCCTGGTCGTAGCTAGCGCTCGCCAACGCGGGTGCGCCGACGACGTCGCCGGCGGCATGGATGTGCGGCAGTGAGGTGCGGTAGCACTCGTCGATCTCGATCTGGCCACGGTGGTTGACCTTGACCCCAATCGTCTCCAGTCCCATGTCGCCGGTGTTGCCCGCGCGGCCGTTGGCCCAGAGCAGCACGTCGCTCTTGAACTTCTTGCCCGATTTACAGTGCAGCACGACGCCATCGTCGCCGGCCTCGACCCGTTCGTATTCCTCGTTGTTGCGGATGACCGTGCCTTGATGGCGCAGGTGGTAACTGAGGGCGTCGGTGATCTCGTCATCGAGAAACGACAACAGCCGGTCGCGGGTGTTGACCAGGTTGGTCTTGATGTTCAGGTTGCAGAAGATCGAGGCATATTCGCAGCCGATCACGCCGGCGCCATAGATCGTGATCGAGCCGGGTGTGTGGTCGAGGCGCAAGACCGAGTCGCTGTCGAGCACGCGAGGATGGCTGAAGTCGACGTCCGGCGGGTGATAGGGACGCGAGCCGGTGGCCAGCACGAAGTGCTCGGCGGTGTAAGTCCGCGTGCTATCGCCGCGGGTGATGCTGAGCGTGTGCGGGTCGGTGAATCGCGCCCAGCCCTGCAGGATGGCGACGTTGTTGCGCGCGTAGTGACGGTTGCGGGTACGCACCTGTTCGCCGATCACGCTAGCGGCGGACGCCAGCAGTCGCGGGTATTCGACTTGCAGGGTGCCAAAAGCCTCGCGTAGCACTGGGTCGCGGCGGTAGTCGGCGACCAACTGGATCGAGTGGCGCAAGGCTTTCGACGGGATTGTGCCCCAGTGGGTGCAGCCGCCGCCGACACTGGTGTGGGATTCGGCGAGTGCGACTCGTTTGCCGGATTTCACGAGTTTCATGGCGGCGCCTTCGCCGGCGGGGCCGCTGCCGATGACGATCGCGTCGTAGTGTTCGCTGCGCATGCGCGCGGGCTCCTTGTGGCGCCGAGGCCGTTATTGCGGTGCAACAGCGTCACACATTATCGCCCCGAGCGCGGATCCACAAGGTCAGGCCGCGCGTTCCGTGCTTTAACCCGCGCGGCGTCAGGCCTCGGCGGCGATGCGATCCTGCAGAACGTCTTGCTCGCTGCCGTGTTGCATGTCGATCGCGGCGTGTGCGAACTCATGCGCAAGCAGTTCCTGGAAGGTGTCGGAGTTACCGGCCGCGATGTTGTTCAGGTTCATGAAGACACTACCGCCGCCACCCCAACTGGTATTGTCGGCGCGGCGCCCGACCGAAACCTCGAGGTTTTGGTGCGGCGAACTGTCGATCATCTGCTTGAAGCTTGGACTGTTGGCGTACAGATTCTCGATCGACGCCGCGGTCTGGCTCACTTCAGCCGCGCTCGCGGTGCCGCTGCCGTCACCGCCAACCGTGAGTGTCTTGCCGCCAAGTTGCACGCTTTGCAGATTATCGACTGGCGGCGGGATATTGCTGTTGCCCAGCACGGACCTCACCCCGGTGCCATCGCCATCGGACACGGAACCACCGCGCGGAGGGCTCGATTTCGACGCGCTACTCGAAGGCGCGGACGCATTCGATTCGGTGGCCGCCTTGCCGCCAAGCGCTTGCAGCAATTGTTGTAGCAGTTGGAGAATCTGTTCCAGCATGGCTTTGGCGTCGCCAGATTTTGCGGGATCGGTGGCGCCGGCATCGGCGGCTTTGCCTTTGCCTTGCGACTGCCCGACCTCGGCGTTGAACTGGGCCACCGATTGCGGATCGGCGCTACCGCCAACCGGCGTTCGCCGACTCGAATCGTTGGTGCCGTGGGACTCTGGGGCGCGTGCGACGGAACTCGAATACATCGGTGTCTCCTGGATTAACGTGAAACTGCTTGCAGTAGGTGGGACCGCTCCGGACAGGGCCAAAACAATCGGCGTTCAATTCAATGTGTGTTTTTGAACGCCGTTAACGCTAAAAGTTCGGCGTGCGCCAAAAAATTGACAGTTGACGGTTGGGCTCGTCGTGCTGGCGAGCGCGCGGCGCTTGGTTCAGAATTCGGATTGTCGAAAACACAAGGGGCGCCAGAGATCACGATGCGGTACCAACGAGCACTCCGTCAGATCGGATGGGTTTTTGCATGCTTCTGGGTGATGTC
>JBHJOI010000004.1:0-23992 GCA_050329935.1 Thiotrichales bacterium | reverse complement strand
CGTCCACGCGCCGCCCAGCCGGGTCTATCTGGCGCATTCGGAGGCTTATCCGGCGTTGCCGGTGCTGATCTGGCAGCGTGCCCGGGTCGTCGTGATCGCCACGTTGTTGCTCGCGCTCGGTCTGGTTGCGTATTTCGGGGTGAGATTCGGCCCACCGCGGCCGCCACCGGATCCGGCCCGGCGGCAATTGCGGCAACACCTCGAAGCGAGCGCGGATTATTATTGGCGTCGAGGCGAACATGCCCGGTTGTTGCGCCCGCTGGTCGAGGCCTCGAATCGCGCACTACGACAACACCGCCACGCAGACTTGTCCAACCACGACCCAATGCCACCAGATCTCGAAACGCCGCTGACACCGCAGCGCTTTACCGAAATCGTCCAGCGACTCCACAAACCACGCACGCGCCCATGAACCCCACGCCGTCAGACTCGTCAACACCCCCAGCCTCCGACATCGCGTCGATCATTCAGTTGGTCCGCACGGAAATCGGCAAGGCCATCATTGGTCAGGCCCGCGTCATCGATGAAGTGCTGATCGCGTTGCTGGCAGGCGGGCATGTGCTGATCGAGGGCGTTCCCGGGATCGGCAAGACCTTGCTGGTGCGGGCGCTGGCCCAGACGTTCGGCGGCAGCCATGCCCGGATCCAGTTCACCCCGGATCTGATGCCGAGCGACGTCACCGGCCACGCCCTCTATGACCTCAAGACCGAGCGTTTCGTGGTCCGAAAGGGCCCCGTATTCACTCATGTATTGCTCGCCGACGAGATCAATCGCGCCCCGGCCAAGACCCAATCGGCACTGCTTGAAGTGATGCAGGAACAACAAGTGACCATCGAAGGCCAGGCGTTTACCGTGCCGCGCCCGTTCCTCACCCTCGCGACCCAGAACCCGTTGGAGCAGGAAGGCACCTATCCACTGCCCGAGGCGCAACTCGACCGCTTTTTGTTGAAGGTGCTGATGGACTACCCGAGCGCCGACGAGGAAACCCGCATGTTGACCCAGGTCACGCATGATCAAGTGGGCGACACGCTGGATGTCTCCCGCCTGCGCGCGTGCCTGACGCCGGAGGGTGTGCTACGGCTGCAACGCGGTGTGTCCGGCGTGCGGGTCGCGCCACTCGTGATCGATTACGTGGTGCGCCTGGTACGCGCGACCCGCGAATGGCCTGGTGTGCGGGTCGGCGCCGGGCCGCGCGGCGGCATCGCGTTGGTACGGGCGGGCAAAGCCCACGCCGCACTGGCCGGTCGCGACTACCTGATCCCGGACGACATCAAACGGGTCACTCTGCCCGCGCTACGCCACCGCGTCGAGCTGGCGCCGGAACTCGAACTTGAGGGCGAATCCGCGGATGACCTGTTACGCCGGATGCTCGATCAGGTCGCGGCGCCGCGCGAATGAGGCCCTCCCGCCGACTGCTCGGCGCGTTGGGATTGTTGCTCGCGCTCGGCCTGGGCGCCAGCATCTGGCCCGAAGCCCTATCGATCTGGTGGGTCGCCCTGGCGTCCCTGGTGCTGACCGCGGTGGCGGATGCGTTTGGCGCGCGGCGTCACGCCTCGCTGGAAATGGTACGACAATTCAGCGATCCACTGCCGCTCCACGCCTGGCGGGAAGTGACCCTGGCGCTGCGCAACACGGGTACGCGCACGCTGTCACTCGAAGTGTTCGACCATCCGCCACCCTGCTTCGAAATCGAACACCTGCCCCAGCGACTCCGACTGCCGTCCGGAACTCGCGCAGAGATCCGTTACCGCGTGCGCCCGAGCCAACGCGGCGCCAAACAGTTCGAGCCAGCCTGGCTCCGGGTCGACTCGCCACTCCAGCTCTGGCAGCACAGCCGACGCGCTGGCGTCGCGAGCCCGGTGCGCATCTACCCCGACCTCGCGCCGATCGCGAACTACATCCGCCTCGCGGCCGTTCAACGGCTTGACCAGATCGGCGTGCATCGACAACCGCGACGCGGCGAAGGCACGGAATTCCTGCAACTCCGCGAGTACATACCCGGCGATGCGCTGGGCAAGATCGATTGGAAGGCCACCTCGCGGCTGCATAAACTCACCGCGCGCGAGTACCAGGACGAACGCGACCAACATATTGTGTTTCTGCTCGATTGCGGGATGCGCATGCGCGCCCACGACGATTTCGCGTCGCACTTTGATCAAACGCTGGTCGCGATGCTGATGCTCGCCCAGGTGGCCTTGCGCCAAGGCGACGCCGTCGGGTTCGCGAGCTTCGGCGGCCCCCCGCGCTGGCTTGCCCCCTGCAAGGGGCGCGGACGGTTTCAACAACTGCTGCGCGCGGTCCACGACTTGCAACCCACGCTGGAACCGCCGGACTATACCCAGGCGGTGACGGAATTGTTACGGCGACATCCCCGGCGCGCCTGGGTCATCGTGATCGGCAATCCTCGCGACGAGGACGGTGACGACCTACTGCCGGCGCTCGCGTTGCTGCAACGCCGTCACCTCACGGTGCTCGCCTGCGTGCGCGAATCGGTGATCGATACGACCCTCGGGCAGCCTGTCAACGACTTTCAGGACGCACTGCGCCTGACCGCGACGCTGGAGTTCCAGCGTCAACGCGAACGGTTGATCCAGACGTTACGCGCGCGGCATGTCTTGACCCTCGACGTCACGCCGGGGCAACTTTCCATCGCCCTGGTGAATCGTTATCTCGGACTCAAGACGGGACAACTAAGGTAAAAGCAACGCCGCGTAGTGTTCGCATGTGTTTCGCGTATGGGCACTTACCAACGAGGTATCGCGCGGCGAAAAATCTTCGCGAGAACCCCTCGTCGCCCACGACCCACCTTCAGACTCGAACGGCGGATACGGGATCAAGCACGATCGCAGTGAACTTCGCCGCGTCGGCGAACGCTAACGCCGACGCGGCGGTTGCATCTCGACATCGCATCGACCCCGTCATGTCGCAGAGTCGACGGAGATCACTGCGGACGCTTATTCGCCAGCGCGCGGACGTGGCTCACCACGCTCTTTCTGCCACTCTTCGCGGGCCTTGCGCATCTGTTCCATCATTTCGTTGCGACGCGTCTGTGCTTCCTCGCGCAGCCGTTTCTCCTCGCCGGCGAAATCACCAAAACCCTCGGCCACGGGTGGATGCGCGCCGTAAGCCGGATACCCGCCCCAGCCAGGACCCCCACCACCCCAGCCCGGGCCGCCCCAACCGGGACCCCACGCGGGCGCGCCCCAACCCGGACCGCCCCAGCCGGGACCCCAACCGCCCCAACCCGGGCCACCCCAGCCGGGGCCACCCCACCACGCGTTCGCGCTACCCGCGGCAACCAGCAGCGCACCCGTCAAGACCCATTTAGCAGCTACCTTTCTCATTTGATTTGTACCTCTGGCGTTTCGATTCACGGAGCGATCAAGCTCTCGCAACAAGATAAAATTTATAATGTCGCGCGGTGCAACAAACTTGATAAAAATCACTCCACCCGTTTATTGATACCCAGCCCGCGAGAAAACGCAATGTCCTCGGCATACCCCGCGCTCGACCCGATCGGAATCGTCCATTCACCGTTCAAGGAGAAGTTCGGAATTCCACGCCAACCGGGGTTGATCCCGAGCGTTCCGGGGGCCATCGAGCTGCTACCGCCCTATGCTCACGTCGACGCGGTACGCGGGCTCGATGGGTTCTCGCACATCTGGGTGCTTTTCCTGCTGCACGCGGTACCGGAGACGCACATGAAACTGACCGCGCGCCCACCGCGACTGGGGGGCAACACGCGGATCGGCGTGTTCGCGAGCCGGACCACGCATCGGCCCAATCGCATTGGGCAATCCGTGGTGCGACTCGACGCGATCGAGTCGACGCCCGAAGGGGTTCGGCTGCGAATATCCGGGCATGATTTATTGGATCGAACGCCAGTGCTCGATATCAAACCTTATCTACCTTACGCGGACATTGTCATCGACGCGTCGAGCGCCTATGCCAACGCTGCGCCACTGGACGTACTGGAGGTGGAGTGGACCGCTGAGGCGGCGCGTCTGGCCGCCGAAGCGAACCAGGACGCCGGGTGGGATCTTCGCGGAGTGATCGATGCCATGCTACGACTCGACCCGCGTCCCGCCTATCGTGCCGAACAAGCGGATGCTAGCGAGTACGGGATGCGTGTCGACCGCTACGACGTCCGGTTCGAGGCCCGCGCCAACCGCGTGCGCGTCCTGACGCTACGCCGAGATCCTGATTGATCGTCACGATCGCGCCTACCCGGTTACCAACAATCGCTGGTCTTCCCTTCGCCGCTGATCCCTTTCGCGCCGGTTTGATCCAGGGTGAATTCCGCGCAGCGCGAGTCGGTGTGCATTACGCCCGATTCGGTCGGCGCGGCCGCCAACGTAAACGTCACCGCCGTGGGCAACTCGATCGACAGGTCATACAAGCCTTCCCTCGAGACCACAGAAACGGTCTCGCCGACCTCCGATCGCACCGCCGTGCCGTCGCCAGCGGTTCCGACCGGACAATCGTCATAGGTCAGATTGGTCGCGAAACAGCGTTCGAGCAGATGCGCGGTCTCGGCCAGTGAGATCTTGGCATCCGTTCGGCGCCCCTTGCGGACCTGCTCCTGATAGGACGGCACCGCGACCGACGCGAGCACGCCGACAATCACCAGGGCCACCATCAGTTCGATCAGCGAGAAGCCAGCCGAACCGCGACGTGAGTGTAACGTTTCAATAAGCATGGTGATCAGGGCTCCATGAGTTGACGCCAGGTGGTCGGGGGCGACGAACTGCCCGACTCGGCGACCGGCTGCACGCCGCCGAGCGACGTACCCAGTAGTTTGATTTCGCTCGTGCCGTGGGTCAGCACGGCGTTACTGTCGAGAAACACTACGCCGGCGTCGTCGAGTCGTAACCCACTGCCAACCGTGCGGTCACTGGCATTGATCTTGCCATCGTCATTCAGATCCCAATCCACGGTCACGTAGTCGCGAACATCAAACGACCGGTCATCATTGAAATCGAATGGTGGCAATTTCAAGCGGCTACCCGACGCGAAATCCACCTCGTAAATCCAGCTCGTGCCGCCCCCGGTACAGGCGTCGCTCGACGGCGTCACACTGGAGAAGATCACCCGTTCGCCGCGCAGGAAGGGCGACTGATGCACACGCTCACCGAGCTCAACGTCGAGGTCGAGATACCAGCCTTTGTGCTCTTCCCAGTTGATCTTGTGGTTCGTCGTCACGCGTACGTCCTTGCCGACGAACTGATTGTCGACCGTTGCCAGGATCTTTTGCTGCAGCAGCTCGCTGCGTCCGATGGCGGTGCTATTCACCTGCAGCGCGCCGTCCTGAAGATCATCGTTGACCCAAAGCGAATATAGCGACTGTACCTGCGACGCCTGCATGTCGGTCGGCTCGAGGTATTTGCCGGTGCCGAAGAACACCAGTGAACCACGGCCCTTCGGGTGCTTGCGCACCATCGGCGCGGTCGTGATCGGCTGACGCTGGCCCGCCGCGTTCTTGGCCACGAATACCGGCGCGGGTTCCGCGCTGGTCCCGTGCGCGATCCGCCAGTCGGACGCGTCGCTGGCCGTGAGATCGAACTCCCACAGGTTTCCATGCAGATCGCCGGCGAAAACCACGTCGGTCTCGGAATCGTTGTTCAGATCCACCGCGCGGATATGAGCCAGGCCGTTGTCGACGAAGGTATTGGGAATCGGGATGCGACGGACGAGCTCGCCGTCGGCCAACGCGACAACATAGAGCGCGGGGGCCGAGCCGCTCGGCGTGTTGTAACCGCTGCCGAACATCACCACATCGGCACCGCCGCGCACTCGGGTCACGACCGGTCGGCCGAAGATGTATC
Organism: Thiotrichales bacterium; assembly: GCA_050329935.1. Classification (GTDB taxonomy): domain Bacteria; phylum Pseudomonadota; class Gammaproteobacteria; order UWMA-0217; family UWMA-0217; genus CAYSFW01. Next base: position 18,167 of record JBHJOI010000004.1, on the reverse strand, counting down.
CGAGGTCGGGATGCGTGAACTCCCACATCACGAGATCGTCGGCGTTGCCCTCGCTGAACTGAGCGGGATTGGTAATATCGAGTGCGAACAGTGCGCGTCCACCGAGCCCGAGACTGCCCACCAGCGTCGTCGTCCAGCCACGCCCTTCGATCTGGTTCTCGCTCACGGTCAGGTTACCGTCGGCGAACGCGGCGTGGCCGTAGGTGGGTTGAGTCAGTTGCGTCAGCTTGGCATACGCGGCGCTGGGCACATACGCGAGCAACTCCGCGCCTGTCTCCGCGTTGAATCCGTGCACCATGCCGTCGTTGGCACCCACAAACACCATCGGCACGCGGTCCGCCTTGGCGCTGACAAAGCTACTGAACGAGGATTTCTTGTCCTCCGCGACGACCTGGAACGCCGACGGCGGCGACACATACACCGGCGCGGAATTCAACACGTCGCCCATGACCGAACTGCGCCGGCGGAATGTCGTGCCTTCCTTGCCGCGCACACCGCGCAGAAAGTCGAGCCGGTCCTGCCCGATGTCAGCCGAATCGGTGCCCTTGATCGCCGAGTGTTGCGCCTCCGAGATTTGCCCCCAGGTGAACGGCACACCTTTGGCGAGGTGGTCATTCCAGGTCAGGATCACGCGCTGATCCGGCGCCTTGTTGGCGAGCTGTTCGCCGGCGCGCCAAAGGACCTCGCCGAGCGTGCCGTTGCTATTCAAGCGCAGTGCCTTAAGGTCGCCCGACCAGTCGGACGAATCGAAGGTCGCCTGGAACACAGTCGTTGCCGTGCGGGTCGAGAGTCCGTTCACCGCGACCGCGGTACCTGCGTCCGCCTTGTTTGCCACGGCTTCAAACGCGGCGGCGAGCTGCTGTTGCAACTGGATTGGGTTGGTGACTCGAAAATAGTTGTCGGGACTCCCGGCCTGACGCGCGTCCCACTCGCCGGCGTCAGGTCGGCCGTTGTTGTTCAGGTCCTTGAATCCACCCCATTTCGCGGCGTACCACAAGGGGTCCTTGAGCACGGTGGCGGCGGCGCCGCCACTGGGCGTGAAGACGCGGGTCGCCTGCAATGGCAGCGGATTATTATCGTCCCACCCATCGGCGGTACCCGGCAGGACACCGGGGGGCGTGTCAAGGAAATAGTCTGGGTCGCTCGTCGCAGCGGTGTCTTTATCGCGCACTTCGAGATAGGTGCCGTCGGCGGTTGTGCCGGAGATCACGTAACCCATGTGCTGAACAATGCTGCCGGCGGCGTAGGTCGAGTCCAGCGAGACCTCGATCTTGTCGTCGGCTGTGACCGCGATCGTGTAGTCGACGATCGCGTCCATGTCATGGTCGCCGCCCTGTTCAACGTCCTCGAAGTTGATCGAGAAGCGGTAGTAGGGCCGGCCACCGTTGACGCCGAGGTCTTTATTACCCTCGTTGGTGTTGCTGACCTGCGTGACGTAGAAATCGACGATCTGGTTGGTCGGCTGATACGAGCCTTTGGCCGCGGAAATCTTGTTCGTTCCAACCTCGCCGCCCGGCGACTTGCCGAACGGCACCAGTGTCACGGCTTGACCGCCGACGGGAATCTCGATTTTCGGTAGCGGCGAGGCGAGCGCGACCGCGAGCGTCTCGACTTTCTGGTCACCGCTCGCGTCATGCAAGTCAGTTGTACGGCCGAAATAAGCCACGCTGGCCGAATAATAGCCACCTTGCTTGGTGGGCTCTTCCGGCGCCAGGCCGCGAATGTTGTGCAAACCCTGCACCTGCTTGGCCGTCGGCGCGCCGTCATATACGCCATCGGATTCGCCGATGAACCGCAGACCGACGACGTCCGGCTCATACGCCGTGATCGTCTGCGCCAACGCGGAGACATTCAGACCCGTGAGGTCGCCGGAGAAGGTCGAGAAGGCCGAGCCCGGCAACTGGTCAGTATCGTACGAAGGATTGACGTCGCTGATGACGAGTTGAAACGGCTTGGCGCATTCCTTCGCACCACCTTCGGCATACGGATCGTTCCAGGCCGGCAACGGCAGGCCCAGCGTGGCATCGTCGTTACCGGAACTGGCGATATTGAATGCACTCGTGGGCGTCTCCTTGCCCGCGAAATAGCGCAGTCCTTCGTACATCATCTCGGCGATCGGATTGCCCCACATCCGGCATTCGCCTTCATTCATGGGCCGATTGACCGCGCTCCACCCGCAACTATATTCGTGCGAACCACCGAAACCGACCGTCTTCAATTTGTCGATAGCCTTGACGATACCGTTGGTCGTGGTGAATCGTCCGTCGTTCGCGTCGACTTCGTCGCGAAACGAGGTGACCGCCTTGCGCAGCACGCCGCCCGACATGTTCTTGGTGTACGACCCGGTCAGCAAACCAAACGCCATGCCATCGTTCTCGCCATGGGTATGCAGCAGTCCGGTGGGCTTGTAGTTGCCGTTGGGATAGAGCTTGCAGTTCGCCTCCGGCGCGTCGCTGTTGCAGACACGCACGCGAACCCGGAAATCCGCAGGCGTGATCGACGTGCCGTCGTGCATTTCCGAGTCCGCGACCGGTCGCTCCTTGCTGACCCAATTCCAGATCCGATGCGACTGATTCAGCGCGACTCGTAGCAGCGGCTTTTGATCGGAATCCTTCAATCGCGTCGTGTTCGCGAACAAATGGCGCTTGCCGGCCGTTGGCAAGGCGTACGGCGTGTATTCGCTGATGTCGTAACCATCGACCGCGACGCTGGTGTACTCCTTGCCCCAGCTATGCGCGTCCTGCGGGATATGGGACCGCTCCAGCACGGTGGAAGTGCCGGTGTCCACCGCGCGATACCCGCCGTATAACACCTTGCGAAGCAGGTCCATCCGCGACATCGTGAGGTAATTCAGAAAGTTGCCGCTCCATTGTCCCGAGCATTTCTTGCTAGGTGCACTCTCGGCACGATTAAAGCGATTGGCGGTCGTACCGTAGGTGTAGCACGCGTGGGTGTCGAAATAGCCGTAATAATCGAGCGCCGGTTTGAATCCGACCTCCAGGTCACCGTCGCCATCGAGGTCCGAGGCGTCGTTATAGGCCTCGTAGTACAGCTTGTGATCGCGCCCCATCACCAACAACGTGAGCGGCGGTTGGTTGCCGCCGAGAAACAACGGCGTGTCGCTGATGTTCAAAGCCGCGCCGCCGACGCCCGGGAATAAAAGAGCGATTGCGAGAACGCTAGTGATGCGCGCGAGCGCGCGATGCCAAACAGGACTGAACATGGCGATTACCACCTAGAAGTAGCGAATACGATGAAATGCTTGCACCAGCGAACGCGCGGACTCGGTCCCGCCGAGGCCGCGCGCGGTAATGCGGTAGTAGAAAAACCCGCGCCGCGCCGCGATCGTGGCGGGATCGTTGTCATCCGGCACGAACGCTAGCTCCTCGACCAGAAAGCGCGGCTGCTCGACCACACCGGCGACATCATTCAACGCCGCGCTCAGCGGGTACGGATGGAGATTTTCGGTATCGTTCCAGAACGCGGGTGTGTAGAGCTGATCCAGGCTGACGCCACCCAGCGTCCAAACCCCCGTTTCGCCGTCAGTGCTGGTCACGATGGGTCCACCCTGCGACTCGAGCCAGGCAATGCCGTCGCGCACCGCCGCTTCGGCCGCCTGAAACGCCAGCGCGCGATCGCGGTCATTAGCGATCATGCGCTCTTCCAGCGTCACCGAGCGGACCGCGGTCATCGCGGTCAGGGTGATCACCATCAGCACGATCAGGGCGACGATCAGGGTGAAACCGCGTTGATCGCGCGAACCGAACGAGCAGCCCGAGTTATGGATCATTGTGTTCATGGTCATATCACTCGATTACGCAAGGTAACGATCTGGGTGTAACTGCGCCTCAGACGGCGGTCGGTCGCGGTGACGGTTTCGCCATTGAAGGTGTAGGTTTGTGGCTCGACCGCCAGCCCATCCTGCGGGGTACGCAGCAACAGATTGATCTCGACGCTGAGCACGCCATACCAATCCGTGACGTCGCCCGCTTCGACATAGGCGTCCACTGCTCGATCGCCGTTATTGTCGAATCCGAATCGCAGTTGCAGGTCCTCGACGCCTTCGACCAACACCTCATTGCCTCGAAACAACGCGGGTTCACCCGTCGGACCCTCCTGTATCGAGAACGCGTTGAACTCGAGCGCCATGACCTGGGCCTCGGTACCGTAGGCCATCGACAGGTTGGCGCTGGCGTTCGCGGCGGCGGAGTGCTGGATCACCGTGGATCCACCGGCCTGCGCGACGTCGGTCGCCTCGAATACATCCACGGTGCCGCAATCCGCGATCATCAACAGCGCGCCCGCCTCCCATTCACAGCGTTCCGCGTCCTCGGTCTGCAACTCGCTCGCAGTGTCGGTCATGGCCAGATTCAGCTGCGCGCCGCAGGCGCCGCCGCGGGCCACGGTGAGCGCGTCGGGCGCGCCATCGTCGCCGTCGCTTCCGACCAGACGCTGTCCGACCTCGTCGTTGGGCCAGGTCAATTCCGCGGTGCTCAAGACGTTCGGGGGCAATACATCAAGGTTGCCGCACCCCGAGAATCCGGCCATGCGCAGCTCGAAGCCCAGAACGTCGAGGGCGTAACGCGCGCTCTGTTGCATCGCCGAGAGCGCGGTCTGGGTGCGGTAGGTCTGGTTGTTGACGAGATAGACCTTGATCACAGCACCGAGCGTGACCAGGCCGATCACCATCGACACCATGAGTTCCACCAGCGTGAAACCTCGCTGAGCGAAAGGTCTTGCCTGATTCACCCGGGTCATAGCAGTACCTGCATTTGCAGTTGCCGGTCTCCACCCGACGCCGCGTCGAGCGTCCAGCGCACGATCACGGTGCACACGCCGCCGAGGTCGCAGTCGATCGCGCCGTCGCCGCTCGGCAGATTCCCGCCGAGCTCGTCCTTCCATGCCTGGAGATCGCTCAGGGCCAACCCGGCACCCTCGGGGGTTTCGCCCAGGTTGATGTTGTAGTCGCCGTTGCGTGCCTCGCCCGAGTTGGCTCGCATCCGCTCGGTGATCGAGGTCACCGCGCCGTTGGCCTGGTTGGCCAGCTCGCTGGTCAAGGTGCTGCGCAGGCTACGCACTTGCAGGTTCGCCATGCCGAGCAAGCCGATGGTTAAAATGAGAATGGTCACCAGTACCTCGGTCAGGGTTACGCCGCGCTGTTCCTTCAGCCCGCCACGGACGACCGCGGTCATGGACAGGCCACCGGCAATGTGACCACCTGCCCGGACGGCGCGAGGTTGATCTGCCGTTGCATGTCCTTGCCGCTGGCGCAATCCTGCGGCGTGACGACGAACGCGGCGGCGTCGCGAACCCGACCGTTGGCTCGAATGGTGACTTGGTTCTCGGCCATTGCCAGCGTGATACCGTCGCCAGGGCCGTCGAAGCCCTGCAACAAGATCTCGCCGTCGCCGTCGAATTCGCCATCGTCGTCAAGGTCGATGCCGAGGTCCCAGCCGGCGTTCCAGTCGCCGTCGCGCGCCACCAGATTCAATTCAACGCCTTGTTTGATCGCCTCGCTGCGTGCCATCTGGATCGAGGTCACCAGTGAATTGGTCGTGGTGACGACACGATTGTTCTGCACCATCCAGCGATAACTGGGGATGGCCATCGACATCAGCGTGGACGCAATCGCCAGGGTCGCGATCAATTCAATGACATTGAAGCCTTTGTTCTTGTTCTTCATTGGCTGTTTTCTTGTTATCAGGCTTTGGGGAATAGCCTAGGGGATACGCGGCGCGCAGGTGATTGACTGCTTCACCTTTCTACCGAAGCACGGCTGACCGCTCGCGCCACCCGCTTGACCGCTGGTTCCGCAGCCAGCGCGGTCATCCGCGTCAAGCCAATGAAAATTTTGAAGAATTGAAAAGAGAAGCGTCAGCGTGCGCGGGTGCGCCGATATTCGACAAAGTCCACTGCGTAGGAATTCCTGGCATCGGCGGGACGATGTTCACGCGCGATCTCGGTCCAATCGTCGCGGTCGTAACTCGGAAAGTAGGTGTCGCCGTCGATCGCCGCGTCGATCTCGGTCAGGTACAAGCGTTGCGCCCGCGCCAGAAACAGCCGATAAACCTCAGCGCCACCGATGATCATGACTTCGCCGGCCGGCTCCGCCGCAGCGAGCGCCGCCGCGACATCGTTCGCGACCACGGCGCCGTCCACCCGAAACGCGGTATCGCGAGTCAGGATGATATTCAACCGTTCCGGCAACAATCGGCCGCCAAGTGACTCAAAGGTACGGCGCCCCATGATGATCGGTTTGCCGACGGTCAGTGCGCGAAAGTGCTTGAGATCGGCCGGCAGGTGCCAGGGCATGACATTGTCACGTCCAAGCACGCCGCCATGCGCGATTGCGGCAATCAACGAGACGATCATGCGACCTTGCTCAGACGGCGACCGGCGCCTTGATGTGCGGATGCGACTGGTAGTCGAGCAGCTCGAAGTCCTCGAATCGAAACTCGAACAGGTCCTTGACCTCGGGATTCAGGCGCATTCGCGGCAATGGCAACGGTTCGCGCGCGAGTTGCGTATTGGCTTGTTCAAGGTGGTTGAGATAGAGATGCGCATCGCCGAGGGTATGAATGAACTCGCCCGGCTCAAGTCCGCTCACCTGCGCGACCATCATCGTCAGCAACGCGTAGGACGCGATATTGAACGGCACGCCGAGAAAGATGTCGGCGCTGCGCTGATAGAGCTGGCACGAGAGTCTGCCGTCGGCGACATAGAACTGAAACAGCAAATGACAAGGCGGCAACGCCATCTGCTCCAGTTGCCCCACGTTCCAGGCACTGACAATGAGGCGGCGCGAGTCGGGGTTGCCGCGAATCTGATGCACCACGTCGCGGATCTGATCGATCGGCTGGCCGGTGTAATCGGGCCACGAACGCCACTGGTAACCATAGATCGGGCCCAGTTCGCCGCGTTCGTCGGCCCATTCGTCCCAGATCGAGACGCGATTGGCATTGAGATACGCGATATTGGTCTCGCCCTTTAGAAACCACAGCAATTCATGAATGATCGAGCGTAAATGCAATTTCTTGGTCGTGACCAACGGAAAACCCGCATTCAGGTCGAAGCGCATCTGGTGTCCGAAAATCGACAAGGTTCCGGTGCCGGTGCGGTCCTCCTTGCGCGCGCCATGCTCACGCACCCGACGCATCAGATCGAGATATTGCTTCATACGACTCCAGCGGGCTTGCGGCGATAGGCGTGCAGCATCAACAGCGCGCCAAAAACGATCATCGGCAGGCTGAGCAACTGCCCCATCGACAACCAGTCGAGCGCCACGAAACCGAGATGGGCATCGGGCTCACGGACGAACTCGACCGCGAAGCGAAACACGCCATAACCGATCAGAAACAGACCGGACACGGCCGCCGTCGGACGTGGCCGGCTTGAATAGAACCAAAGCACCGCGAATAACACCACGCCTTCGAGCGCGATCTGATACAGCTGCGACGGATGCCGCGGCAGGTCATCGACATTGGGAAACACCATCGCCCAGGGCACGTCCGTCGCCCGACCCCACAGCTCGCCGTTGATGAAGTTACCGATACGGCCGGTGCCGAGACCGATCGGAATCAGCGGCGCGACAAAATCGGCGAGGTTAAAGAAGCCGGTGCCAAGTTGCCGCGCATACAGGTAAATGACCAGGAGCACCCCGATGAGTCCACCGTGGAAACTCATTCCGCCTTCCCAGATGCGAAATAGCATCAGCGGGTCGTCGAGAAAATGACTGAAGTTGTAGAACAGCACGTAGCCGATGCGGCCGCCGAGAATGACGCCCAGCGCACCATAGAACAACAGATCGCTGACCTGGTCCGGCTCGATCGGGTAGTCGGCCCGCCGCGCGCGGCGTTTGCCCAACCACCAAAAGGCGAGAAACCCAAGCAGATACATCATGCCGTACCAGTGCACCTGGAGCGGCCCGAGCGACAACGCGATGGGGTCGATATGCGGATGGGTCAACATGGTCCGTATCCTACCTCAAGCGGTGATGCGCGCGAATACGACCTTCAGGTAGGCCGTCTCTGGAATCATCGGGTGCAAGGGATGGTCGGCCGACTGCTGCCCAAAGCCAAGGATCTGGAGATTTCGGTCGAGGTGCCGCGCCGCAGCGTGCAGTTGTTGGACCAGCGCCTCGCGCGGCAAGTGATAGGAACACGAACATGCAATCAACAGGCCGTCGCGGGCGAGCACCTGCATCGCCTGCTGATTCACACGGCGGTAAGCCTCGACACCGGCGTCATAGTCCTTGCGCCGCTTGATGAACGCGGGCGGATCGACGATCACCAGATCGAATTGGCGTGACGCCTCGCGCAGCGTCTTCAGCGACGCGAACGCCTCGCCCGCCTGAAACTCGACCAGCCCGAAGCCGTTCGCATCGGCGTTGCGCCGCAGCCACTCGCCGGCCCGGGTCGACTGGTCCACGCACAGAACCTCGCGCGCGCCGTGACGCGCGGCCTGAATACCCCAGCCACCCACATAGCTGAACACATCCAGCACGCGGGCACCCGGCGCGAGGCGCGCCAACTCGCGGCGATTGTCACGCTGATCATAAAACCAGCCTGTCTTCTGCCCATCCAGCAATGGCGCCTGAAAACGGACGCCGTACTCGTCGATTTCCAGCGCTTCCGGCACGACGCCCTGCAGCACGCGAGTTTCAGACTCCAAACCCTCCAGCGCGCGCAATGGCCCCTCGTTGCGCAGCACGATCAACTCCGGATGCACGACCTTGTTCAACGCCTCGACGATCGCATCAAGTCGGACCTCCATGCCCGCAGTGGTCGTCTGCACCACCACCGCGTCACCGTAACGGTCCACCACCAGCCCCGGCAGGCCATCACCCTCGCCATGAACCAGCCGGTAATGCGGCGTCGGATAAAGCCGCTCGCGCAATGCCAGCGCGACCTTGAGCCGGTGCACCAGCAGCGACGGCGCGAACGGATGACGCGGATCGCGGCTCACGATGCGCGCGCAGATCAGCGAGTGCGGATTGACGTAACCCGTGCCGAGTACAACGCCACGCGCATCCTGCAGCTCAACTGCCTGCCCGGCGGTGAAGGCCTTGAGCGGCGTCGCATGAATATCGACCTCATTGCTGTAAACCCATGGGTGGCCTTGCCGGATGCGACGATCCTCGTGTTTTTTCAAGCGCAGCGGTGCAAATTCCGGCGGGACTGAAGTCATGGTGATGAATAGCGATTATGTGAAGGACATCGCAGTATACCGAAAACCTTCAACGCGCCTCGGCTTCACGACAAGCGCCGCGCGCACCCCTATAGTCAGAGACAGTTCAATCTGCCCCGCGAATCCGCCATGCCGAACCGTCTGCGCTTCGAGACCAGCCCCTACCTGCGACAACATGCCGACAATCCCGTCGATTGGTATCCCTGGGGCGAAGAGGCGCTGACGCGCGCCCGGGCCGAACACAAGATCATCCTGCTCTCGGTCGGTTACTCCGCGTGTCACTGGTGCCACGTGATGGCGCACGAATCGTTCGAGGATCAAGAGACCGCCGAGTTGATGAATACCCTGTTCATCAATATCAAGGTCGATCGCGAGGAACGCCCCGACCTCGACAAGATCTACCAGCTCGCGCACCAGATGCTCGCGCGGCGTCCCGGCGGCTGGCCCCTGACGATGTTTCTGAGTCCCGAACATCAAGTGCCGTTCTTTGGTGGCACCTATTTCCCGAAAACTCCGCGGCATGGACTGCCATCGTTCAAGGATCTGATGCGCCGTATCGCCGCTTACCATCAGGCGCACCCAGACGAGATCGAGGCCCAGAATCAGGCCGTTATGGGCGCCCTCGGCGAGGTCTACGAACCCTCCGGCGGCGCCGAGCCGCTCGACGCGAGCGCGCTTGACATGGCGCGCGGCGAACTCGCGCAGAGCTACGACGCGACCAACGGTGGCTTCGGTCGGGCACCCAAATTTCCGCATCCGACCCATCTCACCCGACTGTTGCGCCATTGGTCGCGCACCGCCGCCAGCGGACGGGCCGATTCGGGCGCGCTGCAAATGGCCACCGATACCCTCGATAAAATGGCGCGCGGCGGGATCTACGACCAACTCGGCGGCGGCTTTTGCCGCTACTCCACCGATGACCGCTGGATGATCCCGCACTTCGAAAAAATGCTGTACGACAACGGCCCGTTGCTCGGCCTTTACAGCGAAGCCCATGCCGCAACCGGCAACCCACTGTTCCTCCGGGTCGGGCGCGAGACCGCGCACTGGGTCATGCGCGAGATGCAGTCGCCAGAGGGCGGGTATTACTCCAGTCTCGACGCGGATTCCGAAGGCGAGGAAGGACGCTTTTACATCTGGAGCCAGGACGAGTTGCGCCAACTACTGCGGGGCGAGGACCATGCGCTCGCCAGCCGGCGCTTCGGCTTCGATCGCCCGGCGAATTTCGAGGGACGGTGGCATCCATTTGTCGCGACCGATCGGACCGCGCTCGCGACGGAATTCGGCCTCGACCCTGCCACGGTCGACGCACGTCTCGAGCAGGCACGCGCCGGACTGTACGCCGCCCGCGCGCGGCGGGTCTGGCCCGGGCGCGACGAGAAAATCCTGACCTCCTGGAATGCGCTGATGATCCACGGCATGGCACTCGCCGCACGCCATCTCGACATGCCTGAGTGCCTGAGCTCCGCGGAGCGCGCGCTGGATTTCGTGCGCGCCCGACTTTGGCGCGACGGGCGCCTGCTGGCGACCTACAAGGACGGCCGCGCACACCTCGCGGCCTACCTCGACGATCACGCGTTTTTACTCAACGCGATACTGGAACTCTTGCAGTGTCGCTGGCGCGGCGCGGATCTCGCATTCGCGCGCCAGATCGCCGACGTGCTGTTGGCCTATTTCGAGGACACCGAGCACGGCGGTTTCTATTTCACCGCTGACGACCACGAGCGCCTGCTGCAACGGCCCAAGGGCTATGCCGACGAGGCGATCCCGAACGGGAACGCGGTTGCCGCTCTGGCCTTGGCTCGGCTCGGCTACCTGCTCGGCGAAACGCGTTACCTCGATGCGGCCGAGCGCTGCCTCAACGCCGCCTCTGGCTGGCTCCGACAATCGCCCTCGGCCCACTGCGGCATGCTCGACGCCCTGGAAGAACATCTGCGGGCGCCACGATTGCTCATCCTGCGCGGCGAGCCGGAATCGCTCCGCGCCTGGCAAGACGCGGTCGGTCGCGTTTATGCGCCCGGGCGCCTGGTGTTCGCGATTCCCAACGGGGCGACGGAGTTACCGCCTGCGTTGGCGGCGAAACCGGCGCTCGACGGTACGGTCGCGTACCTGTGCGAAGGGTTGACCTGTTTGCCCCCGGTGCGCACGCTCGCGGCGCTGCGGGCCGCGTTGGGTAATCACTGAGCCGATTCCGGATCACTCGGCGCCGGCGTCATCAAAACTTCACCGGCGCTTCATACCGCTGTCATTCGCGACCCTTAGCATCTGGCGAACTCCACCAGCGGAACTTCGTCCATGCCCGAAACCACTCTTGCCAGGCCCAACCTCAGCAGCGCGCGTTCACTCGTGGTCGAGCTTGCCGCGGATGCGCAAGACGTACTCGAATCGCAGCGGTTGCGCTACCGCATCTTCGCGGAAGAAGGCGGCGCGCGCCTGGAGGGTGGCGATGCCGGGGTGGATCGCGACTACTACGATACGTTCTGCCAACACCTGTTGGTGCGCGATACCGAAACCGGCGAGGTGGTCGCGAGTACCCGGATCCTGACCGATACCCAGGCTCGCCAAACCGGAGGGTTTTATTCGGCCGACGAATTCGAACTCAATGGGCTGTTGCCACTCCCCGGTCGGGTCATGGAAATCGGCCGCACCTGCGTCCATCGCGATTATCGCTCGGGCGGCGCGATATCGGTGCTGTGGTCGGGACTCGCGCGGTTCATGACCATCCATCGCTTCGATTACCTCATCGGTTGCGCGAGTGTCAGCCTGAGTGACGGTGGCGCCCAAATCAACGCGATCATGCGCGACCTGCGCGCCACGCACATGAGTGACGAACAGCACCGCGTCACGCCACGTCTGGCCCTACCGCCACAGCCAGTCACTGCCACCAAACCGCAACTGCCGCCCTTGCTGAAGGCTTATCTGCGACTGGGCGCAAAGGCGTGCGGCGAACCCTGTTGGGACCGCGCCTTCAATGTCGCGGACGTGTTCATATTGCTCGATCTTGACCAACTTAACCCGCGTTACCAGCGCCATTTTCTGCAACGCGGCACGCCTTTCGAGCCCGTGAAACCGCGCGTCGTGGCGGTCGCGCAACGCTAGCGGCCATGGCCAGCGCGGTACCGACAACTGCGATCTCACCCGGCTCCGCAGCCGCGGACGTCGGGCTACAATGCGGCATGAAAAACCTACGCCGCCTCTACCGTTTGCTATCGCTCACGCTGCATCTCGCGCTGGGTGTCCTGATCACGCTCATCTTGTTCGGCGATTTGCGCGGCGACACGCCAAGCCCGCGCTATCAGCGGCTGCGGAGTTGGTTTCTCGGACGGGTCGCGCGCCTGTGTGGCCTGCGAATCCAGCAACGCGGCGAGCCGTTACCGCGACCCGCACTCTGGGTCGCGAACCATATCAGCTGGCTCGATATCGCGGTGCTGGGCGGCAGCGGTAGGGTCGGCTTTCTGTCGAAGGCCGAGGTGCGCCAGTGGCCGGTGATCGGTTGGCTCGCGGCGCGCGCCGGCACGCTGTTCATCGAGCGCGGCGGCGCCAATGCCTCAACCCAGGCTTCGGCCCGGATCGCCGCGCGCTTGGCGGAGGGGCACTCGGTGGTGTTGTTCCCGGAAGGCACGACCAGCGACGGACGCCGCGTCTTGCGCTTTCACGCGCGACTATTCGCGCCGGCGCTAGAGCACCGCCTCGCGATCCAACCCGTCGCGTTGCGCTATCTGGACGATGCGGGCGAACCGCACCCGCTGGCACCTTACATCGACCACCAGAGCCTGGGACACAATCTCTGGAACATTATCGGCGAGCGGTCGATCCGGGTGGAGGTCGTGTTCGCGCCGGCCTTGACCGAAGTCGATGGCATGGCTCGTAAACAGGTGGCAACCACTACTCATGCAATCATCAGTCATATCGTCGATGCGGGTCACTCGGTTCCCCGCGACCCCGCCGCTTGAGCAAGCAGTCGCCAATCATGAGCGTGCGCGCGATTCGCGGTTGCGCGTCGCGCTGATCACTGAAACCTACCCGCCCGAGATCAACGGGGTCGCCAACACCTTACAGCGGTACGAACAAGGACTGCTGGAAGCGGGGCATCGGGTCCAGATCGTTCGCCCCTGCCAACACAAGGACGATCGCGCTCGACCCGAAGGTGCGCGCGCGGAGCATCTCGTCACGGGCATTCCGCTACCGATGTACCGCAACATGCGGTTCGGTTTCGCCTCCCGCTCGCAATTGGCGCGGCTATGGCGCGTTCACCGCCCGCACGCACTCTATATCGCCACCGAAGGCCCGCTCGGCCAGGCAGCACTTGGCGCCGCGCGCTTGCTCGGCATTCCGGCCGCATCTGGATACCACACCCAGTTCGACCGCTATAGCCGCGCTTATCACATGGGCTGGCTACAGGCACCGCTCGCGCGCTACCTGCGCGACTTTCACAATCGCTGCGATGTGACCCTGGTGCCGACTGAGTCGCTCAGGCGCGAACTCATGACACGGGGATTCCAGCGCCTACAGGTCGAATCGCGCGGGGTCGATACGCAGCTATTCAATCCCGAACGCCGCGATTCCGAACTGCGGCGTGCGTGGGGCCTCGCCGAGGGCGAACTCGCGATGATCTATGTGGGCCGTATCGCTCAGGAAAAAAACATCGACCTGTTGATTCGGAGCTACCACCATGCCCGCGCCGCCCTACCGCAACTGCGCCTGATCATCGTCGGGAGCGGCCCCGGCGAGTCGCGCCTGCGCCAACTACACCCGGACGTGATCTTTCGCGGCGCGCAACGCGGCGAGCTGTTGGCCGCTCACTACGCGTCGGCGGACTTGTTCGTGTTTCCGTCGGAGTCGGAAACCTACGGCAACGTGGTCGCGGAAGCCCTCGCGAGCGGGCTGCCGGTGGTCGGCTACGACTACGCGGCCGCGGCCGAACTGGTTCGCGACGGCGAGTCTGGATTTCTCGCCCCATACCGCGATGCCGAGGCGTTTCTCGCGACGACGATCGAGGCAATCACAGCCCGCGCGCAGTGGCAACGCATGGGGCAACACGGGCGTGGCGTGGCGCAAACCCGCGCCTGGCCGGCAATTCAACGCGAATTCATCGAGTTACTGCAATCGCTCGCCACCAGCGGTTGACGGCATCGCCCGACGGTCGCCTCTACCCAATCCGGAGTGGCGAAGCTCACCCTGTGACCCCAGCGCCTCGCTGAACACGCGCTTTTGGCGGACACGCGACGCGGGGTTGAAGCGCCGTGCACATTGTTCAGCCGCCCATCAAGAAAAAGAATCCGATGAACGCGCACGCGAATTGAGAAGTCGCTTCCAGCCAAGCGCACCCATCCGCCAACGCGCCCCCGGTGTACATCGAGATGTCGATCGGCACACAATTAACAATGCTTAACTTCATTAGAATTTCGCCATCGCGCCTCCGCATTTCACATATCCGACATCAGAAAGGTTGCATAACTCACTGATTAAGGTAATATCTATTTTATATAGGTATTCTGGCAGGAGGTTTCGCGCTAATCGCACGTTGGCACCATCGCCGCTTGGCGCGGGCCACGCCCTAAATCGCGAATGGATGTTATGAAAACTCTACGCTTACTCGCACTGGCACTGCTGATTCAGTTTGTACCGTCCTCCTTCATCGTGCAGGCCGATGCCTTCACCAAAAAGGACGGCCGCTTCGTTTGGGTCGAGCCGGGTCCGCAAGGCGCGCCCAATGTCTACCTCTACATGTTCTGGTCATACAACTGCAAACACTGTCATCACGCGATGCCGTTTCTAGACGATATCAAGTCGCGATATCCCTGGGTGCAGGTAAAGATTAGCGAGGTCACCGAGGATCCGCGCAATATGGAGGCCTACCTCGCAATGGCGGATCAAGTGGGTGAGCGCACGTTCGCTGGCGCCGTACCCGCGTTCTTCTTCTGCGGTCAGATGTACACGGGATACAACGACGAAAAGACCACCGGCCAGTGGATCCTGGACTCACTTCAGCAATGTCGGTCGAATCCGGCGGGTTAAGCTGAGTCGCGTCGAGCCGGATGCACAATCCGGTCCGAGCGGACTGGCACTTGCTTAACGACTTCTCGGTCCCATCGTAGGTTGCGGGTGAGCATGCGAACCCCAACAACACGGATCATCGAAAGCCACTCTGGGCCGGGTAGTCAGGAGACGCCGTGAACCCATCCTCCCTGTGAGCTCGACCGCCGTGGCCTAAGTCATCGCTGGCTCGACGTTGCTCGGCGCTGCGGTCGCCTTACCTATTGGCTAACCGGCAGCCGTCCGCGACAGGCATTCTTGTGGCAGCGGCTGCGCGCCACCGCGGCGTGTGCGAAGATGCCTCGGGACTTCCAACCACCACCTCCGTTCAACGGAAACCCATCATGCCGCACGCGGCAGAACAGAATTCGCCGATGCAAACCACGCTGCTGACGCTGACGCCGGTGGCGTTTGTCGTGCTATGGAGCACCGGGTTCATCGGCGCGAAACTCGGATTGCCGCACGCCTCGCCGCTCGCGTTTCTGTCGATCCGATTCGCGTTGGTGCTCGCGATCCTGATTCCGTTGGCCTTCGTGTTGCGGCGACCCTGGCCTCGCGATCCCATCCTCGCCGCCCACCTCGCGGTCGCCGGCATCCTGCTGCACGGCGGTTACCTGAGTGGCGTTTTTGGCGCGATTCACGCCGGGATGTCAGCCGGCATCATCGCCCTGATTGTTGGCTTACAGCCACTGCTCACCGCGCTGCTTGGCGGTGCAATGGTCGGCGAGCGGGTTTCGGCTCGGCGCTGGCTGGGCCTGGTGGCAGGTTTCTTGGGCGTCGTGCTGGTTGTATCCGGAAAAACCGACGGCGCCGAGATCGATCCGCGCGCCGCGGTCCTCGCGGTCATGGCTCTGGTCAGCATCACGCTCGGCACCTTGTACCAGAAGCGCTTTTGCCCGAGCTTCGATCTCTGGACCGGCTCTGCGTTCCAGTTTGCCGCGGCGGCCGGTGTGCTGGTTCCACTGGCATTCGCGTTTGACGACTGGCACATCGACTGGAATGGCGAGTTCGTGTTCGCCTTGGGCTGGCTCGTGCTGGTGCTATCGATCGGCGCGATTTCGTTACTGCACGTACTCATCCGGCGCGGCGAAGCCACTCGCGTCTCGGCGTTGTTCTATCTCACGCCGCCGACGACCGCATTGATGGCTTTCGCCATTTTCGGCGAACGACTCAGTTCGCTCGCGCTCGTCGGCATGATCATCGTCGCCGTGGGCGTTTGGCTCGGCGTGAAACGTTGAAGCGCCGATTGATTCGTTGGCAGTCTCCGCCGCGCCTTCCCCGAGAGGTCACGCAGGAATCCAGGCCCCGCCGAGTCACGCCTATCAAGGTCGCGGCGCCGGAACTGGAAACGGCCCAAGAAATTCGCGTGTCCACCAAGCGCCCGTCGTGGCCCGCGTGTCCGGATCGCTGAATCGATAGCGCCAGGCGGATGCGCGCAGGTGGCGCGGCGGTGCATCCGGAAACGGATTGTGCGCCAGCAGGTGGACGACACCCGGCGCGTTGCCACGCAGTCCCGCGATGAGTCCTTCGTACCAGGCGTTGTTCACGGGGTGCCCCATCGGCAAGAACCAGAGCATCCAGTCGAGTCGCGGCTGATGGGGGGTGATGAACCGCGGACGCCGCGCGGGATCTCCCGGCTTGTCGGGAAACTCATAGGGATGCCAAACCAGACCGTCGCTGGAGCCTTCGATAATGACCTCGACACGCTCGGTCTTCATCGTCGGGAACACGTGATAGTTGTTGACCAGCCGAAACGGGCGCACGTGATTCACCGTATTGCCCAGCACGCCGCCGACGCGTTGCTGGGCGAACATCTCCCACATCAGGATCAGACTGACGCTCACGATCGCGGTCATCACAAATCCAGCCAGCGCCACCGGCATCCCGCGGGAGACAGCCTTGCGCGGCTGCGTCAACCGCGACACCAGCGCCGCGGGCAAAATCCGCGCGACCGCTTTGTCGTCAAACAAAAACAGACACAACACGATCGTCATGAGGTTGGCGAAACTATGATTGCTGGTGAAGATAATCAGCACCTGGAGACCGATGGTCATCCAGGCCGCGAAAAACCTCGGCCCTCGCGGGAGGAACATCATGAACGGCACGACGAGTTCAACGAACAACGTCGCGCCGGTACCGAACTGATGCAACCACGCCGGCAATTGATGCGCAAACCACGCCCCACTGTGCGGCAACGGTTGCACCTCGAAATACAAACCGACAGCAGCCAAGCCCGACCAGGCTGGATCGCCACTCAATAACTTCGACGCACCGGATAAAAAGCGCAGCCGAAACAATAACCAACGATACAGCCAAATGACCCAGCGCCCGCCGTGGACGAGAAAAATCGCCAGAAAGCCGCTTTCCAGCAACAGATAATCCCACTGAAAATTCAGGAAAGTCTGACCGGCGTGGTAGAGCGACAAATAGCACGCCAGCAGCACCGTGAGCGCGAGCCGTCGCCACCAGCCAAGCAATAACACCAGCGCGAACACCGCGCCCACGAGCGAAAGCGCGATCAGCGCTGTGTCACTCGCATCCAACCAAACCAGGCTCGGAAACACAAGCCATCGCCGCGCGCCAAAGCGCTCCTCGATCGCCGGCAAAAGATCCCGCACCGGCAACACCCCATGCTCGCCCACCAATCCCGTGATTTGCACCGCGAGGGATAGAAACGCGACGAGATAGATCAACGCCAGTAAACGCAAAAACAACTCGGCGACGAGCCGATACTCCTCCGCCGGTTCGAACACACGCCGCAAACGCTCCGTCACCGCCACGAGGCACCCCCGATCATCAGTCAGTGTTCATAGCGATTTTACCGCCTATCAGGCACGTTGATTGACCCCACAATCGATCGTGGGCGACGTCTCCGCGTTAGGTTAATTATTGCGACGATCGAGCGCCGCCCACTGCGCCCCCAGCGCGGATCGGTGCGACGGCCG
>JBHJOI010000003.1:0-8123 GCA_050329935.1 Thiotrichales bacterium | reverse complement strand
TTGGTCGACCCGCCCATCGCGATATCCAGGCTCATCGCGTTCTCGAAGGCCGCGATACTCGCGATGGCGCGCGGCAGCGCCGTCGCATCGTCACGCTCGTAGTAGCGCTTTGCCAGATCGACCGCCAGCCGCCCAGCCTCGAGAAACAACTCGCGGCGCCCGGCATGCGTCGCCAGCAGCGAACCGTTGCCGGGCAAGGACAACCCGAGTGCCTCGGTCAGACAGTTCATCGAATTCGCGGTGAACATCCCGGAACACGAGCCGCAGGTCGGACAGGCCGAACGCTCGTAAATCGCGACATCGGCGTCGCTTTGCTTCGGATCGGCGGCGACGATCATCGCGTCGATGAGATCGAGGTGTTTTTCTTCACCGTGCAGCATTACCTTGCCGGCTTCCATCGGCCCGCCGGACACGAACACGGCCGGAATGTTCAGGCGCATCGCCGCGTTCAACATCCCCGGGGTGATCTTGTCGCAATTCGAGATGCACACCAAAGCATCGGCACAATGCGCGTTCACCATGTATTCGACCGCGTCGGCGATCACCTCGCGCGACGGCAGCGAGTACAACATACCGCCATGCCCCATCGCGATCCCATCATCGACCGCGATGGTATTGAATTCCTTCGCCACCCCGCCGGCTCGCTCCACCTCACGCGCGACCAACTGCCCCAAATCCTTGAGATGGACATGTCCCGGCACGAACTGCGTGAATGAATTCGCGATCGCGATGATCGGTTTGCCGAAATCGGAATCCGTCATGCCGGTCGCGCGCCACAAGGCGCGCGCGCCGGCCATGTTACGGCCGTGGGTGGAGGTTCTGGAGCGGTATTGGGGCATCGGAAATCCCTGGCTGCGGATGGTCTGAATGGGCCAAATGGTACACCGAAAGTCACCCGTGCCACCGTATTCCCTTGTCCACGGCGCGAAGGTCATGGACTTGGCTAAAACCCCAAACGGATTTCCGCATCCAGAGTCCGCCGCGTTTGCGCCATAGTCACACAATCGCTACTCGCGATCGCCCAGCTTCACCGCGTCGCGATACCGTGCCCTGATCCGCGCCACACGCGCCCCAGAGGCGAGAATTTCAAACGTGAGCGGTTTAGAATGTGCGACCCAAGCAACCAAGCCCCCTGCGCACCATGGTCAATTCACAACCCGCGAGCCAACGTTTCGGCATCCGCATTACCCTGCCGCCGACAAGCACACTCCTCAAGGAGCACCTGCTCGGTCCAAACTGGGAGTCGTTCCGCTGGTTCGAAACGCGTGAGGCGCGTGACCGCGCGTATGAGGAAATGCGTCAGCAACCCTATAATTACCGCAAGGGCGATACGATCCAGCAGATTCTCAACAAGGTTGAACACAGCGAGTGAGGTAACCCGGCATGTTGATCGAAATCCAGGTTGAAAACATCAAGTGCGGCGGTTGCGCCAACAGCATCCGTCACGGTTTGCTCGAAGACCCCCGCATCAAAGCGGTGGACGTCGATATCGAACACGGTCTCGTCAAGCTCGATGCGAGCGACGAGGAGCCGCGACACGACGCGGTCGCGCGCCTTTACAAGATGGGCTACCCCCAGACCGGTAGTGTCGAAGGCATCGCCGCCGCCGCGGCCAAGGCCAAGTCATTCGTCAGTTGCGCGATCGGGCGGATGTCGGGCGATTAGCGCCGGACCCGCGACCTCACGCACTCAAGCAAACCGCCGAGTATCGCGCGTCGGCCTCGCAAATTCGGGAATGCAACGGCGGCGCGGGCGCAAGGATCGGTCGTCGAAGGGCGGGCGCGCGTCATGTCACGCGGCATGCGTTATGGTTCGCGCCGGCCGACTCCCGTTGCATGTCGTGGGATATACGTCAGACGATCGGCAACCACGGACTCCGCTCTTCAAGGCAATCGTCCGACACCCGACATAAGTTGATTCACGTCAAACCGATCGGCTTCGCCACGGTCATAATGAATTCAGGGCAGCCTTCAACTTCAACAGCAAGAGACCGGAACCATCGGTCGAAAGGAGAACTCCATGCAAAACCCGCTCCAGATCACGTTTCATAATCTGGACCGTTCCGAGGCCGTGGACAATGCGATTCGCGATCAAGTCGCGGACCTCGAGAAACTCTTCGACCCGATCATCAGCTGCCGCGTCGTGGTCGAGTCACCGCACAAGCACCAGCAACAGGGCAAGCTCTATGACGTGAAAATCAACGTCGTCGTGCCCGATAGCGAAATCGTCGTGAGCAAATCGCATCACGACAAGCACGCCCATGAGGATATCTACGTCGCGCTGCGTGACGCCTTCAACGCGGCCGCGAAACAACTGGCGAGTTACGCCGACAAGCGGCGCGGCGACGTCAAAAACCACCAGACGATGTCACCGCCGAGCGAATAATCCGCGACCTGCCGTGTCGCGACGCAAGGGGTACGCGCCTGAATCGACCGCATGACGTCATCCCGTCACGGGTTCGGTAGTAGGCGCGTACCCATTCCTTGAGATCAATAGGATGTGATGTCCGAGCGTGCCAAGCTTGGAATCCCCACGCTCACGTGAAATTCGCTCGTCGAACGGCAAGCGTTGCGTCGTCATGGCTGTAACTTCCGTGTTAAATCGGCCAAATTTGAGATTCCGATCACATCAGTGCGAGTTTTGCCGTCAGCCATCTGGCGTTGACGACACTCGCGATACCGCTGCCGCAGGCGTTGCTGGCTGGGTTTATCGCGGACGGTTCGGTGACGTTTCACTTCACATCGCCGAGCAGCAACCCAGTCGGATCGGACTATTTGTTCATCAACACCGCGACGCTGAGTTACACCCCAGTGCCGCTTCCTGCCGCGCTGCCGCTATTTCTGGGTGGGCTGCTGGTACTGGCGCGTACGGCATTTCGTCGTAGCGAGCCGGATATCGACAACGCCACCGCGGCCTGACACTAGAGGCCTCCGGACGGAGGCGGCCATCGCGCCGCCTCCACATCTTCCCCATAACGCCAACGGCAATCCGCCCTCGCGCAGCCACGGTTGGTTGAACCGGGACGCCGCACCGCGCTAACGTGCCCGCTCCGTCCCGTTATACCGCGGTGCCCGCATGTCCTCCGACCGTCACATCCTGATTCGCGGCGCGCATCAGCATAATCTCAAACACTTGTCGCTCGCTTTGCCGTTGAACGAGTTGATCGTTGTCACCGGGGTCAGCGGCTCGGGCAAGTCGTCATTGGCGTTCGACACCCTTTACGCGGAGGGCCAACGCCGTTACGTCGAGACCTTTTCACCCTATGCCCGCCAGTTTCTGGACCGGATGGAGAAGCCGCGGGTCGAGCATATCGAAGGGGTACCTCCGGCCATCGCGATCGACCAGACCAACCCGGTGCGGACCTCGCGCTCGACCGTCGGCACGATGACCGAACTCAACGATCACTTGAAACTCCTCTACGCGCGGGTTGGACGACTGTTTTGCCGCGACTGCGCGCGACCGGTGCGCCGCGACACATCGGAATCGATCGCCGCCGACCTGGCTCGCCACTTTGCCGCGAACGCCCGGATCGCCGTGACTTTTCCGCTGGCGGTTCCCGACAACTTCAGTGCCGACGAACTCGAGGGGTTCCTGCGGCAACAAGGTTACACCCGGGTGCTGCGACGCGATGCCGCGGGACTCGAGGTGATCCAGGACCGCTTGCGCTTGAACGCAGACGCGCAGGCGCGCTTGCTGGAGGCGCTGGAACACGCACTCGCGGCAGGCCAGGGTCGGCTCGCGGTCTACCGACTCGATGAGTCGATGACGCCCGTCGAACCGCGCCGATACGCGCGCGACCTGCATTGCCCGGATTGCGTACACGCTTACAGCGACCCGACGCCGAGCCTGTTTTCGTTCAACTCGCCGCTCGGCGCTTGCGAAACCTGTCGCGGGTTTGGTCGGGTCATCGGGATCGACTACGGGCTGGTGATCCCGGATGAAAATAAGACGCTCGCGGGCGGCGCGATCAAACCGTGGCAAACCGAAAGCTACATCGAATCGCAGGGCGATCTGATGCGTTTCGCCAAACGGCGCGGTATCCGCACCGATCTGCCCTGGCACGAACTCGACGCCTCCGCCCGCCAATGGGTGATCGACGGCGAGGGCGATTGGGACGACGGTCAATGGTATGGGATCCGGCGCTTTTTCGAATGGCTCGAGAGCAAGAGCTACAAGATGCATATCCGGGTGCTGCTGTCGAAGTACCGCAGCTACGAGCCCTGCCCCGCCTGCGGGGGCGCGCGGCTCAAAACGAACGCCCTGCTCTGGCGGGTGGGCGAGCGCGCCGAGGCGGGGGCCGCGCTCGCCGGAACGCCGCGCTTTCTGCCACGAGGCGTCGGCTGGTCGCGAGCCGATCTCGACCAGTTGCCGGGGCTGGCGCTGCACGATGTGATGCAACTACCGATCACGCGCTGCCTGGCGTTTTTCCAGTCTTTGGCACTGCCGTCGGCGCTCGACGAGGCCGCGGATCTGTTGCTCGGCGAAATTCGTGCGCGGCTGCGTTATCTGGTCGAGGTCGGCCTGGGATATCTCAACCTCGACCGTCAATCGCGCACGCTCTCGGGTGGCGAGGTGCAGCGCATCAACCTGACCACCGCGCTTGGCACATCGCTGGTCAACACGCTGTTCGTCCTCGATGAACCCAGTATCGGGCTGCACCCGCGCGATATCGGCCGAATCCAGGCGGTGCTCAAGCGCCTGCGCGAAGCCGGCAACTCGTTGATCGTGGTCGAACACGACCCGCAACTCATGTTCGGTGCCGACCGTATCCTCGACATCGGCCCCGGCGCCGGTGAACACGGCGGCGAGATCGTATTTTTCGGCACCCCCTCGGAACTGATGCGATCGCCGCGGTCGCTGACCGCGCAATACCTGCGCGGTGACAAACGCGTGGCGCCACGCGCGGCGGCAAGCAACGGCGACACCACCGCGACCGACGCGGGAAGTTGCGATACGTCACCACTGCCCGAAACGGACTCCGTCACACGCACCCAGGACGACGATGTCAACGCAGCCTTCGCGTTCGGCGGCCTCGCGCTCCTCGGCGCCGCTGAGCACAATCTCAAGACTATCGACGTCGCGGTACCATTCAGACGTCTCGTCTGCGTCACCGGCGTCAGCGGCTCCGGCAAGTCGACCCTGATCGAGGACGTCCTGTATCCCGCTCTGTGCAAGCATCTGGGCCGCGTCAACGCCGCTCCGGGTCCACATCTTGGACTCATCGGCGCGCACCGGATCGACGATGTGGTGCTGGTCGATCAATCCGCGATCGGCAAGACCACGCGCTCTAATCCCGCCAGTTACGTCGGCGCGTTCGATGCGATTCGCAAGCGCTTCGCCGCGACCGATCTGGCGCGCGAGCGCGGCTACACCATCGGCAGCTTCAGCTTCAACGCCGGTAATGGCCGCTGCCCAACCTGCGGCGGCAACGGTTTCGAGCACGTTGAAATGCAGTTCCTGTCCGACGTCTACCTGCGCTGCCCGGACTGCGACGGCAAGCGTTATCGGCCGGAGCTCCTGGAGGTGGACTACGTCTCGACAGCCACCGGTGAGCGGCGGTCGATCGCCGAGGTACTTGATCTCACCGTGACCGAGGCACTCGCATTCTTCGCCGCCGAGAAGGATATCCTCGCCGCGCTACGACCGCTGGCCGAGGTCGGACTGGATTACCTGCGTCTCGGTCAACCGGTACCGACCTTGTCCGGTGGCGAGGCGCAACGATTGAAGCTCGCCGGCCACCTTGCCGAAGGTGTCGGCGCCCGCGCCGGTCGACACACCTTGTTTCTATTCGACGAGCCCACCACCGGTCTGCACTTCGACGACATCGCGAAACTGCTCGGCGCGTTCCGGCAGTTGCTCGCCCGCGGTCACAGCCTGGTCGTCATCGAACACAATCTGGATGTCATCGGCGCCGCCGACTGGGTGATCGATCTCGGCCCGGAAGGCGGCGACGCGGGTGGCGAGCTGCTGTTCAGCGGTACACCGATCGCGCTGACGGCCTGCGCGCACAGCCACACCGGACAGGCCCTGCGCGACTATGCGACCCACCTCGCCGAGCTGCGCGCGACCGGGGCCGAATCGTCGGGCGCTCGGGAATCCGTCGCGACCTTCGAGGCGGTGCCGACCACGAGTTGCGGCCGCGCGCCGGGCAAACGCCACCGCCGCTTCGGCGCCGCAGCCGTGACGGATCCAAAGCAAGCAACCCCGAGCAAGGTCATCGAAGTCATCCACGCCCGCGAGCATAATCTCAAGAACATCAGCGTGCGCGTGCCACGGGATCGATTCACCGTGATCACCGGCGTGTCCGGCTCCGGCAAGAGCACGCTGGCATTCGACATTCTGTTCGCCGAGGGGCAACGGCGCTATCTCGAATCACTCAACGCCTACGCCCGTCAATTCGTACAACCCGCCGCGCGGCCGGACCTTGACGCCGTGATCGGGATTCCGCCCACCGTCGCGATCGAGCAACGCACCAGCCGCGGTGGCCGCAAGAGCACCGTCGCAACGCTGACCGAGATCTATCACTATCTACGCCTGCTCTACGTCAAGCTCGGCACCCAGTACTGTCCCGACTGCGAGATCCCGATTCAACCGCAAAGCCCGGATGAGATCGTCGCCACACTGCTACGCGCCTACAAGGGCCACTCGATCACCGTGCTCGCACCGCTGGTGGTCGCGCGCAAGGGCTATTACACCGACCTCGCGAGCTGGGCACTCGGCAAGGGATTTACCCGCCTGCGTGTGGATGGCAACTACCTTCCGACCGAGCGCTGGCCGCGACTCGACCGCTTTCGCGAGCACGACATCGAACTGCCGGTCGGTGAAATCAAAGTCAGCGCACGCGGCGAAACCGAACTTCGCGGCCTGGTCACGTGCGCGCTTGCGTATGGCAAGGGCGTAATGCAGGTCATCACGGCCGATGGCGACAGACGCGGCCAGATACTGTCAACGTTACGCGCCTGTTCCGGCTGCGGCCGGAGTTTCCCGGAACCCGATCCGCGCATGTTTTCGTTCAACAGCGCGCACGGGTGGTGCCCGAGCTGTTACGGCAGCGGCGAGCGGCTTGCCGAATTCGACGCGACCCAAACCGGCGACGAAGCACGCTGGTTCGACTCGACCGACAGCGGCGGCACCTGCCCCGCCTGTCACGGTCGACGACTGCGGCCGGAGGCGCTGGCCGTACGCTGGCAGGACCAATCGATCACGGCGCTCACCGCGCGGCCGGTCGCGGGGGCCCTGAAGTACTTTCGCGCCCTCAAGCTCAAGGGCCGAGACGCCGAGATCGCCCATGACCTGCTGAATGAACTGCGCGCGCGGCTCGGGTTTCTCGACGAAGTCGGCCTGGGTTACCTGGGTCTGGATCGCGCCGCGCCGACACTCTCGGGTGGCGAGGCCCAGCGGCTGCGGCTCGCGGCGCACCTCGGCTCCAGCTTGCGCGGCGTGTGCTACATCCTGGATGAACCCACCATCGGCCTGCATCCGCGCGACAACGCGATGCTGCTGAATACGCTGGAAAAGCTGAAGGAGAAAGGCAACACCGTGATCGTCGTCGAGCATGACGAGGAAACGATCCGTCGCGCCGAACACCTGATCGACATCGGCCCCGGCGCCGGTCGCCTCGGCGGCGAAATCGTCGCCGAGGGTTCCGTCGCGGACCTCGTCGCGACACCGCGTTCACTGACCGGACACTGCCTGGCTCACCCCCTCGCCCACCCGTTGCATCCACCGCGCGGCACGGCGGACACCTGGCTTTCACTTCGGGACGCGCGCCGCAACAATCTGCGCGAGGTGGACATCGACCTGCCACTGAACCGTCTCGTCTGCGTCACCGGCGTCAGCGGTTCCGGCAAGAGCACGCTGGTGCGCGAAGTATTGGAGCCAAACCTGCGTGCCGCGTTGGCGAATCCACGCCCGCGCGGGGGCGCGCCGAAGTGGCGGGATTGCAGTCGCATCGATGGCTGGCGAGCGATCCACCGCGTGCTGGAAGTCGATCAGACGCCAATCGGCAAGACGCCACGCTCCTGCCCCGCGACCTATATTGGGTTCTGGGACGCGATCCGCAAGCTCTACGCCGCGACGCCCGAGGCTCGCATACGCGGCTATCACGCCGGCCGCTTTTCGTT
>JBHJOI010000002.1:0-31668 GCA_050329935.1 Thiotrichales bacterium | reverse complement strand
TTTATCCGTTATTCTTGATCGCCTCATGGAGTGATGCGCACCGTCACAATGAACTTGCACCTGCCACAACTCACGGCGCGAGAGGAGGATCTCAGTCACTCGCCCAACAACCCCAAGGCCATGCGACGCTGGCTGAAGGATTTGCCGTTGGTGAACATGGGCGAATCGACCAAGCTGATGTTCACCACGCTGAAAGTGCTGAACCGACAATCGATCGATTACCGCGTCCGTTTCGAGATCATGGAACTGTTGCGGCCGACCGCGCGCATGATTCTGAAGCATCTGCAGCGACACTTCGCCGCGATTACCCTGCCCATTTCTGGGCGCAATCGGCAGATCGACCGGCTGACCGACGCACTGTTGCAGGAACTCTCGGTCGGCTACAAACACGTCGTTCATGATATCGCGACGGGTCGGGACAGAACCGACCGCAAACTGCTCGCCACCGCGATCCACCGCGCGATGCGCTACCTCAACGAACTGCTGTTGCGCGGTGCCGCACTCTACAAGCCCGACCCGCGCAACGCCTGGCACGACCTGCACCGCCTGCAGGGTCTGGCGGAATTGCACAAGCTTTCGGGACTCGAGGTGCCGGATGAGGACTACCGAACCATCGAGGCCTCCTCGATCGACGACGTTTACAAACAAGCGTGTCTGCTCGCGATCTCCGGGCCGTTGCGGCTGCGCACCGGCGAGGCCGAACGCCTCGCGACCTATTTCGAGACCGCGTGCCATCTGAGCGAGATGAAGCGAACGCTGTCACCCGATGGCAAGGGCCTGGTGCATGTCGCCAGCCTGAAATCCTCCGAACCGCCCGCCTTCATTCCGCTCGCCGACATCACCACGTTTTCGAATCTACGCGGATTCGACCTGACGCGCCTGATCAGCACCCTCAAGGACATGTTGAGCGAACTGCAGACCGAGCACAGTACCGGCCAGAGTGGATTCAGCAAGATTCCGCTAGACAAGCGCTTGCTGGAACGACTGTTGCACTCCTGGACTACCCGCGAGCGGCGACGCTTCAGCCGCGTGTCAACCAATCGCACGATCGTCACCGCGCTCGGGCTTACCAACATCATTCAGGCGATCAACGCCGACAGCAATCCGTACCTCAACAAGTCCGAGCTGTTTTTCGACAAGCAGGAAGCCGAGACACTTCAACCGCAACACGCCACGCTCGCCGGCCTGAGTCCAGCATACTCAATGACCGGCGAACTCGAATTCGTCGATGGTGCATACTACGATCACCACGCGACCGACCAGATGTTGCGTCCGCACCAGGTCGAAAAGCGGGCCTTACCGGATTCGTGGCTGGAATGGACCGTGATCAATACCGGTGCCGGGGGCTACGGGCTGCTGTGGAACGCCGATACACCGATCAATTTGCACGTCGGCGAACTGATCGCCCTGCGCGACAAGGAATATGACGAGTACCAGTGGCGCGTGGGGATCGTCCGCTGGTTGCGTCATCGCACTGATTCGGGCGTCGAGGTCGGGGTTCAGCTCATTTCGCCACGCGGCACCGTGGTTCAGATCGACGACATCCGCAACCGCACCCATCCCGATATTCTGCCGATCGAGGGATTGATGTTGCCAGGCATGCGAACGATCAAACAGATGCCCAGTCTGTTGGTACCGGCGCGCAGTTTCCTCCCGGACGACGTGTTGGAACTCCGTGCGCTGGGTAAGAAACTCTGCCTGCAACTGAAGCAGACCGGCGAACACTCGACCTATTACACGCAGTTTTTTTATCGATCGACCGAAGTCAAGGAACAGGTCGACGCACGCGAGGAATTCGAGGATCTCTGGAACCGTCTTTAAGAACAGAGGATTGGGGGAAACCATGGGCAACATTAATGAAACAATACCGATGACGCGAGTCTCCGAGCGACAGTCCGGCGCATCGCGCCCAGGCACGGCCGGTCGGCATGCCGCGGCTCCGCTCGTGACCGCGGGCAGCGAGCCGGTTCATCGGTAAAGGCATGCACATGACCATCCTGGGGCCGATCGATTCGACGACCTCCCCCGCATTTAAGGAAACGCTGCGGATACTCATCATCGTACCCGACGGCCACGAGGCGGATACGATCGCCAAAGCGGCGCGCGATGCGGGTTTCGGCGTTCGCGCGACCCATCTGGCGAGCGAAGTCGGCTTGACCGCGACACTCGTGAACCAGACGCCCGACCTCATCCTGCAACGCGTCGAGTATACGTCGCTGCATCTCGAACACACGCTGCACGCGCTGCGAACCCTGCATCGCGAAACCCCAGTCATCGCGCTCACCAGCAATGGCAAGCTCGATCCAGCGGATTACCTCGCGCGCGGCGCGGAAGATCTGGTCGTGCTGCCCAACCTCCGGCATCTGAAGCTCGTCATCCGCCGGGTGGCCAACACGCTGCGCCATCGTCGCGAGTTGGCGGCGCTGCGCGACACCAACCACGACCTCGGCCACCGCTACACCTCACTGCTCGACCAGACCGAGCTGCCGCTGGCCTATCTGAGCGATGGCATTCACGTTTATGCCAACCCGGCCTATCTGGAGTTCTTCCGCGTCGACCAGGAGGAACTCACCTGCCTACCTTTTCTCGACCTGCTTCCAACCGAGGAACGCGACAAGTTCAAGTTGTTCATGCAACGCTTTCGCCACAGCGAAGGCAGTCGCGACACGCTCGAAGGCAAGATCGCGCAGGACGAGCAGATGATCCGCTGCACCTTCGAGGTCGCCAACGCCTCGTTCGAGGGCGAACGTTGCCTCCAGATCACGATCCGCGCGTTCCGCAACAATTCGGTCATCACCCGCGAGCTGTCTTATCTATCGATTTACGACGTCAGCAGCGGCCTCTATACCCGCACCCACCTGCTCAATCAGCTGGAAAAGGCCGTTGAACACTCGCGCGTGCTGGCGGAGCGCAGCGCGTTCGTGCTGATGACCATCGATAATCACGGCGAACTGGAGGAGCGGCTCGGTGCGATTCCGATGGACGTGCTTTACGCCGATATTGGCGCCACGCTCAAGTCGAGAGTCAGTCTCGACGACATGTTGTGCCGGTTCGACGCGTTCAGCTACGGGCTGCTCACCACGCTGACCGATCCCGCCCAGCTCGAAAGCTTCGTGACCCGCCTGTTACACAGCGTCAACGACCAGTTGTTCGAGCTCGATGGGCGGGTCGTGCCGTGCCAGATCAACGCGGGGATCGCGGTCCTCGACGTCGCCCATAACTCCGCGCACGAAGTCGTCGAGCAAGCGAGCATCGCGCTGCAAACCGCCATCCGCAAGTCCACCGGGGTGGAGCGCTACCAAGCCCGTGTCCAGGAAAAACCACAGAAAGTTCTGGACGACGAATGGATGGAGCAACTGCGTCTGGCATTCAAGGAAAACCGGCTGCGACTCACGTTTCAACCCATCGTTCGCCTTAACGCCGATCACCTCCAACGCTACAGCGTGCTGCTCCGCATCGCGCGCCCCGATGGCGGTTACATCTACCCGGCCGAGTTCATGCCCAGCGCCGAGCGCAGCGGCTACGCCAAGGGCCTCGACCGCTGGGTCATCATCAACACCTTGCGCGAATGTACCCAGCGCACCCACGACGATCATCGGTTGTTCGTCAAGTTGACCGAGAACACGCTCAAGCACGACGACGACTTGCTCTGGATCCACAACCAGATCCGCGAGCATGACGTTAATCCAAATCAGTTGGTGTTCGAACTGAAAGCGAATGCGTTATTGGTCTGCCTGCAACAGATCAAGCGTTTGCTGGAGTACCTGCGCCCGCTCGGCGTGCGTTTCGCCGTCAGCGATTTCGGCCACGCGCTCAATCCCTTTCAGGTCTTGCGCCACCTGCATGTCGATTACCTCAAGCTCGACCCGTTTTTCACCGAAATCATCGAGCGTGATCAGGATCGGCAAAAGGCGTTGGAGCGCTTGACCCGCGAGGCACATGTGCTGGGCAAGGAAGTCATCGCGCAACAGGTCGAGCGCGCGGAGCAGTTCTTGATGTTGAAACGTCTCGGCGTGGACTTCGTCCAGGGCTTCTACCTGCGGCAACCGGCAGAGGATCTCGAATTCGACTTCAGCGCGAACGCACAGTTACTGAGTTGAGTCGAGGTGCTCAACGCGAAGACCCGCGCCGCGGCAGGTTGAACGACACCACCCCACGCACCAGCGTCGCGTACGGCAGGGCGTCAATCGCGCCATACCGCCTCACGGCGCGCTCGAGTAGTTGGGCGATGTCGTAAACCTCGGTCGCCGCGGTCTGGTCCGGAAACAACTCCGCCTGTAGCGCGAGTAGACCACCCACTTGTACCCGCATCTCCTGGCTGTGTGGCAGCGACCCTTCGACCCGCGTGAGGCCCAGACAGAACCGCGACCCCTGGCGCATTGCCTCGAGGTAGCCGGCGCACCGCGGCACGGCACTGGCCCGGGCACACGACACTCCCTCGCGACCCGCCAGCATGAATCGCTGTTTGAGCCGGCAGTCGCAACGCCTCGCGTTGATCGACTTCTCGAACACGCAGCGATGCGGGTTAACGTCATGGTATATCGAGCGAAAGCTGTCTTCGTCCACCCTGGTCGACTCCGGGTAACACAGTCACGGCCGAGTTTATTTCTCCCACTCCTGCAGAATCGGCGCTTCACGCGAGGTAATGAGATTTTCCTCGGCCTCCAGTTGGTCATTGGCCATCACCATCTTGATGCCCGCATCGCCCGGCTCACCCGAGGCCGCGCGCTGCGCCCGCGCGAAATCGCGCGCCTCGGCGTATTTCTCGAACGACTGCATCAGTTCGAGGTTCTTGACCAGATTGGTCGGACCGGCATCGATCTTAAACACGTAATACGGCATGCGCTGTTTCCCACTTGATGGATTCAAAAAACTCGACAGATAGACGGTCGCGACGCGCGGCAGGACGCCGATCGCGCGGCGATAGGTGATCCGCCCTTGCCCGCCCGAAAAGTCGACACGTCAGCTTGTCGCCTAAAGCATGACCAATGCGACTCCACTCCTGCAATTATCCAACAAGAGAGCGCCGTTTTCTCGCGCCTAGCTTTCATCGCGTGGGCACCGCCCCGGAGGACGAAAGCCGCCGCCGGTTGGGTAGGCTGGAGCGTTGGCCGCAGGGAAGCAGCCGTCGAGCCCCCAGGGATGGGTTCACGGCGACTCCTGCCTACCCATCCTGCGGCGGCGCCCCCCCTTGAATCCGGTAAATCACTTTGAAACGGGTCGTCCTGAGCATTGGTCTGCCAGGGGGCGCCCATTCGCGCGGCGCAGCCAGCGACTCGCCTGAGATCGCGCAAATCCGCTGGGGTTTTTCGCCATCGCCGCCGGCCGGGGCTAAGTTGCGCCGAAACAGCCAACGGCGATCCCCGACATGAACGATTCCCAGCTCACCGGCGACATCGCCATCGACTTCAGTCCCGACGACGCGCAAGCCGAATATGCCGCCTTGCTACGTGAGGCCGAGCAGCGTCTGACCACGCTTCCGACGACGGCGAGCGATGTCGAGCGCGCGCGTGTGCACCTAGACATCGCCACTGCCCGCACCGGCATGGCCGAGGCGAACGCGGCCTGGGATCTCGCCCGGCAAGCACTGGATACCTTCGTCGCCGCCGAAGCTTGGCAGGACGCGGTCGAGGCCTGCGAAGTTCTCTATAAAACCGAACTACCGGCCGCGGCCGCGGCGTTGGCGCATGGCGTCTGGTTGGCGGTGACCTACCCGGTGCAACCGATTACCACCATCACCCTGTTGATGCATGTGGTCGAGGAAACTCCACCCAACTCCGATGGTGGTGCGGTCGCGGCGGCGGTGGCGCATTACATCGCCGGCGTGCGCGCGGGCTCGGACGCGGAGTTCGAGAGCCTGTCATTTCTGACCCGCAATGAATTGGCCAAGGTCGCCGCGCGGCACAGCACCGTCACCACGCAAGAGCAGCTCGATTTCTGGGTCGCCAAACTCGAACTCAACGATCCCGCCAAATTTCTCCCCCGCCTCGGCCGCGTGCTCGACCTGATCGTCGGCGAGCACTGGTGGTTCGACCGCGACGCGCTGCGGCAACGGCTGCCGGTGAATTGAGTCCGGCGAGACCGGGGTTCCACCGCGGACCCGCGACCGGCTATCATCCCCGCTCCCAACCCAACCGCAACCAGGAGTGGTGAATGAGCTTCAGGCACGCCGCCTACGTATTACTGTCGTTTCTTATGATTTCAACCGGATGCAACGCCATGGACCAAACCAAGAACCCCATCGTGACCGTCGAAACCAACCAGGGCACGATCACCCTCGAACTCTATCCGACACAGGCGCCCAAGTCGGTCGCCAATTTCGTCGCATACGTTGAAAAGGGTTACTTCGACGGCCTTATCTTCCACCGGGTCATCCCCGGCTTCATGATTCAGGGCGGCGGATTCACGCCGGACATGGTGCAAAAGCCCGCCGATGCGCCGATCCAGAACGAGGCCGACAACGGACTCAAGAACGATGCCGGCACCATCGCGATGGCCCGCACCAATGACCCGCACTCCGCGACCGCGCAGTTCTTCATCAACGCCAAGGACAACGGATTCCTCAACCACAGCGCCAAAACCGCGCAGGGCTGGGGCTACACCGTGTTCGGCAAGGTCACCAGCGGCATGGATGTGGTTCGGGCGATCGAGAAGGTGCCGACCGGACGCAGCGGCTTTCACGACGACGTGCCGAAGGATCCGGTGATCATGACCAAGGTGACCGTCGCCAAGTGAGCGGCGTCACGCTGTTCGTCTCCGATCTGCATCTCGCGGCCGAACGGCCGCGCATCGTCGCCTCGTTCGCCGAGTTTCTGCACGTGGAAGCCTGCCGCGCGGAGGCCCTCTATATACTCGGCGACTTGTTCGAATATTGGATCGGAGACGACCAGCCTACCCCGGGACTCGAGTCGGTACTCGCCGGATTCGAGTCGCTCAAGACCGCGGGCGTGCCCTGCCACTTTCAGCACGGCAATCGCGATTTTCTGCTCGGCGCCAACTTCGCGGAACGCTTCGGTTGGCGATTGTTGCCCGAAGCGACCGTGATCGACCTGTACGGCGTGCCCACCCTGCTGCTACACGGCGACACGCTTTGCACCGACGATCTCGAATACCAGAAACTGCGGCGCATGTTGCGCGATCCGACCTGGCAGCAACAGTTTCTCGCCTGGCCACTCGCCGAGCGGTTGGCTCAGGCGCTCGCGCTGCGTGAGCGCAGCATGAATGCTACCCGAGGCAAGGCCGAGGTCATCATGGATGTCAACGCCGAGGCGGTCGCGTCGACCCTGGCGCGCGCCGGAGTCACGCACTTGATCCACGGCCACACCCATCGTCCTGGCACCCACGCGTGGACCGACGCAAACGGTCAGTCCTTCCGCCGCACAGTACTGGGCGATTGGTACGAACAAGGTAGCGTGTTACGCGTGACCGCCGAGGGTCAAACGCTGACTCTCTTGAGCTGAATCTAGAGTCCGCGGTTGACCGCTCGTCGTTGACGGCCGTATCAGGTCACTCAATTCAAGCCATTAATGTGAAGTACCCGATTCGCAGGCAGTGCTGCTCCGGGTTGGGTGGGCGGATGCGTGCGGGCACGCGGCCGTCGAGCCCCAGGGATGGGTTCACGGCATCTCCTGCCGACCCGGCCCGGAGCGGGTTTTCACCCTCCGCGGCGGCGGCCTCGCCATGGAAGTCAAAACAGCGTGTAAATAAAAGGGGCCACCGCCGAGCCTTGCGCGAGCACCAACAATCCGCCGAGCACGACCAACAGCAACATGATCGGTAGGAGCCAGAATTTCTTGCGCTCGCGCATGAAACCCCAAAGATCCTTCAACAAGTCCCACATCAGTATGGTTTCCTCAAGTGTTCCGGCGACCGCGGCTCGCGGTGCACGCGGTAGCTCGCGGCATCGGGATCGCGTCGACGCTTGAGCGGATCATGACGGAATAGTCTGAGTACCGCGCCGATTGGCGTCAGCACGAGAAAGAACATCGCGCCGAGAATGATCCGCGTGTTGACCCAACCCAATGCGGCGCCGAACTTCAACCAGCCGTGGAACACGGGACGCAAGCTGCCGGGCGCCACCGTGCCCCACAGCGCAAGCAGCGCCCCGAGGGCGAACGGCCAAGCGGGCATGGCGTAACGCCAAAGCCAAGGCAACAACAGACCGAAGCACACAGCGATCAGTCCGCCGATGATCCAGGCGAAACGGCGTAGCGCGGGTGGCGAGTCGTCGATATGCGGATCGGTTTGCATGGGTCGCCCGGACGAATTGGCTTGGTTACGATTCTGGCGCATGGAAGCGCGGCATTTCAACTGATCGCCCGGCCTCGCGGGCGCACGACTTCGCCCGGCCCATCGTCGCGCCGCCGCTTACGGTCAATCCAGCGCGAACTCGTCCCGCCAGTGCGCGTCATGAGCCCATTTCGGCTGTCGGCGCTTTTCCAGCACGCAATCCTCGATGATCAGATAGTCCATTTCGGTGCGCATGAAACAGCGATACGCGTCGGTCGGGGTACAGACCAAGGGTTCGCCGCGCACGTTGAACGAGGTATTCACCAACATCGGGCAGCCCGTGGCTGTCTCGAAGGCCTGCAACAGGCGATGAAAGCGCGGGTGGGTCTCGGCGTGCACGGTCTGCACCCGCGCGCTATGGTCGACGTGCGTGATCGCGGGCAGCCGCGAGCGCCGCGCGCCGAGTTTGTCGAGGCCTTGCAATGCCTGCTCCTCCGCGCTTGCGGGTAACCGCTGGGTGTCCCGGAGCGGCGCGACGATCAGCATGTAGGGACTCGGCCGGTCAAGCTCGAAATATTCGCTCGCGCGCTCGGCCAGCACCGCAGGCGCGAACGGCCGGAACGACTCGCGGTACTTGATCTTGAGATTCATCACCGACTGCATCCGCGGACTGCGTGGGTCACCGATAATCGAACGGGCACCCAACGCGCGCGGCCCGAATTCCATGCGTCCCTGAAACCATCCGACCACGGCTTCATCCTTCAGCCACTCGACCAGTCGCGGTCGCCAGATCGCCTCGTCCAGTTCATCGTATACCGCGCCGAGCGCGTCGAGTTCGCGCCGAACCTCCGCCGATGTGAATCGCGGCCCGAGATAGGCGCCGTGCATCGCGTCGCTTCCGGCCTCGAGCGGCGCGCGCGCATGCCGCGCGTGCCACCCGACCAGCGCCGCGCCAAGCGCGCCGCCCGCGTCGCCCGCGGCGGGCTGAATCCAGAGGTCACTAAACGGTCCCTCGCGGAGCAGCCGGCCATTGGCGACGCAGTTCAGCGCCACGCCGCCGGCGAGACAAAGATTCCGCGCACCGGTTTCGGCCTGCACCGTGCGCGCCAGCCGCAACACCACCGTCTCGGTCACGGCCTGAACCGACGCCGCGAGGTCCATCTCGCGCTGGGTCAACGGCCCTTCCGGCACGCGCGGCGGGCCACCGAACAGGCGGTCGAAGCGCGCATTGGTCATCCGCAATCCGGTGCAATAGTCGAAATAGGACTGGTCCAACCGGAATGTGCCGTCCGTCTTGAGATCGAGCAGATGCGCCAGGATCCGATCGGCGAAACGCGGCGTCCCATAGGGCGCCAGGCCCATCAGCTTGTATTCGCCGGAGTTGACCTTGAACCCGCAGTAGTAAGTGAACGCCGAGTAGAGCAAGCCCAGTGAATGCGGAAACTCGATCTGCCACAGCGGCGTGAGACGGCTGCCGTCGCCTGACCAAACGCTGGTGGTCGCCCACTCGCCGACACCGTCCAGACACAACACCGCCGCGCGCTCGAACGGACTTGGATAAAACGCGGAAGCCGCATGCGATTCATGATGCTCGGCAAACAACAGGGGCGGCAGCACGCTCGGTTTGCAGCCGGCCAATGACGCCAGCTCCTGTTTCAGGGTCGCCTTGAGGTAGAGCTTGTCTTTCAACCACACCGGCATCGCGGTGAGAAACGAGCGCATGCCTCGCGGCGCGAAACTCAGATAGGTCTCGAGCAGACGCTCGAATTTGACCAGGGGCTTATCGTAGAACACCACCTCGGCAAGGTCGCGAACGTCAATCCCGCCCGCTTCCAGGCAATAACGCACCGCCTCGGCCGGAAACCGCGCGTCGTGTTTCACGCGCGAGAAGCGCTCCTGCTGCGCGGCGGCGATAATGACACCGTCGCGCAATAGCGCGGCCGCGCTGTCGTGGTAGTAACCGGAAATACCGAGGATATAAGTCGCCATTCAGGTTCCCGCAGGATCGCGCGGATGATCGCGACCACCCGCGCGCATCAGCGACTCGAACCGCCAGCGTGTTGAATCGCCAGAGCCCCGCGGCGGCGGATGCACAAGACCCACCGTCATTCAGCGTCCATCAAGTTCCGCAGCTCGTCGGCGCTGAAACCCGCGCGCAAACGTGCCTCGACGTTGAACGGTCCCCGTACCTGGCCCTTGAGATAGGTGCGCACCCATTCGCGAAAGGTGGGTTCGGGCGCTAGACCCAGCCGCGCGCAGCCCCAGCGAAACCAGCGGTCGCCCGCGGCCACATGGCCGACCTCGTCGCGGAGGATGACTTCGAGCGCGGCGACCGACGCGTGATCGCCGATCGCGCGAAATTTCTCGATGATGGCCGGCGTCACATCCAGGCCGCGCGCCTCGAATACCCGCGGCACGAGCGCCATGCGCCGCGTAACCTCGTCCGTGCTGGCGAGCGCGGCTTCCCACAGGCCGTTGTGAGCTGGAAAGTCGCCATAATCGAACCCCAGGTCGCGCAAACGTTGCCGTACCAATCCGAAATGTTCGGCTTCCTCGGCAGCGACGCTCAGCCAGTCGTGATAGTACGCCAGCGGCAGATCACGGAACCGGTACACCGCGTCGAGCGCGAGATTGATCGCGTTGAACTCGATGTGGGCGATCGCGTGCAGCATCGCCGCCTGACCGTCCCGAGAGGTCAGCTTGCGCGACTTGAGTGCGCCGGGGCGAACCAACGACGGACGCGGCGGGCGCCCCGGCTCATCGACGTGTACGACCGGCGACGCCGACCCGAGCGTCACCTCGCCGCGCTGCCAACCGGCCCACAGCGCTCGCGTCGCGTCGACCTTGCAATCGGGGTCAGGCTGCATCAGCGCGGCGAAACTCGCTTCGAACAAGCCCACTTCCTCGCTCACGGCCTGGCCTCGCTCGCCGCGAGCCGCAAGCCGATCACGAGGTCCATCACATTGGTTCCGGTTGGACCGGTCCGCAGCAGATCTCCGCTCGCAGCCAGAAATCGTCCTGCATCGAATCGGGCCAGAGCGTCGCTCGGATCCAGCCCGTGTCGGCGACCGCGCGCACAGGTCTCGCCATCCACCACCGCGCCGGCGTCGTCGGTCGGACCATCGCTGCCATCGGTGCCCGCCGCCAGCAGCAGCACGTCGGAAACGCCCTCGAGCGCGCGCGCCGCCGCGAGTGCGAGGTGCTGCGCTCGACCGCCCTGGCCGGGTGTCGAAGGCAAGTTGACCACGGGCTCGCCGCCCCAGACCTGAACCCCTGGTGGCGATTGCCGCAGCTGGTCGACCAAACGCGCACCGACCGCGCTCGCCTCGC
The DNA here is from genome assembly GCA_050329935.1 of Thiotrichales bacterium. Taxonomy (GTDB): domain Bacteria; phylum Pseudomonadota; class Gammaproteobacteria; order UWMA-0217; family UWMA-0217; genus CAYSFW01. The sequence goes on along the minus strand of JBHJOI010000002.1, from coordinate 20,109 downwards.
CCTCCAGTAGGTCCGGATGGACGGTGACCGCAAAGCCGAGTGCCCGCGCGCGACTCGCGGCAGCGGCGCGCGCCTGCGTCTGTCCCGCGACGATCCGGATTCGGACATGCTTGAGCGCGTCGGCATCGGGGCGAGGCGGTAGTTCAACCGCTGCCAACAGCTGCTCGACCTCGATCGGCACCTCCGTCACCGGTACCGACGCCGAGGCGACCAGCAGACCCGAACCGACCGCCGCCGGATCATCGCCCGGCACATCGGAAATCAACAAACCCTCGACGGGATGCCCGCACAAACGCACGCCCAGGCGCCCCGCCTTCAAACGGGATACGGCCTTGCGCAGGGCATTCATCCTGAGAATATCGAGCCCGGAGGCCAACAACAGTTGATTCAAGCGCCGCAACTCAGCGAGGCACATGCCGGGCGGCAAGGCCTCGACCAGACTCGATGCGCCGCCGGAGATCAGGCAGAGCACCGGACGTCCGGGCGCCAGTCCGGCACAAAAATCCAGCAGATCCGCACCCGCCGCCAGACTGCGCGGCCCCGGCACCGGGTGTTCCGCCTCCAGAATCCGGTAGCGCGCGTCGAGCGTGTGGTTGCTCGCATACCCGTGCTTTGTGATCACCAGCCCGCGACCGATGGCATCGCCAAGCACATCCCGCGCGCCCTCGGCCATCGCGACACTGGCCTTTCCGATCGCGATCAGATCGCAGCCGTCGCCGAGACCAGCCGCATCCTCGGTCAACGCGCGCGCGACCGCGCCTCGCCCCGCGACCGCCGCCACGCCTGCGCGATAGATATCCAGCACCGCCGCGCGGGCCACCGCAAGACGGTCGCTCATGCCGACGCCAAACCGCGGGCAAGATCGTTTTGCAGATCGCGCACGGCCTCCAGCCCCACCGCGATCCGCACCAGACCCTCACTGATGCCTGCCTCGGCCTTCTGCTCGGGCGTCAAGCGGCCATGTGTCGTGGTGGCCGGATGTGTGATCGTGGTCTTGGTATCGCCCAGGTTCGCCGTGATCGACACCATGCGGGTCGCGTCGATGAGCCGCCATGCAGCCTCCTGGCCGCCTTTCACCTCGAACGCGACGATCCCGCCGAACCCGTGCTGCTGGCGCGCCGCGAGCGCATGTTGCGGGTGGCTCTCCAGCCCGGGATAAAAAACGCGCGCGATCTCCGGCCGCTGCTCGAGCCAGCGCGCCAGCGCCAGTGCGTTGCGCGAGTGCGCGTGCATCCGCAGCGCCAGCGTTTCCAGGCCTTTCAGGAACACCCAGGCATTGAATGGACTCAGCGTCGGTCCAGCGGAGCGCAGAAAGCCGTACACATCCTTGCCGACCCGCGCCGCGTCCCCAACCACGGCCCCGCCGATGCATCGCCCCTGTCCATCGAGATACTTGGTCGCCGAGTGAATGACGATATCGGCCCCCAGTTCCAACGGACGCTGTAAAACCGGCGTGCAGAGGCAATTATCGACCACCAGCAGGCAATCGTGGTCGTGAGCCAGAGCGGCCAACGCGGCGATATCCGCGACCTCGGTCAGCGGATTCGACGGCGTCTCAAGAAACAACATCCGCGTATTCGGCCGCAGCGCGGCGTTCCAGGCCTCCATCTCGCACAAGGGCACGTAGGTCACCTCGACGCCGAACTTGGCGAGAAACTGGCTCAACAAGACCACCGTGGTGCCGAACACGGCGCGCGAGCATACGATGTGATCGCCGGCGCGCAACAACGCCATGCAAGTGGCCAGGATCGCCGCCATGCCCGACGCGGTCGCGACACAGCTCTCGGCACCTTCCAGCGCCGCGAGACGCTGCTCGAACGTGCGCACGGTCGGGTTGGTGAACCGCGAATAGATATTGCCGGGCGCCGCACCGCTGAACCGCGCCGCCGCCTCGGCGGCCGAACCGAACGTGAAACTTGAGGTCGCGAAAATCGGCTCGGACTGCTCGCCCTCCCCCGTACGCACCTGACCCGCACGCACCGCCAGCGTTTCAAACGCCCAATCGTCCACACCGTTGTCGTCGTACATCCCACACCACCTCTACATTGCCGGCGGGAACCCACACGTTCGGGGAACGCGAAAGCCGACCCCGCCTCGGGGGGAACGCGGGCAAAAAAAAACCCGCGTCAGCCAAACAGCCAAGGCAGGTACTTTAGACCTCCCGCTTTAGCTGCATTTATTCAGCGCCCGCAAGCTTTGGACTCAAATCGGCGCTATCAAATTAAAGGTTAGGCGCGAAGGGCGGGCGCTGTCAATCGGTGTGTAGGCACGCACCCTGAATCGGACGGCGTTCGACTGTCACACGCTGGGCGGGGCACGCGGCGCGAGCTTCGGCAGGTTACCGTCTGGCGGGCGGAACGCATGCACGGATCGCGGCCAACTTACCCGTCGGCGCAGGTAAACGGCCATCGAGCCTCCGGGATTGGATCATGATGTCTACTGCTTGCCCAATGCGCGGCGGCGCTCCACGCAAATTCGGCTTTTCGTCAACACGCGAGCGCGTCGTCCGGCGTATCGGCGGTGCGAACCGGCTCTGAACAACCCCCCGCGTCGTCCGGGCGCGGGCTGGTCAGGGTTCGCCACATAAACACCAGAAAAATCCCAAATGCCGCGCACCAGGCGAGTGCCGCGGCGGCCATGGCGCCGGGATAGCCGAGCGCCGCGAGCAGCCTTGAGCCGCCGGCGGCGATCAGCAGCGCCGTTCCAAGCGACACCCAGAGCCGGCGCTCCAGCCAGTAGCCGGCGTGGATCCGTCCGGCAATGGCCATGACCACGAACACCGCGACGCCGAGCGCGCCAACCAGCAGCAGGTGGCGCGCGGCGCTCTCCAGGCTCCAGCCGCCCAGCACCGAGAGGCCGATCAACGCGTAGCCCGCCGCCATTTGCGCGTAGACCGCGTAGAGCATCAGGATCCAACGATTGAACATCGCGCGACCGAGGTGCCAGTCGTTGAGCAGGTTCAGCAACGCGGCTGCGGCGGCGAGCGCGAGCCAGCCGCCGACGCTGTTGCCGGGTGCGATGAACTCCACGGCGGTGTACAGCGCGATGGCGAAGTTGGCGAGGTTGCGACGCGGTGGACGCGCGAGGTAGGTGACGACGACGCCGTCATCGTCGCGCAGGATGTTGTTGAACAGACGCATCGAGATCCGGCTCATGGCGACGACGATCAGAATCATCAGAATACCGACCGCCACATAAAGCCAGCGCATGAGCGGCCCGCCGGCCAGCACGTCCACAAAGAATCCCGCCTGGGCGATCCCGAGCGCGCCGAGCACCCAAAGAAAACTCAGGTGCGCGCGCTCGGGGTCGCGCCAAATCGGCGGCGCGAAAATCACGAACAGCCAACCGAGAAAACCGAGATTCAGAACAATCGCCGGCCAGATCGTCAGCGGATCAGCCAGCCAGAATGCGACCCGCGCGACGGCCCATAACCCCACCAGCGCCAGCAGGCGCCGGCCACCGACGGCCGCCGCTCCCGTGAACTCGGGCACCGCGGTCAGCAGAAATCCGGCGATCGAAGCCAACGCGAACCCGTAGATCAGCTCGTGGACGTGCCAGGCGACAGCACCGCCCGCGCCTTCGGGTACCCCGATAAGGCCAGCGAATGCGAACCCCCACAGGCCAATCAGCAACACCGCATAGAGCGCGGTCGCGAGGTAGAACGGGCGAAACCCGCACAGGAACAGGGGATGCGCGGCGACGCGGTCGAGGACGTTGGTTGCGTTTGACATGGGAATCGCTCAGGCCGTCGAGGCTTCGTTCGGCGCGGTCCGCAGCCCGAAGCTCGCCCGCACTTCCGGGGCGCGCATCAGCTCGCCGGTGGTGTGATAGACAAAGGCGTCATCGCGCCGCGCGGGGTCGGTCGCGAGCGGGAAGCGTTTGACGATACGCCCCGGCTCGGGTGCCATCACGAGTACGCGATGAGCCAGGCGCACCGCCTCCATCAGGTCGTGCGTGATCATCAGCACGCCCGCGTTGCGCTCGGCGACCTGCGCTAGCAGGAGTCCATACAGCTCGGATTTCAGGCCGATATCAAGCGCCGAGAAAGGTTCGTCGAGCAACAACAGGTCCGGCTCGATCGCGAACGCGCGGGCCAGCGCGACCCGGCTTTGCATGCCGCCCGAGAGCTCGTGCGGAAATTTGTCGAGATCGCTTGAGTCGAGCCCCATCTCCAAAGCCAGCGCCTTGGCGCGGCGGTGGCGCTCGGATTGCGCCATGCCGCGCGCCTTCAGGCCGAGCGCGATGTTGTCGAGCGCGGTCTTCCACGGCAGCAGGCGCGGTTGCTGGAACATGTGCGCGGTGGTCGCGAACGCGTTGACGATCTCACCGTCGCTCGCGCGCAGCAGACCGCCGCAGAGATTGAGCAGCGTGGTCTTGCCGCAGCCGGACGGACCGACCAGCGCGACCGTCTCGCCGTGCGCGACCATCAGACTCACACCCTGCAACACCTCGGTCAGACCGAAACGATGCGACACCGCGCTGACAGTGAGCCCGGTCATTCGCGCACCTCCCGCCAGCGCTCGACCTCGCGCTTGATCGGCTCCAGCAGCAGGTATTCCACCGCGAGCAGCAACCCGACCACGGCGACGATCCAGGCCATCGAGGCGGCCGTGTCCAGATGCGCGCGCGACACCGCGAGCGCCGCGCCGACACCATCCGTGCTCGCCAGCAGTTCGGCCATCACCACGATCTTCCAGGCCATGCCGAGCGCCGCGATCCACGCCGGAAACAGGTAGGACACGACATGCGGCAGGTAGAGATCGAACAGCTTCATCCGCCACGGCAGTCGGTAGGCATCCGCCAGATCCTTGAGGTGACGGTCCAGCGTCCGCGCCCCCTGCATCGCGCCGACGAACACGATCGGAAAGCTCGCGATGAACACCGTAAACACCGGCGTCGCATCCGCCGCGCCAAACCACAGCATCGCGAGCACCAGCCAGGCGATCGGCGGCATGCCAACCAACACCGTCACCACCGGCCGCGACATCATCGAGGCGGTCATCGAAACCCCCGCCGCCAGCCCCAGCGCGCTGCCGATCAACGCCGACACCCCAAACCCCAGCATCGCCCGCCGTGCCGTCGTCAACAACTCCGCGCCCGCTTCGCCGCGCGCGAACAACTCACCCAGATTTACGAAGGCCGCGAGCGGTGCGGGCAATACCAGCGGCCCGTACACCTGCGCGCCCCACTCCCACAACGCAAGCACCATTAGCAAACTCGTGACCGCGCCCCAACCGGACCAGAGGTAGGCGGGCAAAGCTCGCAGCCAGGACCACAAGAGTTTCACCCGATGCCCCTCCGCGACTCATGAAGTCGCAATGAACACCGTGATACGAGGATAAACATGCTTCGATCCATTCCAGTTTGACTCCCGCTCGGTCCGACCCATAGTCACTCAGAAAGCGCACCTAACGCCGAGCAGTCAATCCCCCCATCGCATCATAAAACCCCTCATCCGGCAGCTTACCGCCCAGCAGCGCCGGGTTCTTGGCGTCAAGTTGCTCGAAAAACACCTTTAGCTCCGCGGCCGCCTCTCCGATCGGCACGTGTTTGAGTTGACTCACCGCCATCGAGTCCGCGACCGCCTCGGGAGTGAGCAGGTCGATCTGCTTCGCGACCAGCTCGCCGCAGGCCTGCGCATTGGCCTGACACCATTGCAGGGACTGCGCGTAGGCCTGCATGACGCGCTCGGTGAGCGCCGGGTCGGTGCGCGCGTTGCCGAGCGCGACGATGCCGGCCTGCGGGATGCGGGCCTCGCGCTGGAACAGCCTGCCCCATTCCTGTTGCAGGTCGACGCTGCGGTGCAGGTCCGGCGCGATCACGCTGATCGGGAACGATTGCGTCTTGCGCAGCGCCATCGACACCGCCGGCTCGGCGAGCAGGGCGTGGTCGACGCGGCGCATCACGAGCAATTGCATCGCGTCGATCGGGTTGTTGACGTAGCGCAGCTTGAAGTCGCGTTTGACATCGAGCCCCTGCTTTTCCGCGAGCAGGCCGAACAGGATATCTGGCATGTCGGCGCGAAACGGCATCGCGATCTCCTTGCCCTTGAAATCGGCCAAGGTCTTGAGATCGGGCTCGCGCGAGATCATCCATAGCACGCCCCAGGTCGAGACGTTGAGCAGCTTGAGCGGCACGCCGCGATTGTGGAGATTCGCGGCGACGTTGGTCGGCATCGCGACGAAATCGGCCTTGCCGTCGACCGCGAGCACGCGCAGCTGATCGGGATCGCGCCAGGGCACGAACTCGACCTGCTCCGCGAGGTCCTTGAGCGCGCCGCTCTCGACCATGTGGATCAGCGGATTCGAAACCGATGCCGGCGGACCGGCCAGAATGAGCTTTGGCAATTTCGCGGCGGAGGCCGTGCCGGCGAGACCGAGCGCGACCAGCGCCGCGATTACGATTTGCATCACGCGATGTCGCATCAGAACCTCCCGGTGAGCGCGAAAGCGACGCCGCGACCAGGTGCGGAGACCTCGTTGCCCGACACGCCCTGCGTCAGATGCTCGTGATAGTCCTCGTCGAGCAGGTTGGTCAGCGCCACATCGAGGTCCAGCGTCGAGAATGCACCGACCTTGCCGAAGTGCCAGCCGGCGTTGAACTCTACAGTCGTGAACGCGTCGGTCACGTTCTCGGTGCCGTTGGAGAATTTCGTCGCGATGCGGTTCTGTTCGGCGACCGTGCGCACCTGCCCACGCCAATGCAGCCCACGTTCCGACGGCTGACCGAAACCGAGGCGCAGCTCGGGCGGCGGCGTCTCGGCGAGCGGCTCGTCGTCCTGACGATTCTCGCCCTTGAGCCAAGTGAACGCGGCGTCGGCGACGAAGCGCCCGACCGGCACGCTGCCCTCGCCTTCCAGGCCGCAAATCACCACCTCGTCGAGGTTCTCGGTGAGCTTGATCGGCAAGCCGGATGCCGGATGGTTGGCGCCCGTCACACGCCCGGCGATGTAGTCGTCGATGCGGGTATGGAACGCGGCGAGCCGGTATTCGACACCCTTCTCACTGCCTTTTAAGCCGAGTTCGAACGAAGTTGAATGTTCAGGTTCGAGTTGCGGGTTACCGAGCACGTAGTAACCATCGCCGCGGGCCGAGTCCTCGAAGCGCTCGCGCATATCCGCCGCACGATAGGCCTGGCCCAGGTTGACATAAGGCCGTAGCAGCGGTGATGCCTCATGGATCACCCCCAGCGACCAGGACACCGTATCGTCGGAGTGGTCCAGGCCGGTGGTCCGGGCTGCCGCGCCCGTGCCCATCCGCGCCGCGTCACCGTCAATGCGGTCGAACCGCGCGCCGGCGACGACCTGAGTCTTGCCGAGCGTGATCTCGTCCTGCACGAACAATCCGGTCGAGCGAATTTCGCCGTCGCGGAACGGGTCGGTGCGAACGTTGTTGTTGAACTGGGGTGCGTTGGTGTCCTGATAGCGCTCCGGATCGCCGGTCATCGTCCAGGTATCGAGGCCGACCGTCAGCAGCTGATTGTCGCCGATCTCGCGCAGATACTTGCCCCGCACACCATCGGTCGCGAACGTCACCTCGTTGCGCACATAGTCGCGACCCAGACGGCTCGAGAATGCCTTGATCTCGCGCACGACCTCCTGCCGGTAGAGATCGACGTCGAGCCGGCCGCCGGCGAGCCGCGTTTCCAACCCCAGCTCGTAGAGCGTGCGCGACTGTTCGGGCGAATGGATCGTCACCGTACCGAGGACGGGCGGAATCCCCGCGCCACCGGGCTGTCCACCGGTCCGCGCGGAGCCGGGATACCACACATCGTGATCGGCATGGCGTTGCAGGTTGAGCGTCAGACTCGTGTCGCCAACCAAACGCCGGCGGAACTTCGCAAGCAACGAATCAGAGGAATAGCCGCTATTGGCGATCTCGCCGGCCGGGCTCTCGTAGTCATCCGCCTGACGCAACGCCGCGCCCACGACCGCCGCCGAATTCGGCGCCGAGAAGTTGCCGAGCACACTCGTGGAGTAACCGCTATCCACGCTCGACGCGCCCAACCCGAAGCGACCGTTCCAGCCGGACGACTTAGCGAACGCCGGCTCCGGTGTGAGCAGATTCACCACCCCACCCATCGCCCCGCTGCCGTAAAGCACCGAAGTCGGCCCCTTCACGACCTCGACCCGGTCGACCAAGCCCAGATCGAGAAACGAGGCCAGCGCCCCTTGCGGTTGCGCCGAATTGACGCGAGTGCCGTCCATCATCACGACGATACTTTCCTTCTTGAGCCCGCGTACCACCGGATTCTGACCCCAAGCCCCGTCCGACTGCGTGGCGAGACCCGCCTCGCCACGGAACAGCGCGCCGGCGGGCGCGGCCGGCGCTGTTGCCTCCGGAGCCAGATTCACGGTTGCCTGCGGGGTTTCCAGGTCGGGCGCGGCATAACCCTTCGCGGTAACTGAGACTTCGGGGAGCGTCGGCGCCTCGGGTTCGCCAAGCGAGAGCGCTGGATAGCCTAGGGTGGAGGTTGCCAGCATGATCGGTAAATAGTGAACTCCAGACATCTTTATCTTCCGTTGGTCGGTAATGGCTGACTGGCTGGCTGATGACAAAGATGTCTCTTGCTGGCTTGCTGCGCGAATGATAATGCGAATGGTTATTAAATAAAATTGATCAAGGTCAAGCCTACCGGGACCGGCACGCGGGTTCGAGCCCTGCGCGCACGGCGCGACGCTTCGAGACACCGCCAACCCTACCGCCGTTCGACGAGCGTCGATTTGGCGTACGGCGCGGATCGCACCGGCGCGGCGATACCCGTTGCCGCGATCGACCGCGCGCGCAGCCTGGAAACCTCGGCAGGCGCTTGATCCGATCAGGCCGAGGCGCCGCGCGGCCACATGAAGTGCTCGCACGACCCCGTTTCGGGACCAAACCCCGCCGCCGGGGCAGACCCCACGATCGCCGGACGGCCCGATCACGCACGCACGAAGCCCCCCTGAGTCGCCGCGGAATCCCGCCGCGCTGAGGAACCGCTGACCTTGCGATCGCCTCCCCGTTGGCCAGGTCGCGGCCTACCACCAACCCTCGAATTGAAGTCCGATGGTTGAACCCTGGGTCACCCCGGAGAACGCGCCGGTGTCGGAAATCGAGGCGACGGCCGCGTCGCTCGATCCGTTCGCAGCCAATGCCGCCGCGTCATTCCAGCGCGCGTGGGTATAGAACAAGCGCAGTTCCGGGCGCGCCCAGAATTTCGGCGCAAGGGCCCAAGTGGGCGCCAGGGTCAGTTTGGTCAGGTCGCGTGCATCGCCACCGCTGGGTTTGACGCGGTCGTGGCCAAGTTCGGCCTGCATTTTGAAGTGCCGACTGACGCCGTAGGTCACGCGACCGCCAAAGGACGTCCAGGTCTGGCTGCCCGCGCTGGATTCATCCCGCTGGTAGACGGCCGTCAGCATGCCACCCAGTCTTGGCGTCAATTGCGCATAAATACCCTCGACGACCCGCAGCCGTTCCACCTCCGTGGTGTTGGTCAGCGGGCCCGTGCCGCCGAGTCCAGTACCGGGGCCGGTGCCGTATTGCAGCGCCAGTTTGTTCCAGCCGTCGCCAAGGATATTGCTCTGCCGGTGCTGCACGGTCAGCGCCCAACCTGAATCGCCGCCGGCTGCGAGACCCGCGTCGGGAATCAGACTGAGGCCGAATTCGAGCTCGCCATCGACGTTCGCTTGCACGCCGCGCACCTGAATGTCGTGGCGGGTCGCCTTGCGAACCTGGTCCTGGTTGTCCTCGCGAAACAGCGCGTAGCTGAGTTTGACGCCGCCCAGCGTTACGTCCTCGATGCCAGCGCCCAACCCTTGCGGATTCCAGTAGAAGAAATCACTGACGTGGATGTCTTCGCGCTTGTAGTAACGACGTCCGGCCCAGAAGCCGCCACCGTTGAGCACGGATAGATTTTCCGCATGCAGATAGGCCTGGGCCACGTCGAGTTCGGCGTTCTTGTCGGTCAGCATCGCACTGTCTGAAGTCGGCTTGAACACGCTGAACATGACCTGGCCCTTGATCGTGCCACCGTCGCCGAATGTGGTGAACTGGTGACCCAGCAGGGCTTCACCGTAAATTTCGCATTCGTTGCCGAGGCGATACTTGGATCCGGCACCGGCCAGTTTGAAACACGCTGCATCGCCGGATTCGGAATGCTCGCCGTCGAGCGCGCGGATGTAGCCGCTGAGGTCGACCGCGGCGACGGGATGGCCGCCGACAATGGCGAGCACGGCGAGGGTAAGGGAGCTGAGCGTTGAATTTCGCATGATTGTGGTCTCCGTTAAGCGGGCATTGAAGAATTTTGGGCAAAAACTCCCCCCTGCCGTGCCCGGCATCGTCATGGGGGTTTTCAAGGTTTGTCTTGGTGGTGCGTTTGCACGGTTGTCGCCGAGGTGGCAACCGGCTTACATCACCTTCTGCGTCCGCGCCTTCGCGCGACGTTCACGGCGCTCGACGCGTGATCTGTCAGCGCACTGCCTCTACCTGCGTCAGCGGTTTTTTCAACACAATCAACAGCACAGTGGTGACAAGCACACCCACCACGAGGGCGCCGATGTAGGGCAGCAACTGGCCTACGGCATTGGGAATGGCGAGCACGAAAATGCCGCCGTGCGGGGCGCGCAGGGTTGCGCCGAACAGCATCGACAGCGCGCCGGTGGTGGCGGCACCGACAACGCAGGCGGGAATCACGCGCAGCGGATCTTTTGCCGCAAACGGGATGGCGCCTTCGGTAATAAACGAAATACCCAGCACGGCGGCGGCTTTACCGGCGATCTGCTCGTCGGCGGTGAAGCGGTTTTTCGCCACAAACGTGGCCAGCGCGATGCCCAGCGGCGGCACCATGCCTCCGGCCATGACTGCGGCCATGGGCATGAAACTGTTGCTGGCGAGCAGGCCGACGCCGAAGGTGTAGGCCGCCTTGTTGATCGGGCCACCCATGTCCACCGCCATCATGCCGCCCAGCAGCAGGCCGAGCAGCACCGCGTTAGTACCGCTGAGCCCGGTAAGGAACGCGGTCAAACCGTCCATAATGGCTTTGGCGGGACTGCCGACGACGTAAATCATCAGCAGTCCGACACTTAAGGTCGCCAGCAGCGGAATGATCAGCACCGGTTTCAAACCCTCGAAATGCACTGGCAGTTTCAGGTTGTTACGCAGCCACAGCGCGATATAACCGGCGGCAAAACCGGCGATGATGCCGCCGAGGAAGCCGGCGCCGAGCTGATGGGCGAGCATGCCACCGACCAGTCCGGGAGCCAGACCGGGGCGGTCGGCGATGGAAAAGGCGATGAAACCGGCCAGGACCGGCACCATCAGCGCAAACGCCGCGCCCCCGCCGATGTCCATCAACGCCGCCGCAAACGTGCCTTTTTCCTTAAACGCTTCGATGCCAAAGATGAACGACAGGGCGATGGCGAGGCCACCGGCAACGACGATGGGCAGCATGTAGGAGACGCCGGTGAGCAGATGCTTGTAGGGACCGGCGGATTTTTCGGCGGGTTTTGCCACGACTTTGGTGGCGGTGGTGGCACTCGGCAGCGGCACGGCGAACGCCTCCTGCAATACCTTGTCGGTTTCCTTCAAGGCGCGACCGACCGAGGTTTCGTAGAGCGCTTTTCCGGCGAAGCGGGCTTTGTCGACGTGCGTGTCGGCGCCGATGATCACCACGTCGGCAGCGGCGATTTCTTCCTCTGTCAGGGCATTTTTCGCCCCCACCGAGCCCTGGGTTTCAACCTTGATTTCATAGCCGCGCTGTGCCGCCGCTTTCTTCAGAGCCTCGGCGGCCATAAAGGTGTGGGCGATGCCGGTAGGACAGGCGGTGATGGCGACGATTTTCTTCGCTCGCTGCACGGCCGCTGGCGTTGCCACGGCGGCCTCGGCCACAGCAGCGGGCGCGGTGGCGATGCCGATCAGCGCCAAGGCGGCGTCGAGCACCGCTCGGGTATCGCGAATGGCGACGCTGGTACTGGTTTCATAGAGCTTTTTGGTGGCGAAACGGGCGCGCTCGACGTGGGTGTCGGCGGCGACAATGACGACGTCGGCGGCGGCCAGTTCGGCGTCGCTAAAGATGTCTTTGGCACCTGCCGAGCCCTGGGTTTCGATACGGATGCTGTGGCCCATGACGGCGGCGGTTTTTTTCAGGGCTTCCGCTGCCATGTAGGTGTGGGCGATGCCGGTAGGGCACGCGGTAACGGCAATAATATTGGCCATGTGTGTCTCCTGGATTAGTGCGTGGCGTCGCGAACGACGACCTGCTGCATGTACGACGCGATGGTTTCTGCCGACGGCAGGCGTGGCCCCAACTGGGTCAACGCGCCAAGGGCGCTGGCGGTGGCGAGCCTGGCGCTGTCTGCCAGCGAGAGGCCACGCAACTGCCCGGCGATAAACCCGGCGACCATCGCGTCACCGGCACCGACGGTGCTTTTCACTTCGATTTCAGGCGGTTGCGCGTGCAGACACTCGCTGGCAGTAAGAAACAACGCGCCCTGCTCGCCCATGGATACAACGACGCAGCCCAATCCGCGTGCCAACAGCTCGCGCGCCGCGCCGATCACCGCCGGCGTGTCGGGCAGCGTCTTGCCTAGCAGTTCTTCAAGTTCGTGGATGTTCGGTTTGATCGCCCAGGGCAGCGCGGCGATACCCAGCCGCAGCGCCTCGCCGCTGCTGTCCAGCACCACGCGTTTGCCGGCGGCATTGAGACGGCGGATCAAACGCGCGTAGTAATCGGCGCTGACACCGGCGGGAGTGCTGCCGGATAACACCAGCCAGTCTTGTTCTGGTAACAGGCTGTCGATGCGGCGTTCGAGCTTGACCAGATCGGCCGGACTGACGGCGCAACCGGGAAAATTCAGGTCGGTGATGGCCTGGGTGGTTTCATCGATGATCTTGATGTTCACCCGCGTTTTACCCGGAATGCGCACAAACTCGTCGACGATGCCCTTGCTCTTGAAGAGATGTTCAAACTCGGTGGCGTTGTCGCGTCCGAGCAGGCCGGTAACCGTGCCGGGATGTCCCAGATCGGCGAGGAACGAGGCGACGTTGACACCTTTGCCACCGGGGTCCGACTGCTCCCAGACGACGCGGTTAACACTGCCGGCGGTGAAACCGGTCACGGCCACGCTCTGGTCGATGGCGGGGTTGAGGGTCAGGGTCAACACCCTGCGAGATTTCGCTTGAATCATCATCCGGCCCTCACAGCGCGCGCACGTCGGCGGCGCTTTTGCAGGCCAGCGCACGTTGTGCCAGCGCCTGCATGTCCCGCAGCGATTGCTTGCGCAGCCGTGCCTTGATCGCCGCGACGCAGGGAATGCTCATGGACAGCTCGCTGACGCCAAGGCCGACGAGAATCGCCGCGCCTTTGGGATCGCCGGCAATGCCACCGCAAACGCCAACCCAGCGCCCGGCGGCCTGTGCCGCTTTCACGGTCAGATCGATCATGCGCAACACCGCCGGATGCAAGGCGTCGGCCTGCCGCGCCAGACTCGGATGCAGCCGGTCCATCGCCAGCGTGTACTGCGTCAGGTCATTGGTGCCGACAGAGAAGAAATCCGCGTGCTGCGCCAGTTTCGCTGCCATCAGCACTGCCGAGGGCACTTCGATCATGATGCCGATCTCGACTTTCGGCGCACCCAGTTCGAGCCGCACCGCCTCGGCCATGGCGCGCGCTGCAAGCAGCTCTTCCACGGTCGCGATCATCGGGAACATGATCTTTACCGGGCCGGTAAAGGCCGCACGGTAGATGGCGCGTAGCTGGGTTTTGAACAGATCGGGTCGCGCCAGACACAGGCGAATGCCGCGCACGCCGAGAAACGGATTGGCTTCCGCCGGCAGCGACAAATACGGCACGTCCTTGTCACCACCGATGTCGAGGGTGCGGATGATCAGCGGCAGTCCGTTGAGTGCGCGGGTCATCTCGCTGTAGGCGGCGAACTGCTCGTCTTCATCGGGCGGCTCGGCACGCTGCAAAAACAGAAACTCGCTGCGTAACAGGCCTATGCCCTCGGCGCCGGCGTTCACCGCCTGCTCCGCTTCGGGGCCATTGCCGATGTTGGCCACCACTTCAATACGTTGGCCATCGGTGGTGATGGCAGGCTCGTAGCAGGCCAGACGCTCGGCCTCGCGCGCCGCTTGCCACGCCAGATGCGCCTGTTGCGCCAACTCCAGATCGGCTGCGTCAGGCTCCAGAAAAAGCGTTCCGGCATTGCCGTCGAGCACGCACAGCGTGTCTTCAGGCTGATGCAACAGCGCTGGGCCGGCACCGACAATGGCCGGAATGCCCAGCGAGCGCGCAATGATGGCGGTGTGTGAGGTCGGACCGCCGGAGGCAGTGCAGAGACCGATGATGCGTGTCGGATCCAGCCGCGCGGTGTCCGACGGTGACAAGTCTTCGGCCACCAGAATCACCGCATGCTCAAAACTCTCCGGCTCTTCTTCCACGGTCTCGGCCAAGAGTCGCAGCACCCGACGACCGACGTCCTGCAGATCGGCCGCGCGTTCTTTCAGACGCGGATCGTCGAGCGCCGCGACGTCCTTCGCCCGCGCCTCGACACTGTCGCGCCAGGCCCAGCCGGCGCTGTGGCCCGCGTCGATGTGGCGCTGCGCGGCATCGCGCAGATCCGGGTCGTCGAGAAATTCTTCATGCGCGCGAAAAATCGCCGCACTGCCGGCACCGCTGCGTGCCTTCACGGCGTCGTGCAGTTCGCGCAGTTGCAGTTTCGCGGTAGCAATGGACTGCTGCAGCCGCACGGTTTCGGCCTCTGCATGGCTGGCGGTCACGGCGACGACGATTTTCTCGCGGCGGAAATGGCGCAGCGGGCCAATGGCCAGACCCGGCGCAGCGGCAATGCCGGCGATGGCGCGGGCCTGCAGCGTCAGGCTGGGACCGCCACCGATGGCAGCGGCCTCCTCTTCTTCTTCCAGCCCCTCACGCACCGCCGCCACCAGCACCGCCAGCGCCGCTTCGGCATCAACACCGCGCGCCATGATGCGCAAGCTGGCATTGCCGTCGGCACCGAGTTTAAGCAGGGAAACTAGACTTTTGCCGTTGGCGACCTTGCCGATGTGCCGCACCCGGATGTCGGCCTCGAACTGCTTCGCCAGCTCCACAAACGCGGTGGCCGGACGCGCGTGCAGACCGGCGGCACCGGGCAGCGCCACGTCCACCCACTGCTCGAAATCGTCCTCGGCGGCGGCCATTACCGCCACTGTTTCCCCGCGCGCCTGCGTCAGGCGTTCGATAATGTCTTCGACGCGTTCACTCTGCGCCAGCCGTTGCACCGTTTCGGGATCGTCGAGCACGTCGGTGAGATTGGCGAGCAGTTCGATGTGCTCGTCGGAGCGGGCGGCGATGGCCACCACCAGATACACCGTTTCGCCCTGGTTCCAGCTCACTCCCTGCGGAAACTGCGCCACCGCAATGCCGGTCTGGATGATCAGGTCGCGATCCTTGGGCAGACCGTGGGGAATGGCGATGCCGTTGCCGAGGTAGGTGTTGGCGACTTTTTCGCGCAGCAACATGCTGTCGACATAGCCTGATTGCATGTTGCCGCTGTCTACCAGCAGGCTGCCAGCGATGCGAATGGCTTCGGTTTTGTCGCGTGCCTGAGCGGCAAGGCGGACGGTGGCGGGGGTCAGTTTAAGCATGTCGGGTACTCCTTTGGATCGGTTTTCGCAGGCGTAAGGGCGGCCTTGCACTGCGCGCGGTGCACTTTTTTTCTCGTTAAATCAGGGAATTAGCTAGGGACTTGTCATGGCGGAGCCTCCGCCCAGGTGAGCGTGATGGCGGCTGCGCGCGCCGCTTCGATGCCTTCGCGTGCAAGGCCGCGATCGACGATCCAGCGCGTTACGCCTGCCAGCGGCAGGATCGGCGCGAACGACGCCTGGCCCCATTTGGCACTGTCGCAGATGGCGACGACGCTTTTGCTGCGAGCGATCACCGCGCGTTTGACCACGGCTTCAACGTGGTTTGAATTGGTCCAGCCGGCCTCGCGGTCGACACCGCCGGCACCGAGAAAGAACAGATCAATATCGAGTTCTGCAATCTGTGCCAGCGCCGTCGGCCCCACACAGCTGAGCGCGTTCTGGTAAACCTCGCCGCCAATCAGTTGCAGGTGGTACGGCGTGCGCCCGGCCAATTCGGTGGCAATGCTGATGCCGTGGGTCACGATGTGCAGTTGGCTGATGTTCGGCAGGCCCTGGCAGAGGGCGCGCGCCAGCTCCAGCGAGGTGGTGCCGGCGTCGAGGTACACCGTCTGGCCATTTTTCAGCAGCCGCGTGGCCGTCTGGCCGACGCGTTGCTTCTCGGCGTGCCCGAGTTCCAGACGTTGTGAATATTCGACATCGCGATTCAGCATCACCGCGCCGCCATGCCCCCGCCGCAGCAGGCCGCGCGTTTCCAGCTCAGCCAGATCGCGTCGCACGGTCATTTCGGAAAGCTGGAACTTCTCCGCCAGCAGCCGCGTGCGGCATTCACCGCGCGCCGCCAATTCGGACATGATGAGTTCCAGACGATGGTCGGCGAGATGGTCAGTCACGGTGCTGAGTCCTTGGCTAAATGTGCGAATATGTTTGCTTGAAAATATATTCGCACATTTTCGAACATTCGCAAGTATTTTTTTTCGCCTTAGCCCTCAGTCAACACATTCCGCTTGGCGCCGACCCTTCCCGACACTCGATAAAAACAACCGCGCGAGCACGGCACGCCATACCCACCGTAAGAGGTTTAGTCACCGCCGCGCAAACACCCCGCGCCGAACCATTACCCACACGACCAACGCCAAGGCGACTTCGATCGCGCCGATGGTGACGAACACTGCAGGGTATGGCGCGACAAGCCAGAGCCCGAACAGAGCGAGCAGGCTACTGCTGAGCAACGGGCCGACCGCGAACCCCAGCGAGCCGGCCATGTTGAAGGCAGCCAGCGCGCTGGCGCGGCATTCGAGCCCTCCGTAACGCGCCGCAAGGACCAGCGAAGGCGCGTACATCAACGCCGCGATCACGCCCCCTACCGCCATCGCCGCCACGACGCGCTCGCCCGGCAGGAAACCGAGCACGCCGAGGAACACGCCGTATAGCACGCTGCCGGTGACCATCATCGTCAATGGATCCCAGCGCCGTGATAGATGTCCTGCGGGATAGGTCAACAGCGAGAACGGAATCAGGAAGGCCGCCATCGCGAGCCCAATCTGGCGCGGATCGAACCCGATCACCAGCCCGAGATAGAGCGATAGGGTCGAAACGATGAACCCGACGGTGAGCCGATCGACGAACGAGAACGCCAGCGGAATGGCCAACTCACGTCGGCTGCGCAGAGTACGCAGGATCTCGGCCGCAGCCAGTTTCGGCCGATCGCCGCCCGTTTCGACCAAGGTCAAGCCCGCAACCAGCGCGAGCGATAGCGACAGCAGACCACCGCCCAACGGGACCCAGAGCGGATCGATTCCACCGATCCAGCCACCGAGCGGCGCGCCGGCCGCCACACCCAGACTGATCGATGCTCCCACCGCGCCCATCCTCGCGCCGAGGCCGGCCTTGCCGGCGAGATCGGCTCCCAGCGCCATCAATAGCGACAACGCCGACATGTGCGCGAAGCCCTCCAGCAGACGCAACAACAGCAGCGGCGCGTAGCCCGTGGCATACCGATACGCATAAGCCAGACCCAACAACACCAGACCATTGAGGGCCAGAGCCGCCACCGCCAACCCCTTGCGTCGACCGATTCGATCCGACAACACACCCGCGACCGGCGCCCCGATCAGCGCCCCGATCATGTTGATCGACATGAACAAATGGCTGGCGAACTGGCCCAACCCGGGAAACCGCTGCGCAGTGAAATCGGGCAGCACCGGCACCATGCCCGTGACCGGCAGCATCAGGCCGAACAGCAGTAATAACGGGATCATCGTCCGCCCTCCGGCGAAGCCCAACGCACCGAATGAATTACCCAGCCGGGTTCCTGGAGCCGTGGTCCCGAAATGACTACTCGCATTCGAAAAACGCTAACCGAGATTGCTCAAGCGCCCGATGATACGACGTCGGTGCCGTGACGTCGTGTCGTCGCAATCGCCGGGCCGGCATCCGCGCGCGCCGGCTACGCACCGCAGCGCTCGACGCTTGGCGTTGGACGACGCGCGAAACGCGTATCCGCGTGAACCGGCCTCGTCGCGTTCACTAGAGGGCGACAAGCGGCGCGGCGATGGCGATCAACGCACGAATCGATTGCGCTACGTATTACCAATCATTATCATTCGCCTTCCTGTTGGCCTGTCGGCCACCCGCGCAAGCCAGCCCGATTCGTCTAGCCAGCCAGCGTCATCACAACAATCGCAAGGCACTTGATGACGGGCATGACTTCCACGACACGCGTGTCGGCTGTTGATGAGCTGACGCCTGATCTCGACGCCAAACGGCGGTCGGCGCCGATGACCCCGGTCGCGCTCGCGTGGCCGGGTCAACGCTCGCCGCGCTGGTCGGCGGGGGTGCTGCTCGTCGTCGCGGGCGCGCACGCCGGTCTCGCACTGGGATTACTGAACCAAAAGCCGGTCCCGCCATCGGTGAGCCAGGATGCGACGCTGATCGCTTCACTCATCCAGCTCGAAGCGCCCAAGGCCGCGCCGGAGCCTCCGCGCCTCTTGCCCGTGGAGCCGCCTCTGCCGGAACCCAAACCGAAACCGGTCAAGCGCGTAAAACAGCCGCCGAAACCCAAACCAAAGCCGAAGGAACTGATCACCAGCACCGCCGAACCGACTCCGGTGCCCGCCGCGTTCGAACAACAAATCACGCCACAGCCTCCTCCACCACCCGCGTCCGCTCCGACTCGTGGCGAGCCGTCGCCAGCGCCGCCGCAACCGCGCTCGGCGCCGCGCTTCGACGCCGCCTATCTGAACAACCCGGCACCGCAGTATCCACCGATTTCGCGACGCATGGGCGAGGAGGGACAGGTACTGCTACGGGTCCACGTCGCGCCGGCCGGTACACCCACGGAAATCCGGTTACACAAATCCAGCGGTTACGACCGGCTTGACGCGACCGCGCGCGCGGCCGTCGAACGCTGGCGATTCGTTCCGGCCAAGCGGGGCGACGAAGCGGTCGCCGCCTGGGTGATCGTCCCCATCAATTTCACTTTGAGGAACTAAAGCATGTCCGAAGCCATGGGTTTCAGTCATTTCATGAATCACCTCGACACTGTCGGCAGGGTCGTGCTGGCGATCCTGATCGTCATGTCGGTCGCTACCTGGTTCTTGATACTGCAAAAATCAATCGAGGGCGCCCTGCTAAAGATTCGGTCGCGACGGTTCTTGCGCGCGTTCTGGAACGCGCCAAACCTCGGCAGCGTGCGGCGCTTCGTGCAGGAGAAAGGTGTAAGCGAACCGTTCGGACATCTCACGCACCACGGCTTGCGGGCGCAGGAGCATTTCGAAAATCGCACCGGCGAGCGTCTCATGGATGCCGGATCGGCGGACGAATTCCTGACCCGCGCGCTGCGCCGCGCGATCGAGCAAGACACCGCGCGACTCGAAAAGGGTCAAACCTTGCTCGCCTCGGTGGGCAGCGCGGCGCCTTTCGTCGGCCTGTTTGGAACTGTCTGGAGCATTTACCGTGCCTTGATCGGCATCGCCACCAGCGGGGCCGGGACGCTCGACAAGGTCGCCGGACCAGTCGGCGAGGCGTTGATCATGACCGCGCTCGGCCTCGCGGTCGCCATTCCCGCCGTGCTCGCCTACAACTTCTTTACCCGGCGCAACCGACTGTTGCTCGCTGAACTCGACGGGTTCGCGCACGACCTGTTCACCTTCATGTCGACCGGCGCCCGAGACACGACGCAGGCCCCAAGCAAGGCGACGCTGAAGCCGGCCCCAATGGTCGCGCAGGAGGTCTGAATTATGGCTTTTGGCGGACTCACCGACACCCGCGCGCAACAACCGATGGCGGAGATCAACATGATCCCGCTGATCGATGTAATGCTCGTGCTGCTCATCATCTTCATCATCACCGCGCCACTCGTCACCCACGCGGTCAAGGTCGACCTGCCCAAGGCATCAAGCACCGAGAACGAATCGAAACCCGAACACATCCAACTCACGCTCAATGCCGCCGGCGAGGTGTTCTGGAACGGCGATCCCGTCGATGA
>JBHJOI010000001.1:0-52795 GCA_050329935.1 Thiotrichales bacterium | reverse complement strand
TGTTTCGCCATCGGCGGCTTGATCGGCGACTGGGCCTCGGTCGCCGCGCTGGAAGCGATACGCCAGCGACGGGCGTACGCGGTCTGGACTGACCGCGTCGAGCACGTCGTGATCAAACGCGAACACCTCAACCAACGCGGCGTGAAGCGACTCTACCACCAGCTTCGCAACTTCGGGCTGATCGCACCTTTGATGCGCCGAGTGGAACGTCACATCATCCAGCGCGCCGGTCTGGGCCTGTTCCATGGTCGCGATACCTTCGACGCGTACTCGCCCTGGTGTCGTGTCCCGCACCTCGTCCACAACATCCACCTCAAACCGGAGGACCGGATCGATGCCGCGCAGCTCGCGCGCAAGCTGACTCGGATACGCGCCGGCGAGCCGCTTCGGCTGATCTATTCTGGACGCGTCGCCGCGATGAAAGGCCCGACGGACTGGGTCGCGGTGATGGCCGAATTGCGGGCGCGAGAGATTCCATTCACGGCTGAATGGCTGGGCGATGGACCACTGTTTGGTGAAACCCACATCGTGATCGCGCGCCAAGAACTTGAGGGTCAGGTTCGATTGGCCGGTCACGTCGCGGAAAAAGAGACTTTGATGGGCAAGTTGCACGCCGCCGATCTATTCGTGTTCTGCCACAAAACGCCCGAATCGCCGCGCTGCCTGATCGAAGCGCTGATGGCGGGATGCCCGATCGTCGGCTACGACAGTGCCTATCCGCGCGATCTGCTTGAAAGCGAAGCCGACCGGCTATTGACGCCCACCGACAACGTCCTCCAGCTCGCGGACCGAATCGCCAGTTTACACGCGAATCGGCACTTGCTGGCTGAGCGGATCGAGCGAGTCGCGAAAATCGGTTCCCGGTATTCCGACACCGCCGTGTTCGCGCACCGCAGTGCGCTCATCAAGCAGCATCTCGGGACGACCGACAATCGTGATCCCAAGCTGGGGCTGCTATCCACGTTTCCGCGCTGACACACGAGGAGCCGTCCCGCCAGCGCGCGCGATACTCACATCGCATGCGGAAACTCGACGGAACATCACAGGCCGGATGCCTCGCGCGCCAGTCGGAGCGCGGAATATAGCCATGAATCGAGACAGCCCGTATCGAGCGTTCTGCCGAGCAAGGTCCGCCGGGCACCCCGTTTAGGACAGACACCGCTGCGTCGACGTCATACCGACCAGGGCGCATCGCCGTCGTCAGGATTCGTCCGCCCTATCCCCGACACCGACCTGCGTCAGGATGGCATCGCGATTGGTCCACGACCACACGCGTGCCGCAGCTGCGTCGCGCGGCAGCCAGAGGAATTCAGTATGTTCCGCGGGATTCAGGGTCGGGGGCACGCGTTGAGCCAGACGCAGGCTGAACACATGCTCCTCGTTTTCGTCCGTGTCGGGCGCATAACGCGCGCGCCACGGCGGTATGATCGGGAACCGACGACTCTTTCGACAATCTTGCAGTTCCAACCCGTCGATACCCGTTTCTTCATGCAGTTCCCGCAACGCGGCCGACCGCGGATCCTCGCCCCACTCAAGGCTGCCGGTGACCGATTGCCAGAAATCAGGCGGTTCGCGCCGCCGCAGCAATAAAACATCGGCCGTCGCCGTGTAGACGACGACCAGGACCGATTCGGGGCGCTTCCAACGACGCGTTCGCGACCCCGACATCGGTGCGGGCGACGCCGTCGTCAGGCGGTAGGTGCTTGACGCAGACGCACGCCAAGCTCGCGCAACTGCGCTTCGTCGACACTGCCCGGAGCGTTGGTGAGCGGACACTGCGCGGTTTGCGTCTTGGGAAACGCCATCACATCGCGAATTGACTGGCTGCCAGTCATCAGCATGACCAGGCGATCGAGTCCAAACGCAATGCCACCGTGCGGCGGGCAACCATATTTCAGCGCCGTGATCAGAAAGCCGAATTTCTCCTCCGCTTCCTCGGCGGCGATCCCCAGCAGCTTGAATACCTCGCGCTGCATCTCTGGGCTATGAATCCGCACCGAACCACCGCCGACCTCGGTTCCGTTCAGCACCATGTCATAGGCGCGCGACAACACGGCGCCTGGGTTGCCGTGCAGGTCTTCCGGGTTGGAGATGCGCGGCGAGGTGAACGGATGATGCAGCGCGACCCAGCGATTGCTCTTGTCATCGCGTTCGAACATCGGGAAGTCCACGACCCAGAGGGGCTTCCAACCCCGCTCGGCCAGCCCGCGGTCGTGGCCGACCTTGAGCCGCAACGCGCCGAGGGATTCATTGACGATGCTGGTCCTATCCGCGCCGAAAAAGACGAGATCACCGTCACGCGCTCCGGTGCGCTCGAGCATCGCTTGTATGATCTCATCGGGCATGAACTTGAGGATCGGCGACTGCAAGCCTTCGCGTCCCCTTGCGATCTCGTTCACCTTGACGTAGGCGAGACCCTTCGCTCCGAAACGAGCAACATAGGCGGTATAGTCATCGATATCCTTGCGCGACATCTCGCCGCCGCCGGGCACACAGAGCGCCGCGACACGTCCTTCAGGATCCCGCGCGGGTCCGCTGAATACCTTGAAGTCGACATCGCGCATCAGATCGCCGAGATCGATTAACTTCAGAGCGATGCGCAAGTCCGGCTTGTCGGAACCGTAATCGCGCATCGCTTCGGCGTAGGTCATGCGCGGGAAAGGCCGCGGCAACGGCTCCTCCAGCACCTCGGCGAACAACCGCCGGATCATGTCCTCCATCAACTCGGTGATATCGCCCTCGTCCATGAACGAGGTCTCGATATCAAGCTGGGTGAACTCCGGCTGGCGATCCGCACGCAGGTCTTCGTCGCGAAAGCAACGCACGATCTGGTAGTAGCGATCGAGCCCGCCCATCATCAACAACTGCTTGAACAACTGGGGCGATTGTGGCAAAGCAAAGAACTTGCCCGGAACCGTTCGGCTCGGCACCAGGTAGTCACGTGCCCCTTCGGGTGTCGCGCGCGTCAGCATCGGGGTCTCGACATCGAGAAACCCGTGAGCGTCGAGAAAGCGCCTGAAAAAGCCGCCGACCCGGGCACGAATCCGCATCCGCTGCTGCATTTCCGGGCGCCGCAGATCGATGTATCGGTACTTGAGCCGAGTCTCCTCGTTAACCTCTTCGTCAATCTGAAACGGCGGCGTCTCGGCCGCATTCAGCACCGCGAGATGGCGCGCGGATACCTCGACCGCGCCGCTCTTGAGGTTGGGGTTCTCGGTGCCGGCAGGCCGACGTCGCACGACCCCAATCACCATCAGCACGTACTCGTTGCGAATCCGCTCGGCCTGCTCGAACATGACAGGGTCATCCGGATCGAACACCACCTGCACGAGGCCCTCGCGATCGCGCAGGTCGATGAAAATGACACCGCCGTGATCGCGCCGACGATTTACCCACCCGCACAGGGTGACCGATTGTTCCAAGAGTGATTCATCCACCAAGCCGCAGTAATTGCTACGCATCTGTCCAGTCCGTGCCCAATACGAGTATTGTGAGTAAACCGGCGATGTTACGGAGTCGATTGCGGAGGCGCAACCGCGCGGTGGCGCGAATGGTCGTGCTCGTGCCGATTGCCGGGATGAATGTGGGGACAGTGTCGCGACTTCGACTATCATTGGCGAATCGGCACGGCGAGCGCACCCGGCCGCCGCCACGGATTCAGAAACCACACCGGAGCACGCCCGATGCCCGTCATTCAAATCAAATCGCTTCCCTTCAACGAGCCGAAAGACATCGGCAAGCTGATCCAGGCGGTGAGCGTGGACTTCGCGCGAGACGCGGCGGTCGCGCTAAAATACGTCAGCGTGACCTGGGAGTTACTGCCGCCGGACAGCTACGCCGTCGCCGCGACCACTCAAGCCGAGCAACCCCGATCGACTCACCCGATCCTGGTCGAGCTGCTGACCCCTGATTTCAACACCAACGATCAGATTAGCCTGATGCTGGAGAGTCTCGCCCAGGCAATCGCGCGCCACGCCGGGGTGCGACTGGAGAATATATTCATCGTCCAGCACGCCGCGAAATCGGGGCGGATATTCGATAGCGGCAAGATCCTGCGCTGGTAGCGCTAATCACCTGCCCAGCGTCACCCGGAAGGGCTCGGGCAACCCAACCCGATTTTCATGGCGAGGCCGCCGCCCCGGATGACGAAAGCCGCTCCGGGCAGGGTAGGCAGGAGACGCGGTGAGCCCATCGCTGGGAGCCTTACGGCAACGACCCGCGCAATACGGGTCGTTGCACATCAGGCAACTCCCGCGGATTACGGTCACGCCGCTTGCGGTAAAATCCGGCAGCGACCGAAACCCAACGAGAGATGTTGGCACGAAAGCCTGAAAAAGACCTGGATGGTTTTAAGCTGAATCAGCAGCAGCGGAATCAGCAAGACGATATGCGCCAGACTCATATGTTGAATCAGGCCGTTTTTCACCAGTCCAAAGTGGATGAAGAAAATACCGAACACGGTAAATGCGACACCTGGACAAATCAGTGAGAACGTACTGGCGTCACCCTTCGAACCCGCCACGTAGTCGCGGAAGTAACCGATGCGCGTCATCACCTTGTAACCCAGCAAGCCAATGAGAATCTGCAACGACAGAATCACCGACGCGAGCACAAAAAAGCTGGCGTTGTTCAGGTCGGCGTTGAGTCCGTGATGTAGTCCCATGCTCAAACGGATCACGGTTATACCGACCAGGGTAAGAATCGGAATCAGGATCCAGAGACTCGAACTGGATTTCACCGCGATGCCGTGCCGCAGGATCGATTTAAACCCCAATACCAATTTGAGGAACGTCAGCACCATTGCTAACGATAGAAATAAAATCGATAGGAAAATGCCGATCGCGTTGATCGCGACATTGTGACTCATCGCGCCTGGTCCGGCGAAGCCCACTGCGATCATGCTCAACGCAAAAATCGCGATCATCTGGGCGAGATTGTTATTGGCCTCGAAATCGAAGTCGCCGCGCACGATAATCCGGTAAAAATAATCACTCAGAATGCGCAGCGCCATCACGCCGACGACGAGAAACGCCAACAATGCGACCGGAAACAAATATTCGACGATACGCCACAGATTAGGCACGAACACCGCGCCGAGCACAAACAACACATTGATCGTCATCGCCAATGTCAGCGGAATCGCCATCAAGGAAACTTCGGCATTGGAGTTTCGCAGCTTACGAAAGCCGTCACTGCGTCGGAATGCGCGGTATTGGGTGAGATTCCATGCCAGCAACCAGAAATGTAGCAGCGCAAACGCGAGGATCAGGCCCAGATCGACCGCAAGCGCAGCAGCCGCGGCAAGGTTATCGCCGAAAAGAATCGGCCAAAGGTGATTGAACGTCACCATCGGCGTGTCCGGATGCGCGATCAAAAACATTGGGTACATGAAAAAGGATACCGATAGCCCACCCGCGCCGAGCGCCGCGAGGAAAAAAAGTGGGCTGTAGCGCTCCCCCAGCAATTCCCTGGTCATCATAAAAACCTCAAGAACATAAGTAAGATTTATATAAGAATACGCTAATATTTAGCCGCCGCGTTGATCGTTCGCAAACCGCGAAGATCCGCCAAGCGATTTGAGAACGGCGTCCGACGGGCACTGGTGGGACTCGTTCCCAGCGTGAATTGTCTGATCGTCAGGAGTCGGATTGCGGACGCGTCAAACGCCGGCAAGCGGCGATCCAGTCTTCAGGGATCGGTTCACCGCGTTTCCAGCCCACCCTGCCTGGAACGGCTTTCGTCCTCGGCGGTGGCGTCCACGCCGTCATAGTCGGAGGGAGAAAGGCGCTTGGACATCAGCGAAAACCGCGTGCGGTCATCGAAACCAAGTGTGCGATAAAGTCGCCGCGCGGGCTCGTTGGAATGAGCGACTTCGAGGTGCAACGCCTTTATTCCCAGAGCTGCGGCTTCGGATACAAGCACCTCAAGCGCAGCCCGGCCGTATCCAAATCCACGCCGCGCTTCTTCCAGAAACAACTCGTCGATGAACGCGTCACGTCCACCGAATTCAATCGTGTAACCAAAATCCAACACAACATAACCGATCGGTCGTTGTCCCAGGCAAATCAGCCAGGCGCGCACATAATCGAGTAGCCGCTCAAAATCGGACTCGCGGGCCTGGCGTAGCGAGATGTTCATTCAGTTGGCGACACGCGGGACATCCGACATGCGAGTGCTCTAACTGCCATCGGACCGCGTCGCGTTCGACGAACAAGCACATCCAGCGATCGCCATATCTCCGCGTAACGGGGCACGGAAATTCGACGCGACGAGACCCGCATGAAATTCAATCGTCGAACGTCGAACGTCGAACACTGGACATCAGCATCGCCGCAGGTTCTCCGGCCAGCGTCACTCGACACATCTCAAAGGGCGGCTTCGTCAGCTGCAGCTGCCACAACCACCGCCGCCACAGCTATGCCCACCGCCGGAATCCGACGCGGCGCTCTTTTCAGCGACGTTTTTCTTCCCGCCGCTCTTGAAATCCGTCTCATACCAACCACCGCCGGAGAGACGAAATCCCGCGGCCGAGATCAGTTTCTTCAAGCCCGGTTCGCCACAGGCGGGACAGTCGGTCAAGTCAGGGTCATTCATCTTGTGCATTGCTTCCATATCGTGGCCACAGCGGGTGCACTGATACTCGTAAATCGGCATGTCTTCGGTCTCCCGGAGGGTATCTGTATATTAGCGTTTGATTGTATTTGGCGTAGCGACGGGACGCCATATCAAGCAACGTCGCGCACAGCCACCAGCGCTACCTGCGACAGTGCGGACGGTGTGGTCGGATTTCAAGGGGTGCCCGATCGGCGGTAGCGATGCAATTACTCGTGTATCACAGAACTCTACGGTGCCGTAACGAGAATTGAATTAGAATTCGCGCCCATGCGTGCACCCACCTTGTTCCTGGCGTTGTCACTTGCGGTTGCTGCGGTCGGCTGCGTCACGCGCGACGCGCCGCGCGCGGCCGTACCCGCGCCGGCAATGCCAGACACTTGGCGCGGTTCGTCGGCGCCGGTTAGCCTTTCCCCGCCCGCGGCTTGGCTCGGCGATCTCGGGGACCCTGGATTGACCGCCCTGGTGCGCGAGGCGCTGGCCGCCAATCCTGGGATCGAAGCCGCACTTGCTCGCGTCGCCGCGGGGCGTGCCCGGGCCGACATCGCCGGCGCGGGAGAACTCCCAAACGCGGCGCTCAACCTGCGAACGGCGCGCGGCCAGAGACTGGTCAACGGCCTCGAGCTGACCGGCAACAATTTTGAACTGAATCTCGGCGCGAGCTGGGAACTGGACCTCTGGCAACGACTTGCGGCCCGCACCCGCGCCGCGGTCGCTGACGCCGTCGCGCTCGAGCGCGACTGGCAAGCGAGCCGGCTGATCCTGGCGGCGGACGTCGCCGTGGCGTGGTACGGCGCCGCCGAAGCGCGGTTGCAGACACAACTAGCCGAACAACGTGTCAGCAGCTTCCGCGACACACTCGATGTCATCACCGAACGCTATCGCGAGGGACTGGTCGAAGCGCTCGACGTCCGCCTGGCGCGGGAGAACCTGGCGACGGCCGAGGCCGGCCTGAACGCTGAGCGCCGCGCTTTCGACGCGGCGCGGCGTGGCCTCGAGGTCTTGCTGGGTCGTTACCCCGCCGGTGAACTCGCGGTGTTGGCGGATCTACCGGAACCGAGTCGAGCGGTACCCGCCGGGTTGCCGAGCACGCTGCTGGACCGTCGACCGGACATCCTCGCCGCGGCGCTGCGAGTCGACGCCAGTGCGGCGCGTAGTACGGACGCCAGCCGCAATCGCCTGCCGGGATTTGCGCTGACCGCGAACGGCGGCACCGCGAGCACCCGTTTGCGCGACCTGCTCGACTGGGACAATCTCGTTTGGAGTCTGGCCGCCAGCATCGCGCAGCCGCTGTTTCAAGGCGGCCGCCTCAAGGCCGAGGAAACCCTGGCGCGGGCGAACGACCGCGAGGCACTCGCCAATTACGCACGAACCGTGTTGACCGCCTTTCGCGAGGTCGAAACCACCCTCGCGGCGGAACCGTTACTGGAGGCTCAGGTCGCCAGCCAGAGTGAAGCCGCGCTTGAAGCAAGCGCCGCCGCGACGCTGGCGCTCGAACGCTATCGGGCCGGTTTGACCGAAATCATCACCTTGCTTGACACTCAGCGGCGCGCGTTCAATACCGAAAGCGCCCGAATCGAAACTCGGCTGCGCCGACTGCAAAACCGGATCGAACTTTACCGTGCGTTGGGCGGCGACTTCGATGACGCGCCGACCCCGACCGCCGAACCCTCCACTTGAAAGGCGCGCATGTCGATCTTACGCAAATTGATCCCCTTGCTTGTCGTCGGCATCGGCTTCGGCGTCGCGTGGACGCTCGTGGCGACCGGCCCCAAGGCCACGCGTGATGCGCCCGAAACACCGGTACCGCTGGTCGAGGTCGCGACCCTGCAGCCGCAGGACTATACCGTTCGACTGAACTCGCAGGGCACCGTCACCGCGCGGACGCAAACCGAGCTGGTTGCCGAGGTTTCTGGTCGAATCACCGAGATTTCGAAGCAGTTCGTCGAAGGGGGCTTCTTCGAACAAGGCGACGTCCTGCTGCGTGTCGACGCGCGCGACTACACCAATCAGGTCACCATCGCCGAAGCCGAGTACGCGCAACAACAGCTCAATCTGGCCCAGGAAAGAGCGCGTGCCGACCAGGCGCGACGCGATTGGGACAAACTCGGCGAGGCCGGCCGACCCAGCGATCTGGTGCTGCGCAAACCTCAGCTGGCGAGTGCGGAGGCGGCCGCGGCCGCGGCGCGCGCACGGCTGACCCAGGCGCGCCTCGATCTCGACCGCACTCGGGTCGTGGCCCCCTTCGCCGGCCGTGTGTTGGAAAAGAAAGCCGACGTCGGCCAGTTTGTCAGCCGGGGCGGTGCGCTCGCCACGCTGTACGCGATCGACTACGCCGAAGTGCGCCTGCCACTCACCGCCGAGCAGCTCGCGTTCCTGCGCTTGCCGGAGCAATACCGCGGCCAGACGGGCGCTCCGTCCGACTCGCCGCGGGTGACATTACGCCCGCGCGCGGGCGACGAACGCGCCTGGGAAGGCCGAATCGTGCGCAGCTCTGGCGCATTCGACAGCAAGACCCGGCAATTGTTCGTCGTGGCGCAGATCGACGATCCCTACGGCGTGCGCGACGACGGTCGGCCACCGCTCAAGGTCGGCAGCTTCGTTAGCGCCGAGATCGACGGTGATACCTGGCGCAATGTATTCGTGGTGCCGCGCGCGGCGGTGCGCGAGGGTCGCGAAGTCCTGGTCGCGGACAACGGCAAATTGTCGCGGCGCGCCGTCGACATCATTTGGAGCAACGAGCGCGAGGCCGTGATTCGCGCCGGGCTTGCCGCGGGCGAGCGCTTGATCGTCACCCCGGTCAGCTACGCCGTGGATGGCGCGCCGATCCGGATCGAAGGCGAGCCCGGCACCGCGGCCAAGCCCGCGTCGGCACCGGAAGGCTAAACGATGAACGGTATAATCGAATGGTTTGCCCGCAACGAGGTCGCGGCCAATTTGTTGATGCTGGTGATCGTTGTGCTGGGCTTTTACTCGCTCGACCAGCGTTTGATTCTGGAAGTGTTCCCGGACATCGAGCGCAACGTGGTCAACATCGGCGCGGCCTATCGCGGCGCGACCCCGTCCGAGGTGGAGCAAGCCGTGGTGCTGCGCATGGAGGAGGCCATCGCCGACTTGACCGGGGTCGACAAAATCTACTCCGACGCGCTGGAGGGCAGCGCCCGGCTGCGGGTCGAACTTACCCGCGACGTCAAACCGCGCGACGCGCTCGACGATATCAAGGCGCGCATTGACGCGATCTCGACCTTCCCCAACGATGTCGAACGACCTGTGGTCAGCCTGCTTGAGATCCGTCGCGAGGTCATCAGCGTCGTCGTTGCCGGTGAGTTGAACGAGCGCGAACTCCGCCGCCTGGCTGAGCAAGTGCGTGACGAACTGACCCAACTGCCGGGCGTGACTCAGGTCGAAATGACCGGCGTGCGACCCTACGAGATCTCGATCGAGATTCCGGAGGCTACCCTGAACGCGCTCGGCCTCACGTTGGCGCAAGTCGGTCAAGCGATCCGCAACAGCTCGCAAGACGTGCCCGCCGGCACCCTGCGCACCAGCGGCGGCGAGATCCTGTTGCGCAGTCTCGGGCAGGCCTATCGTGCAGAGGAATTCGGGCGGATCACCGTCATCAGCCGCAACGATGGCAGTCGCGTGAAGCTGGGGGAAATCGCCACGATCCGCGACGGCTTCACCGAGGATCCCTTGTATGCGCGATTCAACGGCCGCCCGGCTGTGACACTCGATGTCTACCGGGTTGGCGATCAGAGCGCGATCGAGGTCGCGGCCACCGTCAAGGACTATCTGAAGGCCAAGCAGGCCACGATGCCGGGCGGCATCGAGTTGAGTTACTGGCGCGATCGCTCGCAGACCGTGCAAAACCGCGTCGATCTGTTGCTGCGCAACGCGTTGCACGGCGGCATCATTGTTTTTCTCCTGCTGGGCCTGTTTTTGCAGCCGTTGGTCGCGTTCTGGGTCATGCTGGGTATTCCAGTCGCCTTTCTCGGTGCGCTGGCGGTGATCGCGGATCTTGGCGTCACCTTGAATCTGGTCAGCCTGTTCGCGTTCATCCTGGTATTGGGCATCGTCGTCGACGACGCGATCGTGACCGGAGACAGCATCTTCAAGCGACTGCGCAAGGGCGAGGCGCCGCTCGACGCGGCGATCCGTGGCACCCAGGAGATCGCGGTGCCGGTAACCTTCGGCGTCCTGACCACGGTCGCAGCGTTTATTCCGCTGCTGGTGATCGCAGGCGATCGCGGCGCGCTGTTCGCGCAGATTCCGCTGGTTGTGATTCCGGTACTACTGTTTTCGCTGATCGAGTCCAAGCTGATTCTGCCGGCGCATATGAAGCATGTGCGCAACCAACGCGCCACCGATCGACTCAACGCCTTGCAAAGGGTTCAGCGCAAGGTCGCCGACGGCATGGAGTACACCGCGAGCCACCTTTATCAGCCACTGCTCGGACGGCTGCTCAGTCGGCCGATATTGACCTTGGCAGTCTTCGTCGCGGTCGCGATGATCATCTTCAGTATCCCGAAAAGCGGTCGCATGGGGTTCACGTTTTTTCCGCGGGTGCAATCCGAGATCGCTACCGCGACGTTGACGCTGACGCAAGGTACGCCAGTCGAGATCACCGAGCGCCATATCGCGCGCATCGAGACACTGGCGCGTGAGCTGCAACAACGCCACATCGACCCGGAAACGGGAAAAAGCGTCATCATCGATATCTTGACCACGGTTGGCGCGGGCGGGTCGAGCCAAGGCACCGGTGGTGGCAGCTCACATGTCGGCCAGGTCCGCTTCGAGATCACGCCGCCGGAGAACCGGACCCTCAAGCTCACCAGCTCGGAACTGGTGGACGAGTGGCGCGGACTCATCGGCCCGATTCCCGGCGCCAGGGAGCTCACGTTCCGGTCCGAGATCGGCCGCGCCGGTGATCCCGTCAATATTCAGCTCACCGGCCAGGACTTCGAGCAGCTGCGCACCGCCGCCGCGGAAATCAAGACCCACATCAGTGAGTTCACCGGATTGTTCGACATAAAGGACAGCTTCGACGAGGGCAAGGAAGAGGTGCGGCTCGCGCTGAAGCCGGGCGCGGACGGCCTGGGACTGTCGCTCAAGGATCTCGGCGATCAAGTGCGGCATGCGTTCTTCGGCTTCGAGGCACAACGGATTCAGCGCGATCGGGATGACGTGCGGGTGATGGTGCGCTACCCGACCGAGGAGCGACAGTCCCTCGGTAATCTGGAGCGCATGAACATCAGAGCCGCCGATGGCACCGAGATCCCGATCGGCGAGGTCGCCGATGTAGAAATCGGACGCGGCTTCTCGACCATCAAGCGCATCAACCGCGACCGCACGGTCAACGTCACCGCCGATGCCGACAAGGGCACCGTCAACATGCCCGCGATCAGCGCCGATCTCGCGGAGTACATGCCAACACTGATGCAGCGCTATCCCGGCGTGCGCTACAGCTTCGAAGGCGAGATGCGAGAGCAACAGGAATCATTTGGCAGCCTTGGCTGGGGCATCGGCTTCGTGCTGTTCATGATCTACGCGCTGCTTGCGATCCCCTTCCGCTCCTATATCCTGCCGATCATCGTCATGGCCGTGATCCCGTTCGCGGTCGCCGGCGCGATTCTTGGTCACCTGATCATGGGCATGGGACTCAGCATCATGAGCATCATGGGCATGCTCGCGCTGTCCGGCGTTGCGGTGAACGACAGTTTGGTCATGGTGGAGTTCATCAACCGTGCACGGCGTGCCGGCATGCCGCTCGACGATGCAATCAAGACCGCCGGGGTCGCGCGATTCCGCGCCATCTGGTTGACGTCGCTGACGACCTTTGGCGGACTGATCCCGCTGATACTCGAAAAAAGCACCCAGGCGCAGTTCTTGATCCCGATGGCGATCTCGCTCGGCTTCGGGATCCTGTTCGCCACCCTCATCACCCTGTTGCTGGTGCCAATCAGCTATAGGATTCTGGAACAAACGCAGCAGGCGCTGGACATACGGCCACGCGCGCTCAAGACGGATTGAGCGATTGCACGTAGACAACACGGTTGCCGCACGCACTTCCGAACGTGGCGGCACCTCGCCCACGACGCATACACGGGTCACACCGGGCCGAACAACACAGCGCGGGCATCGCGATGGCTTTGGGCTTCCGCGCGAGAACCGCGGCCAGCGCGTCCGAACGCGGGGCTTACGCTTGGCGGAATCGGGCAACGAGCGCCGAGGTTGGTGCGACCACGCCAAGCACGATCGCGCCCGCCAGAACGCCGAAGGCGCCACTCACGAGCGCGGGGGTGATTGCCTTGAGCGCGCCGCCAATCCAGTCGAGCTGTTGCACCAACACCTCCGCGGCGTGAACGAAGTCATGCGAATGAGGGACGCCGTGCAACAAAATACTGCCCCCCACCAGGAACATCGCCACCGTGCCAACCACCGATAGCGTTTTCATCAGCCACGGCGCGAACCAAAGAATACCGTTCCCTAACGCGCGGCGAATTCCGGTGGCGCGGTCTCTGACCAGGAGCAAACCTAGGTCGTCGAGTTTCACGATGCCCGCGACCAAGCCGTAAACGCCGATGGTCATCAGGATGGCGATGCCAGACACAACGGCGGCTTGCATCGCGAATGACGCACCCTGGGCGGTGCCGAGCGCGATCACGATGATCTCGGCGGAGAGGATGAAATCCGTGCGGATGGCGCCTTTGATCTTGTCGCTTTCGAACGCCACCAGGTCGATGTCGGGATCATGAGCGGCCGAGAGGAGTTTCACCTTGTCGTTGTCAGGGTGATGGATGAACCGATGGGCGATTTTTTCGAAACCTTCGTAACACAAAAATGCGCCACCGATCATCAGTAGCGGGGTGATCAGCCAAGGCGCAATGGCACTGATGAGCAATGCGGCCGGGACGAGAATCAGCTTATTACGGAACGAACCTCTCGCGACCGCCCAAACGACGGGCAGCTCGCGCTCAGCGCTGACACCCGTAACTTGTTGCGCATTCAGCGCAAGGTCATCCCCCAGGACGCCCGCGGTCTTTTTCGCCGCGACTTTCGTCATCAGGGACACATCATCAAGCACGGTCGCGATATCGTCCAGCAACGCCAGAAGGCTACCTCCAGCCATAGGAAACTCCTGATTTAAGGAACCTTTTACAGGGATGCCGTATGCTACACGGCGTATGTATAACGGTCCATTCGCGGCGTCGGGCCACACCGAGCCATCTCCCCGATGGTAGCGGCGCGAACCACGGCCGACGCCCGCCCTGTTCGACACGCCTAACCGGAAACCGGGATGCCGGCAGGCGCGTCGATTGCTACAATCAGTGAGGCCATGGGTAGCGTAATCCTCGAATTAACCGAATGAATCCTCGCCACGCGCCCTGAAGAATCACCCTAACCGCAGTATCTGGAGCCCTGGATGACCAACCGAACCTATCACGCGCTGCCGTTCCATGAGCTTCCGGTGGGCGCATCGTACTCCCGTCCGAAGTACGAGATGCCCGAGCGCTTGTCCACCGACGACCCCGCGATTCAATCGATGACGGACCTGCGCCGGATCACCGCGCTTACGGTGGAGCGCTCGAACACTCTGTTCGCGACGCGCGAGCGGATGCGAAAACTCGGCGTGCGGATGCTGCTCGTGACCAATTCGACCGGCGCGGTGATGGGCGTGGTGACGTTGACGGATCTGGAAAGCGACCGCCCGCGCAAGATCGCGGAAAAGACCGGCGAGCAGGCCGATGATCTCCAGGTGCAGGACATCATGACCCTACGCGGCCGGATCGAGGTGTTGAACCTGGCCGATGCCGAGGCGGCACGGGTCGGCGATATCCTCGCAACGCTGCTCGCCCGCCGCCGCCGCCATGCGCTGGTGGTTTGCTGCAGCCCAGAAACCGCAGACAACGAGGTGTGCGGCGTTTTTTCGCTCAGCCAATCCTGCAAAAGGGTCGGTCTGAACGTGCAACCGGGCGACGATTTCGAACTTATCGAAAACGAATTGCGCCAGATACTCGGGTAAGCCCTCGGTCTTTGAGCCACGGGAACAACGCCTGCGAAAGGCGGTTGAGTTAACATCGCAACGGAACATCGACCCGCGACCGCGTTGCGCGGTCGAGCGCAATGCAAGTCTCGGAGGGACAATGGGAGGGACAAAGCACGGTGCGCCATGCGCGACCACGGCCGCCGATCAGCGTGCGCGCATCGACTCTGCAAATCTATGTAACAACGTTATTTTTCGATTGTCTGGTGCGAGTGTCTTCACTAGAGTCTCGCGATGACCCCCCCGCCGCTTGAAGTACTTCAACCGTTCATCGCCGAACTTCGGGTCCGCCACCGCGAGGTCAGTGGCGGCGTCGACGCGTCGCTATCGTTGGTGTTGGCCGATACGATGTTGCTGCACGCGATCGTGCGGCCGCGGCTGGAGCACTTTCCACGCCAGATCGTGGTCATCGGGCCGACTCAGACTGGAAAAAGTACCGTGGTGAACACCCTGCTGGGGCAGCAAGTCGCGGTTGCGAGCCCGCTCGCGGGCTTCACGCGTCATCCACAGGGCTTCACCCGACAGGAAATCACGCTCGCGCTACGCGCATCGCTGGACAATCTCCTACCGGCGTTTCGGTTCCGCACTCCCGGCGCGCTGAACCCGGACGAACCGGATGCCTACACCTTGCAGCGCGTGCCAATCGCCCAGCCGCTGGTGGCGGAACCCTGCATCGTCTGGGACACCCCCGACTTCGATTCGGTCAGCTCACGCGCCTATCGCTACGCCGTGCCGATGATGTGCAGCCTGGCCGACGCGATCGTGCTGGTGGTCAGTCGGGAAAAGTACGCCGATCAATCCGTTTGGGAACTGCTGCGACTCATCGCGCCGCTCGGCAGACCGCTCCTGGTATGCCTCAACAAGAGCCTACGCGACGTCGAGGCTACCCTGCGCGACGCAATTAGCCGCAAGTTCGAACAGGAGGAGATCGCGTTCAAGTACCTGATGTCCCTGCCATGGCTGCCTGAAAAGGACGGCGAATCGCTGACCCAGCATCCCGACGCGGGCGCGCTGCGGACTTCGGTCGCCGCGCTATTGGGTCCTGCCCCTGACGGCGACCGTACCGTTTTGTCGACCGCGCTGTTGCATCAGCACTGGGACGAATGGGTCGCGCCGCTCCGCGAAGAGCACGCGACCGCGGCACGCTGGGAAATCCTGGTCAACGAACAAATCCAGGAGGCACTCGCGCTCTACGAGCGCGAATACCTGCGTCAACCGATCTATGACGAGACGCTACAATTGGCGATCGCCCGCCTGCTCGAACTACTCCAGATTCCCGGCGTGGCGACCGCGCTGGCGCGCGTGCGGCAGACCATCACCTGGCCGGCCCGCACCTTGTGGAGCCTGGCTCGCCGTTCGAGTCGCGCCGCGGCGCCCGGCGCCGCCAACGTGAATCAGGAATCGCAGATCATCGATGAACTCGCGCGGCATGTGTTACTCACGCTGCAAAACGCGGCGAGTGAAAACGCGATCAGTGAGTATTCGCGCACCTGGTGGCAGATGCTTCAGCACCGCTTGCGCCTGCGTGAACCGGACCTCCATAAATCGCTGCAAACCGCGATCGAAAACCACCACAAGGCGTTTGCCCCCGAAATCAAGGCCGCCGCCGCGAGCCTGTATGATCATCTTCAGGCGCACCCGGCGACGTTGCACAGCCTGCGCGCGGCGCGCATCACGGTGGATGCCGCAGCAATCGCGTTGGCGATCAAGACTGGCGGTTTCGGACCAACCGATCTGGTCATCGCGCCCGCGATGCTGGCATTTACCTCCCTGTTGACCGAGAGCGCGGTCGGTCGCTACATGAACCGGCTCGCTGAGGAATTACGCAACAAGCAACGCGCCTCGGTGCGAACGCATGTGCTCGAACCGTTGCGGGACCAACTCATCGTTTACGCGGCTGGACTGAACGGGCGCGGTCTCTACGCCATACCCCCCGACAAGCTCGCGGCCGCGGAGCGCGCGCTGGAGGAACTCAACTGATGCAACCCGCGATCGCCAGACTATATCAACGCACCTATGACTGGGCCTCGGGCCTGGTTAAATCAGGCTGGATCACCGCGCTTGACGGCGAAGCGCTCGAAAATATCGAGCACCGACAAGTCGAGCATCTGTTCCGCACCCAGTCGATCCGACCGCTGATCGTCGCGCTATTTGGGGGTACCGGCGTCGGTAAGAGTTCGCTGTTGAACCGTCTCGCTGGCGAGACCATTGCCCGGGTGGGCGTAGAAAGGCCGACCTCGCAAACAGTCACCTTGTATTTGCATCGCGACTTCCGCGGCAATCTCATCCCGGACGAGTTGCCGACGGCCGGCACCCAGATCGCCTGGCACCACGACGAGAACCGCCGACTGGTCGCGTGGCTCGACATGCCGGATTTCGACAGCACCGAGCACACTCATCGCGACCAGGTTGTTGCCTGGCTGCCCTACGTGGATTGGCTGATCTATGTCGTCAGCCCGGAACGCTACCAGGATGACCTCGGCTGGCGCTTTCTGCATGAGCGCGGGCAACGCCACGGCTGGCTGTTCGTCATGAATCACTGGGACCAGGGCGTATCGGCGCAACTGGACGATTTCAAGCGCCGCTTGCGCACCGAGGGCTTCGAGAATCCGGTGGTGCTACGCACGAGCTGCGTCGAACCCGCCATCGAGGACGACTTCGCCACCCTAGAACAAACGATACGTGATGCCCTCAAGACCTTCGGCCTGGAGGTGTTGCAACGTGTGGGCGCTCACGCACGCGCCGGCGATCTCGAAGTCTATTTGCAGGGCATATCGGTGCGTCTGGGCGACGATGCCGCCTGGCAGGCATTGGCGCGGGACTGGTCGAAACTCGTGCGCGCAGGACTCGGCGAACTCGAAAAGCAGCTGCAATCGCAGTTGGCCACGCTGACGCAACGCCACCTGACCGACGACGCCTCGCTGCAGCGCCACTTGCGCGACATTCAATCCGGCGGCGAATCCAACCGGGGAATCCTCGAATACGCCTGGCAACCGCGCAACGATACACGGCTGACCGACCTCAACCTGACGCTGGTGAACCGCATTCAGCAATCGGGCATGACGCAGCATCCCGCCTTCGAGTTACTGCGAGGATTTGTCGCGCACGCGCGCGAGAGCATCCGGGTCACGCTCGAGGCCAAGATCGCCGAGGCCTTTGCAAAACCAGGCACCGCTTTGCAACGCAGTCTGCACCATGCGGCGGAAGTCGCGAGCTGGTTCCTGCCGCTGCTCGCTTCGCTGTGGGTCGTCTATGTCGTCGTCGACAGCTTTGCGGCGGGTACGCGCGGCGAACAGTCGTTTCTCGGGATTAACTACGCCGTGCACAGCGCATTGTTGATCGGTCTCGCGTGGTTGATTCCGTGGCTGTTGCGTCGCGCCACGCGACCGTCATTGGCGCAAAGTGTCCAAGCCGCGTTGAGCACGGGCGCGGAGCAGAGTATCGAACGGGTCGCAGGCGATTACGCAGCCCTGTGGGAGCGCCTCGGCGAGACCCGCGCGCACCACCGTCGGGAACACGCGGAGTTGCTGGCTGAGGTCCGCGGGCTAATCCGAGAGGACGCACACCGGCCGAAACAATTCCATAGTCAGGGATCGACTGCCGAGTCGCCTTGACTTCGTCGACCGCCCAGTTGCGCGACCGTCCGTCAGCGCGGGCCTTGGCGCACCGGTCCGAGATTCTCGAGTAGCATCGAATCCGTATCCATGCCATCGGGTTTCTGCAGCCCCATCAGCTGCAGAATCGTAGGTGCCACGTTGCTCAAACCACCCCCCGTCGCCAACCTCCAGTTATGGCTATCAACCACCAGAAACGGGACGGGATAAGTCGTGTGCTGGGTGTTGGGCTCGCCCGTCAGCGGATCGATATACTCCTCGCAATTACCGTGATCGGCGGTGAGTACGACCGAATAGTCATTGGCAACCGCCGCGTCCAACACACGCCCGGCCTGGGTATCCAGCGTTTCAACCGCGCGAATGATGGGATCGCGCAAGGCTGCATGCCCGACCATGTCACCGTTGGCGAAATTGACCAGCACGAAGGCATAGCAACCGGTTTCGATCGCCTTGATAACCTCGTCGGCGACCGCCGCCGCGCTCATTTCCGGGACCAGATCGTAGGTCGTGACCTGGGGCGAGGGCACGACCTTGCGATCCTCGCCGGCGTGCGCGGGCTCGCGTCCACCATTGAAAAAGTAGGTGACGTGCGGGTACTTTTCCGTCTCGGCGCAGTGAAATTGCTTGTAGCCGGCGAAACTGATGACCTTCGCCAAGGTATTTTTCGGCCGCTCGGGCGGAAACACGATCGGTGACAACAGCTTGGAATCGTAGGCGGTCATGCTGGTCACGGTAATCGGGTGATAATCGCCTCGATCGAATTCCTCGAAGCCCTCCTGGCCGAGCGCCAGCGCCAATTCACGCGGACGGTCATTGCGGAAATTGAAGAATACCAACGCGTCGCGTGCGGCGATGGTCGTCGCGCCCGGCAAGATCATCGGTTCCAGGAACTCGTCGGTCTGCCCGAGCGTATAGGCACCGAGAATACCTTCGCGCGCGCTCGGCACGGTGCGGCCGATGCCGTGCACAACGAGATCAAAGCCTTTCTTGACCCGGTCCCAGCGCCGGTCGCGATCCATCGAGAAGTATCGGCCCGCGATCGTCGCGATTTGGCCACCAGCCGCTTGCAACGCGCGTTCCAGCTCGTCCAGGTAATTCGTCGCTGATTTCGGCGGCGTGTCGCGTCCATCGGTGATCATGTGGACCATCGGAATCACCTGTGCCTCCCGACACATGCGTATCAATGCCAGCAGATGCGTGGTGTGGCTGTGCACGCCACCATCAGAGACCAGACCGATCAGATGCAGCGGGCGAGCGCGACTCTTGGCGTCACGGATCGCATCGAGAAGAACGTTATTGGAGAAGAAGCTGCCGTCCTTGATCGCGTCGTCGATCCGAACCAGATCCTGGCGAACGATGGCGCCGCAGCCGAGCGTGAGGTGCCCCACTTCGGAGTTGCCCATCTGCCCGACCGGAAGGCCAACGGCGCGGCCCGAGGCCTCGATCGCCGCATGCGGGTGGCGCGAAAAATACTCATCGAGGCGCGGGGTACGGGCTTCGTAGACGGCGTTATTTTTCTTGCTCGGGTTGAGGCCGAAGCCGTCGAGAATGATCAGCAGGGTCTTGCGTCTCGGAACGCGGCGTGAGTCTTGCATTTACTTTTTATTACAACCACTTGAGTCCATTGAATGGGCGCGTAGTGTAGCCGATGGCGAGTCCGCTTAGAAGTTGTACGTTCCCGCGCGGGGTTGCACCCGCACGGCGAGCCAACAAGATTGAAGACGCGGTCAGTCCTCACTGGGACGTGGCGGACGGATCGTACGCAGGTTGGGATTATCGAAGGGCGGCTCGCTCGGTGGCGGCACTTCGCGAGGCGGACCGGCCGTTTCCGCGGCTGTGGTCGCCGGCTCATTGTTGGTCGCGGGCGCCGGGCTCGCGGGTTCGGTGGCCGCGTTCGCGGTCGCGTCATCGCCACTCGTTCCGCGCGTCAGCGCCGCCTCGTCGGCTTCCGCGCGATCGAGTTCGGCCAGCAATTCCTCCTCGGACAACGGCTTGAACGGCTCCACGTCGTCATGGCTCGCCGCACCGGCGGCGGAACTGGTCGCCGCGGCGACCGGCACCAACGCGCTACCGTCGGCTTCCGGCTTGCGCTTATCCTCGATAAAGCGTCGGGCGATGATCAATCCCAGTTCGAACAACAGCCAGATCGGAATCGCGAGCATGATCTGCGAGAAAACATCCGGCGGCGTGAAAATCGCGCCGATCACGAATGCACCCACGATCACGTAGCGCCGCGATTTAGCGAGATCGTCCACCGAGACCAATCCGCTCAGAACGACCAGATAGGTGGCGACGGGCACCTCGAACGCAACACCGAATGCGAGGAACAGCACCAGCACGAAATCGAGGTAGCGGTTGATGTCGGTCATCATCGCCACGCCTTCCGGCGCGGTGCTGGTCAAGAATCCGAAGACCACCGGCATGACGATGAAATACGCGAATGCCATGCCCACGTAAAACAGCGCGGCGCTGGAGATGATCAGCGGCGACACCAGCTTTTGCTCGTGCTTGTACAGCCCGGGCGCGACGAACGACCAGACCTGATATAGCAAATAGGGCACCGCAAGAACGATCGCAAGGATGAAGGCGAGTTTGAATGGCGCCAGGAAGGGGGACGCCACGTCGATCGCGATCATCGAACTGCCTTCGGGCAAATGACGCAATAGCGGTCCGGCCAGCAGGGTGTAGATCTTGTTGGCAAACGGCGCCAGCACGAAGAACACGATCAATACCGCGAAAAACATCCTGAGCACACGGTCACGCAACTCAACGAGGTGGGCGATGAATCCCATCTCGGAGGCGGGTTCGTTACTTTTCGAGCTATCGGTCATGCTCAAGCCGGTTTGCTTGGCGAGTCGCCAGGTTCATTCTTGTTTGGCTCATGCGGTGGCGGAGGTGCGTTGTCTCCCTTCTTTTCGCCGGTTTTATCCTCTCCGGGCAGGGCCTTGACCAGATACTCGGTCTCCTGCAACGCCCGTTCGGTATCGACCCGGGTCTCATTCAACATGGTCTTGAGTTGCTGGATCTCGCTGGTTTGCTGATTCAGCAGACGTTGCAGCTCATCGGTTCGGAGTTCGCGCTCGATATCGCGCTGGACACTGTTGACGAACTTGCGCGCCTTGCCGATCCATAACCCCGCCTTGCGTGCGAGCTCGGGCATCCGCTCCGGGCCGACCACTAGCAGGACGACCACGAAGATGATTGTCAACTCGGGCAGGGAAAGATCGAACATCGGTAGCTCATTTCAGACAAACTTGCGCGTTGGGTTTTCCGCGGACCGCTGACGCGGCACCAGCGTCCGGCGCGCATCGCCGAAGGCGGGGTCGGAATAATGGCTGGGCGCACGCCGGCGGCCGCGTGCCCAGACGCGGATCCAGCTTCAGACCTTGTCCCGCTCCTTGACCTCGCCTTCGATGATCCGTTCCGAGCCGGTTTCGATCTTCTTCGCCTCGTCCGGTTCGCGTTCGGCATCGCCCATGGATTTCTTGAAGTTCTTGATCGACTCGCCCAAATCGCTGCCCAAGGTTTTCAAGCGCTTGGTACCGAACAACAGAACTACGATCAACAACAGCACCAACCAGTGCCAGATACTACCAATTCCCATGTTTGCCTCTTAGGTTGTCGCCAGAGCGCAAATGCATCTGACGAACACGTTTACTGGGCGGCGCTACTCGACCGGGCGCCGCGCTTTTTCTTCCAGACCCGACAAGCCGAAGCGCCGAGCCAACTCCTCCAGAACCTGCTCCGGACGCAGGTTGAGATGCGCAAGCATCACCATGCTATGAAACCATAGATCGGCGGTTTCATAAATAACTTGGTCCGGCGCACCGTCCTTTGCCGCGAGCACGGTTTCGGTCGCCTCCTCGCCGATTTTCTTGAGAATCTTGTCGAGCCCCTTGGCATATAGTCCTGCGACATAGGACGAATCAGGCGCTGCTGTCTTGCGCGCCTCGAGCACGTCCGCCAATTGAGCCAGAATCTCGTTCGCAGGCTGCATTCAGCGTACCGGAATACCTTGCGCGGCGAGGTGCGCCTTAGCCGCGTGTATGGTGAACTCGCCGAAGTGAAAGATGCTGGCCGCCAGCACCGCGTCGGCGCCACCCAGGGTCACACCGTCGGCCAGGTGTTGCAGCGTGCCGACCCCGCCCGATGCAATCACTGGAACCTCCACCGCTTCGCAAATGGCGCGAGTCAGATCGAGGTCGAAGCCTTGCTTGGTGCCGTCGCGGTCCATCGACGTCAACAATATCTCGCCCGCGCCGCGACGGACCATCTCGCGCGCCCAGGCGATCGCATCGAGCCCGGTGGTCTTACGCCCGCCATGCGTGAAAACTTCCCACCGGCTGGGCTCGCCAGCGCCACTGACGCGCTTGGCGTCAATCGCGACCACGATGCATTGAGACCCGATCTTGTCGGCCGCCTCGGATACGAAATCGGGATTGAACACCGCCGCGGTGTTAATCGAGACCTTGTCGGCACCGGCATTCAGCATGCGCCGGATATCATCGACCTTGCGGATACCCCCACCGACGGTCAGCGGAATGAACACCGTTTCGGCGACCGCTTCGACGACGTGCACGATTGTGTCTCGATCGTGCGCGCTTGCGGTAATGTCGAGAAAGGTGATTTCGTCGGCGCCCTCGGCGTCATAGCGGCGAGCAATCTCGACCGGATCGCCGGCATCGCGGATGTCGACGAATTTGACACCCTTGACGACGCGTCCATTATCGACATCGAGGCAGGGGATGATACGTTTGGCAAGGGTCATCCGATTTATCCTGCCGGTTGTACAAACGCGAGGGCCTCGGCGAGATCGATCGTGCCTTCGTAAAGTGCGCGCCCTATGATCACCCCGTTGATCCCCTCGTCCTTGACCGCGAGCAAGCGGTGAATATCGTCCATGCTGGTCACCCCGCCTGAGGCGATGACCGGAATCCGGACGGCCCGCGCCAGGGCGACGGTGGATTCCACGTTCACGCCACGCATCATGCCGTCCTTGCTGATATCGGTGTAGACGATCGCGGCGACCCCATCCTGCTCGAAGTGGCGCGCGATGTCGATCACATCGTGGTGCGACAGTTTCGACCACCCGTTGGTCGCCACCTTGCCATTCTTTGCATCCAATCCGACGATGATATGGCCGGGAAAGTTCAGGCATAGATCATT
Organism: Thiotrichales bacterium; assembly: GCA_050329935.1. Taxonomy (GTDB): domain Bacteria; phylum Pseudomonadota; class Gammaproteobacteria; order UWMA-0217; family UWMA-0217; genus CAYSFW01. The sequence goes on along the minus strand of JBHJOI010000001.1, from coordinate 29,359 downwards.
GACAAAATGCGGCTCGTTGACCGCTTTGGTGCCGATGATCGCGTACTGCACGCCATCGTCGAGATAGGCCTGCACGGTTTCCTCATCGCGAATACCGCCGCCAACCTGAACCACCAGCTGTGGGTGTTTGTGTACGATCGCGCGTATGACTTCGTGGTTCTTCGGCGAGCCGGCGAAGGCGCCATCAAGGTCGACGATGTGCAGGCGTTTCGCGCCCGCGGCGACCCAACGGTCAGCAACCGCGACCGGGTCGGCGGAAAACACGGTCGCTTCTTCCATGCGCCCTTGCCTGAGGCGCACGCACTCGCCGTCCTTGAGATCGATTGCCGGAATCAAGTCCATCACTACCCCCTTAGCGGCTACCGCCGTCCCATTGAACGAAGTTTTTCAATAGCGTGAGTCCCGCTTGCGCGCTCTTTTCGGGATGACACTGCATCGCGAACACGTTGTCGTGCGCGATGACCGACGTGAATTCGATCCCATAGTCAGTGACGCCGACCGTGAGCGTGACGTCGTCCGGGGCGACGTAGTAGCTGTGCACAAAATAAAAGAACGCGCCATCGTCGATACCGGCGAAAAGCGGGTGCGCTCGAACCTGGCGAATACTGTTCCAGCCCATGTGCGGAATCTTGAGTCGCGCTCCGCCGGGTTGATTCCGAAACCGCAGCACCTTGCCCGAATAGACGCCAAGACACTCGGTGCCGTCGTTCTCCTCACTCCAGCTCATCAACGCCTGCAATCCCATGCAGATGCCAAGAAACGGCTTGGTACGCGCACTTTCCTTGATCACGTCGATCAGACCATGGTCGCGCATCGCGCGCATACAATCGCGCGCCGCGCCCTGGCCGGGAAACACGACTCGATCGGCGTTCAGGATGTGCTCGGCGCAGTCGGTCAACTCCACCGTGACGGCATCTCCACCCACGTACTCAAGGGCCTTGACCACGGAGTGCAAGTTGCCCATGCCGTAGTCGATCACCACGATTCGTTGCGTCATGCGATGTCGTTGGCTCGCTCGGTTACAGACAGCCCTTGGTGGACGGCATGATGCCGACCATCCGCGGATCATGCGCGACGGCCGCGCGCAACGCGCGACCGAACGCCTTGAAGATCGTCTCGGCGATATGATGCGCGTTGCGCCCGCGCAGACTGTCGATATGCACGGTCGCCTTGGCGTGGTTGACGAAACCTTGGAAAAACTCGCTGATCAGGTCAACGTCGAACTGACCGATCCGGCTTTGTGGATAGGTCGCGTGATAAAACAGCCCTGGGCGCCCGGAAAAGTCGATCACCACGCGTGACAACGCCTCATCCAGCGGCACGTAGGCATGCCCGTAGCGCGAGATGCCTTTCTTGTCGGCCAGCGCCTCGGCGAAGGCCTGACCCAAGGTGATGCCGATATCCTCCACGGTATGGTGGTCGTCGATGTGGAGGTCGCCCTGTGCCTCGATCGTGAGGTCGATCAGGCCGTGACGCGCGATCTGGTCGAGCATGTGCTCGAAGAACGGTATCCCGATCGCAAGCCGGGATTGACCCGAACCGTCGAGATTGATCGCGATCTTGATCTGCGTTTCAAGGGTGTTGCGGATGATATCCGCAGTTCTGGGCTGAATCCCGGTCATTCTGAGCTAGCTTGGCAGTGGATCTGGCGCGTGCTTGTAATCGATTCGACGACTCTGGGTCCAATATTATCACGGATCCTGATGCTTTCCCGGCGGCGAGCGCAACCAGAACGTCACCGGCCCGTCATTGATCAGCGCGACCTGCATGTCGGCACCGAATACGCCGGCCGCAACCTCGGGAAATTCGCTCCGCGCACGCTCGATCAGATGCGTGAACAGCGTTCGCCCCAGCTCGGGCGGCGCGGCGGTCGAAAACGATGGACGCCGTCCGTTGCGGGTGTCCGCCGAGAGGGTGAACTGCGGCACCATCAGGAGCCCACCCGCGATATCGCGTAACGAAAGATTCATTTTCCCAGCCGCGTCAGGAAAGACACGGTAGCCTAGTATGCGCTCCAGCAAATGCTCGGCTTCGACCTCGGTGTCACCGCGCTCGACCCCAATCAACACCAGCAAGCCGCGATCGATACGCGCAACCGTCACATCGGCCACGATCACTCGCCCCTCACTGACACGCTGCAACAAACCGATCATATTGTCTTGGTGCTCACGTTGCCCGGATTCGCCATCGATCCGAGGATCGTAACCGTCAGAACCGCGCCGCCATCGCGTCGGTTGCCTGAACCAACGCTGCCGAGATGCCAGGTTCGATCGCCGAATGGCCAGCCTCGGTCACGACATGTAGCTCTGCCTCGGGCCACGCCAAATGCAATGCCAAGGCCTGGTCGATCGGGCATATCACATCGTAGCGGCCATGCACGATGACGCCGGGAATACCGTGCAGACGATGGGCATCCTCCAATAACTGATTCGTGCGCAAGAAACTCTGGTGCATGAAGTAATGGCACTCGATACGGGCCAAGGCCAGCGCGAAAAACGGTTCGGCAAAATGATTCGAGAGCTGTGGATTGGTGCGTAGGGTGGCCGTGCGTCCCTCCCAAACCGACCACGCCTGGGCCGCCTTCATCCGCGCGATCTCGTCACTGCCGGTCAAACGCCGATGATAGGCATTCAGCAACGCGCTCCGCTCATCCTCGGGTATCGGTTCGAGATAGTCCTGCCAGTAATCCGGAAACAAGCGGCTCGCGCCGTGCTGATAAAACCAGAGAATATCCTCGTCACGGCACAGAAAAATCCCGCGCAACACCAGTCCGAGTACCCGCCGCGGATACGCCTCGGCATAGGCGAGTCCAAGCGTTGAACCCCAGGAACCACCGAACACCACCCACTGCGTGATCGCCAGGTGCTCGCGAATGCGCTCGATGTCCGCGACCAGATCCGGAGTGGTGTTGTGTTCGAGCGCCGCGTGCGGCGTCGAGCGCCCGGCGCCGCGCTGATCGAACAGGACGATCCGATAACGCTCAGGATCAAAGAATCGCCGGTGGGTCGGTTCGCAACCGGCACCCGGGCCACCGTGCAGAAACAAAACCGGCAAGCCGCGCGGATTTCCGCATTGCTCCAGGTAAAGCCGATGCCCATCGCCCACAGCCAGAAACTCGGTGCTGTAGGGTTGAATCGCTGGGTACATGCTAATCCTCTCGTGTCGTTATCTATCCACCTCATTGCGCCGCGGTGCGCGTCGCGTCGGTGGATCGTGAAGACCTGTCGGACTTGCATCGCTCGACACCGCCCGTATCATCCTATGGGTAACGGCGAACCGCCCGCACAAGGGACGGTGTCGCAAGCAATAGGTCATCGGGACAACCGCCACGCATTATGATCGAGTTCGCAAAGCCGCCCAAGTCCCTCCTCAGCGCCGTCGGCCAGGCGCTGGTTGATTTCGCGATGCTGCGCAACGGCGATCGCGTACTGCTTGGACTCTCGGGCGGCAAGGATTCGCTCGCGTTGCTGCATTTGCTCGCCCATTTTCAACGGCATGCGCCTATCAGGTTCGAACTTGGCGCCCTGACGATCGATCCTCTGACGGAAAGTTTCTCGCCCCGCGCACTCAAGCCGTACCTGATCGAACTCGGCGTCCCCTATTTTTACGTCGAGGAACCCATCATGGAACTGGCGCAATCACACATGGACAATGACTCCTACTGTGCATTCTGCGCGCGGATGAAACGCGGACTGATGTACCGCACCTGCCGCGAGCAGGGTTACAACGTGCTCGCACTCGGCCAGCATCTCGACGATCTGGCAGAAAGCTTCCTGATGTCGGCATTTCACGGCGGCCGTTTGCAGACAATGAAGGCCCACTATCTGATCGACAAGGGCGATCTACGGGTAATCCGACCACTGGTGTACGCCCGCGAGCGGCAAACCCGCGACTTTTCCGTCGCATCAGGGCTTCCGGTCATCGCCGAGAATTGCCCCGCGTGTTTCGCGATGCCGACTCAACGTGAGCACATGAAGCAACTGCTGGCGCGCGAGGAGGCCGCGAATACCCATCTATTCAAGTCACTCAAAACCGCGCTCTTGCCGCTGATGGGTCAAGGTCAACCCACCACACAAGCGACAACCGATGCGTGACCGTCTCGCCGCCTTGGCGCTCGCGCTGCTCGGGCATCTGCCGCTCGGTTTTGCGCAGGCCTTGGGACGCGGCATCGGCCGCGTGGCCTGGAATTTCGCCGGCCGCGAACAGCGCAATGCACGGATCAACCTGCGCCTGTGCTTTCCCGAGCAAACGCTAGCGTGGCACACCCGCGTCGCGAAGGCATCGTTGCGCGAATTGGTTGCGGCAAGCCTCGAAATGCCGTGCTTTTGGCGATACACACAACGCGAACTCGAGGCCTGCCTCGTCAACCGCGAAGTCTTGCATGAGATACTCGACGTCTATCGCGCAGGTCACGGCCTCGTCATCGCGGCACCGCACCTCGGGAGTTGGGAGTTCGTCGGCAGCCTAATCGCGGCTCGCACCCGCATGACGACGCTGTTCCGCCCCTCGCGCACGCCCGCGCTCGACCCAATCATTAAAGCCGGTCGCGAACGTCAGGGCGCCCGACTCGTACCAACCGATTCGAGCGGTGTTCGCGCGCTGGCTCGGGCACTCGGTCAAGGGGAATGCATCGGCATCCTGCCAGACCAACAACCCACGACGGGAAACGGCATGTACGCCGATTTTTTCGGACACCCCGCCTACACCATGGTGTTGTTGCCGCGCCTCGTCGCGCGCCACCGGGTTCCGGTGGTCACGCTATTCGCGCAACGACTGAGCGGTGGCCGCTTCCAATTGCATCACCGCTGGATGGGTGAGGACCTGTACGACCCAGACCTAGGAAAGGCCTGCGCGGAGATGAATCGCTCGATCGAGGCTTTGGTTCGACAGTGCCCGGAACAGTACAACTGGATCTACAAACGATTTCGGAAACAACCCGACGACGCGAACCCCTATTCCGCGCCCCAGCGCGACGCAACGTCACCGAGCTAGCGTCGCGATCCCGCCATGTCCGTTTGTGTGCTCGGCGCGGCGACCTCATGGACATGCGCCATCACCGTCGTCGGCCGGCCGAGTCGTCGCTGGCAGGCCAGTCGCGGTGCCGCCGTCGAACCGGATTACGGGATGATCGTGGTCAACCCCAGCAACTGCCACAATTGCATACCGCCGCGGTAGTAGTGCAGCCGTTCCGCCGGGTAACCCAACTTCATCAACGCGTGAATCGCCCTTGGTGACTGGTTGCACCAGGGACCGTTACACCACAGCACGATCTCCTTCGCCTGGGTAAAGTCCCAGTCATCGCTCTTCAGATGACCGTTCAGCAGACCGAGTTTTTCGATCGAGCGAACGACCACGTTGACCTCGCCGCGTCGGCGTACCCCGAGCTTGTACAGCGTATCGACCAAGGCGGGATCGCTCGGTGACGACTCGAAAACGGTAAACGGCATATTGACGGAGCCCGGGATGGTGCCTTTTTCGAACCACGACGGCAGCCGAGCATCGACCAACACACCCTTGCCGGATACGACCGGCCCTTCCAGGAAATCAAATACTTCGACCTCGGAAACGGTGCGCACGCCCGGCGCGGCGTCGTTGGGCTGAATACAGAACGGCGGACACTTGCGTGAGGTCTTGGCGAAGCTGCCGGTGATCGCATGTTCCTCGTCCTGGACGCGCTCGACCCGTACGACCTGCCCGTTATGCACGGTCTCGATGCGATCGCGCAGGTCATCGAGTTTCACGTCCAACGCGTGCGCCGACCCGCAGGCAAACACAAATAAAACGGCGTATACCCAGCGTAACTTCATTGGGCGTTCTCCTATTTGCTCAAGTACTGCTGTTTGATTTCGTTGCGGACATGTTCAACATCGGGGCGATCGGCATAAGCCTTGTAGATGCTGCGTTGGCGCTCGGCATCCAGCTTCTTGTAGAACGAAAAGCTACCGAAATAGCGCTGCTGTAGGAAACTCTCGAAGTCCGGTTGCGAAAGGCCTGTTGGAATCGCCGTGTCAGGTCCGCCTCCCGTATTCGAGCCGTCGGCGCCAGAGCTGGCCTTTGAGGTCTTGGGATCGACTTCCACGCCTTCGGCGGCGGCCTTGAGGCTGTCAAGGTAGGCATCGGCCACCGCGCCGTGCGAAATGCCCGCGAATCCCAGGATCGCCGTGACTATCGAGACCAATTTCATGCTCAAAACGCCGTGACCTTTATTGCGACCTTCCCGAATCGATACCGAATCAATGGGAAAAACACCAACCCGTACCAATTGATATATGTCATGAGATCGTTAGCATAGCGAGTTCCCGGCAAGCGTTTTGTGACTTGTCGCGCATTCTAAAGTTGAGATTTCCCAATGATCTGGGCACCGGGCCAGCGCGGTGTCCCGATCACATTTATCGCGATAGGTTGGTCACGAAATCGCGCGCGAGGCGCGAGGGTAGTGCGTTCGCAATGGTCGGAACCATTGCCGCGCGGGTCCAGGGTTCAAACCAAGCACTCCGCCGTCTGAATCACCTCATCACGGGCGTTCACCGACTGCATCCGTACCGTGTAACCCCATAATCGGGCAACGTGCTTCAGCATTTCATTCGTGGTATCACCCAGCGGGCGACGATCCAGCATGTAGTGGCGCAGGGTCAGCGAGCGATCGCCATACAAATCAACATCATACACCTGTATATTAGGCTCGCGGTTACCCAGGTTGTATTGATCGGCAAGCAACTGTCGAACACGGCGGTAGCCCGCTTCGTCGTGGATCGCGTTGATTTCCAACTGATCTTCGCCGTCATCGTCAACGACGCCGAATAACCGGAACTCCCGGATCAGACGCGGCGACAAATATTGCGCAATAAAGCTCTCGTCCTTGAAATTCCGCATTGCGAAATCAAGCGATACCAACCAATCGCTGCCCGCGAGCTCAGGAAACCACTGCCGATCCTCGTCGGTCGGGTTCTGACAGATACGCTGGATATCGCGAAACATGGCGAAACCCAGTGCGTAGGGATTAATACCGCTATAGCCGCGGTGATAGAACGGCGGTTGGTAGACGACGTTGGTATGGCTTTGCAAGAATTCCAGCATGAAGCCATCGCTGACCTTGCCCTCCTCGTAGAGATGATTCAACAAGGTGAAATGCCAAAAGGTCGCCCAGCCCTCGTTCATGACCTGGGTTTGGCGCTGCGGATAGAAGTACTGCGCAATCCGCCGCACGATACGCAACACCTCGCGTTCCCACGGCTCCAACCGCGGCGCGTGCTTCTCGAAGAAGTACAACAGGTTTTCCTGCGGCTCGCCGGGAAAGCGTCGCGTTTTGCGCGAGGTTTCGACCTCTGCCGGAGCGGGCAGGGTGCGCCATAGGTCGTTGACACGCGATTGCAGATAGTCCTCGCGTTCGCGCATCCGCGCCTGCTCCTTGACCATCGACAGGCGACTGGGCCGCTTGTAACGATCAACACCGTGGTTCATCAACGCATGGCAGGAGTCGAGCAACTCCTCCACACGCTCCTCGCCATAACGCTCTTCGCAGTGGGCGAGGTAGTTACGCGCGAACACCAAATAGTCAAGAATGCCCTCGGCGTCGGTCCAGGTGCGAAATAAATAGTTTCCCTTGAAAAAGGAATTGTGGCCGTAACTCGCGTGCGCGATCACGAGCGCTTGCATCGTGATCGTGTTCTCCTCCATCAGGTAGGCGATGCAGGGATTGGAATTGATCACGATTTCGTACGCAAGGCCCATTTGACCACGTTTGTAGCTCTTGCGGATGTTCATGAATTCCTTGCCGAACGACCAATGGTGGTAGCCCACTGGCATGCCGACCGATGAGTACGCATCAATCATCTGTTCGGAGGAGATGATCTCGATCTGATTGGGGTAAGTATCCAAGCCATACCCTGCGGCCACGCGAGCGATTTCACGGTCATACTGCTGGATCAGTTCGAACGTCCATTCCGACCCAGTGGAAATCAGTCCGTCGCTCATGCGCTTTTCCTCTTGAACAACTCGCGAAATACCGGGTAGATCTCCTCGACCGAATCGATTCGCCGCATCGCGAAATGGCGCGCCGCAGCCTGCACACGCTCATATTCGAACCACAGGCTTTGCGGGCTATAGGCCTTGATTTCGACATAGGCGTAATACTGCACCAGCGGCAGAATCGAGCCGAGCAGCAGTTCACGGCAACGCGGCGAATCGTTCTCCCAGTTATCGCCATCGCTGGCTTGCGCGGCGTAGATGTTCCAGGATTCCGGCGGATAGCGCTCGCGAATCACCTCACGCATCACCTCCAGTGCACTCGACACCACGGTGCCACCGGTTTCCCGGGAATTGAAGAAATCGTCCTCGTCCACTTCCTTTGCGATCGTGTGGTGGCGGATAAAAACCACCTCGATACGTTCATAGCTGCGGGTAAGAAACAGATACAACAACATGAAAAATCGCTTGGCGATATCCTTGCGCGGCTGGTCCATCGAACCCGAGACGTCCATCAGACAAAACATCACCGCTTGACTCGTCGGTTGCGGCCGATCGACCCGATTGGTATACCGCAGATCGAAAGTATCGAGAAACGGGACCGCGGCGATACGGGACTTGAGCCGGTCAATCTCTTCGCGCAGTTCGATCGCGTTAACGCTTTCGCTCTCGCCGCGTTGCTCGAGTTCCGCCAACTCCGCCTCCGCCTCCGCGAGGCGTTCGCGCGGCCCGGCCGACATCGCCAGTCGCCGCCCGATCGCACTGCGCAACGAACGCACGACATGAAGGTTGGCCGGGTTGCCATCTGAACTGAAACCCGCGCGTACCCGTTTGGTCTCGGGTACAGCCGCCAGCTGCTTCTTCACAAGGTCCGGCAGCGCGAGGTCCTCGAAGAAAAAGTTCATGAACTCCTCACGCGAGAGTTCGAACACGAAGTCATCCATCCCCTCGCCATCGTCTGACGCGCCTCCCTTGCCCCGACCCTGCCCGCCCTCGGGCCTGGGCACGCGGTCGCCGGTGGAGAACTCCTTGTTGCCGGGGTGGATGACCGAACGTTTGCCACCCGGCCCATGCTGGAACGTGGGCTCCTTGAGATCGCGCGCCGGTATCGAGATCTTTTCGCCCCGTTCGAGGTCTTCCACGTTGCGATTGGTTACGGCGTCCGACACAGCCTTGCGGATCTGCTGCTTGAATCGGCGCAAGAAGCGCTGGCGATTGACGGCGCTCTTGTTCCGACCCGATGTTCGACGATCAATGACTTGACTCACGAATCCGCACCTTTATCGCCAAATCCAACCATATCCACGCTCCCCGATCGAGCCCGCGTAGCCAGCCGCCGGCAAACGTTCAGGACGACTTGCGCGCCCGCAGATACCATTCGGCCAGCAGGCGTACCTGCTTGTCAGTGTACCCACGCGCGACCATCCGCTGCACGAAATCCTCATGCTTCTTCTGCTCGTCACTCGAGGCCTTGGCGTTGAACGAAATCACCGGCAGGAGATCCTCGGTGCTGGAAAACATCTTCTTCTCGATGACGGAACGAAGCTTCTCATAGCTCGTCCAGAGCGGGTTCTTGCCCGCATTGTTGGCCCGCGCGCGCAACACGAAGTTCACGATTTCGTGGCGAAAATCTTTTGGATTCGCAATACCGGCCGGCTTTTCGATCTTTTCCAGTTCGGCGTTGAGTTGCGCGCGATCCAGTATCTCGCCCGTGTCGGGGTCGCGATACTCCTGGTCTTGAATCCACATATCGGCATAGATCACGTAGCGATCGAAGATGTTTTGCCCATACTCCGAGTAAGACTCCAGATACGCCGTCTGCAGTTCCTTTTCGATGAACTCCTTGTATCGCGGCGCCAGAAATTCCTTTATACACGCGACATAGCGCTGTTCGACCTCGGGCGCGTATTGCTCCTGTTCCACCTGTTGCTCGAGCACATAGAGCAAATGCACCGGATTGGCCGCGATTTCCACGTGGTCGAAGTTGAACACCTTCGATAAGATCTTGAACGCGAAGCGGGTCGAAATGCCGTTCATACCCTCGTCAACACCCGCGTAATCGCGGTATTCCTGATACGACTTCGCCTTGGGGTCGGTGTCCTTCAGGTTCTCGCCATCATAGATCCGCATCTTCGAGTAGATGCTGGAGTTTTCCGGCTCCTTGATCCGCGTAAGCACCGAGAATTGCGCCAGCATCTCCAGCGTGCCCGGCGCGCAGGGCGATTCCGCCAGCGAGCTGTCGCGTAGCAGTTTCCGATAAATATGAACCTCGTCCGACACCCGGAGGCAGTACGGCACTTTGACGATATAGATCCGGTCGAGGAACGCCTCGTTGTTCTTGTTGTTGCGGAAAGCCTGCCATTCGGATTCGTTCGAGTGCGCCAGCACCACACCATCGAACGGGATCGCGCCGAACCCCTCGGTCCCTTTATAGTTGCCTTCCTGGGTCGCCGTCAGCAGCGGATGCAGCACCTTGATCGGCGCCTTGAACATCTCGACGAATTCCATCAGCCCCTGATTGGACAGACACAGTCCGCCGGAAAAGCTGTAGGCATCCGGGTCGTCCTGCGAGAATTTTTCGAGCTTGCGGATGTCGACCTTGCCCACCAATGAGGAGATATCCTGGTTGTTCTCGTCACCCGGCTCCGTCTTGGAGATTGCCACCTGACCGAGCACGGACGGCCAGCGCTTGACGACCCGGAACCGCGTGATATCACCATTGAACTCGTGCAGACGCTTGACGGCCCAGGGCGAAAGCACCTTGCCAAGATACCGTCGCGCGATACCGTACTCGGATTCAAGGATGTCACCGTCCTCGTCGATCGAAAACAGCGAAAGCGGCGAATCGTTCACCGGCGAGCCCTTGATCGCGTAGAACGGCACCTTTTCCATCAGATGCTTGAGTTTTTCGGCGAGCGACGACTTGCCGCCGCCAACCGGGCCTAGCAGGTAAAGGATCTGCTTTTTCTCCTCCAGGCCCTGCGCGGCATGGCGGAAGTACGAAACGATCTGCTCGACCGTCTCCTCCATGCCGTAAAATTCCTTGAACGCGGGATAACGCTTGATGATCTTGTTGGAGAAGATGCGCGACAGACGTGGATCCTGCCGCGTATCGATCAACTTAGGTTCGCCGATCGCCGCGAGCATTCGCTCGGCCGCGCTCGCATAAGCCGTGCGATCGTGCTTGCAGATGTTTAGAAACTCTTCGAGGGAATACTCCTCTTCGTCCTTGCGATATCGAGACGCGAACTGATTAAACAAACTCATCATTCAACCTCTCTTGCTTGAGCGTATGCCATGTCTTGTGCTTCGCAAGCCCCATGCCACCGCTCGCAAGTGGTGCTACAACAGTGAACGATGTCTGCCGGAGGCTCGCTTGTATCCGTTCTGGTGCATAGTGCCATGACCACCGCACCAAAACGTATCACCTCGTCGGACTCGTGGGCTTGCAACGTACTCTACTCGGACACTGCGATTGCGTTTTCGATCCCGGCCCCTCGACGTACGCGCCACTGTGATTCTAGGCGCTTCTGCGGAGACTCACGCAAATGGTACGCCCGGATGAAGGCTGAAAAAGTGACCGCGAGCGGCAAATCGCGCATCCCGCCCGCGCGGGTCAGTCTGGCCCGACCAGCGTGGACCGTGCGCCGACAAACGTACCGTTCAGGTACAAAGCCCCGTTTGAACGCGGAGATTAATCAATCGCTTGCGTCGCCACCCTTGCTAGTCGAAACTCTTATACCCCCGATCGCTTAAACGGAACTTATGCTCGCGAATCTTGCACTGTTCGTATTCGGATTGATTCTGCTCGTCGTCGGCGCCGAGGCGCTGGTTCGCGGCGCGTCCCGGCTAGCGCTTTCCTTTGGTGTTTCGCCTCTGGTCGTGGGGCTCACCGTGGTCGCGTTCGGCACCAGCGCGCCGGAAATGGCGGTCTCCGCCGGCGCCGCCTTGCAAGGTCAGCCCGACCTCGCGATCGGAAATGTCGTTGGCAGCAACATCGCGAACGTACTGCTGATCCTGGGTATGTCGGCCTTGATCACACCCCTGGTCGTCAACGTCCAGGTCATCCGCCAAGAGGTGCCGATCATGATCGGAGCCAGCCTGTTGCTGATCGCACTGGCGTGGGACGGTGAACTCGGGCGAATCGAGTCGGCCGCGATGCTCTTGCTGGTCGTCCTGTACACGGGTTTTCTGATCCGCCAGTCGCGCCGTGCGACGGCCGCCGCACGGGCCGAATTCGCCGATGCGATGCCGTCCGCTACGAGTCGATGGGATCAGCGGCCCGGGATGCAAATCTTGCTGGTCGTCGTGGGTCTCGCGCTGTTGGTACTCGGCGCGCAGTGGTTGGTGGATGCCGCGGTCGCCTTTGCGCGCGCGCTGGGCGTCAGCGATCTGGTGATCGGCTTGACCGTGGTCGCGGTCGGGACTTCTCTGCCCGAGTTCGCGACCTCGATTCTCGCGGCGATCCGTGGTGAACGCGATATCGCCGTCGGGAATGTCGTCGGCAGCAATATCTTCAACATCCTGGCCGTGCTTGGCGTGACCGGACTGGTATCAAGCGCGGGGCTACCGGTGTCCGAAACTGCGCTACGCTTCGACCTGTGGGTAATGCTCGCGGTCGCGATCGCCTGCCTGCCGGTGTTTATCTCCGGACGCGAGATCGCGCGCTGGGAAGGCGCGGTTTTCCTGGGTTACTACCTGGGTTACACCGCTCTACTGGTGCTCGCGGCCCAACAACATCCGGCGTTGCCCACGTTCAAGCTGGCGATGCTCGTTTTCGTGCTCCCGCTGACCTTACTCGCGCTCGCGGTCAGTCTTCACCGTCATCAGCGATCCGCCCCATGATCCATGCGACATTGATCGACCCGCGGACCTTGCGCCAATACCTGCACACGCCCGGATGGCGGATCTTCGATTGCCGTTTCGATCTCGGTGACCCCATGAAAGGCGAGCAAGCATACTGCGCCGGTCATCTTCCCGGAGCCGAATACGCGCACTTGGACCGCGATCTTTCCGGTCCGATCACAACACGCACCGGGCGCCATCCGCTGCCTTCGCCCGACCTGCTCGCGCACTGGTTAGGCACACGAGGCGTCGACGCCACGACTCAAGTCGTGGTGTACGACGACGCCCAGGGCGCGATGGCCGTCCGACTCTGGTGGATGCTGAAATGGCTCGGCCACGCGCCCGTGGCATTGCTCGACGGCGGCTGGCAGGCTTGGCTCGCGGCCGACCTGCCGATCGATACCCGGCGCCCGTCGCCTCCGTCGACGACTTTGAATCGCACCCACGACGACGCATGCGTGATCGAAACCTCGGCCTTGGAAAACGCGCTGGCGCGGAATGCGATTCGACTGATCGACGTACGGACTCGCCCGCGATTTCGCGGCGAACACGAACCGATCGATCCGGTCGCGGGCCACATTCCAGGCGCGGTCAATCTGCCGTACCTGGATCATCTCGGGCCGGACGGCCGCTTTCTCGACCGCGATTCGCTACGCCGTTTGTATTCGCCGCTCCTCGCGGGACACGCCACCGACACCGTCACATTCATGTGCGGCTCCGGCGTGACTGCCTGCCACGGCGTGCTGGCGCTGGAACATGCCGGAATCGGTCGGGCGCGGCTCTATCCGGGATCATGGAGCGAGTGGATCTGCGATCCGAGCCGCGCGATCGCCATCGGCGCGGGATCCGGCGCCGCGTTAACGCGCGCGAAAATTGATGCTCGATCGGATCACTGACACTAAGTACATGCGGCCCAGGACGTCGCTCACGGCGCACGATGGACGTGCCGTTCAACCCGGCTCGTACACGCTATCGGTAAGTTAGGAAGCTCATTAACGATGTTGAACGTCCCGCTGGGGACACTCTATTCTGAAACGCGTCACGCCACCGTGCACGCGGCAAGACCGGTCGCTCGTCGCCCAGCGAATACCTGAGACAACGCACCCGCCAGAAAACGCAAAGGGGTTCGACCCAACCCCCCTTCGCGGCTCGGGCGCGGCGCGGCGCCGCCCCGATTAAAGGACAAACCGCGAATTAGCGACCGCGCGCGCGACCGCGCACTTTTGGTTTATCCTCGTTCACCCGAATCGCGCTGCCAAGAAAGGTCTGTCCGTCCAGGCCAGCGATAGCGGCGCGCGCCTCGTGCCCTTCCATATCGACCGTGGCGAATCCGCGGCAGCGGCCGGTAAAAATGTCACGCGAAAGATCCAGAGCCCGCACCTTGCCATACTGGCTGAACAATTGGAGCAGATCGTCTTCTTTGGTCTCCGGTGCAAGGTTTCTGATGTGCATTCGTTTCACAGGCTTCTCTCCAGATAAATCGTAAATCTTTGGGTTTCAACGTCCCCGGGGCGCCTGTCGGACTTAAGATGAATCGGCTGCAAAAGCAGGAACGAGGCTCCCTTTTCAGATCCGTTTCGTTAAACAGCTACGGCCATTCGCCTCAAACGATCGAAAAAAGACCTCGCACCCTTACTTTTTCGCTACGACCCCCTCAAGTCCGACAGGCGCCCGGGCGCGGTCGCCTCGCGGCCTTAACCGCGTGGGTCTGCCGCTACCGTCCAGCAACTGGGCTTGCGTTACCAAGCGTCCAGCCAAGCCGCCACCGCGCGGTCGACGCCGGGCCTCGACTCGTCGACCAGGCTCAAAACCATCCCGTACCGAAGTTGGAATGTCGGCGTTCAGTAAGCGTTTGATCGCCATAAATTTTGAGCGCTCCTCGCCGCACACCAGCGAGGTAGCCATCCCGGTTCGACCACCACGCCCGGTGCGGCCTATGCGGTGAACATAATCCTCCGGGTTATTCGGCAAATCATAGTTCACAACGTGGGGCAGTTCATGGATATCAATGCCACGCGCGGCCACATCGGTCGCCACCAACACCCGTACCGCATTGCGTTTGAAAGCCTCGAGCGCCTGCATCCGCTCAACCTGACTTTTTTCGCCATGGATTGCGACTGCTGAGAATCCGCGCCCGACGAGTCCGCTGGCAAGCGCGTCAGCACCACGCCGTGTACTCGTAAAAACAAGCACTTGATGCCATGCCTGCGATTCGATCAAGTGCATCAGCAAGGCGCGTTTACGCGCTGAATCCACCAGAAAGGCCACTTGCTCGATCAAAGCAGGTGCCGAATCGAGCGCCGCCACATCGACCATGGCCGGCTCGCGCATGAAACGTTTCGCCAGCGTGCGAACCGGACCGCTAAGGGTCGCCGAGAACATCAGCGTCTGACGCCGGGCCGGTAGCAGCTCGACAATCCGCTCAACCGCGGGCATGAACCCCAGGTCGAGCATGCGATCCGCCTCGTCAAGCACCAAGACTTCCACATTACTGAGGTCAATATTGCGTCGGACAACGTGATCTACAAGTCGTCCCGGTGTGGCTACCACGGTATCCACGCCGCGACGCAGGATCCTGGCTTGACTCGAAACGCTCAGACCGCCATAGAGTTCCGCATGGCGCAACGGCGAATACTGGCCATAGCGGCGAATACTTGTCGCGGTTTGTTCCGCCAGCTCCCGGGTCGGAGTCAACACCAGCGCCCGTACGCGGCGGCTGCCACCATCGGCACTGACGATCAGGCGCTGCAACATAGGCAACGTGAACGCGGCCGTCTTGCCGGTACCCGTCTGGGCGCGGGCCAAAAGGTCCTGACCTGAAAGAATCGTTGGTATCGCCTCGCTCTGGATCGTTGTCGGCGCGGTGTATCCCTGCTCGGTCACCGCGCGAAGCAACCTTTCCTCAAGACCGAGAGAACCAAAACTCATTCATATTGCTCGCTAAACGTATAAAACGCCGGAACCCCACGTCCGAAACCGCAGGGAATCATATCGGGGATTGGCCTGGATGATGGTCACTCCGCGACCGGTTTGCGAATACCAGTCGGGAAAACGCGATGCGAATCGTGCGGTACTCGAAGCGCCGAAGTCGGGGCTCAATTCAAACTGGAGACGGAGGCTACCACAGCGGAGGTCAAACTACTAATGCTTTCGAGAGCGGCCGGTTGCCGCCACCGAACCCGCCTGGGCCAAACTTGGTGTGCGTGACTGGCGGTGCCGAGCGGTGCAGCTACTCGCCGCGATCGCCCAGCAGCGACTTCAAACTCGCGAACGGATTGTGGGTCGCGACAGGCGCCGCGCGATCGTCCGCGGCAACCCCGACGCCCTTGACGAATTCACCGTACTTTTGGTGTTCATAGTCATGACAGTAGAGACACAGATTCTCCCAGTTACTACCGTCGGGCGGATTGTTATCGTGATTATGATCCTTGTGGTGAACCGTCAGCTCATGCAGATTGGCTCGGGTGAACTCGCGACCGCAACGGGCGCACACCCACGGATGCAAGCGCAGCGATTGTTCGCGATAGCCGGCGATACGGACTTCGGCCGCGCGCCGCGCGGCGACAACGACCTGATCGAGCTTATCGGCGTCGATCTTCTTGGGCGCTCGGCGCGCTGGGTCGAGTCTGTGATTGGTCATGCGGCATCCCTCGAATTCAATTCGGTCATGACATGGATTTTATCCCACCCCAGATCCGCGGCAAACCGCTGGAATAGTCAGCCTCGTGCACAAATTTCGCCTTGCAGGACGGCCCATCTTCACGCGCGTCATACACCGCCATGATCGACTTGAGCTCGGCAAGCACGCGTTGCCGATCCTCTACCGCCAACGCCGGCAGATCGCCGATAGCGCGCGGTGTCACCTCACGCTCCATCTCCGCGATGACGCGGTAGACGGCCGCGCAACCAAGCCCACAAATACGCTCCACATAGACATCGAGGCGCGCCTCTAGCAGATGTTGATGTACGACGCTCATGGCAGTAGCCCGGACCTCGTTCAGCGTTATTCGAAGCACACGAGGCAAGCCCGCGCGATCATGCGCCTACGCTATCAAAACTAGCCGAATGTTCAAGGACATTGCTCAAGTATCCGGCGATTAGCAACCTCGCAGCGACTAAACACCGTACGCGGGGAGCGCGACGAGTAACTCCGGCGCATACTGAACGCCTGCCAGCCGCGGCGCCACCGATCGATCCCACCTCGCCTGAACGCGCCGTTTCAGCGGGCTGAGATGGCGGTTCGCGTACAGACAGATTTCATAAATCGGAAACTCGCGCGTGATCCACCGTTGCTTGTATTCCGGAAACTGGTGTCCCCAATCAAGCTCGCGCATCCCGCGTTCGATGGAATCCTTGATAACCATCGCATCGAGCACCAGCCCTGGACTCTCGTCGCGCAATGCCTGGTCGAATCCGGAGGACGCAATCCAGGATTTACCCCCACGCTGATGTCCCCACGAGAACGCGACGGGGCGACAATCGACGTACAGCAAACCGAGATCGAGCATGCCACGGCGAGCCAACGCTCGCGACGAATCGCGAAAGAAGCCGATCCAGTCCGCATCGCAAATGGCGTGACCGTGCGCCGCCGAACCCTGCCAACTCAGGCGGGATACCGTTAGGGCATCCTCGATCAGCTGATCGATCGCGCTCGTGTCGTCCTCGGCGCCCAAACCCAGACGCTTCATCACGACCTCCCCGGACGCTTCCAGGTTCCTGATACACCGCCTGATATTGCTCCGGTGGTTACGATTGCGCGACGCCAGATAGTCATCCCAGGTCGCTGGGAGATCGATCACCATCGACGGTGCCATGGCTGTCGTGGCAAACCTGGAGCGATCCGAATCGGCGTCCCTTGCGAGTTCAAGACAGGTATCCGCGGTCACTCTGTCCCACGCGAGGTAATCCCACTTGATGTGGTGGCGGCGAACCCAGTCCGCCGCCATACGAACCAACGGTAATCCCGCCGCGCGAGGGAGGTAACAACCGGTGACGACATTCGCCGGACCGTCACCGAACCCTGTCAGATGGGTCGCAAGCAAATTGCGTTGCGCCGCCATCGGGATGACCGCCAACGGACCCTCGTGGTCCGTGGCGATACAAATAAAAACCCCGGCCGGCGCGGGATGGTGCTGCAAATAGGCGTGTAGCCACTCATAGGCGTGGTACGGCGATGCGTCGGACGCATCGAATAGCGCCCGATACGCCGCTTCGTAGGCCTCCAGCTCAGCAATCGATGTCAATACAGTGAATTGAATTCCGTTTTGGCCGGTCGCCATGATTATTTCCCCAGTTTAGTAGTAATTGCGCCGGATTCAGCCGACGCTTATTTACGGCAATGCCGATTATCCTCAACACGCGTTGCTCGTAGATTCGTCTGAAACAAGATGTTAAAAATATTCGCGGCGCAGGACTCATCACGGCCATGAATCAGGGCTCGATATCGACCGCGATGCGTTGACGCTCCGCTGGAAACCGCAACGGTAACCTCCGCAACGACGGCCCCCATCGTCCGTCAAATACCAAACTCTGGCACGCCAACATATATGCCGGGCGCAAACCGGATCGCCGCCAGTCGCGGCGCTACCGAGCGATCCCACCGCGACTGCGCGCGCCGCTTCAGCGGACCTAGATATCGATTCGCGTACTGGCACATCGCAACCATGGGCGTGCCACCGGTCGCCCAACGCTGCTTGTATTCGCGAAATTCGTGACCCCAATCGAGCTGGCCCATGCCGCGCGCGATGGAATCCTGAATGATTAGTGCATCGAGCACCGAACCCGGACTGTAATCGCGCCATGCCTGATCGAATCCGGACGTGGCGACCCACGACTTACCGCCGCGTGCGTGGCCCCACACGAACGCCACCGGACGTTCGTCCAGGTACAACACGCCGAGATCGAGCATGCCGCGGCGCGCCAGCGCGCGCGACGAGTCGCGGAAAAATCCGATCCAGTCGTCATCACAGATGGCGTGGCCGTGCGCTGCCGTGCCTTGCCAACTCAGGCGCGATACCGTTGCGGCGTCCTCGATGAGGCGATCGACGTCCGCCGGATCATCGCCGGGATCCAGCCCCAGACGCTCCACTCTCAACTCACCCGCGGCCGCGATGGCGCGGAGTTGTCGCTTGATTTCCTTGCGGTGATTCCGGCTCCGTGACGCCAAATAGTCATCCCAGGTTGCCGGCAGATCGATCACCACTGATGGGTCCATCCGGGTCGCCACCATCCCGGAGTCATCCGGATCCGCGCCGCTTTCGAAATGATGACCAAGTACTTCCGGCATTTTTTCACAGGTAAGGTAGTCCCACCGGATGTGCCGATCTCGCACCCAGTCCGCCGCCATTCGAACGATCGGCAACCGCATCGCGCGCGGTAAGACGCACCCCGTGTTGACATTCGCTGGCCCGTCGCCAAACGGCTCCAGACGCGTCGCCAACGCGTCCCGCCGGACCGCGAGCGGAACGATCGCCAACGGCCCCTTGACGTCCAGCGCCACGCAAATGAAGACCCCGTCCGGTGCCGAATGATGCGTCAGGTAGGCATGCATCCATTCATACGAGTAATAGGGCGAGGCGTCCGACGCCTCGAACAGCGACCGATAGGTCGACTCGAAGCTCTCCAGTTCCGGTAGTGAGGAAATCACATGGAAACGGATGCCTGATTGACTGGTTGCCATAATTGTTTCGCCTCTGGCTTATAGTTGTAATTACAGTTATTGTTATTGCTCAGATACGCGCTGTTTCGTCGATCCGGACACGTTCCCAGCGTTGCCTCTCGTGCCAATGCACCGGACCCTTCCAAGCGCCCCCAGTCATTCGCAAAGACGGCCAGCGCGATTCTCGTCTAAACCATAACCGGACTCACCCGCTATTTCCGCAATCTCGTTCACAATTCATCACATTACAGCACCTAGGTGAAACCCTCGCCCGATCAGATCCGCCAAGTCGACACATTCCCACGAACGCGGTTCAAACCAGCCACGCGAGCCCTAGCGCCTAACTTTCAGGGCGAGAACTCCGCCCCGGAGGATTAAACCCACCGCAGGTTGTGTAGGCGGGAGCGTCGGCTGCGGGGAAGCGGCCGCCGAGACCAAGTATGGATTCATGGCGTCTCCTGCCAACCCAACCCGTAGCAGCGCCGCCCCTGTGAATCGGGCATTTCGTGTTAACTGGACGGAAATGAAATCGTCGCCTCGACCTCCGCGAACCACACGGTCAATCGCTGATCCGGCGACTACACGCCGGCGTAAGCTGCGAACTCCGGTACGTAACTAACGCCCCGGAACAGGCATAATATCGGCCGGTTTTCTGTCTATCTCTGCTACCCCGCCCTCCACCAGACTCTGAGTACCACTGCCATGCGAATTGCCTACCTCATAACCGCCGACACCGCGGCCGCGCCGCTCACGCGCTTGATTAATCGTTTAGCCACGCCCGACACAAGCTTCTTCGTCCACGTCGACAAGCGACGCGATGATCTGCGCCTCGAGGCCCGTGAACTACTCTCCGGCCGCAATGATGTGAACTGGGTTACCGAGCGCCATGCAACCTGGGCCGGCCACGTCAACTACGTGCACGCAGTGCTCGCGGCGATGCGCGCTCTGGTCGCGTCGGGTACCGCCTACGACTACGCGCTGCTGCTCACCGATCAGGATTATCCGATCAAGCCGGCTGCCGAAATCGATGCCTACCTCGCGGCGCACAATGGTCAAAACTTCATCGATCACGCTCCGGTCGAGGGCAAGGACCACGTCTGGGCGGATTGGGGACCGCCCTCGAACGGCATTACCCGTCTGGCCCACTGGCACCTCGTGGTTCACTCGCGCCTGCTGCTTCGGATTCCAATGGCGCGAACGATCCCCCTCGGACACACCGGTTACATCGGCTATCAATGGTGGAACCTGACCCGCGCGGCGGTCGAATACTGCGTCCAGTTCGTCGACAAGCATCCCGAATACCTCAGGTTTTTCCGCAACGCCTACATGACCGACGAGGTGTTCTTTCAAACCTTGCTGATGAACTCCCCACTGAAGCCAACGCTGGTAAACAACAACCTGCGCCACATTCACCCGGAACCGTTTCCGAACCATTTCAAATGCGTGGACGAAACCGACTTCGACGCGTTGCAGCAATCGCCCGCACTATTCGCACGCCGATTTTGCGCGGGCACGCCCACCGAGTTGCTTGACACGATCGATCGAAGGCTGCTGACCGCGACACCCACCTGATCGGGCTGTTTTTAGTGCCGAGCACCCAGAACGATTCGGACTTAAGGAGTACGTCGCGCGAGAGTGCGCAATCGAGGTCGCTCGCCAGACCTAATGATGAGATTCGGACCGAAAATCGGCCGGCTCGCTCAACTACGCAATCGTTTCGCTTCAAGTCGGGTAGTCGCTTAGGTCGCGCGCGACAGCATCCACCAGACCACCGCCCCGGCGATCACGCTCAGCAAACCAAACCCAAGCACGACGGCCAATACCAGCGCGCCGAAGTTGCCAGCCTTCGCCTCACGCACGAGCATCGTGATCACGTAGATTTTAAACGCGACGATACCGCCGATCCCCAGCGCCACCGACCACGCGTTGAAAGTTTCAAGATCCCAGCTCACGACGACATTCCACTACGGGCGTCACCACGCCCAAGGCCTATTTTGGACGCGATGTCTGGGAATCACCTTGCGATCGAACAAGCGCGGATAAATAGTGCGATCAGGGGTACGCAGGCGGGTGCGAATAGGCACTATCGCCGCGGTGTCGCAGGCACCGAGCGCGGATCATCGGACCGATAGCCCGCCAACTCGACGTACCCGCGCCCGATCGCGGCGCCGAGTTCGTCCCAAACATCGACCGCGCCTTCCCAATAGCGCACGCTCACGTCCATTTCCTGAGCGTTGAAAACCGGGCGCACCGTGAGCGTCCGTTCGATCCGCGGCAGGTGGAGTTGCCACGCGCCCGGGTAGCGCACGCCGCTCGGGCTGGTCCAGTGCTCGGTCACGCGCACGATCACGTCGTCGGCGGCCAGACTCAGTGTCGAGGCGCCGTTCGAAACACTACCCTTGCTGTGCGAGTCCACTCCACCGTCGCGGCGCCGAAGCTGGTAGAACATCAAATCGGTGCCATCGTCGAACTGCAGGGCGAACCAGTCCCAACCCGCCTGATCGGGACCGAGCGCACTGGTACTCCATTCGCGATCGAGCCAGGCGAGCCCCGTGACCGCATGGCGCTGACCGTCGATCGCGATCTCGCCGCGCGCGCGCAGACGCGGGATCGAGTAGTAAAAGGAAGCGTTGCCGGGTTCGGCGCTTTTCTGACTGAGGCCGCGATCGCCTTGCAGCACCACCGCGCCATGCGGAGCGAGTTGTAGCCGCAACCCGACCCCCTGTTCGACCGCCTCCAGCCGCCATTCGATCTCGGTCTCGCTGGGTATACGCAGTCGCCAGTCCTCCAGCCAGACCGCAGTCGGTGCTGCCGTCGCACCCGCGATTCCGGCCGCGCCACGGGCGTAGCGTTCAAACGCGTGATGCCGCTCGCGCGCAACGTCGCTGACCGCGAAATGCGCCATCCAGACCGTATCGGTCGCCCAGGCGGACTCGCGCTCGGGCATCCGCGGCAGCAACTGAATGCGGAAGAAAGTCAGTTGAAAGCCGAACCGTCGGCCATCCGCCGCGTCAAGGTTACCCGTCAGGTACCACCACTCGTTGCGATACCCCGGATGCGCCGCGTGGTCGGCCGGAAATGCGAATTCGCGGGGCGCGACCGCGCGCAAAAAACCCTCATCCCCCGCACCGCCGAGTGCGCTCGCCACATCGATCGATTCGATTACCGGCTCGGGTCGCGGCGAACAGGCGGCACACACAACGACGAGGACCCCTGCCAAATAGCGCCACCCCATGCTCATCCCTCGCGCAAGGCTTGCGCCGGCGCCATCCGGCCGATCCGCCACGCCGGATAGACGCCGGCGAGCAACGCCGCGAACAACGCCAGCGCGACCGCCTCCACCAATACCGCGACCGGCGTCAGGCTCTGCATGCTCCAACCGAACGCGCGCAGGTTGATGACGTCGATCAATACCTCCGCCATCATCACGCCCAGCGGCAACGCCAGCAGGCCGGCCGCCAATCCCAAAAGTCCCGTTTGCAGCGTCACCAGCCCCAACAACTGCGCCGGGGTCAACCCGGTCGCACGCAACACGGCGTACTCCCGCGCCTTCTCCAGTTGCAGCGCGAGCAAGGCGCTCAACACGCCGATGAACGCCACGCCGATCACCAGCAAACGCAGCACGTGGGTGATCGCGAAGGTGCGATCGAAAATCTCCAGCGACAACGCGCGAATCTCGCGGTTCGAGCGTACCTGCACGGCCTGCTCGATCGGTCGTAAACGCGCCGTGATGGCATCGCGCACCGCCCGCGCGTCGGCTTCTGGCGTCAGATAGATGCCGACCGTGGAGACGCCGCGATCGTCCCAAAAACGCTCGTACAACGCACGCCTCAGCACGACCATCCCCTCGGTGGAACCATAGTCGCGAAACACCCCGACGATCGCGAAAAACTGCCAGCCGCGATCGGTCAACAGCTCCAGGTGATCGCCCACGCCGAGGCCGCGGTGACGGGCGAGCGGCTCCGAGATCAACACCGCAGTCGCCGTGTCATATTGGGGCCAGGCTCGCGCTGGGTCACCCGCCAGAAAGGTGAAACCCTGATAGCTGCGACGCGCCATGTCGATCACCAGCAACTCGGTCGGCCGCGCGCGCGACTCGACCACGACCCGGCGACCCGTTCCGAGCTCGGCGACGCCCGGAATTTCGCGCAAGCGCTCGGGTACGCTCGGCTCCAGGGAGCCGGCCGTGCGCGACGAAATATGCGACGGCGCCGAGACATACAGATCGCCCTGCAAGGTCTGGTCCAGCCAATCGGCGACACTGGCGCGAAAGCTCGTGATCATCACACCCACCCCGACCGTCGCCGAAACCGCGACCGCCAGCGCGGCGACCGCGAGCCCGGTACGACTCAGATTCGCGACCACGCCGCGGGCCGCGAGCCGCCCAAGGTTGCCAAACAGCAGGCCCAGCGGAACGGTCAACACCCGTGACAACAGCGTCAGCCCAAGCGGCGCCAGCAGGCTGAAACCGACGATCAACAGGAACAACGCCGCGAACCCTAGCACCAGACTCCGGCTCGGCAGCCACGCCAGCAACCACCCGGCGCCGAGCACCGCGATCCCGGCCACCGCGAGCCACGGTAACGCGCGGTGACTCGAACGCTCCAACACCGAGCGCTGTTGCGCAACCAGCGGCGAGGTTCGCGAGGCCTCCAGCGCCGGCCCCAGCGCCGCGAGCAAGGTCGCGCCCAAACCGAGACCGAGGCCCTTCAACCACTCCAACCAGCCCGGTTGCAACGCAGTGACCGTGAGCACGAAATACAGATCGTTGATGGTGCGGGTGACCAACTGCAACAGGCCGTGCGCGATCAGATAGCCCGCCGCGAGTCCGAGCAGCGTGCCTAGCGCGCCAAGCGCGAGTGCCTCCAGCAACACCAGGCGCACGATCTCCGTCCGGGTGACCCCGAGCAGCCGCAGCCGCGCCAGCACCGGCCGCCGCTGCAACACGGAAAAGGTCATGGTGTTGTAGATCAGAAATCCACCCACCACCAACGCCAATAGGCTGAGCGCGGTGAGATTGGTATGGAACGCGCGGGTCAACTCCAGGAGCACATGACTGCGTGACTCCGCGGCCTGCAAGGTCACGCCCGCTGGCAACGATGCGTCCAACTGGCGCGCCTCGGTATCGTTCAGGATCAGATCGATACGGTCGAGTCGGCCGACGCGCCCCAGCACTTCCTGCGCGGTCGCGATATCGGCGAACAAAATCCCGTCGAGCGCAGCCCGCGTGCCCTCCGATTCCGCCACCGCCGCCAAGATCAGCGTGCGCGTGACGCCCCCCAGATCGACGCCGAAGCGCGCGCCGGCGGACAACGCCAGACGCTCGGCCGTAGTCGCCGGCATCAGCACCGTGTCGGCTTTGGTCAGCAGGTCGGTCAGCACGCCGCCCGGGACGCTCGCCATCTGTTGCCGAAACGGCCCCTCGGCGAACGGGTCGAGTCCCAGCAAGTGGAAAGTCTCGCCTTCGATCCGCACCAGGCCCTCGACCACCGGCGCCACGGTACGCAGCCCACGCTCACGGCGCAGTTGGGAATAGAACGATTCGTCGATGCCCGCCGGCCCGGCGAGCAGCTGATGGGTGGCGCGGCCGGCGAGCCCTTCGATCGAGAGCGCCATCGCGCGCTTGGCGCTTTGATTGGCCAGATCGACCGCGACCACCACTGCCACGCCGAGTGCAATCCCCAATACCGCCAGCACCGCCTGCCAGGGGTGGCGCGCCTGATGCCGCCAACCCGCCAGGTGCAAGCCGCGGATCACCAGGCAACCTCGGCGCCCTGAGCGCCGATCCGGCCTTGGTCCAGCACTAAAACCCGGTCGGCGTGGCTTGCCACCTCGCGGCTGTGGGTCACGAGGACCAGCGTCGCGCCCTGCTCGCGCACCCGCTCGTCTAGCAGTTCGAGCACGGCGCGGCCGGTTGTGGCGTCGAGATTGCCGGTCGGTTCATCCGCCAGCACCAGCGCGGGACGATGGACCAGGGCGCGCGCGATTGCGACCCGCTGTTGCTCGCCACCCGAGAGTCGATCCGGAAAGCTGCCGGCCCGGCCGTCGAGATCCACCGCGCGCAGCGCGGCGTCGACCCGTGTGCGCGCTTCCGCCATCTCAACACCGTTCAATTCCAGTGGCAGCGCGACGTTCTCGGCCACGGTCAAGGTCGGGATCAAGTTGAAAAATTGGTAGATGAAGCCCACCTCGCGCCGCCGCAACAGGGTCCGCGCGCGCTCGTCGAGCCGCCCCATGGCGACCCCGCGCACCAGGATCTCGCCACTGTCCGGCGCCTCCAGCCCGCCCAACAGGTTCAGCAGGGTCGATTTGCCCGAACCGCTGCGTCCCAACAACGCCAGTCGCTCGCCAGGTTCGATCAGGAGATCCACGCCAACGAGAATCTCGCGCCGCAACTCACCCTCGCGGTAGGACTTTCCAACATTCCGTAGTTCGATCAGAGGCATTTCACGCTTACTCACCCATTTCAGGCGCCGACGCTCCGGGGTTGGCATTCAGACGCAAGTTATGCCATCCCGCGATACGCCCCCAGTCGAAATCCAGGGTCCGCACCCAACCAGCATCGATTCGGGCCGGCCACCGGATTTCGTCGACCTCAGCTAGAGGAAGCAGTCGATGCACACTGTCGCCGCGCGCGGCACTAAAACAATCGTTTTCAGTCGAACGTTTCGATCGATCGACCGGATCCGCTAGACTCACGCCTGCGGCCCGCTTTGTCGAGTCGCACCCGCTGTCCCAGGAGCCTGTCGGACTTGAGGGAATCGTAGCGAAAAACTGGGAAAGCGAGGCCATTTTTTCGATCATTTGAGGCGAATAGCCGTAGCTATTTAACTAAGAGGATCGGAACAAGGGATCGTTCTCCCGCTTTTGCAGCCGTTTCATCTCAAGTCCGCCAAGCTCCTTATGTGATTCCGGGCACCACAGCCTTCACCCGCGAGACCCCCGATGCGCCACCGTCCGACCGACTGGATCATGTTGCTCGCGCTCACCGCGATGTGGGGCACGGCATTCCTGTTAACAAAAGTCGCGGTGACCGCGCTGCCGCCGGATTGGGTCGTGTTCGGTCGCCTCGCGATCGCGTCGCTGCTCTTGGTGCCCATCGCGGTGTGGTTGGTGCGGGGCGGGTTCGGCGGCGGGCGGTTGTGGCTATTTTTTTTGCTAATCGCATTGTTCGGCAACGCGCTGCCGTTTTCCCTGATCGCCTGGGGGCAACAGCGCATCGACAGTGGCCTGGCCGGGATTCTGATGGCGGTGATGCCGCTGTTCACGCTTGGATTCGCGCATTTTTGGGTACCCAACGAACGCCTGACCCGGTACCGGATTGGCGGCTTCGGGCTCGGCTTTACCGGCATCGTCGTGTTGACCGGCCCGGAAGCGCTCGCCACCGGCACCGGCGGCGCGGCGGAACTGATCGCGATGCTCGCGGTGCTGGCCGGCGCGGTGTGTTACGCCATCTCCGCAATTCTGTCGCGACTGCGTCCCGCCGGCGAGGCACTCCACGCGGCGGCGGCCACCACGGCACTTGCGACACTGATGATGATTCCGATGACCGGCTTCGACGCCGGTCGGGCACCGATCGCCGGGCCGCCACTCGATGCGCTGCTCGCCGTCGCCGCGCTCGGTACGTTTTCGACGGCGATCGCCGCAGTGGTGTACTTCCGGCTGATCCATTCCGCGGGCCCCTCGTTCGTCTCCCAGCTCAACTATCTGATCCCGTTATGGGCGGTCGCACTCGGCATCCTGTTCATGGGCGAGCAACCGCAGCCTAACCACCTTTACGCGCTCGGATTGATCCTCGGTGGCATCCTGCTGACCCAGCTTGAACACCGTCTCACGCCAATCGCGACGCGCGAATGAACCGCCGCCCCACGACAACGAATGAGGCGCGAGCGGGGTCAGCAAACTTAGCTAGCCGCGCTCATCCGGCAGCGGGATGAACTCGACCTCGCCCGGCACCGCCGGGAACCGGCCTTCGCGCCAATCGGCCTTGGCCCGCTCGATACGCTCGCGGTCGGAAGCAACGAAGTTCCACCAGATATGACGGGGCTCGGCAAAAGGCTCCCCGCCAAACACGAGCACCCGCGCGCGCGTGCCGGCTCGCATCGCGATGTTGGCTTCATCCGCGAGATAGCCGAGTTGGCCAGCGTGGAGCGCGACACCGTTGGTCGTTACCTCGCCGCTGGCGACATAAACTCCCATTGCGTGACCTGCTGCGACGGGCAACGTATAGGCAGTCCCTTCGCGCTCAAACGACAGGTCGGCGTAAAACGTCGGCGAGTGACAATACACCGGCGAGCGCAAACCCAGACATTCGCCCATGATCAACTTCATGCGCACGGCGCCCGCGTCGTGGCGCGGCAACGCGTCGGCCGCGTAGTGCGCAAAGGCCGGCTCAGTCTCTTCCAAAGCAAGGGGCAGCGCGAGCCAGAGCTGTATGCCCTCGGTCGGAACCGTTTCGCCTGACGCCGGCTCGCAGCGCTCGCTATGCACGATGCCGCGCCCGGCCGTCATCAAGTTCACCTCACCCGGGCGAATCGCGAGCACGTTGCCGAGGCTGTCCCGGTGCAGGATCTCGCCCGCGAACAGATACGTGACGGTCGCAAGACAACAATGCGGGTGCGGCCGCACCGACAACTTGCGGGTGTCGGTCAGCGTAACCGGCCCGAAGTGATCCCAGAAAATGAACGGACCGATCATGCGCCGCCGCGGATTCGGCAGCGCGCGACGCACACTGAAGCCGTCACCAAGGTCGTGGACGACGGGTTCGATGATCTGCATGGCGCGTGACTCCTCGCGTGATCCGTGTTGATTCGTCCTCGAACCGTAGCACCGGGATCGCCCGGATACACCAAACCACCACGGATTGAGCGTTCAAACCGGCACCCACCCGAAAAGAAGTGTCAGCGGGACCGACAGCACGTCGTCGCCCGCGCATGGCGGCGATGATTGAGGTTAGGCCGCTATTGAACGTTCTACCCAAGCGACTGGCGCGCCTTGTCGGCGCAATGGGCAACCTCGACGATCGCGGCCCGATGACGGAACCACAGGCACCGTGTGGCTCCAGGCGAGGCGAGCCCCTATCAGTTGTTATCAGTAACTATCAAATTGATAGATGTTGGGCTGGTCGTGATCTATCATCGAGCTATCAACATCAATCAAATTGATAGTTCCATATGAAGATTCCGCTTTCTCCGCCAACGCTGGGCGACCTTCTCTCCCGTGTGGGGCCTGATCGGTTGGGCGTGATCCTGCCCGTAGATCGCTCCGACCTCGTCGACGGGCGTTACCTGCATTGGGATGACTTGCGGCATCGGGCGCCGCCAGAGGGACTTACCATCGAGGAATGGTGGCTCGGCGTCAAGCTGGCGCGCCTGGGTCGGGCGACGACGGTGCCGTTGTTGCGCGACAAGGGCGACAGGCCCTTCACTTTCGGCATGCCGGAACGGGTGCAGCGCGAACTCCATCGCATCGACCGCGACGCGGCGGGTCAAATCGGCATGGCAACGCCGGTCGCTGGAGCCGCCGACCGGGATCGCTATCTGCTCAAGTCTCTGGTGGAGGAGGCGATCACGTCCAGCCAGCTCGAAGGCGCGGCTACCACGCGCCGCGTGGCCGAGGCGATGCTGCGCGAGGGGCGCTCGCCGCGCGACCGTGGCGAGCACATGATCTTCAACAACTTCGCCGCGATGCAGCGTATCCGCGACATTTGTCGTGAGCCGCTCTCGCCACGGATCGTGCTGGATCTGCACCGTACGTTGACGGCCAACACGCTGGACGATCCCACCGACGCCGGTCGACTGCGGGAGAGCGACGATGTTCGGGTCGTCGACCACCGAGATGGTACGGTCTTGCACGAGCCCCCCGCGCCGGGCGAGCTGCCCGAGCGCATCG